>DDVW01000040.1:0-17862 GCA_002345545.1 Stenotrophomonas sp. UBA2302 | reverse complement strand
CTTCCTCGAGAATGATGTCGGCGATGCGTTCGGCCGCATCGACCTTGGCCAGCGCACGCGCGGCCTGCGCCATCTGCATGCGACGGGCCGGATTGTTGGCAAGCGCGCGCAGCACGCCTTCCAGATGGGTGGCCAGCGCGTCGTCCTGCTTGAGCAGCTCGGCAGCGCCGCGCTCGACCAGGTATTCGGCATTGCGGGTCTGGTGGTCATCGACCGCCGCGGCGAACGGCACCAGCACACTGCCGATGCCCACCGCGCACAGCTCGGCCAGGGTGGAAGCGCCGGCCCGGCACACCACCACATCGGCCCAGTCGTAGGCGGCGGCCATGTCCTGGATGAAGGCATCGACACGGCCGCTCACGCCGGCCTCGCGATAGGCCTCCAGCGCCTCTTCATGCAGCTTCTCGCCGCACTGGTGCCAGACCTCGATGCCGGCATCATCGGCTAGCGCCGCCAGCGCCTTGGGCACCGCATTGTTCAGGGCGCGCGCGCCCTGGCTGCCGCCCAGCACCAGCAGGCGCATCGGCCCACTGCGAGCGGCCAGCCGCTGTTCGGGCACCGGCAACGCGGCGATTTCGGCACGCACCGGATTGCCGACCACCTCTTCGCGGCCATTGGCGAAGCTGCCCGGGAAGCCGGTCAGCAGGCGCCGGGAGAAACGCGACAGGATGCGGTTGGTCATGCCCGGTGCGCGGTTCTGCTCATGCACCAGCAACGGCAGGTCCATCAGCCGCGCCGCCATGCCGCCCGGGCCGGCCGCAAAACCGCCGAAGGCGATCACCGCACGCGGCTGGCAGCGGCGCATCACGAAGCCGGCACTGCGGATCGCCCGCATCACCCGCACCGGTGCAGTCAGCAGCGCCAGCTTGCCCTTGCCGCGCAGGCCGGAGATAGCCAGCGTGTCGATGGGGATATCGTGCTGCGGCACCAGCCGGGTTTCCATCGCGCCCTCGGCACCCAGCCATGTCACCGGCACGCCACGCGCGCGCAACACTTTGGCCACGGCCAGGCCCGGGAAGATATGACCGCCGGTACCGCCGGCCATGATCATCACCGGACGTGCGTTGTCATTGGGCGCGGCCATCAGGCAAGCCCTCCGAAGGTCGGTTCGATCCGCTGCCGCATGCGGCTGGCAGCACGGGCGGCACTGTCCTGCGCGGCAGCCGCGATCGCGGTGACGCTCACCGGCTGCGGCATGGCGACCGGTTCGTCGGCCACCTCCACCTGCGGCTCGATGTCATCACGCACTTCCTGGCGACGCACCGCGCGGTTGTATTCGTAGGACACGCGCAGCAGCAGTCCCATCGCCACGCAGGTCATCATCACGCTGGAACCACCGGACGAAATCAGCGGCAGGGTCAAGCCCTTGGTCGGCAGGATGCCGAGGTTCACACCGATCGAGACAAAGGTCTGCAGACCGATCCACAAGGCGATGCCGAAGGCGATGTAGCCGGCGAAATGACGACGCATCTGGATGCAATGCATGCCCAGCCACAACGCGCGGCCGACCAGCAGCGTGTACAGGCCGACGATCACGCACACGCCGACGAAACCCAGCTCCTCGGCCATCACCGAGAAGATGAAGTCGGTATGCGCTTCGGGCAGGTAGTTGAGCTTCTGGATCGATGCGCCCAGGCCGACGCCGATCCACTCGCCGCGGCCGATGGCCATCAGCGCGTTGGTCAGCTGGTAGCCGGAGCCGAGCTGGTCTTCCCACGGATCCATGAACGAGGTGATACGGCGCATGCGGTACGGCTCGAAGTACACCAGCAGGCCCAGCGCGACCACCATCACCAGCGCCGGCAGCAGGATGCGCTTCATCTGCGCGCCGCCCAGCACCAGCATGCAGGTGGTGATGCCCAGCAGCAGGCTCGAGGAGCCGAAGTCCGGTTGCAGCAGCAGCAGCACGACCAGCACACCGACCACAAATACCGGCTTGAGCATCGCCGGCCAGGTCGCATTGACCTCGTCGCGAAAGCGCACCAGGTAGCTGGACAGCCACACGATGTACAGCACCTTCACCGCTTCCACCGTCTGGAACTTGGAAATACCCAGGTTGATCCAGCGCCGCGCGCCATTGACGCTGCTGCCGAGGCCCGGGATGAACACCACCACCAGCAGCACAAAGCAGCCCAGCAGCAGCAGGTGGTTGCGCTTTTCGATATCGCGCAGCTCCACGCGCGTCACCAGCCACGCCAGGCCCACGCCGATGCCGATGAACACCAGATGGCGGGTGAGGTAGTGGAAGGGGTTCTGCGTCAGCGCGATGGAACTGGACGCCACCATCACGACCCCGAGCGAAGCCAGCGCCACGGCGGCGCCCAGCAGCCACTTGTCGAAGTGGCCACCGATGGCTTCAAGACGGGTCGCCTGGCGCGCGTAGTCGTCCATCAACGCACCTTCAACGTTGCCAGGCCGATCAGCACCAGCACCACCGAGATGATCCAAAAGCGCACGATCACGCGCGGCTCCGGCCAGCCCTTCAGCTCGAAGTGGTGGTGGATCGGCGCCATGCGGAACACGCGCTTGCCGGTGAGCTTGAACGAGGCCACCTGGATCATCACCGACAGCGTCTCGATCACGAACACGCCGCCCATGATCACCAGCACCAGTTCCTGGCGCACGATCACCGCGATGGTGCCCAGCACCGCGCCCAGCGCCAGCGCGCCGACATCGCCCATGAACACCATCGCCGGATAGGTGTTGAACCACAGGAAGCCCAGGCCCGCGCCGGCGATCGCCGCACAGATGATGACCAGCTCGCCGGCACCGGGAATCTGCGGGATCTGCAGGTAGCTGGAGAACACCGCGTTGCCCGAGGCGTAGGCGAACACGCCCAGCGCGCAGGCGACCAGCACCGTCGGCATGATCGCCAGACCGTCCAGGCCGTCGGTCAGATTGACCGCATTGGAGAAGCCGACGATCCAGAAGTAGGCGATGGTCACGAAGCTGATACCGGCCAGCGGCAGCGCGATCGACTTGAACATCGGGATGTACAGCGTCAGCGCCGCCGGCACATCGGCCGTGTAGAACAGGAACAGGCCGGCGGCGAGGCCGAAGATCGACTGCAGCAGGTACTTCCAGCGCGACTTCAGGCCGTTGGGATCACGCCTGGCGATCTTGATCCAGTCGTCGTACCAGCCGATCGCGCCGAAGCACAGCATCACCGCCAGCACCAGCCACACATAGCGGTTGCGCAGGTCGCCCCACAGCAATACCGAAATGAGCACGGTGGTCAGGATCAGCCCGCCACCCATGGTCGGGGTGCCGGCCTTGGAAAAGTGCGACTGCGGGCCGTCCTTGCGGATCGGCTGGCCACCCTTGAGCTGCGCCAGCCGGCGGATCGCCGCCGGGCCGAGCCATAGCGACAGCCCCAGCGCGGTCAGTGCCGCGAGGATGCCGCGGAAGGTGATGTAGTTGAACAACCGGAACAGATCATCCAGCTGCTGCAACCAGCGGGCCAGTTCAAGCAACATGTGGTGAGTCCTCGCCACGCTGCAACAGCGCGGTCACGATCTTGTCCATGGCGCTGCCGCGCGAGCCCTTGACCAGGCAACGCACGCCAGCATGAAGTTCGGATTGCAGCGCGGCGGCCAGCGCGGCATGGCTGTCGAAATGACGCCCACCCTCGCCAAACGCCTTGGAGGCTGCCTCGCTCAGCGGCCCGAGCGTATACAGCCGCTTGATGCCGGCGTCGCGGGCCTGCTGCCCGGCCTGTGCATGCAGTGCCTGCGCACCGTCGCCCAGTTCGCGCATGTCGCCCAGCACCAGCCAGCCCGCCTCCTTGCTTGAGGCCAGCGCGGTGATCGCGGCGGCCAGCGAGCCGGGATTGGCGTTGTAGCTGTCATCGACCAGCACCGCGCCGCTGGGCAGCTGATGGGCGACCTGGCGACCGGCGACCGGACGCGCCTGCGCCAGCCCTTCGACCACCTGTTGCAGCGTGATGCCGGCAGCCAGCGCCAGCGAGGCCGCAGCCAGCGCATTGAGCACGTTGTGACGGCCACCCAGCTGCAGCTGTACCGCCGCCTCGCCCTGCGGCGTGACCAGGGTGAAGCGCGACTCCGAGGTGCCCGGCACGATGCCGGTGGCGCGTACTTCGGCACTGTGCTCCAGGCCGAAGCGCAACACCTTGCAACGCGCGGGAGCACCGATGAAGTGCTGCTCGAAGAACGGCGCGAAGGCGTCGTCGGCATTGATCACCGCCACGCCGTTTTCCGGCAGCGCCGCGTAGATGGTGCCCTTGGTGGTGGCCACGCCCAGCAGGTCGCCCATGCGTTCCAGATGCGCGGCGGCCACGTTGTTGACCAGCGCATAGCGCGGGCGCGCGATGTCGGTCAGGTAGGCGATGTCACCCGGCTTGCCGGCGCCCATCTCATAGACGGCGTAGTCGGCATCATCCGGTGCCTCGATCACCGCCAGCGGCAGGCCGATCTCGTTGTTGCGGTTGCCCGGAGTGGCATAGACCCGCCCGCCGCGGAGCAGCACCGCATGCTGCAGGATCGCCAGCAACAGGCTCTTGACGCTGGTCTTGCCGTTGCTGCCGGTAATCGCGAACACCGCCGTGTCACGTCCCTGCTGCAGGGCGGCGGCGATCTTCGCCAGGGCCCGCTCGCTATTGGCGACCACGACCTGCGGCACATCCAGCGGCAGCCGCTGCTCCACCAGCAGCGCGCCGGCACCGGCGGCCACGGCATCGGCGGCAAAGTCGTGGCCATCGAAGCGCTCGCCGCGCAGCGCCACATACAGGCTGCCCGGGACCAGCGTGCGGGTGTCGTTGCCGACGGCGTCGACCATCACATCGTCGCCGTGGATTTCACCCTCGGCCCAATGCGCGATCAACGACAGCGGGGTGCGCTTCATGGTTGCTCCCCCGCATCAATACGCGGTGCAACGCCCGCCTCCTGACCGGTGGCGGCACGCGCCTGCAGCGCGCGCGATGCAACCTCGGTGTCATCGAAAGGATGTTTGATACCTGCAATCTCCTGGTAGGGCTCGTGCCCCTTGCCGGCAACCAGCACGATGTCGCCGGCGCCGGCCTGCGCGACGGCCGCGGCGATGGCACGGGCGCGGTCGCGCTGTACGTGTATTTCAGTGGAGCGGCCCGATGCTCCAGGCGCATCGCCTGCGCATCGCTGCGCGGCGAAGCCGGCCATGATGTCGGCGACGATGCCATCGCCATCCTCGCCGCGCGGGTTGTCGTCGGTGACGAACACCACGTCGGCCAGTTCTTCGGCAATGGCCGCCATCTGCGGGCGCTTGCCGGTATCACGATCGCCACCACAGCCGAACACGCACAGCAGGCGGCCGTCGAGATGGCCGTGCAGACTGCGCAACGCCTGTTCCAGCGCGTCGGGCGTGTGCGCGTAGTCGATGACCACGGTCGGCTCGCCCTCGCCGCCAAGGCGGTTCATCCGCCCGGCAATCGGCTGCAGCTGGCCCAGCACAGTGGCGATGGTTGCCGCCGGCTGGCCCAGCGCATGCAGCGTACCAGCCACGGCCAGCAGATTGTCGACATTGAAGCGACCCAGCAGCGGCGAACGCAGCGCATGACCCCCAGTGCCGATCACCAGATCGAAGCCGATGCCCTGCCCGTCCAGCACCAGGTTGTCGGCACGCACCGTGGCCCCGGCCTGGCCGGTCGAGCTCAGGCCGATGGGCTGCACACCGCCGGCCAGCGTGGTGACCAGTTCACGGCCGAATGCATCGTCCAGGTTGATCACCGCCGCCTTCAGGCCGGGACGGTGGAACAGCCGCGCCTTGGCCGCGCCGTAGCTGGCCATGTCGCCGTGATAGTCCAGATGGTCGCGGGTGAGGTTGCTGAACACCGCAACGTCGTAGTGCACCGCATCCACGCGCCCCTGGTCCAGCGCGTGCGAGCTGACCTCCATCGCCACCGCATGGGCGCCGCCATCACGCAGCCGCGCCAGCAGCTCGTGCATCTGCAGCACCAGCGGCGTGGTGAAACCGGTCGGCACCACGTCGCCGTACAGGCCTACGCCCAGCGTGCCGATCGAGCCGCTGGCGATACCCAGCAGGTGCCAAGCCTGCGCCAGCAACTGCACGGTCGAGGTCTTGCCGTTGGTGCCGGTGACGCCAACCATCGTCATCGCCTGCGATGGATGGCCGTGGAATTCATCGGCCATCGCGCCCATGCGCGAGCGCAGGCCCGGCACGGCGATGGCATCGGCCGGAGCCGGCAAGCCGGCCGGAGCCGGCGGCTCGAACAGGATCGCGGCAGCGCCGGCGGCCCGCGCCTGCTCGACAAAGCCCAGCCCATGCGCGCCGAAACCGGCAATCGCCACGAAGGCATCGCCGGGGCGCACGTGGCGCGAATCCAGCACCAGTCCGCCGATCTGCACATCGTGCGCCAGCACCTGATCGGGCAACAGCTGCGACAGCGGCATCGTGCGGCTCATTGGCGCACCTCCACCGGGGCCGTCGGGATCGCCGCGGCGAATTCGGCCTCGGGATTGGCGGCATCGGCGGCATCGGCCACCGGCAGCACCGCCGGATGGGTGGCCGGGTTGCCGCCAACCTTGCCCGCCGCCTGCGCCGCCAGCCACGACTGGATGTCATCCGGCGGCACGTCCATCAGCCGCAGCGTACCTTCCATCACATGGTGGAACACCGGCGCGGACACCAGCCCGCCGTACTGCTTGGCGCCACGCGGATCGTTGACCACGATCACTGCGGCAAAACGCGGTGCGGTGGCCGGCACCACGCCGGCGAACAGCAGGTTGTAGTGGCCGCGCTCATAGCCACGGGGGCCGTTCTTGCGCGCGGTACCGGTCTTGCCGGCGACGTGGTAACCGAGGATCGCCGCCTGCTTGGCGCCGCCATTGGTCACCACGGTCTCCATCATCCGCACCACTTCACGTGCGACTTCCGGATCGACCACCTGCTGCGCCTCGTTGCGCTGGCCCTTGACGAAGGTCGGCTGGATCACCTGCCCGCCATTGCCCAGCGCCGCATACGCCTGCGCGATCTGCAACGGCGTCACGTTCAGGCCGTAGCCGTAGGACATGGTGGTCTTGGTGGTGCCATACCAGCCAGGGGTGCCCGGTGCCGGCACCAGCCCGGAGGCTTCGCCGGGGAAGCCGCTCTCCGGCGCCGCGCCATAGCCGAAGGCGCGGACCGAGTCGTAGAAGGTCTTGTCCGGGATCATCGCGGCGATCTTGGCCGCGCCGATGTTGGAGCTGCGGGTGATCACCCCGGTGACGTCGAGCACGCCGTTGTTCCGCGGCACGTCGCGGATGGTATAGCGGCCCAGCGACATGTAGCCCGGGTTGGTATCGACCACCGTATTGGCGCTGACCACCTTGTTCTGCAGCGCGGTGGCGATGGTCAGCGGCTTCATCGTCGAACCGGGCTCGACCAGATCGGTGACGGCACGGTTGCGGCGCGTGTCCGGGGTGGCGCCATCGATCGCATTGGGGTTGTAGGTCGGCAGGTTGGCCATCGCCAGCACCTCGCCGGTGGCCACGTCCATGATCACGATGGAGCCGCCGGCCGCCTTGTTCTCCACCACCGCGTTGCGCAGCTCGCGCATGGCCAGGAACTGGATGCGGCGGTCGATGCTCAGGGTCAGGTCCTTGCCCGGCTCGGCGGCGCGCACCAGGTCGATGCTTTCGACGATCGCGCCCTTGCGGTCGCGGATCACCTTCTTGGCACCGGGCTTGCCCCGCAGCCATTCGTCGAAGGCCAGCTCCAGCCCTTCCTGGCCACGGTCGTCGATATTGGTGAAGCCCAGCACGTGCGCCATCGCCTCACCCTGCGGGTAATAGCGACGGAACTCGCGCTGCGAAAACACGCCCGGCACCTTCAGGCCGATCACCTGCCCGGCCACGTCCGGGTTGATCCGGCGGCGCAGGTACATGAATTCCTTGTCGGCCTTCTGCGTCAGCCGGGTGGTCAGCTCGTCCACCGGCAGGCCCAGCGCCTGTGCCAGTTCGGGGATGCGTTCCGGCGCACGCAACAGTTCCTGCGGATTGGCCCAGATCGAGGCGACCGGCGTGGACACCGCCACCGGCTCGCCGTTGCGGTCGGTGATCATGCCGCGCGAAGTGGCGATCGGCACCTCGCGCAGATAGCGGGCCTCGCCCTCGCGCTGGTAGAAATCGCTGTTGACCAGCTGGATGTAGGCGGCACTGCCGACCAGCGTCACCGCGCACAGACCCAGCCCGACACCCACCAGCAGCAGGCGATTGCGCAGGTTGAACTGGCTGCGGTTGCGGTTGCGCACGGGCTTGTTCATGGCCGCACCACCACGATGTCGGCCGCCTCGGGGAACTTCATGCCCAGCCGGCCGCGTGCTTCCTGGTCCACCCGCGTGGCCTGGGCCAGCGTCGCCTGTTCCAGCTGCAGGCGGCCGAATTCGATGTTCAGCTCGTCACGCGCGTATTCCAGCCGCGACAACTCGACGAACAGCTGGCGATGGCGATGGCGCATGAACACCACGCCGATCGCCGAGGCGATAGTGCACAGCAGCAGCACGATCAGCAGCAGGCGGCTCATGCGGCCACCTCGCGCTTCTGCGCCACACGCAGCACAGCGCTGCGCGAGCGCGGGTTGACCGCCAGCTCATCGTCATCGGCCTTGATCGCACCGCCGATCAGCTCCAGCGTCGGCACGAACGCTTGCAGCTCCGGCAGGCGGCGATTGGCCGGCGGTGCCTTGGCATGGCGGTTCATGAACTGCTTGACGATGCGGTCTTCCAGCGAATGGAAGCTGATCACCGCCAGGCGGCCGCCGGGCCTGAGCCGCGCCATCGCCGCATCCAGCCCGGCCTCGAGATCGGCCAGCTCGCGGTTGATGTGGATGCGGATGGCCTGGAAGCTGCGCGTGGCCGGATGGATCTTGTCCTTGCCGCGCGGCATCACCGAGGCGATCAGCTCGGCCAGTTCGGCAGTGCGGCTGAACGGCTGCTTCTCGCGGCGGGCGACGATGGCGCGGGCGATGCGGCGGCTCTGGCGCTCGTCACCGTAATTCCACAGCACGTCGGCGATCTCGCGATCCTCGGCGCGGTTGAGCCACTGCGCGGCGCTCTCGCCCGCGTCCGGGTCCATACGCATGTCCAGCGGACCATCCTTGCCGAAGCTGAAACCACGCTCGGCCACGTCCAGCTGCGGCGAGGACACGCCCAGATCGAACAGCACGCCATCCAGCCCGGCGGCGGTTTCGTTCCAGTCCAGCAGATCGGCGAAGCTGCCCCGGTAGATCGCCACCCGGCCATCCGGCGCGAAGTCGCGCTGGGCCACGGCGATGGCCTCCGGGTCCTTGTCCATCACCAGCAGGCGTCCATTCGGGCCGAGCAGGCGCAGCACACCGCCGGCGTGACCGCCGCGACCGAACGTGCCATCCAGATAGGTACCGTCTTCGATCACCCTCAGGCCCTCGAGGACCTGGGTGTACAGCACGGGCAGGTGATCCGCCGGCAGCTGCGACACCGGAGGGTGACCGGCCTGCGCTTGACCGCGCACCCGGGCACCCCGGCTCACAACTTCAGGTCGAGCAGCCCATCACCCAGATCCCCGTCAGACAACGTCTGCTGGATCAAGGCGCGATGCGCTTGCTCGCTCCACAATTCGAACTTGTCACCCATGCCCATCAGCACGGCCTTCTTCTCGATGCCGATCGCACTGCGATGGCTGGCCGGTAGGCTGATACGGCCGTTGCCGTCCAGCTCCAGATGGGCCGCCGAGCCCACCAGCTTCTGTTGCAGGGTCCGCACGACACGCTGGGTGTTGGGCTTGGCCATCACATCGTCCCGCACCCGCTCCCACTCCTGCTCTGCGTACAACCAGAGGCACCCGGCCTCGAACGGGTTGTAGGTCAGCACAAGGCGATTGCCACTGGCACGCGCGACCAGGTCGCGGTAGGCGGTTGGCACCGCCATGCGTCCCTTGTCGTCAACCGTGATGGCCGTCTCACCTTGAAACACGCCGCTGCACCTGCCTGTCCGCTTCCGCTTGTGCGGTCATTGAACCACGAAAAACCACAAAACACCCGGTTTTCCCTCTTGACACCACCTTAGCAGTGCCCAAAGGCTTGTCAACAACTTTGAGCGGCAAAAATAATTACTGGCATCAATGGCTTGCGCAGATGTTTAGATAATTGTTCAAGGTTTATCCACAAGTGTCTGTTTCGTCAGAAATTTTAATATTTCCATATAATTCAGCAAGGTATATGCAGGGTGAAAAACGGCCTGCCACTGGCTATCCATTCAGCCGCCGCTGGCCGCCTGTTGCGCAAGGCGGCACACTGCGCCGATGTGCCTTGTCGCCCTCGCCTGGAAATGCCATCCCCGCTGGCGTCTGCTGATGGCAGGCAACCGCGACGAATTCCACGCCCGGCCGACCGCGCCGCTGCAACGCTGGCCGCCTCCGCAGGAAACCGTCATCGCCGGTCGCGACCTGCGCTCCGGCGGCAGCTGGATGGGAGTGAACAACCACGGTCAAGCCGCCGTGCTGACCAATGTGCGCGATCCGACCGCGGCGGCCGGTGGTCCGTCGCGGGGCGAGCTGGTTGCCGGCTATCTGGCAGGCAGCGACAACGCGGACCGCTATATAGATGTCCTTTCCAGCCGTGCCCACCGGTTCGCTCCGTTCAACCTGCTGGTCGCCGATGCCGAGCACTGCTGCTATCTGGGCAACCATCCGGCCCTGCACCAGCGCCTGCCACCGGGTATCCATGGCATGTCCAATGGCACCCTCGACGCGCCCTGGCCCAAGACCCGGCGCCTGATGCAGGCGCTGGAAAGCTGGCTGCAGCAACCCGCAGGTGACTTCGATGATCTGTGGCCGGCGCTGGCCGATGAAAGCTGCCCTGCCGACGACGACCTGCCGCATACCGGCATTGCCCTAGAGCTGGAACGGCGCCTCTCCAGCACCTTCATCCGTGGTGACGAATACGGCACCCGCGCCAGTACGCTGGTCGCCATCGACCATCAGGGACTGGGCTTCATCCACGAACGGCGCTTCGGCCCGGAGGGCGCTTTCCTGGGAGAGACCCGGATCGGGATCCGGCGCGAACAAAAGTAAGAGCCCGGGCTCGCAACCACAGCCATCCATGTCCAGGTCGGGGCCGGACTCCCGGGCAGCAGAGCCAGGCCCCCTCATCCACCATCCAGCCCGCCTCCCCCGCGGAGAGCCGCTTCAATCAAGCGGAGCGAACGAAGCAAGCCGGACAATCCCGCGATACAGCAGGATCCATTTCTGAAGGAGTGGACGCATCGACAGACACGGGGAATGGCGGGCCGCAGGTCCGGGGCCCTGGGGTTTCACACGGGGAATCTTGGGGTTTTCCTCACCCGGCCGGCGAGGAAAGTGGCGGAGCCGGCCGATAAGCCGGGTTCTGTCGTGGACAGTCATTCCTCTAGGCGCACCGTCACCGATACGCTCAAGCAACCTACCCGGACCCGACGCGGGCCACGCCATTAGGTCCCTATTTGGTCTTGCTCCAGGTGGGGTTTGCCGTGCCGGTCTGTTGCCAGACTCGCGGTGCGCTCTTACCGCACCATTTCACCCTTACCACGCATCCCGAAGGACCGTTCGGCGGTATCTTTCTGTTGCACTTTCCGTCGGCTCGCGCCGCCCAGGCGTTACCTGGCACCTTGCCCTGTGGAGCCCGGACTTTCCTCGGCACCCCCGAAAGGATGACGCGACTGTCTGGCCGACTCCGCCGCGCGCATTGTCGCACGCCGCACCCGTGTTTGACTGACGGCCACGGCGATCACCCGATCAGGCACGTTCCAGCACCTGGACCCCCTCGGCCTGCAGTTGCCACACCACCTGCGCCTGCACGATCGCGACCTGCTGCCAGTCGGCAAAGGCGGACTCCGCCTGCAACGCCTGCTGCAGATGTGCCACCAGCTGCCGCCAACGCATCGCCGCCGCCTCCTCGCACAGCCGCACGCAGGGCATGGCCGGCAGCGGCCAGTTGTCATGCAGCAACAGCACGTTGCGCGGCTGCTGGCGGAAGCCCTCGCGGGCGAAGATGTCGCGCTTCTTGGCCACCGCCCAGCGCATCACCGCCAGCCACAGACCCGCCGGATCCTCGTCATCAAAGCCCGGACGCCCGCCCCTGGGCGCAAGCAGCCGCTGCAGCAGCGGATTGGACCAGTCCCAATCATGCTGGCCCGGCGCCAGCAGCGGTTGCACCCAGCCGGAGTTGATCTCGCGCAGCTGCGGTTGCAGCCGCTTCAGCTCCTCCGGCACCACTTCCATGCACTCCACGCCGATGGCCATGCCCGGCGCGGACAGCAGGAAGTCCGGACGCTCGCTGCCATGCACGCGCAGCGGATAGGCCAGCACACGCGCATTGACCATCAGCCATGCGGACATCAACCAGCGTTCGCGCGGCTTCTTGTCCAGCAGTGCCGCCTGCTCGGCGGGCAGGCCTTCCAGCCCCAGCTGTGCCTGCAGCGCGGCGGGGGAATCGGCGCGCCAGCTCAGCTCAATCATGGCCTGTCTGGCCGTACAGCGCCTTGCGCGGCGCGCCACTGAGTTCGGCGGCGAGCCTGGCCGCGGTGGAGGGCGGCAGGTGTTCATTCAACTTCGCGTACAGGCGACGGCCTTCGGCGATCTTGCCCGCCTCGTCGTCACCGGCACCCTGCACCATCACCACGAACTCACCCTTGCGCTGGTTGTCATCGGCCTGCACCTTGGCCAGCAATTGTTCCAGCGTGCCGTCGAGCACGGTTTCGAACAGCTTGGTCAGCTCACGGGCGACCACCGCCGGGCGATCACCGCCGAAGGCCGCAGCCATATCGGCCAGCGATTCTTCGATTCGGTGTGACGATTCATAGAACACCAGCGTGGCGGTTTCACTCGCCAGCCGCTGCAGCCGCTCACGCCGCGCGGCGCCCTTGGCCGGCAGGAAGCCCTCGAACAGGAAACGGTCACTCGGCAGCCCGGCCACGCTCAGCGCGGCGATCGCCGCACAGGCGCCCGGCACCGGACTGACCTTGATCCCTGCCGCACGCGCGGCGCGCACCAGCCGGAACCCCGGATCACTGACCAGCGGCGTGCCGGCATCGCTGACCAGCGCCAGCGACTCGCCATCCAGCAGCCGCGCCACCAGACGCTGCGCCATCGCCTCCTCGTTGTGGTCGTGCAGCGCCACCAGCGGCTTGCCGATGCCGAAGTGCGACAGCAACTGGCCGGTATGGCGCGTGTCTTCGGCGCAGATCGCCGCCACAGAGCGCAACACCTCCTGCGCGCGCGGACTCAGGTCGGCCAGATTGCCGATCGGCGTGGCGACGACATACAAGGTGGCGGCAGCGGTACTCATCATCGGTATTTCCATGGGCAAGGTTAGAATCCTACCGTTTCTCCCGCACGCCACTGCCGCGCCCAGTCGAACGGACACCAAATGAACAAGCCAGCCGCACGGATTTCCGCCCTGTCACTGTCGATGCTGCTGTTCGTGGGCTGTGCCACCACCAGTGTGGCCCCCACCAGCTCACCGGCCCAGCAGGCCGCCATCGCCCTGCTCGAACAGGGCAAGCCGCGCGAGGCCGCGCAGCAGCTGGAGGCCGAAGCCGGACTGGCCCGGGGGGCCGGCAAAGCACAGCTGCTGGCCGATGCGGCGTTCGCGTGGCACGAAGCCGGCGACAGCGCCCGTGCGCGCATGCTGATGGCGCAGGTGCAGCCGCGACAGCTGAGTGGCGCCACCAGCCAGCGCTTCGCATTGCTGCAGGCCGAACTGGCCCTTGCTGACGGGCAACCCGCCGCGGCCCTGCAGGTCCTGCAACACCCCTCCAGCCTGTCGCTGCCGGCACCACTGCAGGCGCGCTGGCACCTGGCCCGCGCACAGGCATTCGAAACCAGTGGCGACAGCTTCAACGCCGCCACCGAGCGCGCCCGCGCCGGGCTGATGCTCAGCGGCGTTGCCCGCAGCGACAACCAGCGCACCATCACCCGCCTGCTGGCCGGGCTGGACGATGTCACCCTGCGCGATCGTGCCGCGGCACTCCCCGCCGGCGAGCCGCTGTACAACTTCGCCGGGCGCGCTCTGATCGCCCGCGGCCTGCCGCTGCCGCGTCCGTTCGATCGTGATTCGGCCTGGCAGCTCGATACGGGCAAGCGTCCGCCCGCCGAGGCCGACGGCTACCGGCCGCCGGTGAAGCTGGCGGTGCTGCTGCCGCTGACCGGCAATCTCGCCACCGCCGCCGCGCCGGTGCGCGATGGCCTGCTGGCCGGCTATTACGGCGAAACCCGGCGTCGCCCCGAAATCGAGTTCATCGACACCCGGGGCACCGCCACCGGTGCCGGTGCCGCTTACGACAAGGCGGTTGCCGCAGGCGTGGATTTCATCATCGGACCGCTGGGCCGCGACGAGGTCGACGCGTTGTTCCACCGCGAGCAACTGCCCGTCCCGCTGCTTGCCCTGAACCGCGGCAAGGACACCCCACCGCCGGGCAGCGCCGGCTTCTCGCTGGCACCGGAGGACGACGGCATCATCGCCGCCGAATATCTGCTCGGACGCGAGCGCGGCAACGTGCTGGTGATCGCCAGCAACGATGACAGCGGCCGCCGCGCCAGTGCGGCGTTCAAGGAACGCTTCAGCGAACGTGGCGGCAAGATCGCCGCCAGCATCAGTGTCAACGATGCGCCCGGCGACATCGGCGCGCAGTTGCGCCAGGCCAGCGGCGTGGACGCGGTGTTTCTGGCGGTCAAGGGCAACCAGGCGCGCGCACTGGCCCCCCAACTGGCCCTGTCCGGGCTGGCGGCAGTGAGCCGGGTGGGCACCTCGCAGCTGACCAGCAACACCGGCAAGGCCGAGGAAGACATGGCGCTGGACGGCATCGTCTATCCCAGCGAAGCCTGGACCACGCGCGGCACCGCCGGCCTGCCCGCACACAGCAGCCTGGCCAGCACCTTGCCGACCGTACGGGGAGCCGCCGCACGGCTGTTCGCTTTCGGCCATGACGCGTGGAAGATCACCGCGTACATGGAGAAGCTGGCCACCGCCACCTCCGGCGGGCTCGACGGTGCCACCGGCACACTGATGCTGGACGGCTTTGGCAACGTGCTGCGCACACCGGCGTGGTCGACATTCAGCGGCGGCCAGCCGCACGCGATCGGCAATGGCCGCTGAGCAGGCCACGCGCGGCGCGGCGGCAGAGGCCCTCGCCCGCACGTTGCTTGAGAAGTCCGGCCTGCACTGGCGCGCCGGCAATGTCCGCTTCCGCGGCGGCGAGCTGGACCTTGTCATGCATGATTCCGCCGCCGGCAGCCTCGTCTTCGTCGAAGTCCGCTACCGGCGCTCATCCGCATTCGGTGGTGGCGCCGCGTCGGTGGATGCCGGCAAGCGCCGCCGCCTGATCCTCGCCGCGCAGCTCTATCTGGCCCAGCATCCATCGCTGGCAAACCTCCCGTGTCGCTTCGACGTGGTCGAAGCCAGTGGCGAACCACCGCAACTGCACTGGATCCGTGACGCCTTCCGCGCCGACGACTGCTGATGCCCAGTGTTTTCACCCATGCCGCAATTCCACTGGCGCTGTGGTGGGCCAGTGACCACGGCCGCATCTCACCGCGCCTGCTCGGCGCCGGCGTTGTCGCGGCGATGCTGCCCGATGCCGATGTGCTCACCTTCGCGCTGCATATTCCCTATGCCGATGCGTTCGGCCATCGCGGCGCTAGCCATTCGCTGCTGTTCGCCGGCCTGCTCGGTCTACTGGCGTTACTCGGCGCACGCCGCCTGCAGGCCGGCCGGATGCAGGCGGCGGCCTTTGTCTTCATTTGCGCGCTGTCGCATCCGCTGCTGGACGCGCTGACCTCCGGCGGCCTTGGTGTCGCGCTGTGGTGGCCGTGGAGCGATGCGCGCCTGTTCGCGCCATGGCGGCCGATCCGCGTCTCGCCCTTCACCAAGCATTTCTTCTCGGCACGCGGCCTGCAGACCGTGCTCTCGGAGCTGCGCTGGGTGTGGCTGCCGCTGTTTCTGTGCGTATGTGGCTGGCGCCTGATCCAGCAACGCACCCCCGACCTGAGCCAACATCCATGAATTCCCTGCCCGCCGCCTTCCACCAGACCCTGACCCAGCTGCTCGGCGATGCCTGGCGCACCGATGCCGGCGTGCTGGAAGCCCATGCGCAGGACAATTCCTGGCGCCATGCACTGCCGCTGGGTGTCGCGCTGCCCGAATCCCGCGAACAAGTGCAGGCGATCGTGCGCGCCTGTCGCGAACACGGCGTGCCGCTGGTCGGCCGCGGCGCCGGCACCGGCACCACCGGCGCGGCGGTGCCCACTGCCGGCGGCATCGTGCTGTCGTTCGCGCGCATGAACCGCATCCTCGACATCCGCCCGGGCGATCGCTGCGCGGTGGTAGAGCCGGGCGTGCTCAATGGCCACCTGCAGCAGGCGCTGATGCCGCACGGTCTGTTCTGGCCGCCGGACCCGTCCAGCGCCGATATCTGCAGCATCGGCGGCAACCTGGCCTGCAATGCCGGCGGTCCGCGCGCGGTCAAGTACGGCACCAGCCGCGACAACGTGCTCGGGCTGGTTGCGGTCACCGGCAGCGGGGAGTTGATCCAGTGCGGTGGCGCCTACACCAAGGACGCCACCGGTTACGACCTGACCCACCTGATCGTCGGCAGCGAAGGCACGCTGGCGCTGATCGTCGAGGCCACGCTCAAGCTGGCGCCGCGCCCGCGCGCGCAGGCTGGTCTGCGCGTGCTCTATCGCGATGCGCAGGCCGCCGCGGCGGCGGTATCGCGGGTGATGGCGCAGCCGGCCACCCCGACCATGCTGGAGTTCATGGATGCACGCAGCCTGGAACTGCTGCGCCGCAATGGCGCGCAGGTGCCCGAGGCCGGCGCAATGCTGCTCATTGAAGCCGATGGCGACGATGACACCCTGCCTTACCTGCTCAACGCACTGGCCGAGGCCGCCGAGGGCGACGGCATGCTGGCACTGGACGTGGCCACCGACGGCAGCGCGCGCGACAGGCTGTGGGCCGCGCGCCGCGCGCTGTCGCCGGCACTGAAGAGCATCGCCCCGGGCAAGATCAACGAAGACGTGGTGGTGCCGGTCTCGCGCATTCCGGAACTGGTGGAAGGCGTGCAGCGGCTTTCGGTCGAGGCGGACCTGCCGATCGTCACCTTCGGCCATGCCGGCAACGGCAACCTGCACGTCAACATCCTCTATCACCCCGACGACGCCGGCGAGAATGCGCGCGCCCACGCCACGCTGCCCAAGGTGTTCGAACTGGCACTGGCACTGGGCGGCACCCTGTCCGGCGAACACGGTATCGGCATCGCCAAGCGCGATTTCATGGCCCAGGCATTTTCCCCGGCCACGCTGGCGACGATGCGCGCGATCAAGCAGACGCTGGACCCGGACGGCATCCTCAATCCGGGCAAAGTGTTGCCGCCGGCCGATCCGGCCAACGGCTGAGTACCGCCACGGCGGCCGTGCCTTCCAACCGCGCGCGGTCAGCGCGGCGGCGAGAAGTGGTTGTAGCCCGGACGCGCCGGCTCTGCTGTTTCACCGGTGGCATCGCGCAGGGTCACCCCGGCACCGGCCTGGACCTGGCCGATCCGCGTGACCGCGATATCCACTGCGGCCATCGCCGACCGGACCTGCTCGCGCTGCGACGCCGGCGCGGTGAAGCACAGCTCGTAGTCATCGCCGCCGCCAACGCGCAGCTGCTGGAACAGCGCCAGCTCCTGCAGCGCTTCGGCAGCCGCAGATACGGGGAGCTGAGGCAACTCCAGCGTCGCGGCCACCCCGCTGCGCTGGCAGATGTGCTGCAGATCAGCGAGCAGGCCATCAGAGATATCCACCGCGCTGCTGGCCAGTCCGCGCAACGCCAGCCCGGCCGCGACCCGCGGTGTGGGCCGCGCCAGCCGCAACCGCAGCT
>DDVW01000079.1:5201-7884 GCA_002345545.1 Stenotrophomonas sp. UBA2302 | reverse complement strand
GCGCCGGCGGCGCTGGCGTTGTATGCGCTGTGCGGGGCGCTGGTCGGGCTGGGCCGCAGCCGCGCGCTGCTGGCGGTGCAGCTGCTGCTCAATGGCCTCAACGCCGCGCTGGACGTGTATCTGGCCGGGGTGCTCGAGATGGGCGCGTACGGCATCGGCCTGGGCACGGCGATCGCCGAATGGAGCGCCTGCGTGATCGCGGCGCTGCTGGTGTGGCGGATATTGCGCGAGCGCCATGCCGATACCGAACCGTTCCTGCCGTGGACACGTATCGGCGACCGCGCGCGCCTGCGCCGCACGCTGGCGGCCAATGGCGACATCATGCTGCGCACGCTGTGCCTGCTGGCCGGTTTCGGGCTGTTCGCGCGGCTGGGCACCGCGCTGGGCGCGGCGACGCTGGCAGCCAACCACCTGCTGTTGCAGCTGGTGTCGTTCAGCGCGTTCTTCCTTGACGGTTTCGCCTTCGTCGTCGAGGCGCTGGTCGGTGCGGCGGTGGGTGCCAATGCACGGGAGCGCTTGCGCCAGGCGGTGCGCCTGTCCAGCGAACTGGCACTGGCCACCGCGGTGCTGCTGGCGGGGCTGTTGTGGCTGGGCGGCGATGCACTGGTCGGGCTGCTGACCTCGTTGCCGGAGGTGGTGGTGCTGGCACGCGCGCAACTGCCGTGGGTGGCGGTGTACGTGCTGCTGTCGGTGGCCGCGTTCCAGCTCGACGGTGTGTTCATCGGCGCCACCCGTACCCGTGAGATGCGCAATGCCGCAATGGCGTCGCTGACGGCGTTTGTGCTGTGCGCGTGGCCGGCCACGGCCGCGTGGGGCAACCACGGGCTGTGGGCGGCACTGGTGCTGTTCGTGGTGGCGCGGGCGCTGGCGCTGCTGCCGTATTACCGCGCGCTGGAGCGCTCGCTGGGCGGGAAGCCCGCAGCTTCTGCCAGCTGCTGAACGTCGCGCAGGTCAGTTGTTGCGCGGCTGGCCCTCGGCCAGCGGCACGCGTGAGCCGTCGAGCAGGCCACGGCTGAGCTTGCCGTCCTCGATGAACAGCAGTTCGCCGTTCTCCCCGTTCTTGATGCTGCTGTCGATGGCGATGATGCGGCCGTCATGGAAGCTGCTGATATGCGGCATCGAGGTGTGGCCGACGACGATGCGCGCCAGCTTCAGGCGCTTGAGCAGCGCCTCGACCTGGTCGCCATCGAGCTGCCCGTCGAAGTAGCCGCGATACCAGATCGGGCTGTTTTTGCCGTCATACAGTCGCGCAGTGCGGCGCCCGTTTTTGACCTCATCGCGCGGGCGTCCCAGCGAGGCGCGGTAGGTGGCGTTGGTGGTGGCCAGGCGACGCACCAGGTCCAGATTTTCCGGGGCGATGCCGCCGTGCAGGAACAGGGTGTCGCCGATGCGCAGCAGCACCGGCCGGGTGCGCAGCCACTGGCCGAGGGTGGAATCCGGGCCATACAGCTCGGGATACGGGCGGCCGAGCAGCTCGGCGCTGCGGATGTACTTGGGATGGACGTAGCTCAGGGTGTCGTACAGCACCATGGTCTCGTGGTTGCCGAGCACGAAATGCACCGCACCACCGACGGCTTTGGCCTGCTGCTGCAGTGAATACAGCAGCCAGAACACCTCGGTGACCTGCGGACCACGGTCGAACACATCGCCGGCGATGACCAGCGTGGCGTTGCCGAGTGACCAGCGGTCATGCGCATCGATCACGTGGTGGGCACGCAGCAGCCTGACCAGCAAACCGTATTGGCCGTGGATATCCGACAGCGCGACGATGCGCGCGGTAGCCGGCAACTGCGCGGTGGTGGCCGAGGCGGGAGGCAGTACCGTCAACGGGTGCGGATAACCGCACTCGGGCGTGATGACGCTGCTGGCAGCCCGTGCCGGCAGGGTGTGGCGGATGACCTTGTCGTTGCAGATCCATTCCGCCCGCAGGCCGGCGCGGGTGCGGAACACATAGGGGCCATCGGCATCGACATGCGCTGCCGCAGGCGGTGCCTCGCGTGCTCCGGCCAACACCGGGGCCAGCAACAGCGTCAGCAGCAGTACGGCGGGAAGGCGGATCAGGGACTGGAAGATCGACATCGGTGATTTCCTGGCTGGCGCGCCGGTGCGCGCCACGTCAACAATGCTACGCCGGGAGGTGGCCGGCGGTATCCGGGACGATTCAGGAACGCTGCAGCGCCTGTTGTCCCGGTGTGGCAGGCAGATCGCCGGAGGCCAGCACCACCTGGTCGCGGCCACGCTTCTTGGCCTCGTACATGGCCGCATCGGCCTTGGCCATCACCAGCTGGTAGTCCGGGTGCCCGTCATGCAGGGCGACACCGATGCTGGCGCTGATCGTCAGTGAACTGCCGTCCGCCAGTACCACCGGGGTGTCGGCGATACGGCGGCACAGGCCATCGGCGATCACCAGCGCCTGGCGCTCCTCCACGGAGACCAGCACGACCACGAACTCCTCACCGCCATACCGGAACACGTAGTCACTGCCGCGCGTGAACTGGCTGAGGATGGCGGCCACATGCTGCAGGGCCTGGTCGCCGCCCTCGTGTCCATGGGCGTCGTTGATCGCCTTGAAGTGGTCCAGATCCAGCAGCAGCACCGCGAAACTGCCACCGGTTTTTGCCGCCAGCTCGATTTCCCGGCGCAGCACGGTCGGCAGGAAGCGGCGGTTGAGCAGATTGGTCAG
>DDVW01000079.1:0-5163 GCA_002345545.1 Stenotrophomonas sp. UBA2302 | reverse complement strand
GGGTCAAGGGGAGTGTGCAGGGCTTGTTGCAGGATCTGGTCGACCTCGCGGACAAGGCTGCAGATCTGTTCGGTTTCCGGGCTCTCGCCAAAGCTGGGAATGCCCTTGTGCAGGAACCACAGACCGAACTCGGAGCCTGCCAGTGGCTGGAAGGTGGTGTCGTCGCCCTGGCTGGCCAGCGTGTAGAGCAGGGTGTTTTCCCAGTCCAGCAGCAGTGCGCGCTGGCGTTCCCGTTCGGTCCCCACGTTCTGCATCAACGAGAACAGCCGGTAGGCCGCGTCGGTGCGGGTGGAGCGCTCGCGGGCGTTGGAATAGGCCAGCGTCATCGCTTCCAGTGTGATGTCGAACGAGGCGGAAAGGCTGATGCAGGCCGCATGCGCGACTTCGCCGTGGCCGGCCTGCGCGAGGATGAGCTGGAACAGCCGCTGCTTGAGCACACGGGTGCCGCGCGTCACCAGATCCACCGGAATGCCCACCCGTGCATGCACGTCGCCGATCACACGCTGGGCGGCAATCAGCGCTTCCACCTTTTCCGGCGTGGCCCGCAGCAGGTCGGAAACCCAGCGCTGCATGGCCGGCTGCAGGCGGGTACGCACCTGCTCATGCGACAGCAGACGCGACGCGCGCTTGTCATCCATCATCACCTGGTAGAAGTGCAGCGCCATGTCCATCGCGCCGGCATCGGCCAGGCTGGCCAGCAGCTGCATGGCTGCCGGACCGCTTTCGCTCAGGCTGTGCTGCCAGGCCGCAACAAGGGCGGCGTTGCCGGTATCGGCGGCATCAGTGGTTTTGGAGGGAAGCGTGGGGCTGGACATGATGGAAGTGCGTGGCAGCTGGAATCAGGCAGCCGATATCGGCTGGAGGGGGCGTAACCTTAGCCTTGAACCGTAGTGAATATCACGGTTTTTCTGCTCCCGGACATGTTTGGAAGAGGCCGCTGCACGTGCACAGGTGTCGCGGGTCAGCCCCGGCTCACCCGCGTTCATCCATGGTGTATGCGATATGAACTCCAACTTCTCTTTTCCCGGCGCGCAGTACGCCACAGCGGTGACCTCCGCAGCTCGGCACGATCGCGTGGCCGGGTGTCCGGGAGGACCGGCATGATCAGCGCCGGCCCGTTCCCGATGATGGCGGTGGTGGCGCTGCTGGCACTGGCGATCGCCTGGGGGTTTGCGCGTGGCCTGGCCCCGGCGGCCGGCGACTCGCGCAGCCGTTCCGGTGCCATCGTGCTCGATGCATTCCTGTGGGGACTGCTGGCCGCGCGGTTGGCCCATGTGGCCTTGCACCTGCGCGATTATCTGGGCGATCCGCTATCGATCATCCGTCTGGGCGATGGCGGCTTTTCGCCGGTGGCGGGAATCGTGGTGGCGGCGCTGTACGCGCTGTGGAAAACCAGCCGGCCATTGCCGCGCAAGCCGGTGTTGCTGGGACTGGTGGCCGGAGGCGCGTTCTGGCTGGTGGCCGGGCTGGCCCTGTTCGCGGTGCAGCGTTCGACGGTGAATATGCCGGTGGCGGTGCTGGCGGACCTGCAGGGCGAGGCCGTGGCGCTGGAGCGCTTCAACGGCCAGCCACTGGTGCTGAACCTGTGGGCGACCTGGTGCGGCCCGTGCCGGCGCGAGATGCCGGTGCTGGTGCAGGCGCAGCAGGCGCACCCGGCGGTGAATATCGTCTTCGCCAACCAGGGCGAGACACCGCAGGAAGTGGCCGACTACCTGCGTGCTGAAAACATGGTGCCGGACCATGTGCTGCTCGATCTGGAGTCGGAGCTCATGCGCCAGACCGGTGCGCGGGCGCTGCCCACCACCTTGTTCTTCGATGCGCAGGGGCGGCTGGTCCGTGCCCATATGGGCGAGATCTCGCGCGCCACGCTGGAAGCGCGCCTGCGCGATATCCAATAACCGATTGTTCTTTCCCGAGGTTGATGATGACTGTCATTCGTTCTTTGCTGCTGTCCTGCGCGGTATTGCTGCCGGCCGCCTGTGCCGCCGCGGCCCCACCGGTCGCGGCAGAAGCCGAAAACGCCACTGCCGAGCCGGCGGTGATCACCACGCTGCGTGGCCAGGGCGTGGATTTCATGGGCACTTTCGAAACACCGGTCGGCCTGACCGGCTATGCCGGCGTGGCCGGCCAGCAGCCGCTGGCGGTATACGTCTCCGCAGACGGCGAGTACGCGGTGGTCGGGACCCTGGTCAATGCCAAGGGTGAGGATCTGAACGCGGCCAAGCTCAAGGAACTGGTGCAGGGCCCGCTCGGGCAGAAGGCCTGGGCCAGCGTCGAAGGCAGCCACTGGATCGCCGAAGGCAAGGCCGATGCGCCGCGTATCGTCTATTCCTTCAGCGATCCCAACTGCCCGTACTGCAACCATTTCTGGCAGGCGGCGCGGCCGTGGGTGGAGTCGGGCAAGGTGCAGATCCGGCATATCCTGGTGGGCGTGATCCGCGAGGACAGCGCCGGCAAGGCCGCCGCGATCCTGGGCGCGACCTCGCCGCAGCAGGCGTTGCTGGAGAACGAACGCAACTTCGCCAAGGGCGGCATCAAGCCGCTGTCCACGGTGCCGGCCGAGGTGCAGACCAAGCTGCGCGCCAACGAGATGACGATGCTGGAGCTCGGTTTCCAGGGCACGCCGGGTATCGTCTTCAAGGATGCCGATGGCAGCGTGCAGATGCGTTCGGGCATGCCGCAGGGTGCCGATCTGGAAACGGTCCTCGGGCCGCGCTGAAGCCGTGGGGCAGGGCGCGGCCGCGGCGATGTAATAGTCTCCGTGGCGACGGGCTGACTATGCTGGCCGCGCCTGCCGGAGCCGCCGATGAGTCACGACCACAACCACCTGCCCAGTGAAATCCGCCACGAGAAACCCCTGTGGTGGGCGCTGGGGCTGACCTCGGCCTATCTGCTGGTCGAGATCATCGGTGCGTTCATGACCAACAGCCTGGCGCTGTTGTCGGATGCCGCGCACATGGCCACCGACGCGCTGGGGCTGATGATCGCATTGACCGCGGTGCGCCTGAGCCGACGGCCGCCGGATGCGCGCCGCACCTACGGCTATGTGCGGCTGGAAGCGCTGGGCGCGGTGACCAACGGCCTGCTGCTGTTCGGCCTGGGCCTCTACATCCTGTGGGAGGCGGCGCAGCGGTTCCAGCAGCCGCAGGCCATCGCCTCCAGCGGGATGGTCTGGGTGGCGGTGTTCGGCCTGATCGTGAACCTGATCGCGATGCGCCTGCTCAGCGCCGGCAGCGGCGAGAGCCTGAACGTCAAGGGCGCCTATCTGGAAGTGTGGAGCGACATGCTCGGCTCGCTGGCGGTGATCGCCGGCGGCCTGGTCATCCATTTCACCGGCTGGACCCTGGTCGATCCGATCCTGGCGGTGCTGATCGGCCTGTGGGTGGTGCCGCGCACCTGGGTGCTGCTGCGTGACGCGTTGAACGTGCTGCTTGAAGGCGTGCCCAAGGGCATGGCGCTGGCGGATATCGAACAGGCGCTGCAGCAGCACGCGGAAGTGGCCGGCATCCACGATCTGCATGTATGGGCGCTGGGTTCCAGCACGCCGGCGTTGACCGCACACGTGGTGCTGGCCGAAGGTGGGGAGCCGGAGGCGTTGCGGCGCGCGCTGGCGCAGATGCTGCACGACCGCTTCGGCATCGAGCATGTGACCTTGCAGGTGGAGGCCGAACATTGCGGTGATGCCTGCGCGGTGCATGGGCCGCCTGCCGGTCACGACGGGCACGATCACAAGCACGACCACGACCACGACCACGACCACTGAGCGGCGATGACCGGTATCGATCACCAGTGCCCGGTCTGCGGCTGCGTCCTGCCGGCGCTTACCCGCTATCCACGTTACGTCTGCACGAGCTGTGCCGGCCGGGCGTGTTCGGCCGCGGGGCGTCGGCTGGAATTCTTCAACGTCGGGCTTTCCGGCGGCTTTGCAGCCCGCTACGCCGATGATGGCAGTCCGCATGCGGGCCACGACTGCTTCATCGACGGGCGGCTGTGCCGTGCCGACGAGGCACACCTGGGCGGTATCGTCGTCGAGCTGGTGGCGCCGCTGCCGGACTGGTCGGAATACAGCGATCGCCAGCTGCTGTCGGCCCATTGCGAATTGCTGGCCGCACTGAAGGCACGCGGGGTGGTGCGCAGTGCCAACAACCCGGTTGCCGACTACACCGAATCGCTGGTGTCACGCGCGCTGGATCTGCGCCTAGAGGCACAGTCGCGGGCCGGCTATGACGCACGCGATGCGGCGGGGCTGCGCTATCAGATCAAGGGCCGCCGGCTCACCGCGCACAACGCCTCGCCGCAGCTGGGCGCACTGCGCAATCTCGACCGGGAGCCGTTCGATGTGCTGGCCGCGGTGGTGTACGACGCCGGACTGGCGGTGCGCTACGCCGCGCTGCTGCCGATCGCGGTGGTTGCCGGGCTGAGCCGTTATTCGGCCCACAGCAACAGCCATGTACTGATCTTCCGGCGCAGCCTGCTCGATGATCCACGGGTCACCGACATCAGCGCATTGCTGATGACATGAGAATCCCGTCCGTCGTGTTGTCCGGCGCAGGAGTCTGGCGCGAACACGTGAGGCAGTACAGGAAACCCTCGACTCCCGGCTCATGCCGTGTCTGCTTTGCGGCATGCTGTCAGTGATGGGAGTGGCTGCCGCATTCCTCCGTTCGCCGTCGGTGACGGGTCACTTGATCGGGGAGGGCTGTCTTTTGCGGGCGGCGCTTTGCCAAGTCTTTATCTGTTCGACCACATTGCACTCAAGCGCAGGTGCGCGGCGCGTTCATGGCACAAGCTGCGGGCTCCGCATGCGCTGAGTTACGCGGCGCGCAGCCGCATGCGGTCAGCGTGACGACAGCGGCTGGCAGCCCAGTGCGCTGAGCACGCCGTGCAGGGCCGGTACCTGCATCAGCCATGGTGCGGCGATGGTCAGCAGGCCGGCGGCGAGAACCAGGCCGGCCAGCGCCTTGCGCAGGCCGGGGCGTTGCAGCCAGCGGCCCATGCGCGCGCCGGACCAGGTCAGCGGCAGCATCACCGGCAGTGTCGCCAGTCCGAACGCGGCCATCACCAGCGCCCCGCCGATGGCGCTGGCCTGCAGCCAGGCCACGCCGATGAGCACGCCGCGTTCCTTCAGGTGCTTGACGCGGCCCAGGTCAGAGAAGACCTTTT
>DDVW01000037.1:88078-88514 GCA_002345545.1 Stenotrophomonas sp. UBA2302 | reverse complement strand
GATAACGGGGGTGAACCCAGCTCATCGCATGGAGCGGCCCGTGCTGACCGCTCCCAACCAGTGCTGGAGCATGGACTTCGTGGCCGATGCGCTCTTCGACGGCCGTCGATTCAGGAGCCTGACGATCGTGGACAACTTCACCAAGATGAGCTTGGCCATTGAGGTGGACCAGAAGCTCAAGGGCGAAGACGTCGTTGCCACGCTTGAAAGGCTGCGCAACGAGATCGGCGTGCCCGAGCGAATCCAGGCCGACAATGGTAGCGAATTCATCTCGATCGCGATGGACCGCTGGGCCTATGATCACGGCGTCACGATGGACTTCTCCAGGCCCGGCAAGCCAACCGACAATCCCTTCATCGAATCATTCAATGGCAGTTTTCGGGACGAGTGCTTGAACATCCATTGGTTCCTGTCCCTCGAAGACGCCCGCCGCAAG
>DDVW01000037.1:0-88033 GCA_002345545.1 Stenotrophomonas sp. UBA2302 | reverse complement strand
CGCAAGATCGAAAGCTGGAGGCTGGATTACAATCAATTCCGGACGCACTCGTCGCTCGGAGACATCCCGCCTGCAGAGTTCGCCGCCCGTTTTTCTCCCTCAACCGCAGCCGAATTTTCCAGTTCCGACCGGTCCTAACGAGGGGAGGACGTCACTCACACCGGAAGTTCCACTTTTGAAGTGTCTGCTTGACGGGGGAGCTTACGGTTACTGATTTTTCAGGTCGCCGGTGGGAGCGGTTCAAACGCTGTGAATATGAGCACATGTGCAGATTATTCAGACCGTCCCTAGGCTGAATAAACAAAGGGCGCCATAAAGGCGCCCTGTGCTTTCAATCAACCGGCAAAGTTCATTTCGCAGCGGTATCCGGTGCTGCCGGTGTGCTGGCCGCCGGGGCCTGCGCGGTCCAGCCGCACATCTGGCCTTCGTTCTGCTGCTTGAGCCATTCCTGCAGCGGGGCGAAGTATTCCAGCATCGGGGCGGCGTCGAGTTTCTCTTCGCCGGTGAGTTCCTTCAGGGTTGCCTGCCACGGCTGGCTGGCGCCCTTGCTCAGCATCGCCCAGAACTTCTGGCCGGCTTCCTTGTTGCCGTAGAAACTGCACTCGTTGAGCGGGCCGGTATAACCGGAGGCATCGCACAGGCCCTTGTAGAACTGGTACTGCAGGATGCGCGCCAGGAAGTAACGCAGGTACGGGGTATTACCCGGCACATGGTACTTGGCGCCGGCGTCGAAGAACTCCTCGCCGCGGGCGGTGGCCGGGGCCACGCCCTGGTACTGGGCCTTCAGTTCCCACCACTTCTGGTTGTACTGGTCCGGCTTGATCGAGCCGTCGAACACGCCCCAGCGCCAGCGGTCGATCATCAGCCCGAACGGCAGGAACGCCACGCCGCTCATGGCCATGCGCATCTGCGCGTTGATGGTGGCTTCGCGGCTTTCCTGCTGCGCGCCGACCAGGCCGATGGAGTTGAGGTACTTGGGCGTCATCGCCAGCACGATGGTGTCGCCGATGGCCTCGTGGAAGCCGTCGTTGGCGCCGTTCTGGAACAGCGGCGGCAGCGGGTTGTAGGCCAGGTCGTAATAGATGTGGCCCAGCTCGTGGTAGATGGTGGTGAAGTTCTCTTCGGTCGGGGTGATGCACATCTTGGTGCGCACGTCCGGGCCGATGTCCTTGCCGTTGCCGCCCATGTTCATGTCCCAGGCGCTGGCGTGGCAGACCACGTTGCGGTCCAGCGGCTTGGTGAACTGGGTGTTGGCCCAGTAGCTCTCCGGCAGCTTGGGCATGCCCAGCGACACGTAGAAGTCCTGCGCGCGCTCGGTCATCTGCCGGGCGGTGGCCAGTTCGGCCTCACGCTGGGCCTGGAACAGCTTCTCGACGTTGGCGCTGTTGCCGGCCTTGGCCAGCGCCGCGCTCAGGTTGGTCTGGTACTGCTTTTCCAGCGCGGCGGTGATGTCCAGGCTGCCGGCGTTGGGGTAGGGCGCGGTGAGGTCCCACAGGTTGCTCCATTCCTGCTGCCACATGTTGCCGGTCAGATGCGCGGCGATCATGCCGCCGCCGACTTCGGCCTTGTCCTTGCCGTATTCCTTGTCCAGCTTGGCGCGGGTGTAGCAGTGCACCTGCTCGTACAGCGGCTTGACCTGCTCCCACAGGCGGTCGGTTTCCGGGCCGACCTGCTCGGCGGGCATGTCATAGCCGCTGCGCCACATCTGGCCGGCGTCGCTGTAGCCCAGCTCGCGGGCGCCTTCATTCACCAGCTCGACAAAGCGCTGGTAGTTGGCGCGCGAGGGCACGGCGGTGGAGTGCCAGCCCTGCCAGGCGTCGAGCTGCTTGTCGTAGTCGCGCGAGCTGGCCAGCACCTTTTCGAGGTCGCCGAGCTGGCGGCAGTTCTTGGCATCGCCTTCGCCGGTGCAGTAGGTGCCGGCGCCGTAGTCGCCTTCCATCTTGGTGGCGATGCCGGCCAGTTCGGCCAGCTTGGCCGGATCACGCGGGGCGGGCATGGCGGTCATCAGCTTGAGCAGGCCGATGGCGCGCTTGGTGTCGGCGCTCATCGGCTGGCCTTCGTACTTGTTGGCCTGCTCGATCCAGCCATTGAGCGTGGTCAGCCAGCGCTCGTTGGCCTTGGCGGCCACGCGCGCGGAATCGTCATTGATATAGGTGGAGGACAGCCACTGCGCCGAGCTGATCTCCGGGTACATGGCCTTGTACTCGGCATTCACGCGGGCGATGAACTGGTCGGCGCTCTCGGCCGGGGCGGCGGCGCTGGCGGCCGGCTGGGCGGCGTCGGGCGAGGCTTCCTTCTTGCAGGCGGCCAGTGACAGCACGGCCGTGCCGACGGCAAGGGCCAGTACCAGATGACGATTCTTCACGGTGATCCCCGGAGTGATTACAAGTCCGGCGAAGGTAGAGCGGCCGCGCCAGCGCCGCAAGTGGACAAAGGTCAGCGTTTGATCGCCATCAGCAGCACGCCGCCGGCGATCATCGCCACGCCCAGCCATTCACGCCAGGCCAGCCGCTCCTGCAGGAACGCCACCGCGAACAGGGCCACCAGCACCACGCTGAGCTTGTCCACCGGCGCCACCTGCGCGGCCGGGCCGCGTTGCAGGGCGCGGAAATAGCACAGCCACGAGGCGCCGGTGGCCAGCGCCGACAGCACCAGCCAGCCGACGGTGGGGGCGGGCAGCTGCAGCGGATTGCGCCATTTGCCGGTGGCGGCCACGAACATCGCGGTCACCACGACGATGATCGCGGTGCGCAGCAGCATCGCCAGGTCCGGATCGATGTCCTGCAGGCCGAGCTTGGCGAAGATCGCGGTGAGCGCGGCGAACACGGCCGACAGCAGGGCCCAGGGCAGCCATTGCGGGAAAGTGGCCATCGGCGTTTCCTCTGTGAGTGGTTCAGTGATGCGGGGAGCTTGCGGCGGGTGTTGTAGGAGCGGCGTGAGCCGCGACTCGGTGGATTGTCGTGCGTGTCGTGAGGTGGTGCGATTGCAGGGGTCGTCCGGAGTCGAGCCGCGCTGGGTGGTCGCAGCTCACGCAGCTCCTACAGGAAACGGTGACGGTACGTGCAGCGCTGTCCGGTGTTGCAGCGTGCGCAGCGCCTACATGGCATTGCTGGTGTTCTGGCAGCCGGCGAACACGTCACGCGAGCGGTCGTACAGCGCCGTTTTTACCTGCATCAGGCCCAGCACCGAGGGGAAGAGGTTGTCCTGGTCGGTGGGTTGTTCGGCACGCTTACGCAGGCAGGCCATATCAAGGCCGCGATCGGCGGCGAAGCCGGGCGAGAACCACATCAGCATCGGCACGCGGGTCTGTTCTTCCGGGGCGATGGCGTAGGGCATGCCGTGCAGGTACAGGCCCTTCTCGCCGAGCGATTCGCCGTGGTCGGACAGGTAGATCATTGCCGTGTCGTAGTCGTCGATGCCGCGCAGCGTGGCAATGGTGCGGGCCAGGAAATGGTCGGTGTAGCGGACCGCGTTGTCGTAGCTGTTGACGATCTGCTCGCGGCTGCACTTGCCCAGGTCGGCGGTGTCGCAAGTGGGTGCGAACTGGCGGAAGCGCGCCGGGTAGCGCTGGAAGTAGCTGGGCCCGTGGTTGCCCAGCTGGTGCAGCACGATCACGCGGTCGCCGGGTCTGGCGCGGACCTGCGCGGCCAGATCCTCGATCAGGATTTCATCCATGCAGCGACCATCGGCGCACAGCTCCGGAGTGGTGGCATCGTCCAGCCGCTGGATGGCCAGCCCCTCGCACACGCCCTTGCAGCCGGACTGGTTGTCGCGCCACAGCGTGGCGATGCCGGCGTGCTCGAGGACATGCAGCAACGACTGATGGCTGCGGATCTTCTTCTCATCGTAATCATGGCGACCGAACGGCGAGAACATGCACGGCAGCGAGACCTCGGTGCTGCTGCCACAGGCATGCATGTCTGGGAAGTTGACCGCCCCAGTCTGCGCCAGTTCCGGCGTAGTCTGGCGCGCGTAACCGTTCAAACCCCAGTTCTGCGCGCGCACGGTTTCGCCCACCACCAGTACCAGCAGCCGCGGCTTGCTGCCGGCCGCGCGCGGCGTGGCCTTGGCATCGGTGCCCAGTGGCAGTTTCGGCTGCTGCTTGATCGGGCTGGCGCTGGCCAGGTTCTGCTTCAGCGAGATCAGATAATTGACCGGCGTGGCCAGATAGCGCACTTCGCGGTGGTTGCGCATCAGCGCCGAGATGTCCTGGAACGAGGCCATCGCACCAGTGCCGCCGATCACGATCACCCCTACCAGCAGCAGGACGCGCCACAGCAGCGTCCTGCCCCAGCTGCGCTTGCGCAGACGTGTCCGCCACAGCAGCAGCGTCGGCAGCAGGCCATAACCGAGCAGTGGCAGGATCAGCGCCGGGGTCATCAGCTCGCGCGATTCCTTGTGATCGGTGGCCAGCACGTTGCGCAGCATGTCCGCGTCCAGATAGACGTTGAAGCTGTTCATGTAATGCGTTGCGAAGGCGGTGGTGACCAGCAACACCGTGAGCAGCACCTTGGCGTTCCAGTGCCATACCAGCAAGGCCAGCAGCAACGCGTGCACGCTGACCAGCAAGGCGAACAGCGACACCGCGAAGAGCATGTTGCCCGGGTTGGTGGCCATCGCGCTGCGCCAGAACAGGCCGTTGCTGACCAGAGCGAAGAACGTGCTGGCCAACAGGATCAGCGCTTCGGTGCTGATTTCCGGGCGCCAGCTGCGCAGGCGGGTAAACGACAGGCGCGGCGCGGAGGCGACGGGAAGCAGGGTGCTCATGCCGCTTCCTCCAGTGCGACGACCGGGAGGCGGGTGGCGGCCGCAGCGGGCGCGGAGTCGAGCATCCACAGAGACAGCGTCGAGGCGACGGTCCAGCTGATCGCCAGCGACCACAGGTCATGGGACAGGAAGTGCGCGCCACGCAGCTGCTGGGCCACACCGAACACGGCACCCAACGCCAGTGCGATCAGCAGGGTCGGCCAGCGCCACTGCGGACGGATTTCGCGCATGAAGAAGAACAGCGCTACCCAGGCGTAGCCGGAGCCGGCATGGCCGGCGGGGAAGCAGGCCGCGTGCCCGAGCAGTAGCGGGCGGGTCTGGAACAGGCTGATGAACGGCCGCAGGCCACCGTAGCGCTGCAGGTCCCACGGGCAATCCATATGGGTCCAGGTTTTCAGCAACGCGATGAGGCCGGTGGACAGGCCCACGGCCAGCAGCAGATACAGCAGCGGCCGGCCGAGCGGACGCCAGCGGCTGTCGAGGCGGCTGCGCAGCAGGGCGAACATCACCAGCAATGCGGCTGCCCAGGTGAGGTTCCGGCCGCCCTTGTGGATCACCTGGCTGGTCCACCACGCATCCTTCAGCGCCCACTGTCCCCCCTGCCAGCGATAGAGCTGGTCGGCCAGCCACTGGTCACCGTTGCCGGTCATCAGCAACGCACTGGCCAGCACGGCCAGGATCAGCGGGATCCATTCGATGTGGCTGCGGGACTTCAGTCCAATGGCCGTGGACGACGGGAGCAGTGGATGGGCAGCGGGCAGTACGGGCATGGAACAGAGGCCATCAGAGGTGATGGCGCGATGCTGTTCCGTGCGGTGTCGGAGGGTGGTCGGAAGGATGTGGGAATTTTGTCAGTGGTCAGGACATTCCCCGTCCTTCCGCGCCACGGTGACGGCAGGCCCGCCTCAGTCGCCGTCGTCGTCTTGCACGCCATCGCCGTCGTCAACCGCGCCATGGGTTCTGGCGACACAGGCGACATCCAGTGCGGTGCCCGGCAACAGCTGCCAGTTGTTGCGATTGGCACTGCCGATGGCGACGATGGCCGCGCGGTCGGCGCAGGGGCTCATCGCCTTGTCCAGCACGAACAGCCAGCGTCGTTGCGGATCTTCAGCCACCCAGCGGGCGGCGTCCTGCCACTGCTCGGCGACCGGGCGCTTGAAGCCGAAATCGGCGGCCTGCGGATCGGTCTGCAGCAGGTTCTGTTCGCGCCAGGCGACCATGCCCAGCTGCGCTTCCGGGCCGATATGCGTACGCACCTTGTCCATCACCCGCGAGGCGGAGCTGTACGGGTCCAGCGCCGGCATCGCACCCAACCCGTACATCGACCACAACAGCACGGTGCTCAGCACCACCGCCAAGCCGGCCCGGCGCAGGCGCAGGGTCAGCACCAGTGCCACGCAGGCACTGCCGACGCCGATCAGCCACCAGCCGACCGGCGGCAGCACCGACAGGTCGATTGCGCGTTTGGTCGCATTGCGCAGCGCCCAGCCGTCGCCATGTACTGCGCCATAGCCGATCGCCAGCATCGCCACGGCCAGCAGCAGCACATACCCAAGCAACAACCAGCGCACGCCGGTGCGGCGCAGTAGGCCGGCCAGCAGTGGCGCGGCGGCCACGGCCATCGCCGGCAGTGCCGGCAGGATGTAGACCTCGCGCTTGCCGGGGCTGGCGCTGAAGAACAGCAGCACCAGCAGTACCCAGCCCAGCAGCAGGACATAGCGTGGATCGCCGCGACGGCAGCGGCGCCACCAGGCCGGCACCAGCCACGGCAGCAGCAGGCTGCCCGGCAGCCACATCGTCGCCATCACCTGCAGGTAGTACCAGAACGGCTGGTGGTGATGCCAGGCGTTGGCGTAGCGGGTGCCGGTCTGTTTGAACAGCAGTTCCCGGGCATAGGCCTGCAGCTGCGGGTCGGGGTCCTGCAGCAAGGCCAGGAACAGCGGCCCCAGCCATACCGCGGTGCCGGCGAGGAAGGCCGGCAGCAGCAGCCACCAGCCCCAGCTGCGCCCCGGCCCCGGCGCATGCGGGTGGCGCCAACGCCAGCCCAGCCATGGCAGCAGCATCAGCAGCGGCAAAAACCCGACACCCTTGGTGACGGTGCCAACGCCGGCGGCAAAACAGGCCAGGGCGAATGCGCCCCAGTTCGGGCCCAGCAGCAGGTGCCGCACCAGCCCCCACAGCGCCAGCGTGGTCATGCCGACCAGCACCATGTCGATCTGCGCGCGTTTGGCCATCAAGCCGAACTGGATGCAGACGAACAGGCCCAGCACCGCGTAGCGCGCAACCCGCCGGTTCCACAGTCGCCGGCTCATGTCCCAGGTCAGCCACAGCGTGAGCAGCGCGGCCAGCAGGGAAGGCAGCAGGAAGGACAGGTTCCAGTCGCCAACCAGTTTGTAGGCGGCCGCCTGCAGCCACATGAAGGTGGCCGGCTTCTCGGCGTACAGCTCGCTGCCGCGATGGGGCAGCAGCCATTGCCCGGTCTGGACCATGTGCCGGGCAGCGAGCACGAAGCGCGGCTCGTCCGGCGGGCTGGGCGAGCGCAGGCCCAGACCGGCCACCAGGCTGGCCACGACCAGCACCATCAGCACCACAAACCGCAGGGACGTCGAGGAGGGGCGGGAAGGTTTCGGGAGCACGGGCAACGGGTTCTCGGAAGGAGGGGCGCGATGATGGCGGCAGCGGCGTGGGAATCGCGTCGGAATCATTGTCACCGGTTTCGACGGGATTCCGGCCCGTCCGCGACTAGGATAATGACGCTGCCCCCATTCCGCGGGGTCATGGGACGTCCTGCCACATGCGGCTGCTGGTCATCGAAGACAATCGCAATCTGATCGCCAACCTGTTCGACTATTTCGAGGCGCGCGGGCATGTGCTGGATGTGGCGCCCGATGGTGTCACCGGCCTGCACCTGGCCTTGACCCAGTCCTATGACGCGATCCTGCTGGACTGGATGCTGCCGCGCATGGAAGGGCCGGAAGTGCTGCGCAAACTGCGCGAAGAACACCATTGCGAGGTGCCGGTGATCATGCTGACCGCGCGCGACGAGCTGCCGGACAAGATTGCCGGCTTCCGTGCCGGCGCCGATGACTACCTGACCAAGCCGTTCGCACTGCCCGAGCTGGAAGTACGGCTGGACGCGGTGCTGGCGCGCACGCTGGGCCGCAATCCGCGCAAGGTGCTGGAAGTGCACGATCTGCGGCTGGACATGGGCACGCTGGAGGCGCAGCGCGCCGGCCAGGTGCTGCACCTGTATCCGGCCTGCCGCAAATTGCTCGAGGTGCTGATGCGCGCCAGCCCGGCGGCGGTGACCCGCGACCAGCTCGAATACGCACTGTGGGGTGACGAACCGCCGGATGGCGACATGCTCCGCTCGCACATCTACGAGCTGCGGCGCGCGGTGGACGGCCCGTTCGAGCAGAAACTGCTGCACACCCTGCCACGGGTGGGCTACCGCCTGTCGGCACCCGCTACCGGCAGCCTCGGGCAATGAAGCGGCCCACCCTGCGCCGCAAACTGCTGGGCTGGCTGGCGGCCTACGTGGCACTGGTCACGCTGGCGGTATTCGGCGCGGCCAACTATGTCCATGAGCATGCCGAGCACGCGGTGTGGCGCTCACTGTTGAACACCGAGCTGGACAGCATCATCGCCCACCTGCGCACCGATCCTGATTACCGTTGGCAGGACTCGGATACCTTGCATCTGTTCCGCGAGCACGATGAGGCTGGCATTCCCGAAACGCTGGCAGCATTGAAGCCGGGCCTGCATGACGGGACCTTGCTGGCCGGCCGGGAAGCGGCGGTGATGGTGCGCGATACCGATGATTTCGGCCGAGTGGCGCTGGCGCTGGATATCACCGATTTCGCCGAGCTGGAACACTTTGTCACCCGCTGGGGGCTGCTGGCCGGGGGAGCGCTGCTGCTGGTCACCCTGTTGATGGCCTGGGTGGGGATGAACCGGCTGGTACGGCCGCTGTCGATCTTGGCGCAGGACATCGGCCACCTGCGTCCGGAACGCCGCGGCCAGCAGGTGCAGGTCGACAGGCGCGGCAGCGCCGAGCTGGAGGTGATCGCCGGCGCGTTGAACGACTACCTGCAGCGCAACGAGCATTTCGTCGAGCGCGAGCGGGCGTTCATCAGTACCGCCAGCCACGAACTGCGGACGCCCGTCGCGGTGATCACCGGTGCCGCCGAACTGGCGCTGGAGCAGCCGGATTTGCCGGCGCGGGTACGCCAGCAGCTGCAGCGTATCCGCGGCACCGCGTCGGGGGTGGAGCAGTTGATCCAGCTGCTGCTGGTGCTGGCGCGTGATCCAGCCAAGCTGGCGGCGATGAGCGAACTGCTGGCGTTGGAGCAGTTGGTGCCGGAAATCATCGAGGACCATCGTCACCTGGCCAATGGCAAGGAGCTGCAGATGCAACTGGTACAGGCCGAACCGTGCCGGCTGCTGGCGCCACTGGGCGTGGTGCAGGCGGCCATCGGCAACCTGCTGCGCAACGCGATCGAAAACAGCGACCGCGGCGTGATCCGTCTGAGCGTGTCGGCGCAGGCGCTGGTGACTATCGAAGATCCCGGCCATGGCATGAGTCCGGAGGCGGTCGCGCAGCTGTATGCACGGCTGGCCAAGGACGAGCGCAACCCGCGTTCGGGCATCGGGCTGGAGCTGATCGCCCGGCTCTGTGACCACCTGGGCTGGACACTGGACATCCATTCGCAGCCCGAACGCGGCACGCGGGTGGTGCTGGATATGCGGGCGTCACTTCCGGAGCGCCCGGCGTAGGCCAAAGGCGGATCACCGCTGCAGCTTCAGGCGGGTGGCAAGCCGCGTTCGATCAGCCACGCTTTTGCGTCTACGGCATCCTGCTCGAACCGCGCCAGGCCGACCGGGAGGCGCCGAACAAGCCCGGCGCGTCGCCACGCGCCCGTGTGCTACCGCGCTTGCGGCTTTACGCGACGGGCAATCCGCGTTCGATCAGCCAGGCTTTGGCGTCTTCGGCATCCTGCTCGAACCGCGCCAAGCCGACAGGGAGGCGCCGAACAAGCTTGGCGCGTCGCCACGCGCCCGTGTGCTACCGCGCTTGTGGCTTTACGCGACGGGCAATCCGCGTTCGATCAGCCAGGCTTTGGCGTCTTCGGCATCCTGCTCGAACCACGCCTTTGTAGACCCCAGCCGATACGTATACCCCCACGCATCCATGTCGGCCATCAGCCGCGCGCTGCCGACGCCGGGCAACTGTCCGGCCAGCACGATCTGCAGATAGCAGGTGGCATCTTCTTCCGGAACCGAGTCGGTGGCGTCGGTATGCACCTGCGCACGGCGCTCCGGCGGCAGCACGATCAGGTGGCAGGCCTCATGCAGCATCGAGTGCACCGGCGTGTCATCGCGCACGTAGACGTCGCAGGCGATGATGCCGGCTTCCGGCTCACCCCAATAGCTGCCGGGAATTTTTTCGCCGGCCGGGACCTGGTTCAGGCGCAGGCCGTGACGGGCGAGCAGATCCGCCGCATCGGCCCAGTCGATATCGCCGACGCACAGCACAGTGGCGGCCGGTCCGTTGGAAAGGGAGTCGTTCACAGGCAGGAAAGCCCGGTGGCCGCAGCCACCGGGTGGCAGTCATTTGTCGTCGGGCAGGGCGACGGAGATGTCGAGCACGTCGTTGGCACCATCCTTGACGAGGTCGACCTTGACCGCCTCGGCGTCGATGTTGACGTACTTCTTGATCACTTCCAGCAGTTCGCGCTGCAGCAGTGGCAGGTAGTCCGGGCCGCCGCGGGTGCTGCGTTCCTGCGCGATGATGATCTGCAGGCGGTTCTTGGCGGTCTCGGCGGTGTTTTTCTTCTGTTTCAGGAAGTCGAGCAGTCCCATGCCTTAACCTCCAAACAGCTTGCTGAAGAAGCCCTTCTTCTCGACGGAAGTGAAGCGCATCGGGCGCTCCTCGCCAAGGATGCGGCCAACGGCATCCTCATAGGCTTGGCCGGCCGGGGACTCGCTGTCCAGGATCACCGGCTCGCCCTTGTTGGAGGCGTTGAGCACGTCACCGGACTCGGGAATCACGCCGATGGCCTTCAGCCCCAGCACTTCTTCCACGTCGGCGATGCTGAGCATCTCGCCGGTTTCCACGCGCGCGGCGCTGTAGCGGGTGAGCAGCAGGTAGGCCGGGACGTCCTTGCCGTCTTCGGCGCGGGCGGTCTTGGAGTCCAGCAGGCCGATGATGCGGTCCGAGTCACGCACCGAGGACACTTCCGGGTTCACCACCACCACGGCGCGGTCGGCGAAATACATCGCCAGGAACGCGCCCTTCTCGATGCCGGCGGGGGAGTCGCAGATGATGAAGTCGAAGCCGTCGGCGGCCAGGTCCTTCAGTACTTTTTCCACGCCTTCCTTGTTCAGAGCGTCCTTGTCGCGGGTCTGTGAGGCGGCCAGCACGAACAGGTTGTCAAAGCGCTTGTCCTTGATCATGGCCTGCTTCAGCGTGGCCTCGCCGTGGACGACGTTGACGAAGTCGTACACCACGCGGCGCTCGCAGCCCATGATCAGGTCAAGGTTGCGCAGGCCCACGTCGAAGTCGATGACGGCGACTTTCTTGCCGCGACGGGCCAGCCCGCAGGCGAGGCTGGCGCTGGAGGTGGTCTTGCCGACGCCGCCCTTGCCGGAGGTGACTACGATGATTTCAGCCAAAGGATTTCTCCTGAATGTTCGGGTGGGCCGCTGCGTCAATCCAGCGCGGCGATCATGATCTGGTCCTGTTCCAGCCAGACCTGTACGGCTTTGCCGCGCAGACTGTCGGGAATATCGTCCAGTACCTTGTAACGTCCTGCAATGGCGACCAGTTCGGCATGGAAGTCGCGGCAGAAGATGCGCGCGCCGGTGTTGCCCTGTGCGCCAGCCAGTGCCCGGCCGCGCAGCGTACCGTAGATATGGATGCTGCCGTCGGCGATCACCTCGGCACCGGCGCCGACCGTTGAGAGTACAGTCAGGTCGCAGTTCTCCGCATACAGCTGCTGGCCCGAACGCACCGCACCCAGTTGCATGCGCCCGGGCTGGGCCGCTGGTGCGGGCGGCGGCGGGGGCGGTGCAGGTTCCTGCCTGCGTGGTGGCGGTGCCGGCTCTGCTTCAACGCGCTCGTACTGGGCGCGGAATTTGGCCAGCAAGGGCAGGCCGAGTTGTTCGGCCAGGATCTCGGTCTCGCGGGTGCCGTAGGCCAGGGCCACTGGCAGTACGCCGGCATCACGCAGGCCGCTGAGCAGCGACTGGGCGGTGGCGCGGTCGGGCAACTGGCTCAATCCCCCGAAATCGAGGATCACCGCGGCACGGCCGAACAGCTTGGGGGCACGGGTTACGCGTTCACGCATTTCCCCGACAAGGCGTTCCACATCCAGGGTGCGGATACGCAGGTTGGCGATGCCGACCTGGCCGATCTTCAGTTCACCGGCCTGTTCAAAATCCAGATTCACTGCCATCTCATGTTCCCGTCGGGCGCTGCTGCTGCAGCGGCCGGCGTGTGTGGCCTACCCACGGTACGTCGGGCAGGTTGTCACCATAGGTTTCCCGCACCCACTCATAGCTGCACAGGTCCTTGAGCAGCATGCTGGTGCGGACATCGACGTCAAGCATGGTGTTCTGCCCGACCTCGCGGAAGCCGAAGCTGCCATGGAACAGCAGCGCCGCATCGGCGCCGTGGTCGAGGAACACCTCGCAGGCCATCTTCGGGTAGCGCAGCTCGGCGTAGCTCTGCGCATCGGCATAGAACGCACGGCCGACACCGCCGCCACGGCGGCGGCTGGCCACTACGATGCGGTCGATATAGAAGAAGCTGGGATAGCGTTGCTGGAACCAGGCGTAGTTGCTGCTGTCGTGCCCGCTGCCACTGCCGTAACCGACCAGGAAGCCGGCCAGGTTGCCGTCGCGCTCGGCGACGCGGAAGTATTCGGCTGTCTCGTAGAAACGGCGGAGTTTTGCGGCGTCCAGTGGCAGGATGGCCAAGCCAGCGTTGTTGTTCAGTGCCAGAACGGAATCGAGCTCATGCTCAAGCACGTCGCGGATGACAATCGACATTGTGACTCCGTGGGGTGTAACGGTCGGCCTTTCGGCTGTGCGGCGGATTATCGCATGGCTGGCCGGAGCCGGGCGAGCCGGTTCGGGCATGACTTCCGTGGGAGGGCGCAAACCGCTGCCGCTCCGTACTATGCGCGCATGTTGGGACATCTCAGCCACACCCGTGTACTCCGTCTGGCCGGCCTGTTTACCTGGGCGCTGGTCAGCCTGCCGCTGATCTACACGCAGTACGCGCCGGAGGAGGGGGTGCTGCAACCGCCTGCCTCCCAGGCGGCGTGGCTGTTTGCCAGCTACCTCACTTTTGGCGGCTGCTATTTCTGGCTGACCCGTGGCTTGAGCGCCGGTGGCCATGCCAGCTGGCACGACCGGGCGGTACTGCTGCTGCTGACGATCTCGGCGCTGGCGGTGAGTTACCTCTCGGCCACCGGGCTGGGCAGCATCCTGATGATGGTCGCGGCCGGGGTGATTCCCTGGCTGCTGAACAAGCGGGTGGGCATTGTCTGGCTGATCCTGAGCCAGCTGGCGGTGTTCCCGGTCTACAACCTGATCCTCGGGTTGCCGCTGTTCGAGGCGCTGCTGCAATCGCTGCTGTACGGCGGGTTTTCGATGTTCCTGTTCGTCACCAGTCTGGTGGCGCGGCAGCAGACCCAGGCGCGGGAAGAGCAGCGGCGGCTGAATGCGGAGCTGCGCGCCACCCGCCTGCTGCTGGCCGAAAGTGCCCGGGTCAACGAGCGCACCCGCATCTCGCGCGAGCTGCACGATCTTCTCGGGCACCACCTGACCGCGCTGAGCCTGAACCTGGAAGTGGCCGGGCACATCACCGAAGGCCAGGCGCAGGAGCATGTGCGGCAGGCGCATACTCTGGCCAAGCTGCTGTTGACCGACGTGCGCGAGGCGGTCAGCCAGTTGCGCGAGAGCGGGGCGATCGACCTGGCCGCTGCGCTGCGCCCGCTGACCGAGCGGGTGCCGTCGCTGGCGATCCATCTGGACATGGATGACCCGCTGAATGTCGAAGATCCCGAGCGCGCGCACGTGTTGCTGCGCTGCACCCAGGAGATCATCACCAATGCGGTACGCCATGCCGGCGCTGGCAACCTGTGGATCCAGGTGCGGCGTGAGGACGGGCAGGTGGTGATCCGCGCGCACGACGATGGCATCGGTGGCGAGCTGGATGAGATCCTGCCCGGCAACGGCCTGCGCGGCATGCGCGAGCGGCTGGCCCAGTACGGCGGCTCGCTGGAGGTGAGTGCGCGTCGCGGCGACGGCTTCCGGTTGCGTGTTTCGCTGCCGGGGGCAACCACTATGATGCTGGCTTCCGGGCCACAAGGAGTTGAATGATGATCCGAGTCTGCCTGGTCGACGACCAGACCCTGGTAAGGCAGGGCATCCGCTCCCTGCTGGCGCTGGACGACAGCATCGAGGTGGTGGCCGAGGCCACCGATGGGGCCCAGGCGGTGGAGCTCATCCCGCAGGTGGCGCCGGATGTGGTGCTGATGGACATGCGCATGCCGGTGATGTCCGGGCTGGAGGCGCTGCAGACGCTATCCAGGCTGGGGCAGCTGCCGCCGGCGATCATCCTGACCACCTTCGATGACGACCAGCTGGTGCTGGCCGGGCTCAAGGCCGGGGCCAAAGGCTATTTGCTCAAGGATGTGACGCTGGAACAACTGGTCGGCGCGATCCGTACCGTGGCCGAGGGCGGGTCGCTGGTGCAGCCGGCGGTGACCCAGCGGCTGCTGTCGGGGCTGGAGCACATGCGCAACGAGTTCGTCAGCCTCGATCGCCCGGATCCGCTGACCGACCGCGAGACCGAAATCCTGCGGCTGATGGCCTCGGGCTTTTCCAACAAGGAGATCGCCAACTCGCTGGGAGTGGCCGAGGGCACCATCAAGAACCACGTCTCCAACATCCTCTCCAAGCTGGGAGTGCGTGACCGTACCCGCGCCGTGCTCAAGGCCTTCGAGCTGCAACTGGTTTGAGGTATGTGATGACCGCTGGGGCGGATATGCGGGCCGTAACAAAGCGGTCAGCGGGCCGGTGCAAGGGCCGTTCCGGCAGTGCCGTCGCCACGCAATCGCACCTGATCCGCGGGTGATGCGTTACGCTCTGCGGCTGTCGAGCCATATGTACGTACCTGACAGGAAATTCGGTGCGTCAAATCCGTCTAAAATCCGCGTAAGCCTGATAGGATGGGGGCTTCGCTTCAATCAACCCGGCCGTGGGATCGGCCCCGGAGACTCCTGAATGACCCGTATTATCGAGTTCCTGATTGCCTTGGGGATCGTGGCTGGCCTCTTCGTCATCATTGGCGTGTGCCTGCCGGGCGAGCGCCACATTTCTGAAAGCATCGAGACCAATCGCAAAATGACGATCGTGTACGACACGGTCAACAGCCTGCGTCGCTTCAAGGACTGGAATCCCCTGGTGCTGCGTGATCCCGCTGCCGAGCTGAAGCTCAGCGGTCCGGAAGCCGGCGTCGGCGCCCGCCTGGAGTACACCTCCAGCGACAAAACGCTGGGCAAGGGCAGCTGGGAGATCAAGGAGAGCGAAGAGAACAAGCTGGTGCGCATCGCCATCGAGGATCCGAGTCGCGGCCATGACAAGGTCACCACCTTCACCCTCGAGCCGACCGGCAAGAACGATCGCAACGTCAAGATCACCCAGGACTACTCGATCAAGTACGGCATGGACCTGTTCGGCCGTTATGCCGGCCTGTACGTGAGCCGTCACATCGGTGATGACGTGAAGCTGGGTCTGTCGCGTATGGCCAACATGCTGGCGACCGTGCCGAACGTCGACTACCGCGCTCCGGAAGCCCCGCTGACCGATCTGAAGATCGTCGAGGTTCCGGCCGAAGACCTGCTGGTCATCAATGCCGGCAATATCGATCGCAGCAACGAAACCATCCGCAAGTCCATCGAGGACAACCAGGAGTGGATCAAGCGTGCGATGGATGCCAATGGCCTTGAGGCTGCTGGTCCGGTCCGCATCGTCACCACCGACTTTGCCGCCGACAAGTACGCCTTCGACGTGGCCCAGCCGGTCCGCAAGAAGAGTGGTGCCGCTGCCGCCGAGAAGAAGGACGGCGAAGCCGCCAAGACGGATGAGGCGGCCCAGGTGGCCTCGGCCGATGGCAAGCTGGAAGTGAAGATTCCGTCCGGCAACCCGGTGACCTATGTGCACGCACCGGCCCACCGTTCCGCTTTTGCTTCCTACACCGGCCACATGGCGGGTCTGGATGTGGCCCGCAACGCACTGCGTGCCTGGGCAGCCACCAGCGGCAACGAAGTGATCGATCGTCCTTACGAATCCTGGAAGGGCGGCGTGGACAAGGCGTTCACCACCGACGGTACCTATGACGTGTACTGGTCGGTCAAGTAAGCGTCTGTCCGACAGATGAAGTGATCCACACAAAACGCGCCGCTTCCTGCGGCGCGTTTTTTTTTGTTCCGCGCCATGGCGCGCGTACGGAGGAGGAGTGATGCGGGGTCTGGAGCGGCGGGTGCGTAAACCTTCATTTCTGGCCTTCTGTGGTGGCCTGCTGGCGGCTGCGGCGATCGGCCTGTCGGCCTACGCCTCGCACGGTGTGGCCGACCCGCAGGTGCAGTCGAATCTTGGCACCGCGGCGTTGTATGCCTTCGGCCACGGCGCGGTGCTGGTGGTACTGGGGCCGGTATCGATGAGCACCATGGGGCGCGGCGGGCTGTATGTGCTGCTGCTCGGAACCTTGCTGTTCAGCGGCAGCCTGACGGCCGGTGCCCTCGCTGGCTGGCCGACGACCTTGGCGCCTGCCGGTGGCATGAGCCTGATGGCCGGCTGGGTGCTGCTGGCGGTTTCCGCGCTGCGGCGCTGAGGACGCATTGTCATGATGGGCGCGCTGTTGGATTGAGTGGAGTCTGATTCGTTGTCACCGCTACAAGGCCGTGGCGCATGGGGCGGGCAGCCGCAGGGGGCGATCATCGACCGCCGACCCGGCTGGTGGCTGTGGGGGCAGGTTCTGGATTCGCGTGGTTTCCGCCGGTTTTCCGGCCCGTGGCATACGCGGCAGTACAGACGGGTGGCGGCGTTCGCGCTTATGATGCCGGGCTTCGATTCAAACAGCAGATGACCGCGTGACTGATTCCTCACTCGCTTTCGTATTCCCCGGACAGGGCTCCCAGTCGTTGGGAATGTTGACTGAACTGGCCGAGCTGCATCCGCAGGTCCGTGAGACCTTCGCGGAGGCCTCCGAGGGTGCGGGTGTGGATCTGTGGGCGCTGTCGCAGGGCGGCCCGGAAGAGCAGCTCAACCGCACCGAGTTCACCCAGCCGGCATTGCTGGCGGCAAGCATTGCGGTGTGGCGGCTGTGGAATGCGCAGGGCGGTGCCAGGCCAGCGATGCTGGCAGGTCACAGCCTGGGCGAGTACACCGCGCTGGTTGCGGCCGGTGCGTTGACCTTGCGTGACGGTGCCCATCTGGTGCGCCTGCGCGGCCAGCTGATGCAGGATGCGGCTCCGGCCGGCGTCGGTGCGATGGCGGCGGTGCTGGGCGCCGAGGATGTGCTGGTGCAGGACGTCTGCACCGAAGCAGCTGGCAGCCAGGTGGTGGTGCCGGCCAATTTCAATTCCCCCGGCCAGATCGTCATTGGTGGCGATGCCGCCGCGGTGGACCGTGCGCTGGCGTTGCTGGCCGAGAAGGGTGTGCGCAAGGCGGTGAAGCTGGCGGTCAGCGTGCCCTCGCATACGCCGCTGATGCGCGAGGCGGCCAACCGTCTGGCCGAAGTGATGGCCGGGCTGGACTGGCGTGCGCCGCAGCTGCCGGTGGTGCAGAACGTCGATGCCCGGGTGCATGACGGCGTGGATGCGATCCGCCAGGCACTGGTGCAGCAGCTGTACCAGCCGGTGCAGTGGACCGGTTGCGTGCAGGCGCTGGCGGCGCGAGGTGCCAGCCGCGTGGCCGAATGCGGCCCCGGCAAGGTGCTGACCGGTCTGGTCAAGCGCATCGACAAGAGTATCGACGGGCGTCCGCTCGCCACCCCGGCAGACTTTGCCGGCGCGCTGGAAGCGTGGGCCAACTGATGATCACCGGGCAGGCGCCGGGTATCGCCCGACACCTGTCTTGACCGGCTGCTGCCGTCGCAGCGCCGAACGAATGAGGAACTACGAATGAGCAAGCCATTGCAGGGTGAAATCGCGCTCGTCACCGGTGCCAGCCGTGGCATCGGCGCGGCCATTGCCGACGAACTGGCCGCGCAGGGTGCGACCGTCATCGGCACCGCCACCACCGAGTCCGGCGCCGCCGCCATCGGCACACGTCTGGCTGCGCAGGGCGGCCATGGCCGCGCGTTGAATGTGACCGAGCCAGGTGCGATCGATGCATTGATCGAGGCGGTCGGCAAGGAATTCGGTGCCATCACCATCCTGGTGAACAACGCCGGCATTACCCGCGACAACCTGCTGATGCGGATGAAGGACGAGGACTGGCAGGCCATCCTCGACACCAACCTGACCAGCGTCTACCGCACCTCCAAGGCGGTGATGCGCGGCATGATGAAGGCGCGCAAGGGGCGCATCATCAACATTGCATCGGTCATCGGTGTCACCGGCAATGCCGGGCAGGCCAACTATGCCGCCGCCAAGGCCGGCATCATCGCCTTCTCCAAGTCGCTGGCCAAGGAGATCGGCAGTCGTGGCGTGACCGTGAACGTGGTCGCGCCGGGCTTCATCGACACCGACATGACCAAGGATCTGCCCGAGGACGCCAAGGCGGCGATGCTCGGCCAGGTCGCGCTGGGCCGCCTCGGCGAGCCGGCAGACATCGCCAAGGCGGTGGGTTTTCTGGCCAGTCCGTCGGCCAGCTACATCACCGGCGAAACCCTGCACGTGAACGGCGGTCTGTACATGCCGTAAGCGTGTGGTGCAGGGACTGCACCCAAGTGGTTGATCGTCGTGGCTTTTCCGAGGGAATGCATCGGCGCGGCGGTTTCCACTACACTATCCCACGGCCGGCCCAAGGGGCTGGCGTCTTTTGAACCACTACTCCATCTGGAGCGATATCCAAATGAGCACCATCGAAGAACGCGTCAAGAAGATTGTTGTCGAGCAGCTTGGCGTCAAGGAAGAAGAAGTCACCACCAGTGCATCGTTCGTCGATGACCTGGGTGCCGATTCGCTGGACACCGTCGAGCTGGTGATGGCGCTGGAAGAAGAGTTCGAGTGCGAGATCCCGGACGAGGAAGCCGAGAAGATCGGCACCGTCCAGGCTGCCATCGACTACGTCAAGGCACACGTCAAGGCGTAATCCACGCCTGACAGAGCGCGGCGGGCTCGAATGTCCGTCCGCGCGGCAAATTCATGGGGCCGCAGATGCGGCCCTGTGCTTTTCACCGTTTCAACCCCCGTGAACGGGGCCGGGAGAATCCGCAATGAGTCGTCGCGTCGTCGTTACCGGCATGGGCATGGTGTCGCCGTTGGGCAATGACCTGGCCAGCAGCTGGGAAGGCATCATCAATGGCCGCTCGGGCATTGGCCCGCTGACGAGCGTTGCAGAGAACTATCTGGAACGTTTCACCACCAAGATCGCAGGTGAGGTCAAGGATTTCGACATCACCGCCGACAATCCGTTGTTCGGCAAATACCGGGTCAGTGGCAAGGATGCCAAGAAGATGGACCCGTTCATCCATTACGGCCTGGGTGCCGCCTTCATGGCGCTGCACGATTCGGGCCTGGAGGTCACCGAGGCCAATGCCGAGCGTATCGGCGTCATCGTCGGTGCCGGCATTGGCGGCCTGCTGGGAATCGAGGAGCAGACCATCGATTTCCACGAAGGCAAGAAGATCTCGCCCTTCTACGTGCCCAAGACCATCATCAACATGCTGCCGGGCCAGCTGAGCATCATCGCCGGGCTGAAGGGGCCGTCGTTCTCGGCGGTGTCGGCCTGCGCCACGTCCAACCACTCCATCGGTACGGCGATGCGCATGATCCAGTATGGCGATGCCGATGTGATGGTCGCCGGTGGCGCCGAGCGTGGCTCTTCGCCGACCGCGCTGGGCGGCTTCTGCGCGATGAAGGCCATGTCCACCCGCAACGACGCGCCGGAAAAGGCGTCGCGGCCGTGGGACAAGGAGCGTGACGGCTTCGTGCTGGGCGACGGTGCCGGCATCCTTATCCTGGAAGAGTACGAGCACGCCAAGGCGCGCGGCGCGAAGATCTACTGCGAGCTGGCCGGTTTCGGTGCCAGCTCCGACGCGTACCACATGACCGCCCCGAGCGAGAACGGCGAAGGCGCCGCCCGCTGCATGGTCGCGGCGATGAAGGACGCCGGTGTCACCCCGGAGCAGGTGGGGTACCTCAACGCGCACGGCACCTCCACGCCGCTGGGTGACCTGGGCGAGACCATGGCGATGAAGACCGCCTTCGGCGAGCACGCCTACAAGCTGCTGGTGAGTTCGACCAAGTCGATGACCGGCCACCTGCTCGGCGCGGCCGGCGGCGTGGAGGCGATCTTCTCGGTGATGGCGCTGGATACCGGCATCATCCCGCCGACGATCAACCTGGACGAACCGGGCGAAGGTTGCGACCTGGACTACGTACCGAACGTGGCCCGCAAGGCGCAGGTGGACGTGGTGATGTCCAATGGCTTCGGCTTCGGCGGCACCAACGGCACGCTGGTTTTCAAGCGGATCTGAGCGCCGCTCAAAGCCCCTCTCCCAGCGGGGTAAGAGGGGCAGTCTGCGAACCACCCGTTCGCCGCCCCTCGAACGCCCTTGCGCCAGCGCAAGGGCCGGGGCGCGAAGCGGGAGTGAGGGTAGGGTCGCAGCAGCTTCGTCGAGCTCCCGGTGGGTGACAACGCGGGTTCACCAGACAGGCGTGTGGTGACGCGTTCGTCAGCATGAAGCCTCTCGTTGTGCCGAGGCTCCTTTCATCCACCCCTTCGGGGCACCTTCTCACGAAGGGAGAAGGATGGAATCAACTTCCCTGACTTCTTACGGGCCCACGATGCACATCCTTCCTCTGCCTGCCGATACCGACCTGCTGGCGTTGCATCGGCTCGCGCCGAACCGCTATCCCGTCCTGCTGGAATCCACCGCTGCCGGCAAGCAGGGACAGTGGGACATGCTGCTGATCGCCGATGGCGGCCAGCTGCGACTAGAGGCCGATGGTCGGGTGCACCGCGAAGACGGCAGGCTGCTGGAAGGCAGCTTTCTGGATGCGCTGGATGCCGAGTGGCAATCGCTGCGTCTGCCGCGTGAGCCGGTTTTCGCCGAGCTCCCGTTCCGTGGCGGCTGGGCGCTGCTGCTGGATTACGAACTGGCCGGGCAGATCGAACCCACCCTCAACCTGCCGCAGCGCGACGACGGCCTGCCTTCAGCGCTCGCCTTGCGTTGTCCTGCCGCCGTGCTGCGCGAACGTGACAGTGGCCGCTGCGTGGCCGTGGCCGAGGCCGGCGCGGCCGACCTGCTGGGCGGGCTGCAGCTGCACATCCAGCAGCTCGCCGCGCTGCCGCCGTTGCCGCTCTGGCAGGCGCCGGTCGAGATCGTCGAAGACGCCGGCGAACGCTTCAACGAGGGCGTGCGCAAGGTGATCGATTACCTGCATGCCGGCGATGTGTTCCAGGTGAACCTGTCGCGACGCTGGCAGGCGTGTTTCGACGCGCCGTTGGCACCGGAGGTGTTGTATTCCCGTCTGCGTACCGCCAACCCGGCGCCGTTCGCCGGGCTGTTCGTGGCCGCCGGTCGTGCGGTGGTCAGTTCCTCGCCGGAACGGCTGGTCTCGGTCAGCGGCGATGTGGTGCAGACGCGGCCGATTGCCGGCACCCGTGCGCGCTTTGCCGGTGATGATGATGCCGCACGTATCCGGGAACTGGTCGGTCACCCGAAGGAGCGCGCCGAGCACGTGATGCTGATCGACCTGGAGCGCAACGACCTGGGGCGCATCGCCGCAGCCGGCAGTGTCGAGGTCGACGAGCTGATGACCGTGGAAAGCTACGCCCACGTCCATCACATCGTCAGCAACGTGCGCGCACGGTTGCGCCCGGAGGTGACACCGGGGCAGGTGATCGCCGCGACCTTCCCCGGCGGCACCATCACCGGTTGCCCGAAGGTGCGCTGCATGGAGATCATCGCCGAGCTGGAACAGGCCGCGCGGGGTGCCTATACCGGCGCCTTCGGCTGGCTGAACCGCGATGGCGACATGGACCTGAACATCCTGATCCGCAGCGCCGAGGTGCAGGGCGCGCTTGCGACCTTCCGCACCGGCGCCGGCATCGTGGTCGATTCCGATCCGGACAGGGAGCTGGAGGAAACCAGGGCCAAGGCGAGGGGCCTGCTGCGGGCGCTGGATCCGGCTGAATGAACGTCGCTTTTGGCCGGCGTTGCCGACCACGCGGTATCCTGCGCAGCGGATTCAATTGATCGGGGTGACCATGGCGGGTGCCAAACGCGGATGTCTGGCAGTGCTGGCGGTACTGGTGTTGTTGTTGGCACTGGCCGGTACGGGCGCGGCGCTGCTGTGGCAGCGGCAGGCGGATTTCGCCGCCACGCCGGTGACGCCGACCCAGCCCAGCGTGGTGGTCGCCTCCGGTGACTCCTTCAGTGCCGTGCTCGGCAAGCTGCGTGCGGCTGGCATCGACGAAGGCCACGACCTGCAATGGCACTGGCTGGCCCGGCAACTGGACGCGACCGGCAAGATCAAGGTCGGCGAGTATGCGCTGGAGCCGGCGCCGTCACCGGAAGCGTTGTTGCGCGACATGCGCCGGGGCAAGGTGCTGCAGTATCGCGTGACCCTGGTCGAAGGCTGGAACATCCGCCAGCTGCGTGCCGCGCTCAAGCGTGCCGATCCGCTGCGGCACACCACCAGCGACATGAGCGACACCGAGCTGATGGCGGCGCTGGGCTTCCCCGGCCAGCACCCGGAAGGACGCTTCCTGCCGGAAACCTACGTCTACCAGCGGGGCGACACCGATCTGGACGTGCTCAAGCGTGCCCATGCGGCGATGGAGAAGGCGCTGGCCGCAGCCTGGGCCACGCGTGCCGACGACCTGCCGCTGGACTCGCCGTACGAGCTGCTGACGCTGGCCTCGATCATCGAGAAGGAAACCGGGCTGGCCAGCGAACGGCCGCAGATTGCCGGGGTATTCGCCCGTCGCCTGAAGATGGGCATGCGTCTGCAGACCGACCCGACCGTGATCTACGGCATCGGCAGTGCCTATGACGGCAATATCCGCAAGGTCCATCTGACCACCGACACGCCGTACAACACCTACACGCGTGCCGGGCTGACGCCGACGCCGATCGCGATGCCGGGCCGGGATGCGTTGCAGGCCGCGGCGCAACCGGCGCCAGGCACGGCCCTGTACTTCGTCGCGCTGGGCGATGGCAGTGGTGCGCATGAATTCTCCGCCACGTTGGGCGAACACAATGCGGCCGTGGCGCGCTACCTGCAGCGCCTGCGTGAAAGCCGGAGCCGGGCGGTGCAGCAGTGATGGCGGATGCGATGCATGAGTGAGTTGTTCACCCCGTGGCAGCAACGGGCCTTTGATCGGGCGGTTGACGCGCTGGATGCCGGGCGGCTGGGGCACGGACTGCTGCTTTGCGGACCGGCAGGCATGGGCAAGCGCGAAGTGGCGCTGAAGCTGGCGGCACATGTGCTGGATCAGGGCATGGACGCGGCAGGGCGGCAGCGCAACGCGCAGCTGATCGCCGCCGGTACCCATCCGGACCTGCAGCTGACCTCGTTCATTCCCAACAAGAGCGGTGACAAGCTGCGCACCGAGATCGTGATCGAGCAGGTCCGCGAGATCTCGCAGAAGCTGGCACTCACCCCGCAATACGGCGTGGCGCAGGTGGTGATCGTCGATCCGGCCGATGCGATCAACCGGTCGGCCTGCAACGCGCTGCTGAAAACGCTGGAGGAGCCCTCGCCGGGGCGTTACCTGTGGCTGCTCAGTGCCGACCCAGCGCGATTGCCACAGACCATCCGCAGTCGCTGCCAGCGGCTGGAATTCCGCCTGCCGCCCCGCGAGGAGGCGTTGGTGTGGCTGCAGTCGCAAGGCTATAGCGAAGGCGTGGCGCGCGAGGCGCTGGAGGCGGCACGAGGGCATCCCGGGCTGGCACACCGCTGGTTGCAGGGCGAGGGCATGGGCCTGCGCCGTGAAGTGGCCTCGGAGCTGGAGCAGCTGCTTGCCGGTCGGCTGGGAAGTATCGAGCTGGCCCAACGCTGGACCGCCGATGCACACGCCGACCTGCGCCTGCGCCATGCTGCCGATCTGGCGCTGAAAAAGGCGGCCGACGGCTTGACCGATCCGGCCCGATTGAACAAGCTGGCCGCCTGGTTCGATGCCGCCAACCGTACCCGTGATCTGCTGCGTACCACCATCCGTGCCGATCTGGCCGTGGTGGAATTGCTGCTGGCGTGGGGAGCGGCCAACCAGGTGCAATCCAAGGGGAAAATTCGATGAGTGCGATCAACGCCCGCCAGGGCATCCTTTCGCTGGCGGTCAAGGACAAGGCGGCGCTGTACAGCGCGTACATGCCGTTCGTGAAGAACGGGGGTATTTTCGTGCCCACGTCCAAGCGTTATTTCCTTGGGGACGAGGTGTTTTTGCTGCTGACCTTGCCCGAGTCCAGCGAGCGCCTGCCGGTGGCCGGCAAGGTGGTCTGGGTCACCCCGCTGGGGGCACAGGGCAACCGCCAGGCCGGCATCGGTGTGCAGCTGGCCGATGGCGCCGACGGCGAGGCGATCCGCAACCGTATCGAGACGCTGCTGGCCGGAACCTCCGGTTCGGACAAGCCGACGCAGACGATGTGAATGTCTGCAAAAAAATGTTGACGTTGTCGTTTGGCTGCCTATAATGAGCGGCTCGCAACACGGGCGGTTAGCTCAGCGGTAGAGCATTGCCTTCACACGGCAAGGGTCGCAGGTTCGATCCCTGCACCGCCCACCAAGCGAATAGAAAAAACCGGCCTTGTGCCGGTTTTTTTGTTGCAGTGTTCCTCGGATTTCAACGTCGCACAGGATATCTTTGCGCGCGGGTCGTTACCGGCCCAGCAGACGATCGGAAGATCGGCAGAGGGATGCCATCCGCATTGCAGGACCAGGCTTCGTTTTTGCCGGCAAACAGGACATGGTGTGCGGAGGTTTGACGTGTTGAATGGCAAGAAGCTGCGCCTGCGGGGTGTATTGCGCAGCATTGGTTGCACGATGCTGGCCCTGGTGTGTCTGGGGATGGGTATCTGGGGTGGGTTTGCGTTGTGGTTCCATTTCCCCGGCAACATGGCCGCCCGCATCGCCGCGGTGCTGGTGTGGTGCGTGCCGACGATCTGGGCCGTGCGTGCGGGCTTCGGTCCCAAGCGGCGCTGGCATTCGCTGGCGGTATTCGGTGTGCTGTTCTGCGTGATGCTGGTGTGGTGGGCGACGATCCGCCCGCAGCAGGACCGAGCCTGGGCCGATGATGTGGCGCAGCCGCTGCATGCGCGCATCGAGGGTGACCGGCTGTTGATCGACAACGTGCGCAATTTCCACTGGCGCACCGAAAACGACTACGACGTGCGCTGGGAACCCCGCCAGTACGATCTGTCGCAGGTGCGTTCGGCTGATCTGATCCTGTCCTACTGGATGGGGCCGGCCATCGCCCATACGCTGGTGTCGTTCGGTTTTTCCGATGGCCGGCAACTGGTGTTCTCGCTGGAAATCCGCAAGGAGCAGGACGAGGCGTTCTCCGCGCTCGGTGGCTTCTTCCGCAAGTTCGAAGCGGTGCTGGTCGCCGCCGACGAACGCGACATCGTGCAGGTGCGCAGCAACGTGCGTGGCGAGGATGTCTATCTCTACCGCTTGCAGGGCCTGGACCGGGAAGAGATGAAGGCGCTGCTGCATTCCTACGTGGCCAGCGCACAGCAACTCCAGCAGGCACCGCGTTTCTACAACACACTGACCAGCAACTGCACCACGGTGGTGTTCGAGCTGGTACGGCAGATCGTGCCGGGGCTGCCGCTGGATTACCGGCTGCTGCTGTCCGGCTACCTTGCCGACTATGTCGGCAGCATCGGTGGCCTGACAGCGGGCGTGCCCGTTGAGCGCCTGCGCGAGCTGGGACGCATCACCTCGCGTGCCCGCGCGGCGGGTGATGGCCCCGACTTCTCGACCCGGATCCGGGCAGGGGTTCCGGGTATCGATGGTGGCGGAAACCCCTGATGGCGACATCCCTGCAGGCAAGGACGCCCCGGCTGCTGCCGTTGCTGGCACTGCTGGCGCTGCTGCTTTGTGGCGGCTGCGCGATGGTGAAGATGAAGCCGGTGTCCAACACCGACTATGTGATGCTCAAGCGCGGCGACATCCTCAACAGCGGGCGCTTGAGCGCGCTGTCGCAGGAAGCGCTGTCGGTGATCGGACAGACGCCCGCCGAGTGCGGCAAGAATCTGCCGGCGTGCCGGCAGGTGGTGGCCGGCACCGACGGCTTGCAGACCGAGCAGCGGCTTTCGACCCTGGCCGAGCTGTGGATGCAGGAAGCGCTGGCATTGACGCCCAAGGCCAAGGCCGGGGAGCCGGTGGAACTGTCGGCCGTGGCGCTGGATGCGTGGCTGGAAACCGCACGCTATTCCTACGCCTATCTGTTCTTCAGCGGCCGCACTCCTGCGCAGCGGGCGCTGGAAGACCGCCTGACCCAAGTGCGCGATTACTACAATTACGCGGCCGAACAGGCCTCCTCGGTGGTGTTCCAGCGCACCCGCGAGCGCGCCCTGCAAGGGGAGGACATCGGCCAACCGGTGCAGGTGGACCGCTGGACCCTCACCACGCGCTTTGACCAGCTGAAGCTGGATGGAATCCCGCGGCAACTGGTGGCGGCCTCTTCCGTGAGTTTTGCCGGCCTGCGCAGCTCCTACCGCCGTGACGGGTTTGGCGCCGAGCTGGTGGTGGTGATGGATGGCTCGGATCTGGCACAGGCGGTGGAAAGCGAGGAGCGCGCCGCGGATCGGCCGTTCTACAGCGCGATGCCAGCGATCAACGCCACCACGCTGCTGCATTTCAGTGGCGATACGCTGGAGCAGGTACTGGCGACGCGGGAAGTCCGGCTGGAGGCCTATGCCCCCGACGATACCGGCGAGCTTGTCCTGCATGGGCAGGAAGTGCCGCTGGCGGCGAACTTCACCGCCGCCTACGGGGTGTGGCTGGCGCAGTCGGGGTTTGCCTCCGAATCGCTGCGCACACTGTTCGGGCGTGGCGAAGGCATCCGTGAGCCGCATATCTACCTGATGCAGCCCTACGACCCGCAACGTCGCATCATCTTCATGCTGCATGGTCTGGCCAGCAGTCCGGAGGCCTGGGTGAACCTGGCCAACGAGATCATGGGCGATCCGGAAATGCGCCGGCACTACCAGGTGTGGTCGGTGTATTACCCGACTAACGCGCCGATCGCCTTGAACCGGCACACGGTCAGCAGCGCGTTCAACCGGACGCTGCGGCATTTCGATCCGACCGGCAAGGCGCCGGCATCGCATGACATGGTGTTCATCGGCCACAGCATGGGTGGCGTGATCGCGCGGCTGATGCTGAGTGATTCGGGCGAGGTGCTGTGGAACGATGCACTGGAGCGCTTCAAGTTGAAGGGCGAGCGCCTCGCGCGGGTGGAAGGACGGTTGAAACCCTTGATGCATTTCAGCCCGCAGCCCGAGGTGGGACGGGCGATCTTCCTCGCATCCCCGCACAAGGGGACCGACGCGGCCGGCAATCGCCTGGGGCGGATGATCGGCCGGCTGGTACGGTTGCCGTTGACGATACTGGGGGCGTTCGGCGAGGTGTTCATGGTGCTGCAGGGTGCTGATGGCGTCGATGCCAAGGCCAAGGAGCCGCGTATCAGCAACAGCATCGACAACCTCAGCGCGTCGGACCCCTTCATCCAGGTTTCTTCCACGCTGCCGATGGCCCGGGGGGTGAAATACCACTCGATCATCGCCCGAAAGAAGGCCGATGGGGCACTGGCCGATTCGGATGACGGACTGGTGCCTTACTGGAGCGCCCACCTGGAAGGCGCGTTGTCGGAAAAGGTGATCGTGTCCGGGCACAGCGTGCAGGAAACGCCGGAAGCGGTGATCGAGGTGCGGCGCATCCTGCGCGAGGACCTGCATGAGGTCGAAGGCGTCGACCTGCATTAAGCGAGCCACCCGCATGCATGCGGGTGGCTGCGTGTGCTGTCATGAAAAAGGCCACCTTGCGGTGGCCGTTGTGTTTCAGATTTCCGCTTCGATCGCCGGCAGTGCCAGTCGCGATTTTGTCAGCGCCATGCCGAGGTTGGCGGTGCGGCGGCAGACGAACACCATCACATAGTCCGGATAGCGCTTGCCGCGCATGAAGATGTGGATCAGGTTCTCGCTGTTGACGATGATTTCCTGGAAGTAGTGCGCACCTTCCACCTCTTCCAGGCCGCGGGCGCGGCGGAACATCTGTTCGATGCTGCGGATGTTCGGCCCCTGGTACAGGTCGGCGGTGGCGGCTGCGACCAGGTCCAGTACTTCGCGGGGATGTGAATCCACGGTGCGTACCGACAGCAACATGCCCGAGCTGATGTCGACGTAGCCGGCTGCAACGCATTCGGGGATGGAAGCGACGGATTGTTGCAGGGTGGTGTCAAGGGACATGGGGGTTTCCTTGGGGGAGGGGGGAGGGGGTGGCGGACCACGGTGTGGCACGCCGGGAACAGGGGCGGATCAGCAGGCGCGGATCAGCAGGTTTTCTTCCAGCAGGTGCAGCAGGTCTTCCTGCTCCTGTGATTGCACGAAGCCCGGCTCGATGGTGCGCACGCGGCGCAGTGCCTCGTCGGCGGTCAAACCCTCGCGGATCAGCCAGGCGGCCAGCACCATGCCGGTGCGGCCCAGCCCTGCCAGGCAATGCACCGCCACCACTTCACCCTCGCGCAGCATCACGTCGATCTTGGCCAGCAGCAGCTTGGCCCACAGCAATGGTGGCGCGCGGCGATCGGGGATGCCCATGTGGTAGCTGCGCAGGCCGTGCGGTGCCAGCAGTTCGGCCGGCATCTCGTTCTCGGTCAGATTGATCAGCACGGTGATGCCCATGCCGCGCAGCAGCGTCAGGTCATGGTCGATGGCGAATACCGCACCGGGCATCGGACAGCCGGCCAGGCGGCCGGGCTGCAGCCAGTGGAAGCCGCTGGGGCCGCGCCGTGAGGGCGTGGCTGGCAGTCTGGGCGCAGGCCGGGGGGTATCTGCAATAGCCGGCTGCGGTCTTGCCGGCAGAACCGGGGCAGCGACGTTGCTGGCCAGCTCCTCCGGGCGCGCATCCGGGGCCGGCACATGGCAGCTGCCGGTCCGCAGGAACTGCGCCAGCACCGGGTGCTGCATGCGGTTGCTGAAGAAGTCCTCCGCCGTCGCGTCCACCTGTACCTGGCCGCCGGCCAGCAGGATGACGCGGGAGGCGATCCGCCGTGCCTGGCCCTGGTGATGCAGGCTGACAAGGCAGCAGTGGCTGGTTGCCAGTCGCTGGATCAGTGCCAGTATCGCTTCGGCATCGGCCTCCTCCAGTTCACTGGTGGGCTCATCGATCAGCAACAGCGCACTTCCGCTGAATGCCGCGCGCAGGATCGCCAGCTGCCGTGCCAGGCCGCGTGGCAGGTCGATGGCGCGCTGCTGCAGGTACCCGATCAGGGCGTCGGCCCCCAGTGATTGCAGGCGCGCAATGACGGTCTCACGCAGTTCAAGCGGGGTGCCACCATGGTGCTGGCGCAGCGCCGCGCCGAGGTTTTCCAGCACGCTGAAACCCAGCTCGCGTGGTTGCTGGTGGGCCAGTGCGGGCGGCAGCACGGCCTGCTCCAACGGCTGTCCCTGATACAGCAACTGGCCCCAGCGTTCGCCATGGGCGTTCGGCTGGCCGGCCAACGCCTGCAGCAGGGTGGACTTGCCGGTGCCGCCGGGGCCCATCAATACGGTGATGCCGGGACCATCGAGCACAAGGTCGATCGAGGCCAGCACGGTGCGGCGGCCGCGGCTCATGCCCCAGCCTTGCAGCTGCAGCAGAGGGGAGAAAGGGGGAGATATGGGGGAGGCCATGCGCTGCCAAACGCGCCTGTTCCCTCGGCGCGCTTGATTAATGGGGGAGGGTGAGGAGTATGGCGCGGCCAATCGCCATGTCAATTTGACGTTGGAATGATACGAACGGGGCTTCGTTATGTCCCTGTCTTGTGATAGTCGCGACCTTTTTTGTCCCATCTGATTGATTGCGGGACAGAATCACGCGCCAAGGACGTGGTCAGAGCGCTCGGGTCACACGGAAAGCCGGCAGGAAAAGTGTGACCTTGCGCACATCGTTGGTTTTGGGAGGTTCAGAAACCTCTTTCGAAACGCACCTTGCCCCGCCCTGCCGGTGTCTCAACCTGCAACTCCACCCGCAGCTGGTCGTTGGGATGGGCATCGACCACACCGATCAGGTCGGTATAGCTGCCGACCTGCACCGGTCGCAGTGCGACGCTCTGGCGTTTGCCGGAAAGATCCGTGGCGGTGGCGCTGACTTCGCCGGCGATGGACTGCTCCTCGTCGCCCACGCGCTGGCGCAGTGCGACCACCAGCAGCGCACGATCCGGCTTGCGCTCGACGCCATAGTCGCGCGCCACGGACTCGTTCATCGCCAGCGTCGGCAGCAGGCTGTAATGCACCCGCAGCGCGTCGAAATCGGCGTGTGCCGGCTGCTCCGGCAGCAGGGTGGCCGGACGTGGCGCCTGCTGTCCGGAACAGGCTGACAGGGCGAGCAACAGTGCGGGCAGCAGGAAGGACAGGCGGGGCATGCGGGGTCTCCGGAAAGGGGGAAGTGATTGCATTGTTCAGTCGTTGGCGGCGGACAGTTCCCGGCCACGCCGGGCGGCCGCGGCGATCGCGCGGGCGGTGAGGGCCTCGAAGCCGCCGGACTGGAAGGTTTCGATGGCGGCCTGGGTGGTGCCGCCGGGCGAGGTGACGCGCCGGCGCAGCTCAGCCGGGGCTTCATCGGCTTCGGTCAGCATGCGTGCCGCACCGAGCACCGTATCCAGCACCAGCGTGCGGGCCACCTCGGCGGACAGACCCTGTTCCCGTGCGGCGGCCTCCATCGCTTCGGCCAGCAGGAACACATAGGCCGGGCCACTGCCGGAGACGGCGGTGACCGCATCCATCAGGGCTTCATCGTCGATCCATACCGTGCGCCCGGCACTGGCCAGTACCTGTTCCGCCTGCGCGCGCTGCCCGGGCGTGACCTGCCCGGTGGCAAACAGCCCGGTAACGCCGGCGCCGAGCAGGGCCGGGGTATTGGGCATGGCGCGGACGATGGCGCGGTTGCCGCCCAGCCAGCGGTCCAGTTGCGTGCTGGTGATGCCGGCAGCGATCGATACGACAACCGGCGCGACCTGCTGGGCGGTGTCGGCCAGGTCAGTGCAGACTTCGCGCATCACCTGCGGTTTGACTGCCATCAGCCACAGCGTCGCACCGCCGACGGCGGAGGTGGCGTCGGCCACGCAGGTCACGCCGAAGTCCCTCGCCAGCGCCGTGCGCAGCGGCTCGACCGGCTCGGCAACGCGGATACTGGCCGGGGCCACGCCGCGGCGGATCAGTCCGGCGATCAGGCTGCGGGCCATGTTGCCGCCGCCGATGAAGGCGATGCCGGCAGAAGAAGGGGGGAGCGACGTGGTTGAGCCGGTCATGCAAGCCTCGACAGCATTCAGGGGGAAGGGCGCTGGCCGAACAGCGCGGTGCCGACGCGCACCATGGTGGCGCCTTCGGCGATGGCCAGCGGGAAGTCGCCGCTCATGCCCATCGACAGTGTATCCACCTGCGGGTACTGGCTGGCGAGGGCGTCGAACAGGGTGCGCATCCGTGCGAAGGCGGCGCGCCGGCGCGCCTGCTCGGGATGGGGTGCGGGAATGGCCATCAGTCCGCGCAGGCAAAGCGCCGGCTCCAGCACGATTGCGGCGGCCAGTGCGGCAACCTCCTCGGGGTGGCAGCCGTGCTTGCTGTCCTCGTCGTCGATATTGACCTGGATCAGCACGTTGAGCGGCGCCAGGCCGGTGGGCCGGTGGCGGGCCAGGGCGCCGACCAGCTTGAGCCGGTCCACGGTCTGCACCCAGTCGAAGATCCGCGCGGCGATGTCGGCCTTGTTGGACTGCAGGTGCCCGATCAGGTGCCATTCCAACCCCAGCGGTGCCAGAGTGGCGACCTTGGCGGCGGCCTCCTGCACGTAGTTTTCACCAAACGCCTGTTGCCCTTGGGCGGCGAGCGCGGCAATGGCCGGGGCCGGCTGCAGCTTGGACACCGCCAGCAGCCGGGCCGGGCGGGACGCGGGGGAATGCTCGGAAATCTCGCGCACGAGCGCGGCCAGTGGCACAGTGGACAAACGGTCTACCTCTTACGTGGGAACGCTATACTGCCCGGCAGGGGAAACACCTTCCAGATGCTCGCAAACGCAGGGGACATGGCGCGTATGGATATCGCTGAACTTTTGGCATTCTCGGTCAAGAACAAGGCTTCGGACCTTCACCTTTCCGCCGGCCTGCCGCCGATGATCCGCGTGGACGGTGACGTCCGCCGCATCAACATCCCGGCGCTGGACCACAAGCAGGTGCACGCGCTGGTCTACGACATCATGTCCGACAAGCAGCGCCGCGACTACGAAGAGTTCCTCGAGGTCGACTTTTCCTTCGAGATTCCCTCGCTGGCGCGCTTCCGTGTCAACGCCTTCAACCAGAACCGCGGCGCCGGTGCGGTGTTCCGTACCATTCCCTCGGAAGTGCTGACGCTGGAAGACCTCGGCTGCCCGCCGATCTTCCGTGAGCTGATCGAACAGCCGCAGGGCCTGATCCTGGTCACCGGCCCGACCGGCTCGGGCAAGTCGACCACGCTGGCGGCGATGATCGACCACATCAACAAGAACGAATACGGCCACATCCTCACCGTCGAGGATCCGATCGAATTCGTGCACACCTCGCAGAAGTGTCTGATCAACCAGCGCGAAGTGCACCGTGATACGCACGGCTTCAACGAGGCGCTGCGCTCGGCGCTGCGTGAAGACCCGGATATCATCCTGGTCGGCGAATTGCGTGACCTGGAAACCATCCGCCTGGCGCTGACCGCCGCGGAAACCGGTCACCTGGTGTTCGGCACCCTGCATACCAGCTCGGCGGCCAAGACCATCGACCGTATCATCGACGTGTTCCCGGCCGGCGAGAAGCCGATGGTGCGCTCGATGCTGTCCGAATCCTTGCGTGCGGTGATCTCGCAGGCACTGCTGAAGAAGGTCGGCGGTGGCCGTATCGCCTCGCACGAGATCATGGTCGCCACCCCGGCCATCCGCAACCTGATCCGCGAGGACAAGGTGGCGCAGATGTATTCGGCGATCCAGACCGGTCAGCAGGTGGGCATGATGACGCTGGACCAGAATCTGCAGGACCTGGTCAAGCGCAGCCTGATCACCCGCAACCAGGCCCGCGAGTACGCCAAAGACAAGCGTCTGTTCGAATGACCGGTGTGATGTCCTTCCGTAACCTTTCCGCCCCTGCCGGAGCACTGTCATGAGCACCATCGACTTCACCTCGTTCCTCAAGCTGATGGCGCACCAGAAGGCGTCGGATCTGTTCATCACCGCCGGCATGCCACCGTCGATGAAGGTGCACGGCAAGATCTCGCCGATCACGCAGACGCCGCTGACCCCGCAGCAGAGCCGCGACATGGTGCTCAACGTGATGACGCCGGCGCAGCGCGAGGAGTTCGAGAAGACCCACGAGTGCAACTTCGCCATCGGCCTGGCCGGTGTCGGCCGTTTCCGCGTGAGCTGCTTCTACCAGCGCAACCAGGTGGGCATGGTGCTGCGCCGGATCGAGACGCGTATCCCGACCGTGGACGAGCTGAGCCTGCCGCCGGTGATCAAGACGCTGGCGATGACCAAGCGCGGCATCATCCTGTTCGTCGGCGCTACCGGTACCGGTAAATCAACCTCGCTGGCGGCGATGATCGGCTACCGCAACCAGAACTCGACCGGGCACATCATCACCATCGAGGACCCGATCGAATTCGTGCACAAGCACGAAGGCTGCATCATCACCCAGCGCGAGGTCGGCATCGACACCGACAGCTGGGAGGCGGCACTGAAGAACACGCTGCGGCAGGCGCCGGACGTGATCATGATCGGCGAGATCCGTACCCGTGAAGGCATGGACCACGCCATCGCCTTCGCTGAAACCGGCCACCTGGTGCTGGCCACGCTGCATGCCAACAACGCCAACCAGGCGATGGACCGCATCATCAACTTCTTCCCGGAAGACCGCCGCAACCAGCTGTTGATGGATCTGTCGCTGAACCTGAAGGGTGTGGTGGCGCAGCAGCTGGTGCCAACGCCCGACGGCAAGGCGCGCCGGGTGGCGATGGAAATCATGCTGGGCACGCCGCTGGTGCAGGATTACATCCGCGATGGCGAGATCCACAAGCTCAAGGAAGTGATGCGCGATTCCGTGCAGCTGGGCATGAAGACCTTCGACCAGAGCCTGTTCGAGCTGTATCAGGCTGGCGAGATCAGCTACGACGACGCGCTGCGTTACGCCGATTCGCAGAACGAGGTGCGCCTGCGCATCAAGCTTGCGCAGGGCGGCGATGCCAAGACGCTGGCGCAGGGCCTGGACGGTGTGGAGATCGCCGAGGTCCGCTGAGGCGACTTCGCCCGTTCCGCACAATGACGATGGCCGGTCCCGCGAGGAGCCGGCCATCGTCGTTTCTGCCTGCCGTCGCGCCTTGTGCCTGCCATTCCTCGCGCCGGGGGTGTCGCAGTGTGCGGAATCCTCCGCTCAGTCGCGGGTCCAGGGCGGAGAAAGCCCGACAATGCGCGCGTGCACCGGGCAGTCCTCGCGGTGCGCACCGGGCAGGTAACCCAGGCTCATCAGGAACTCGCCGGTGATCTCGCCGCCGGTGAAGCGGAAGGTTTTCCTGAACAGCTTGACCCACTCCGGCTTGCTCCGTGGATGCATCGCATCCAGCCATGCGGCGAAGCTGCCGTGGGACAGCCGCAGCGTCTGGATCACCTGCGCGTTGTGGATCGCCGCCCGCACTTTCAGGCGGTTGCGGATGATGCGGCTGTCGCCGAGCAGGCGTTCGACATCGGCCTCACCGTAGGCGGCCACGGCATCCACATCGAAGCCGTCATAGGCGGCACGGAAGCCTTCGCGTTTTTTCAGGATGGTTTCCCAGCTCAGCCCGGCCTGGTTGATTTCCAGCAGCAGGCGCTCGAACAGCTCGCGCTCGTCACGCTGCGGAAAGCCGTATTCGTGGGCGTGGTAATACGCGTGGACGGGATGGCCGGGGGCGATATCACAATAACTGGACATGGGTACGCATCTGTCGGGGCCTGGGATCATCCGGCACACGCCTTGGCCGGTCGTAGCCGTTAGAATAACGGCCATGTCCGCGCTGTCGCCCCCCCTTGTCAATCACCTGCTGGTGGCGTTGCCATCGCTGCTCGATCCGGGCTTTGCCCGCAGTGTCTCGCTGATCTGCCAGCATGATGGCAACGGTGCGATGGGGGTGATGATCAACCAGCCCTCCGATTACACGCTGGGCGATGTGCTGTCGCAGATGGACATCGCATCGGACGATGAAGCACTGTGCGCTCGTCCGGTGCTCAGCGGCGGGCCGGTGCATCCGGAGCGGGGGTTCGTGATCCATGACGATCCGCGCGACTGGGATTCCAGCCTGACAGTGGCCGAAGGTCTGTACCTGACCACCTCGCGCGACATCCTCGAAGCACTGGCTCGCGGCGATGGCCCGGCCAATGTGCTGGTCACGCTGGGCTGCGCCGGCTGGAGTCCGGGGCAACTGGAACAGGAGCTGGCCGAGAACAGCTGGCTGACGGTGCCGGCCGATGCCGGATTGCTGTTCGATACGCCGCTGGAGCAGCGCTGGCAGCTGGCCGCCTCGCGCATCGGTGTGGATCTGTTCCGGCTGGCGGGGTACAGCGGCAATGCCTGATCCGCTGCCCTTGTCCACCGACAGCACGGTGCTGGGTTTTGATGTCGGTTCGCGCCGTATCGGCGTGGCGATCGGCAGCTCGTTCGGCGGCAATGCGCGGGCGCTTGCAGTGGTCGATGTGCATGCCGCCGGCCCCGACTGGAACGCGCTGGAGCGCCTGTTCAAGGACTGGCGTCCGCAGGGAATGATCGTGGGCGACCCGTTGACGCTGGATGGCGAGGACCAGCCGGCACGCAAGCGTGCGCTGGCCTTCGCGCGCCAGTTGCAGCAGCGCTTCAAGGTGCCGGTACTGATGATCGACGAGCGCTCCAGCTCGGTGGAGGCGGCACGCCGCTTCGCCGTCGAACGTGCCGAAGGCCGCAAGCGCCGCCGCGATGCCGCCAATCTCGATGCGGTCGCCGCGGCGGTCATCATCGAACGCTGGCTGTCGTCACCGCACGATGCCACCCCTGTTTCCTGACTCCCTGCATAGACCCCGCCATGACCGCTACGCAATTTGATGCACAAGGCCGCCTGCGCCACCTGCTGACCCTGGAAGGATTGCCCCGTGAAACCCTGCTGCAGCTGCTGGACCGCGCCGGGCAGATCCGTGACGCGGCGGTAGGGCGGGTCGGCAACAAGCGTGCCGTACTTGCCGGGACCGCCGTCTGCACGCTGTTTTTCGAGCCGTCCACGCGTACCCGCAGCTCCTTCCAGCTGGCCGCCCAGCGGCTGGGTGCGGACGTGCTGAATTTCGATGCCTCCACTTCGTCGGCACGCAAGGGCGAAACCGCCAGCGACACGCTGCGCAATCTGGAGGCAATGGGGGTGCGGGGCTTCGTGGTGCGGCATCCCGACGATGGCGCCGTGGCGGAACTGGCGGCAGCAGCGGGCGAGGGGACGGCGCTGGTCAATGCCGGTGATGGCCGCAGTGCACACCCGACCCAGGGGTTGCTGGACATGCTGACCCTGCGACAGGCCAAGGGTGCGGATTTTTCAAAGCTGAAAGTGGTGATCGTCGGTGACGTGAAGCATTCGCGCGTGGCGCGTACCGACCTGCACGCCATGCGCACGCTGGGCGTGGGCGAGATCCGCGTGTGCGGGCCGCAGTCGCTGTTGCCGGAGGACGATACGCTCAAGGGCTGTGTCGTCGGGCAGGATTTCGATGCGCTGCTGGAAGGTGCCGATGCACTGATGATGCTGCGGCTGCAGCGCGAGCGCATGGAAGAAGGGCTGGTGCCGTCGCTGGAGCAGTACCACGCCGATTATGGGCTTACCCGCGCACGTCTGGCACGGGCGGGCAAAGACGCCGCCGTGCTGCACCCGGGGCCGATCAACCGCGGCGTGGAAGTCACCGATGAAGTGGCCGATGGCCCGCAGTCATGGGTGTTGCGCCAAGTGGCCAACGGCGTTGCGGTGCGCATGGCGGTGCTGGAAACGCTGTTGGGCTGAGCCGGGTTGGGCTGAGCTGAGTGGGTCGGTCGGTCGGTCGGGGAAGGCGCGCTGGCGCTTTCGATGGATGGATAGCGGCTGCCACGGTGCAGCTCGGGGAGCAGTCGGTATGGATACTGGTTTGGCGATGCGTCCGGCACGGTCGGACCTTCTGGTGATGGCGGTGCTGCTGGTATCGGCCGTGGTGATCTGGCTGCCGGCGCTGTGGACCCCATTCTGGGGTGACGATTATGTTTTTCTGCAGGCGGCACGGGCTGCAAATCTGGCGGGCCAGCCGTGGGCGGAAACCTTCTGGCCGCTGCAGCCGGAACTGTTCTGGCGTCCACTGTCGCAGACAGCCTGGTGGCGCGTGATCGAAGGGGTGCTGCAGGGTGATGTGTTGGTCGCACATTCCATCCTGCTTGTACTGCAGCTGATGGCGGCGCTTGGCGTAGGCGTACTGGGGCTGGCTGTGGCGCGCGTTGCCGGCTGGCCATCCCCCTGGGCGGTGGCGGGGCTGAGCGCGGGCTTCTACGGCGTGCTGGCTGTCAGCCTGCTGACGGTGCACTGGGTCGCTGCGGCCAACAGCCCGCTGCTGGTGCTGTCCAGCACATTGCTGCTTGCATCCTGGCTGGCGGCATCGCGGGCAGTGGCAGGCCGCCGCCTGCTGTTGCTGGCGCTGGTGCCATGCCTGTTGACGGTTGCCTTGCTGAGCAAGGAATCGGCCATCTTGATGCCGGTGCTCATGCTGCTGCTCAGCCTGTTCAGCGGCGCCCGCCTGCGCCGGGGCGAGTGGGTGGTGCTGGCGGTGTCCGTGGCCGTTGCGGCTGTCTGGCTGCTGTTGCGCAGCAAGGCTACGCTTCCGCCGGCCCCGCAATATGCCTACGTGTTTGGCGGGAACCTGGTCAAGAACGGAGCTTCATTCGGAGCGTGGCTGCTCAATGTGCCGCGAGAGGCGCTGCGGATGATTGCTACCGGAGAGCTGCTCAGGGGGGCCGGGTGGGCGTTGCTGGCAGCACTGCCGGTGCTGCTCAGCTGGGCGCTGGCGGCCTCCAAGGGAGGCTGGGCGCGGATCAATCACCGGCAATGGGGGCTGCTGGCGGTTTTTGCCGTCGTCACCTACGCGCCTTATTTTCCGCTGGTGTGGAACAGCTACGAGTATTACGCCGCGATCTCCGCGATCCTGCCGGCCATCGTGCTGGCGCGGCTGCTGCAGGGGCGCCGGGTTGCACTGGTCGCAGCCGGATTGATGGCGCTTTCGTGCTGGATGTCGGTGGCGGGAACGCGCTGGCTGGATCACCCGGGACTTATCGGGCGTGCGCGGTGGGCGGAGACTTCCTTGCAGCAGCTGGCTGGCCAGCAACTGAAGGCGCCGTTGTGGGTGACCGTGGCCGATGAGCAACGCTTCTATGCTGTCGGCGGACATGGGCTGGCATGGCGACTGGAGCTGCCGCTGGAGCAGGTCCATGTGGTGGAGGCCTGCCCGACGCGTGGATCAGGAACCTGCCTGCAGATGGATGCTGAAGGACGCTGGAGCCATCATCGTTTGAGTCCCTGAGCAGGTGCGGCCACCTGCCCCGGCCATCCGTGGAAGGGCGGGGCCGCGGAGAGGAATATGGAGCCGTGTGCGCAGCCGTACCGCTTTTCCGCGTGGCAGCGGTCCCGGTTTTGCTGGCGCACTCAGCCGCGCGGCGCCATCGCCAGTATTTCCAGCTGCTGTTGGGCTTCGGCATTGCCGGCTGCCGCGGCGGCCTGTATGGCGGCCAGATCCGGATGCTGCACGATCAGCAGCGGGAATTCGCATTGCGGGCAGCTGTACTGGCTCTGCTCGTCATGCAGTTCCATTTCCATCTGCCGGGAGCCGCCCTGCCATGTACAGGCCGGGCAATGGTGAAGCTGTTCGCGCCAGCCGGGCTGGTAATAGTCGTTGATGGTGGTGGTCATTGGCGGGATCCGATGATGGTGGCGTCATGCCGGAACTGGGGGCCGTTTGCGCAGGCGAGGGTGGTCAGCGCAGCAGGACCAGGGTGGCAAGGCCGAGGAAGGTGAAAAAGCCCATCGAATCGGTAATGGCGGTCAGGAAGATGCCGCTGGCCAGTGCCGGGTCGAAGCCCAATCGCTTGAGCGTGATCGGAATCAGCACACCGGCCGACGCGGCCAGCAGCAGGTTGCAGGTCAACGCGACGAAGATCACCACCGACAGGCCGGGGTTGTGGAACCAGGCCAGCACGATCAGCCCCAGTACCGCGCCCATCAGCAGGCCGTTGAGCAGCGCCACGCGCAGCTCCTTCCACAGCAGGGTTTTCACGTTGGAGGCACCGACCTGGCCCAGTGCAAGGCCGCGCACCATCAATGCCAGCACCTGGGTGCCGGCGTTGCCGCCCAGGCCGGCGACCATCGGCATCAACACCGCCAGCGCCACCAGCTGGTCGATGGTGCCTTCGAACCGGCCAACCACGTTGGCGGCGATGAAGGCGGTACACAGATTGACGAACAGCCATACCAGCCGTCGCCGCATCGCGCGCCACACCGGGCTGAACAGGTCTTCGTCCTCGTCCAGGCCGGCTGCGCCCAGCGCCTGGTGCTCGGCCTGGCTGCGGATGATGTCGACCACGTCGTCGATGGTGATACGGCCGATCAGGATGTTGTTGTCGTCCACCACCGGTGCCGACACCCAGTCATGGTCGGAGAACTGCCGCGCGACTTCATCGGCACTTTCGCCGACGTCGATGGCGGGTTGCTCATCGTCGACCAGGCGGTTGATCGGTGTGCTGTCCTCGTGTGTCACCAGCGACGCCAGCGACAGCCGGCCCAGGTACTGGTGGCGGCGGCTGACCACGAACAGGTGGTCGGTGTGGTCGGGCAGTTCGCCGCGCAGGCGCAGGTAGCGCAGTACCACATCGACATTGACGTCGGCGCGTACGGTGACCACGTCCGGGTTCATCAGGCGGCCGGCGGTGTCCTCCGGATACGAGAGCACCTGCTCCAGGCGCTCGCGGTTCTCCCGGTCCATCGACTTGAGCACTTCGTCGATGACGGTGTCAGGCAGGTCCTCGACCAGATCGGCCAGGTCGTCGATGTCCAGGTCTTCGACCGCGGCGATGATCTCGTCCGGGTCCATGTCCGCCAGCAGGCTTTCACGGACCTCGTCACCGACGTGGACCAGCACCTCGCCATCATCTTCGGCATCGACCAGCCCCCACACCACCGCGCGTTTGGCCGGTGGCAGCGATTCGAGCAGGTTGCCGATTTCCGCCGGCGCCAGCGTGTTGACCAGACGCCGTACCGGGCCCAGCCGCCCGCTGTCCAGTGCGTCTGAAAGCAGGCGCAGTTGTCGGGCTGTCCTGTCGTGGCGTACGGCCTCGGCCATCGGAACTCCAGATGAGATGTGAGCCGTTATCCGCCGCTAGGATGCGGCATCGGCGGTGTTGAGCGCGTCATTATCGGGTGCGGATGTTTCATTGCCCACCCTTGTTGTCGAAACCGCGCCGTGGTGTCGCTGGAATCGCCGCGGCAGGCCGTCCTGCGTTGCAGTGGAAGGAGTACGCGCGGGTGTGGTTTTGCGTGTGGCCCTGGATGGCGGGCTCAGCGGAGGCCCGGACTTGTGGCAGCTGTCGCGTCCGCGATCCAGCGCTCTATGCCGCGCCGGTCGCGTGCGCGCAGCAGTTTCTGGTGCCTGTCGCGCAGCAGTCCCAAGTCGCAGTCGCGGATGCTGCGGCGGACTTCCAGCAGGGTTGCCGGGTGCAGGCTGAATTCCGTCAGTCCCAGTGCCAGCAGCAGCGGCACCATCTGCGGGTCGCCGGCGATTTCGCCGCATACCGCCACCGGTGTGCCGTGCTCCTGTGCAGCGGCGATCACCTGCGACAGCAAGCGCACCACGGCCGGATGCAGTGCCGAGTACAGGGTGCTGACCGCCTCGTTGTTGCGATCGGCGGCGAGCAGGTACTGGACCAGGTCGTTGGTGCCGATGGAGAGGAAATCCACCAGGTCGATGAAGCTCTCCAGGGCGATGGCCGCGGCGGGAACCTCGATCATCGCGCCAAGCGCAATCCGCTCGGCCACGGCATGGCCTTCGTTGCGCAACCCGCTTGCCAGGCGTGTCATCCGGCGTTTGACGGCAAGGATCTCGTCGCGGGTGCTGACCATCGGAACCAGCACCCGCACCGGCCCGTAGCCGGAGGCGCGCAGGATCGCGCGCAGCTGGGTGTCGGCCACTTTGGGGCGGGCCAGCGACAGCCGCACGCCCCGCAGGCCCAGCGCCGGATTCTCCTCGCGCCCCAGCACCAGCCCGGTGCGGTCGGCCTTGTCCGCGCCCAGGTCCAAGGTGCGGATGGTGACCGGACGGCCACACATGCCCAGTACGGTGTCCCGGTAGATCTGGAACTGCTCCTCTTCGCCGGGCAGTTCATTGCGCTGCAGGAACAGGAACTCGGTGCGGTAAAGGCCAAGGCCATGCGCGCCCATCGCGTGCGCGTGGGCCACGTCGTCATGCGATTCGGCGTTGGCAAGCAGGGTGATATCCACGCCATCGCGGGTGCGGGTGGGTTTGGAGCGCAGGTGGCTGAGTTCGCGCTGCTCGCGTGCCAGCTCACGCAGGCGTGCGCGATGCTGGTCCAGTTCCGCGGCTCCGGGATCAAGGATGATCTCGCCGCTGCCGCCATCGACAATCAGTACGTCACCGTCGTTGAGCCGGTTCAATACGCCGCTGGCGTTGACCACCAGAGGCAGGTGCAGGCTGCGCGCAAGGATGGCGCTGTGCGAGAGCGTGTTGCCGCCACTGCTGATGATGCCGACCACGCCCTGCGATTGCAGTTGCGCCAGCTCCGACGGGGCGACGTTCTCGCATACCAGGATCTCGCCGGCCAGGCCCTTCACGCCGGGCGGGCGCTTGTGCAGGAACGCATGGATGCGGCCGATGACGTGGTCCAGGTCATCCAGCCGGCTCTTGAGGTAGGCATCCTCCATGCCTTCGAACACCTGCGCCAGGCGGTCACGCTGGGTGCGCAGCGCGTAGGCGGCGCTGTAGCGGTTGTTGCGTATCAGCTCGTCCAGGGCAACCAGCAGCTCGGGGTCATCGAGCAGCATCGCGTGCAGGTCGAGGAACTCGCCGACCTCGGCGGGCAGGGCACCCTGCAGGCGGTGGCGCAGCTCCCGCATCTCCGCGCGGGCAGCATCAATGGCCTGGTGCAGGCGCTGCAGCTCGCCCTCCACTGCCGCCGCCGGGACGTGTTTTTTCCCGGTTTCCTGGGTGTAGGGAAGCCGGACCCGGGCGCGCCCGAGTGCGGACCCGCGCGAAGCGCCGTGGCCGTGCAGCCGCATCACCACCGCAGGCCTCGTGGCGGTGTGGCGGTGATGCACATGCAGGCGGCGCGGGCGGACATCAGTTGTCCTCGTCGAAGCGCCGTTCGAACAGGTCGATCACGGCCGCCAAGGCCGCAGCTTCGTCCTCGCCGTCCACCCGGATGGTGACCGGTGTGCCCTGGCCGGCGGCCAGCAGCATCACGCCCATGATGCTCTTGGCGTTGACCTCGCGGCCCTTGGCCACCAGCGTGGCATTGGCGCGGAAACCGGAAAGCAGCTGCACCAGCTTGGCGGTCGCGCGGGCATGCAGGCCGAGGCGGTTGGATACAGTCAATACATGTTCAAGCATCGTCGATGATGGCTCCATTGCGTGCGCCCGCCGCGGCGGTGGCGGGCAGTTGGTCCAGCCCCTGCTCTGGATAGTTCATCACCCGCAGCAACATCGGCAGGCTCAGTGCCGAGACGCGGCGGATCGGTGTGCCGAGCCGTGCCAGCCGTGCCGCCAGATTGCTCGGGCTGGCGCCGTACAGATCCGTCAGCACCAGCACGCCGGCATCACCTTCCACCTTGCGCATCGCGGCCGAGGCCAATGGCAGCAATGCATCCAGATCCGCATCGAACGGTACTTCGAATACTTCGGTTTTCAAGGGCAACGGGTGCAGCAGGCGGGTGGCCACTTCCAGCAGTGCACTACCGATACCGGGATGAGTCAGAAGAAGAACGCCACAGGTCATCCACGAACGTTAACAGGTGGAGGCCGGTCGGCGATAGCGCCATCGACGCTCTTTTCTACCGCTGCTCAGTCCTGCTCGCGATGGAAGGTGGCCACGTCCTTCCAGCCGCGGTCGCGGGCATGGCGCGCCATGCGCTCGGCCAGGTAGACCGAGCGGTGCTTGCCACCCGTGCAGCCGAAGGCGACGGTCACATAGCTGCGGGTTTCGCTGCCCAGTTTCGGCAGCCAAGTGTCGAGGAAATCCTCGAGCTGCGCGGCGTAGCGGATGACATCCGGCTGCTGGTCAAGATGCTCGCGCACCTCGCGGTCGCGGCCGGTCAACGGGCGCAGCTCCGGGTCCCAGTGCGGGTTGGGCAGCACGCGCGCGTCGAACACGAAATCCGCTTCGGCCGGCACGCCACGCTTGTAGGCGAAGGATTCGAACAGCAGCGAGAGCGTGCTTTCCTGGCTGAGCGCGAACTCGGTGATGATGCGGCGGCGCAACTGGTGCACGTTGAGCTTGCTGGTATCGATCACCGCATAGGCTTCGCGGCGCAGCGGTGCGGTCAACTCGCGCTCGCGGATGATCGCCTCGGGCAACGACAGACCCAGCTGGCTCAGCGGATGGCGGCGACGGGTATCGGCATAGCGGGCCAGCAGGGTGTCGTCGGTGGCTTCAAAAAACAGCAGCCGCACATCAATGCCGTAGTCCTGCGCACGCTGGCGCCACTGTGCCAGCTGGCTGAGATCGCTGCGGCCGCGCATGTCGATGCCGACCGCCAGCCGCTGTGGACCACTCATGTCGCGGTTGCCCAGCACGCTGCGCACAAACTCCGGCAGCAGGTTCAGCGGGATGTTGTCCGAGCAGTAGTAATCCAGGTCCTCGAACGTCTTGAGGGCGACCGACTTTCCCGAACCGGACAGGCCGCTGACGATGACCAGCGTGGGCGAAGAGGACGCGTTCATGGGGTGCGTTGCTCCAACAGGTTGCTGTGGCGGGCGATGAACATGGCGGCAGGATCGATGCCCTTTGTGCGCAGGATATGCAGGCGGGTGGCCGCTTCGGTCAGCACCGCCAGGTTGCGACCCGGCATCACCGGCAGGGTGATCAGTGGTACGTCCAGATCCAGCACATGGCGCTTACCGGAATCGCCGGTCAGGCGTTCGTAGCCGTAGGTGGTGGGCTCGGTCATCGGCTTGGTCAGGTGGACGATCAGGCGAAGGTACTTGTTCTTCTTTACAGCCGTGTCACCGAACATCTGGCGCACGTTGAGCACGCCCAGTCCGCGCACCTCCAGCAGATCCTGCAGCAGCTCCGGGCAGGTGCCATCCAGTACGTCCGGTGCAATCTGGGTGAATTCGGGGGCGTCGTCGGCCACCAGCCGGTGCCCGCGTGACAACAGTTCCAGCGCCAGCTCGCTCTTGCCGGAGCCGGCCTCGCCGGTGACCAGCACGCCGATGGAATAGATTTCCATGAATACACCATGCAGGGTGATGCGCGGTGCCAGCGTGCGGGCCAGGTGGTAGGACAGGTGGTTGAGCAGCTCGTGGCCGCGCTTGGGGGAGATCCACAGCGGCGTCTGCGATTCATCGGCGGCGGCCCGCAGGTCTTCCGGGCAGCCGTGGCTCTTGGTGATCACCAGCGCCAGCGGATGCGCCTGGACGATGCGCTGGATGACCTCCCAGCGCTGGCGCGCGTCCAGCGAATCCAGCCAGGTCAGTTCCTCGGTACCGAGGATCTGCACTTTGTTCGGGTAGATGGTGTTCAGGTAGCCGGCCAGTGACGGACGCCGGGAGACGGTGTTGCCGGCTTCCAGCTCACGTTGTTCCCCCGCCTGTCCGGCGATCCAGCGCAGTTCCAGGCGCTCACGCTGCTGATCGAAGAGCTCGCGTGCGGTGATGCGGGTATTCATGGTGAGCGGGCCTGGTGTGGGTGATCGAGTATCTGTTTCAGGGCCGCCTCGTCGTCGGCGGCGCGCAGGGCGGCACGGATGCCCGCGTCGGAGAACAGCTCCGCCAGCTCGGACAGCAACATCAGGTGTTGGTGGGTGTAATGCGCCGGTACCGCCATCGCGAACACCAGATCGACCGGTTCGCTGGCACCGAAATCCACCGGCTGCAATAGACGCAGCAGTGCCCCGCGAGGGCGCTGCAACAGGCTCGAGCGGCCATGGGGGATGGCGATGCCGTGGCCGATGCCCGTGCTGCCAACGCTCTCGCGTTCGCACAGGCTCTGGAAAATACTGTCTTCGGCGGCTTCCTGGCAGGCCAGCAGCTGGGCGGCGACACGAAGTGTGCTGTCACGATCGGCGGCCGCAAGTACCCGGGTACTCACGGCCGCCATCAGGTCATTCAAGGGCATGTCTGCAAGAAACGATGGCGTCTGTCAGCCATTGTCGCGCAGCGCATGCGGTGCATGGGCAAGATTCTTCTCCTTGTGCTTGATGACCAGCCGGTCGAGCTTGTCGGCAAGGATGTCGATCGCGGCATACATGGTCTGCGCGCCGGCTTCGGCATGCAGGGTCTGGCCGGGGAGGTTGGCGCTGGCGTCAACGTGGTGTTCGTTCTTCTGCAGTGACAGCGTCACCCGCACTTCGCAATGCTGCTCGAAGTGCTTGGCCAGCCGTTGCAGCTTGGTTTCCACGTATTCCTTCAGGGCGGGCGTGACTTCTACGTCTTTGCCATACGTCTCGATTCGCATCGTATTCCTCCTGTGGTTCGGGTTGCCGCATGGACCTCCCCACCTGCCCCGTGAGCCGCTTCAGGCGATGCGCACACGTTCGTGGGAGGCGGGAATGTTCATGGCTTCACGATACTTCGCCACGGTGCGCCGCGCCACCGGTATGCCGGTGGTTTTGAGCATCTCGGCCAGCTTGGCGTCAGAAAGCGGCTTGCGCGGGGGTTCGGCCTCGATGAGCTTGCGGATCATCGACTGGATCGCGGTGCTGGATGCCTCACCGCCGCCTTCGGTATCGATGCCCGAGGCGAAAAAGGCACGCAGCGGCAAGGTGCCGCGCGGGGTGCGCACGTACTTGCGGGCGATGGCGCGGGAGACGGTGGATTCGTGCAGCTCCAGCTCGCCGGCGATCTCGCGCAGGGTCAACGGACGCAGTGCCTGCGCGCCGAATTCCAGGAAGGCGGCCTGGTGGTGGAGCAGGCGGTTGACCACCCGCAGCAGGGTTTCACCGCGCGCTTCCAGGCTCTTGAGCAGCCAGCGCGCCTCCTGCAGTTGCGTGCGCAGATAGCTGGCATCGGCCTCGCCGCAGCGGCGGATCAGCTGTTCGTAGCCCTGGTGGATGACCACGCGCGGGCCGGCATGGCCGGCCAGGGCGGCCCGCCAGATGCCGCGCTGGCGCCAGACCACACAGTCGGGCACGACGTAGGTGTCGGTCGACAGCTCGCTCATCTGTTTGCCCGGACGCGGGTCCAGCGAGCGCAGCAGCTGCACCGCCTCCTCGACTGCGGGCACCGGTTGTTTCAGTTCCTGGGCGATGCCGGTGATGCCGGCGCGCGGCAGCCGTTCCAGTGGGCCGTTGGCAATGGCACGGGCCAGCTCCACCGTCGCGGTCCGCGCAGGCAGTACATCCAGTTGCAGGGTCAGGCATTCACCAAGCGAGCGGGCGCCGATGCCGACCGGATCGAAGCGCTGGATCTGGTGCAGCACGGTCAGGATTTCGTCTTCACTGGCGTGGATATGCGGCAGCAGGGTCTGGGCGATGGACGACAGCGGCTCGCGCAGGTAGCCGTCGTCATCGAAGGCGTCGATCAGCGCTGCGCCGATGGCGCGGTCACGGTTGCCGAGCGGTGAGAGGTGCAGCTGCCACAGCAGGTGGTCGACCAGCGTCTCGGCCTCGGCGACCTGCTCACGCTCGCCCTCCGGGCCGTCATCCTCGAACGATCCACCGCGGCCACTGCTCCAGTCGGCATCGTCCTGTTCCCAGTCGGCGCTGTCACTGTTGATCTCGCCTTGCGCCGGATCGGCCGGGCTGTCGTCGCCGCTGCCGGGTGCGGCCTCGTCGGCTCCACCACCTTCGGCGTTCTCGGCCCATTCCAGCAGCGGGTTGGTCTCCACCGCTTCGGCCAGCTCGACGTCCAGCTCGGCACTGGACATCTGCAAAAGCCGGATGGACTGACGCAGTTGCGGCGTCATGACCAGCTGTTGTCCGAGCGATGTCTGCAACCGTGCTTTCATGCCTGTTCCTGTCCTGGAATGGCGGGGGGCTGTCGGTCGCGGTTCAGAGCGTGAACGCGTCTCCGAGATAGACGCGACGGACATCGGTGTTGGCCAGCAGCTCTTCCGGTGCCCCCTGCGCCAGTACGCTGCCTTCATTGAGGATATACGCCCGGTCGCAGATTCCCAAGGTCTCGCGCACGTTGTGGTCGGTGATCAGCACGCCGATGCCACGCTGCTTGAGGTGGGTGACGATACGCTGGATTTCACCCACCGAGATCGGATCGACACCGGCGAAGGGCTCATCGAGCAGGATCAGGCGCGGCCTGGCAGCCAGGGCGCGGGCGATCTCGCAGCGACGGCGTTCGCCACCGGAGAGGCTGGCGCCGGCCTGTTCGGCGACATGGCCGATCTGCAGTTCGTCCAGTAGCGATGACAGCTCGCGCTCGCGGCCATCCGCGTCCAGGTCCTCGCGCAGCTCCAGCACCAGGCGGATGTTGTCGGCCACACTGAGCTTGCGGAAAATCGACGGTTCCTGCGGCAGGTAGCCCACACCGAGCTTGGCGCGGGAATACATGGGATCGGAGGTGATGTCGCGGCCGTCCAGCACGATGCGGCCGGCATCGCTCTCCACCAGACCCACGATCATGTAGAAGCAGGTGGTCTTGCCGGCACCGTTGGGACCAAGCAGGCCGACGACTTCACCGGCGTCCAGGGTCAGGCCGAACTCTTTGACGACTTCGCGTTTCTTGTAGCTTTTACGCAGGCCTTCGGCGACGAGCATTACTTCCTCTCCCCGGCGGCAGGCTTCTTCTTGGGCTGGATCACGGTACGCACGCGGCTGCCATCGCCGCCGCTCTGCATCGCGCCGCTGCGGGTGTTGTAGACCATGCGCTGGCCGGCGTTGGAGCCGCGTTCGGAGTCGACCTTGTAGTTGCCGGTGAGGATGATCACTTCGCTGTTGACGTTGTAATCCATGTTGTCGGCGCTGGCATTCATCCAGGTGCCGTCGTCCATCTGCTGCTTCAGCGTGGCCTGGCGTCCGGTCAGCACCACGCGCTCGGTTTCGCCGTTCTTCTGGATCACATCGGCGGTGTCGGCGTGGATCTCCAGCGTGCCCTGGACGATGACCACATCACCGCTGAAACGGCACTTGCCGTTGTCATCGACCATGTTGCAGTCACTGGTGGTCGAGTCGATGGTCATCGGCTGATTGCGATCGGACGACTTGGACCATGCCAGACCGGGGGCAAGCAGGCCGGCGAGCAGGGCGATCGACGCGAGCTTAGCGGGCGGCATTGGGTTCATAGCGGGTCTTGACCTGGGAAAGGAGGGAATATTGCCCGGACTTCAGGTTGGCCTGGAAGCCGAGGCCGCTCTGGTGCAGGCCGGGGCGGGTCATGGTCACGCGCTTGTCGGTGCGGGCCAGGTCGCGGTCGGGGAATACATCCAGCGCATCGGTGCGGAAGGTGGTGACAGGGGTCTGGTCATCGCGCGGGCTGTCACCGCTGACGTTGCCGCGCAGGCGCAGTTCCTCGCCCTTGGCGCTGATCCAGCCGGTATCGGCCTTCAGCTGCCAGTGCCGGCCGGCGCTGTCGGGCAGCAGGAACACCGGCCGGGTGATGTCCGAGGAGTCGTCGCCGGGGTTGCGCTCCATGGCAGGCGCGCGCAGGGTGGCCGATTCCTTGCCGTCCTTGCCCAGAGTGACGATCTCGAAGTCGCCCAGCACGTAATCCGGACGCTGGCTGTCCGGGTCCACGGCGTGGGCCGATTGGCGCTGCTGCCACGCCGACCAGCCGCTGGCCAGTGCCGCTGCCGCCAGAACGAGGCCGAGTACGGTGCGCCAGTTCATCGGGAAAACCTCGCCAGCACGGCGTCCAGTTTTCCTTGTGCGGCCAGCAGTACATCGCACAGTTCGCGCGCGGCGCCGCGACCGCCACGGGCGCGGGTCTGCCAGTGCACACGCTCGGCGATCCAGGGATGTGCGTCCGCCGGCGCCACCGCCAGGCCGACTGCGCACAGGGGCGCCAGATCGGGCAGGTCATCGCCCATGAAGGCGACCTGTTCCAGGCCGATGCCGAGCTGTTCGCACAGTGCACGCACGCTGGCCAGCTTGTCGCCGACCGCGATCTGGGTGTCGATGCCCAGATCGGCACCGCGCTTCTGCGCCGACAGGCTGTTGCGCGCGGTGATCAATACCGGATGGATGCCATGTTGCTGCAGCAGTTTCAGGCCCAGCCCGTCCTGCACGTAATAGGCCTTGCTCTCGTTGCCGGCATGGTCGTAGAACAGCCGGCCATCGGTCAGCGTGCCGTCCACGTCAAAGCAGGCCAGGCGGATGTCGTGGGCGCGGGCGTGCAGGTTGGCGGGGAAGTGGTCGAGCGGGGAATAGGGCATGTGCGGGCGATCCGTTGCGGCTTGGCCGGGCGGTGGGCCCGGAACGCGTCATTGTGCGGGCTTTAAACCACTTTTGCCCGCAACAGGTCATGAATGTTCAGGGCACCGACGGGACGGTTGTCGGTATCCACAACGATCAGGCCGTTGATCTGGTGTTTCTCCAGCAGGCGTGCGGCCTCCACGGCCAGGTGGCCGGCACCGATGGTGCGCGGATTGCGGGTCATCACCTGGGCGATGCCGGCGGTGCGCACGTCCAGGTCGGTATCCAGTGCACGGCGCAGGTCGCCGTCGGTGAACAGGCCGACAAGGCGGCCTTCGGCATCGATCACCGAAGTCATGCCCAGGCGCTTGCGGCTCATTTCCATCAGCGCCTGGCTGAGGCTGGCGTCCTCACGCACGGCGGGCAGTTCGTCGCCGGCATGCATCACGTCGGTGATGTGCAGCAGCAGGCGGCGGCCAAGGCTGCCGGCCGGGTGCGAGCGGGCGAAGTCATCGGCGGTGAAGCCGCGTGCATCGAGCAGGGCCACCGCCAGTGCGTCACCCATCGCCAGCGAGGCGGTGGTGCTGGAGGTCGGTGCCAGTGCCAGCGGGCAGGCCTCGTGGTCGACGTTCACATCCAGATGCACGTCGGCGGCGCGGGCCAGGCTGGACTGCGGCTTGCCGGTCATCGCGATCAGCGGGTTGCCCTGGCGCTTGAGTACCGGCAGCAGCATCAGCACCTCGTCAGATTCCCCGGAATAGGACAGCGCCAGCACCACGTCATCGCCGGTGATCATGCCCAGGTCGCCGTGGCCGGCTTCGCCCGGATGCACGTAGAACGCCGGGGTGCCGGTGGAGGCCAGGGTCGCGGCGATCTTGCGCGCGATATGCCCGGATTTGCCCATGCCGGTGGCGACCACGCGACCACGTGAGCCCAGGACCAGCCGGCAGGCGGTGGCGAACTCGGCACCGATACGGTTGCCGACGCGGTCCAGCTCGGCCTGTTCGATCTTGAACACGCGCTGGCCGCTGGCGATCAGCTCGGCATCGCCGGGAGCGTTCAGGGGAAGGGGGGAAGCAGCCATACGGGCGCCACTCGGGATAGTAGAATGGCCGTCCATTTTATTAGGAAAGTGCTTTGGACGCTGAAACCATCCGTAACCTGATCGAAACCGGCCTGCCGGGTGCCCGTGCCCGCGTGCAGGGTGACGACGGCGTACATTTCGAGGCGACGGTGGTCTGCGAGGCATTTGCCGGCAAGCCGTTGCTGGCACGCCATCGCATGGTCAATGCCACGGTCAAGGCGCATCTGGACAGTGGCGCGCTGCATGCGCTGGCACTGACCACCATGACACCGGCCGAAGCCGGTTGAGCCGGTAGCACTTTCTTTTCCTACTCAACGAGCGGCCTTCAATCCATGGCAAAAATCGTAGTCACCGGCGGCAAGGCGCTGAACGGTGAAGTCAATATTTCCGGCGCCAAGAACGCCGTCCTGCCGATCCTGTGTGCCACGCTGCTGGCTGATGCACCGGTGGAAATCACCAATGTGCCGCACCTGCACGACGTGATCACCACGGTGAAGCTGCTCGGCGAGCTCGGTGCCAAGGTCACCGTCGACCAGGGCACGCTGTCGCGCGGCAGCGCGATCGTGGTCAATCCCTGCACCGTCGACCAGCATGTGGCGCCGTATGAACTGGTCAAGACCATGCGCGCCTCCATCCTCGTGCTGGGCCCGCTGCTGGCCAAGTACGGGCGTGCGGAAGTGTCGCTGCCGGGCGGCTGCGCCATCGGCTCGCGCCCGGTCGACCAGCACATCAAGGGGCTGCAGGCGCTGGGCGCGCACATCAGCGTCGAAAACGGTTTCATCAAGGCGCATGTCGATGGCCGCCTGAAGGGCGGGCGCTTCACCTTCGACATGGTCAGCGTCACCGGTACCGAGAACGTGCTGATGGCGGCGGTGCTGGCCGAGGGCACCACCATCCTTGAGAACGCGGCGATGGAGCCGGAGGTGTCGGACCTGGCGCATTGCCTGATCGCGCTGGGCGCCAAGATCGAAGGCATCGGCACGGCGCGGCTGGTGATCGAGGGCGTCGAACGGCTGAGCGGTGGTCGCCACGCGGTGCTGGCCGATCGCATCGAAACCGGTACCTTCCTGGTGGCCGCGGCGATGACCGGTGGCCGCATCGTGGTGCGCAACGCGCGTCCGGATACGCTGGATGCGGTGCTGGCCAAGCTGGTCGAGGCCGGTGCGCAGATCGAAACCACCGAAGACACCATCACCCTGGACATGCACGGCAAGCGGCCGAAGGCGGTCAACCTGACCACCGCGCCGTATCCGGCGTTCCCGACCGACATGCAGGCGCAGTTCATGGCGCTGAACTGCGTGGCCGATGGCGTGGGCGTGATCAACGAGACGATCTTCGAGAACCGCTTCATGCACGTGCAGGAGCTGCAGCGCCTGGGCGCGGATATCCAGATCGAAGGCCGTACCGCGATCTGTCGCGGTATCGAGCGGCTGAGCGGTGCACCGGTGATGGCGACCGATCTGCGCGCCTCCGCATCGCTGATCTTGGCGGGCCTGATGGCCGACGGTGACACCACCATCGACCGCATCTACCACCTGGATCGCGGCTACGAGAACATCGAAGAGAAGCTCAGTGCACTGGGCGCCAGCATCCGGCGTATCGCATGATCATCAAGGGCCGTTTCACGCCGCGCCGCCGGGCCTTGCTGGTGCTGGTACTGCTTGTACTCGGTTGGCTGGGCTGGGCCTGGTACGCCGGTATCGCGATCACCCGCGGCGTGGAAAAGGAACAGATGGACTGGAATGGCGATGGCCAGGTCAGCCGCGACGAGTTCCTGCAGGCCTTCCATGCAGTAACGGTGAAGGATGTCGAAGAGGGCAGTCGCCAGTGCCGCAGTTTCCTGTGGCGCAGCAGCGGGGAAGAATTCCGCCGCGACTGCAAGACCGTGTTCAAGAAAGCAGCCGAAGCAGAATGAGCGTGCTCTGGTGCTGGTGATTCCTGAAGAGAAAAGCCCGGCGTGATGCCGGGCTTTTTATATTCTTGGAATGCTTGGCGATGTCCGCCAGGAAGTGTCGGGATGGCATGGCGTGCCCCGCCAATGCAGAGCGCCGCTGTCGATCAGTGGAGCGACTTGATAGTCAGGTCCAGTGCGTCCCGGCCTTTTTCGCGCTGCAACAGCCGCGCCGGTACCGGCATTCCCGGCACGATCCAGGCGATCTGTTCCTTGTCACCATCCACGCGCGCGACCTTGGTGGCTTCCCGGTCCTTGCCGTCGATGGTGACGTTTTCCTTGCCGATCACCCGGTAGGTCATCGGCTTGATGCGGCCGTCGTCGACCATGCGATAGCTCAGCGGCTTGCCGGCGGCCAGGTCGCGGACGATGGCGAGGTTGATCAGCAGTGCATCCATGTCGCCACTGCGCAGGCTGATCGGGCCGCGACGTTCGGGCTTGACGTCGCCGTTCCAGGTCGCCTGCCGGCTGCTCCAGTCGTAACTGGCATCGACCTGCTTGCGCTTGATCAGCACGGTGGAGCGGTCGTGGCTGCTGAGCGGGCGCAGTTTGCCGGCCTGCTCGTCGAACACCGTGCTCTGGCTCAGGTCGGCCATCGGGTTTTTGATCTGCAGGCTGTAGCGCCAGCGGTTGCCTTCCTCGGCGGCCAGCGTCATGACGCCATTGGCCTGCATGCCCATGTAGCTGGCCTGGTAGTTGGCGGTGAACGGCTCCATGGCCAGTGCCGGCAGGCTGGTGGCTGCCAGGATCGCGGCGGCCGCGATACGGAACAGGGTCGGGGAAACGGTCATGCTCAGACTCCTTGGTATTCGATCAGGCGCAGGTCGATCTCGTCTTCGCCGTCCTGGCGTTGCAGGATGCGCACAGGCGTCGGGACGCCGTTGGCGATCCACAGGATGGTTTCGTCGTTGCCGCCATTGGTGCGGTACACACGCAGGGCGTCATAGCTGAGATCGCCGACCTGTACGGTTTCGGTGCTGTCGGCGGCACGGTAGTTGTGCTGGCGTACGCGGCCGACATCGACATAACGGTACTGCATGGTTTTGCCCGGGCGGGCATCGCGCATCAGCGCCAGGTTCAGCAACAGCGCGCTCTGGTCGCCCGGCTGCAGCTGGATCGGCTGCCGGCGTTCTTTTTTCAGGTCACCCTGCCACTGTGCGGTGCCGGCCTGCCAGTTGTACGTGCCGGTGACCTTTTTGCCCAGGAACAGGGCTTTCTTGACCGTGCTCTGGCTCAGCGGCGTGTAGACATCGCCGTTGTTGGTGAACACCGTGCTCTGCTCGATGTTCAGGCCGAGCACGCCGGCAAAGCCGCGCTTGCCATGCACGGCCATGTCCACCTGCCACTGCTTGCCTTCATCGTGCGTCACGCGCAGGGTGGCATCGCCGGCTTCCTTGCCCTTGTAGAAGGCCTGGTAGGTGGCGATGAACGGTTCCAGCTCCGGCGGCGTCCACTCTGCCGCAGGCAGTGCGACCATCGGCGCCGGCGTTGTGCCGGTTTCCTGCGCGGACAGGCCTGCCACTGCAAGCAGCGAGCCCAATGCCACAAATTTGAGTGATGCCGATGTCATGCGGGCAGGGATTCCGGAAGAGGCGGGTCATGCCGGCGGATGGGGCTGCGGCACGGATGTCAGAACTGCAGGGCTCCGGCGGAATCTAGGCGCAGCGGGTTAAACAGGAACTGACCATCCAGCTGTACCCGGCCATCCTGTTCAGCTACGCGCCCACTGGCCAGCAGCTGCACGCTTGCCAGCAGCAGCGGGTGTTCCACCGCAAGCACCCGTGCCGCCAGTGATTCGGCGGTATCGGCGGGCAGTACCGGAACCCGCGCCTGCGCGAGCACCGCGCCGGCATCCAGTTCAGGGATGACGAAGTGCACGCTGGCACCGTGTTCGCCATCACCGGCCTCGATTGCGCGGGCGTGGGTGTGCAGGCCCTTGTGCAGTGGCAGCAGTGAGGGGTGGATGTTGACCAGGCGACCGTTGAAGCGCTGGACGAAACCGGCGCCGAGGATGCGCATGTAGCCGGCGCAGACGACCCAGTCCGGTGCGCTGGCGGCCACCGCATCGCCGAGAGCTTCATCGAAAGCCACGCGGCTGGCGAAATCCTTTGGCGAGCGCGCCCAGCGCGATTCGGCGGGCACCTTGTCCAATGCGCTGGCGCCGGGCTTGTCGGAAAACACCCCGACGATCTGCGCATCCAGCCGGCCGGCGGCGATGCCGTCGAGCAGACATTGCAGATTGCTGCCGCGCCCGGAGGCGAGCACGGCGATACGGGCCGGAGTGGTCATCGTGCGGATTTCCTGATCAATGGCCATGACAGCAGGCTGCCGAGCGTGGCCAGCAGCATGTCGGCGTGCGCGTCCCAGATGTCACCCTGCTGGCCGTTGTAGGCCTCGGCCGCGTCGGGCGAAAGCAGCAGGGCGATGCCCCACTCGAACCATTCGTAGGCCAGGCTGGAGCACATGATCGCCATCACCGCCAGGGTGAAGGTCTGGCCGCCACGCAGCGCCGGCCAGCCATGGCGCGCCAGCTGGGTCAGCGCCGGGGTGAGGCACAGGCCGTACAGGAAGTGGATCAGGCGGTCGAAATGGTTGCGTTGCCAGCCGAAAGCGGCGTCCGGCGACCAGCCGGCCAGCGCCTGCGCCCACTGGTCATAGGGAATATTGGAATACAGCCAGCGGGCGCCAATGCTGTGCAGGGCGATGAAGCCGCAGATCGCCACGAAGGCGCCATTGCCCAGCGGCCAGCGGCGATCCACCCACCACAGCGCGGCCAGGCCGAGGACGGTCAGCGAACTGTGCAGGGCCTGCTCCAGCGGCCACAGCGGCTTGATCCAGGTGGTGATGAACACCGCCAGCACGGCGAGGAAGGCGGCTTTCTTGATGGTGCTCATGCGGCGTGGCGTGGCAGCGGTGTGGACGGAGGTGGCGCGGGTTTCAAGCGAACCCCGCCTTGACTGCCGGCCGCATCAGCACGATCAGGGTGAACACCCCCAGCACCGTGCCGATCGGCATCAACATGCAGGAAATGGCAGCCACCACCAGGCACAGCGTGTAACGCCGGCGTTGCCGCAGGCAGTGTCCGGCGTAGGCCATGAACCCGGCCAGTGTCAGCCCGCAGGCAATCATGACGCCGGCGAAGATCACGAAGATCCAGCCGAACATCTGCGGGTTGATGTCCGGGCTGGCGGGATTGCCTGACGCCATGGGCAGCTTGCCGCTGACCATGGCCAGACCCATCACCAGATGCAGTATGGGAAACAACGAAAACAGCCCGGTGATCGCCGCCACCACATAGTGGAAAGTCGACAGAAGACGCAGCTGGTTGGCGTCGTCTTCGGACAGCGCCGGCGGCTGGGCTGGGGGATTCACTGCATCCATGAGTGGCTCCTTGCAGGGATCGAGTGGCTCAGCCGATCTGAACCCGCTCGTCGCCGGTGGCCGCAACCACTTCACCGATCTGCCAGTGCGCCAGTTGCAGCGCATCGAGCGCGGCGTTGATTGTGGCGACCTGCGCGGCCGGCACGGCCAGCACGAAGCCGATGCCGCAGTTGAAGGTGCGCCACATTTCGCTGTCGGCGACATTGCCCTCGCGCTGCAGCCACTGGAACACCGGCGGCAGCGGCCAGCTGGAGGCATCAATGGTGATGCCCAGGCTGTCGGGCACGACGCGGATGATGTTCTCGGTGAGGCCGCCACCGGTGATGTGGGCCATGCCGTGCACCGAACCGCCGTGCGACTTGAGCAGCGACAGGATCGGCTTGACGTACAGGCGTGTCGGCGCCATCAGCGCGTCCAGCAGCGGCACGCCGTCTTCCAGCACCACGTCGGTCGGGCTGCCGGCACGCTCGTAGATGCGGCGCACCAGCGAATAGCCGTTGGAATGCGGGCCGGAGGAGGCGATGCCGATCAGCACGTCGCCCTGGGCCACGGCCGAGCCGTCCTTCAGTTCGCTCTTTTCGACACCGGCGACGGTGAAGCCGGCCAGGTCGTATTCGCCCGGGGCGTACATGTCCGGCATCTCGGCGGTTTCGCCGCCGATCAGCGCGCAACCGGCTTCGGTGCAGCCGTTGGCGATGCCGCCGACCACGGCCGCGGCGGTGTCGATGTCGAGCTTGCCGGTGGCGAAGTAGTCCAGGAAGAACAGCGGCTCGGCGCCCTGCACCAGCACATCGTTGACGCACATGGCGACCAGATCGATGCCGATGGTGTCGTGGCGGCCCAACTGCTGGGCCAGCTTCAGCTTGGTGCCGACGCCGTCGGTACCGGAGACCAGCACCGGCTCGCGGTACTTGCTGGAGAGGTCGAACAGCGCGCCGAAACCGCCCAGCCCGCCCATGACTTCAGGGCGGAAGCTACGCTTCACCAGCGGCTTGATGCGTTCAACCAGTTCATTGCCCGCGTCGATGTCGACACCGGCGTCACGGTAGGTGAGGGGAGAGTTGGCGGAAGTCGGAGTGCTGGTCACGGGCGGCTACGCTGGCGGGGTTAACGCGGCATTTTAACAGGCCACGTTGGCGTGAAGGCCGCATTCGGGCAACAATTCCCTCCGGAACCGTCGAGCAATGGACACTTCAATGCGCCGCAGCCTGGTCACAATCCTGTTTCTGGCACTCCTGCTGCCTGTACCGATGGTGCTGGCTCAGTCGGGCATGCGCACCGAAGGCGATGTCGCCAGCGCGCGCGGGGCCTACGAGGCGGAAGTGCCGGTCAACAGCCAGAGCGATGCCGATCGCAATGGGGCGCTGTCACGTGCGTTGGGTGCTGTACTGGCCAAGTTGTCGGGTGATCGCAGCGTGATGGGCCGGCCCGGTGTCGCTGCGGCGCTGCGCAGTGCCAAGGACCTGGTGGAGAGCTATGACTACCGGCAGGACCAGAGCGTGTCCAGCAGTGGCGCGCCCAGCTTCCGCACCCTGCTGGTGGCACGCTTCCGCCAGGAGGATGTGGATGGTCTGGCTGCGGCGCTGGGTTTGCCGGTGTGGCCGCAACCGCGCCCGAAGCCGGTGGTGTGGCTGGCCATCAATGACGGCAGTGGCCCGCGGCTGGTCGGGGTGCAGCAGTCCAATGCCGCCCGTTCGCTGCTGGATCGCGCGGTCGATCGTGGTTACAAGCTCGGGCTGCCTTCGGGCGGTGCCGCCGAGCAGGCGCTGGTGGGCGCGATCTGGCGCGGCGACAGTGCCGCCGTGGCGCGCGCCTCGGCCCGCTATGCGCCACCGATGCAGTTGATCGGCAAGCTCTACCGCGACAACGGCGGCTGGGTCGCGGACTGGATATTCGTCGATGCCGGTCGTGAGCTGTCGCGCTGGACGACCCGCGACGGCGATGCGCGACGGGCGATGGCCGGTGGCGCCGATGGCGCGGCCGACGCGCTGGTCAAACGCTATGCCAAGACAGTCCAGGTTGGCACCGCGGGGGTCTACCGCATCGCTGTAGGCGGGATTCACAGCAGCGGCGACTATCTGCGGCTGGCCGCCTCCCTGCAGGCGGTGCCGGTGGTCAAGTCGATCATCCCGGTACAGGCCGCTGGTGACCGGCTGGTGCTTGATCTGGAGTTGATGACCGGCCTTTCAGGTTTCAACCGTCTGCTGGGGCAGAGCGCGGCACTGCAACCGCTGGTTGCCGAAAGTGAGACTGCCGAGGATGCCGGGATGCTCCCGGGTACCGGCAGCAATCCCCCGGCGGAGTACCGTATCCGATGAGCCATAGCGCCGAAGATGAAATCGCGCTGTTCCTGCGCCGCCTGAAATGGGTGGTGCTTGGCGCGGCAGGGCTGTGGGTGACGTGGTTGCTGGCGCCGATCCTCACGCCGTTTGTCGCCGCGTTGATGCTGGGTTGGCTGGGCGACCCGCTGGTCGATCGACTGGAAGCCAGCGGGCGCTCGCGCAATACCGCGGTGATCCTGGTATTCGTGCTGATGAGCCTGTTGATCGCCTTGGCGCTGCTGATCCTGGTGCCGATGATCCAGCGGCAGATCACCACGCTGATCGCCGCGCTGCCGCAAGGGCAGGAGTGGCTGCTGGGCACGGCCATTCCGTGGCTGGAGCAGAAGAGCGGCGTGCAGATCATGGCCTGGCTGGCGCCGGAAAAGCTGTTCGACTGGATCCGCAGCCACTGGCAGCAGGCCGGCGGCGCGGCCACCACCCTGTTCGGCTATGTGTCGCGTTCGGGCTTTGCGATGGTGACGTGGGTGGTCAACCTCGCCCTGCTGCCGATCCTGACCTACTACTTCCTGCGCGACTGGGACAAGCTGGTCGAGCGGGTGGCGTCGCTGATTCCGCGCAATCACATAGAAACGGTGTCGCGGCTGGCGCGCGAGTCCAACGACGTACTGGGCGCCTTCATCCGTGGCCAGATCGTGGTGATGATCGCGCTGGGTGTCGTCTATGCGGCGGGCCTGTCGCTGGTCGGGTTGAATCTCGGCCTGCTGATCGGGCTGGTAGCCGGGCTGATCAGCTTCATCCCGTATCTGGGCGCGACCACCGGCGTGGTGCTGGCGGTGCTGGCGGCGCTGGTGCAGTCACAGGGGTTCGATCTGAAGCTGCTGGCCCTGATCGGTGCGGTGTTCACCATCGGCCAGTTGCTGGAAAGCTACGTGCTTACGCCGCGCATCGTCGGTGACAAGATAGGCCTGCATCCGGTGGCGGTTATTTTTGCGGTGATGGCCGGCGGCCAGCTGTTCGGCTTCCTCGGCATGCTGCTGGCCTTGCCCGCCGCGGCGGTGATCAACGTACTGCTGCGCTACGCGCATCAGCGCTATCGCCAGAGCGAGCTGTATGCCGGCCAGCAGCCGGAGCCGGTGATAGTGCTGGACCGGCGTGCCGACGTGCCGGCGGAAGCACCTGCCGTTTTGAAGGATGTCGAGTCGAAGTGAGCGTGCCGCAGTTGCCGCTGGTCCTGCGTTATCCGCCTGACCAGCGTTTCGAGAATTTCATTGGTGCACCGGAAGGCGCACTCGCCCAGCTGCGTGCGCTGGCCATCGGCAGCAACCAGGACTGGATCTATCTGGCCGGCATCGCCGGCACCGGCAAGACCCATCTGGCCCTGGCCCTGTGTGCGGCGGCGGAACAGGCCGGACGTACTCCGGCCTATTTCCCGTTGGCCGCGGCACGGGGGCGATTGAATGAGGCGCTGGAATCGCTGGAAGGGCGCGAGGTGATCGCACTCGACGGGCTGGAGGCCATCGCCGGTCAGCGTGAGGACGAGGTGGCCCTGTTCGATTTCCACAACCGTGCGCGCGCCGCCGGGGTGGCTCTGCTATATACCGCCCGCGCCACGCCGGCCACACTGGGACTGGTGTTGCCGGACCTGCGCTCGCGCCTGTCGCAATGCGGGCGCATTCCGCTGGCGCCGCTGGATGATGCCGGGCGTGGAACAGTGCTGCGCGAACGTGCGATCCGCCGGGGGCTGGTGCTGGACGAGGCGGCCATCGACTGGCTGCTGACCCGCACCGGGCGGGATCTGGGCGGGCTGCTGGCCTTGCTGGAACAGCTGGACCGGGAATCGCTGGCGGCCAAACGCCGCATCACCGTGCCGTTCCTCAAGCGCGTGCTGGAAAGCCTGCAGCACGACGCCTGATCAGGCGCCGGCTGCGCGTAAGCGCTGCTCCAGCTGCTGCAGCCGCAGCGGTGTGCCGACATCGGTCCAGTGGCCGTGATGCTGCTGGCCGCTCACCGCGGCAGCGGCCATCGCGGCACGCAACAGCGGGGCCAGCCGGAAGCGGGGTGGGGTATCCCGGCTGCCCTCGGCATCGCCGATCACCGCCTGCCAGCCCTGCAGTACGGAGGGGTGGTAGAGGCCGATACCCGAGAAAGTCAGGCGTGGCAGGTCGCCCGTGTCGCGCAGCAGGCCGTCATTGCCGAGGATGAAGTCGCCCTGCGGGTGGTGGTCGGGGTTGTCGACCATCACCAGGTGCGCCAGTCCGGCCGGCGCGGCCGGCAGGCGGGCGAAATCGAAATCGCTCCAGATATCGCCGTTGACCGCGATGAACGGCGCATCGCCGAGCAAGGGCAGGGCGTTGAGCATGCCACCACCTGTTTCCAGTGGCACCGTGCCTTCATTGATGAAGTGCAGGCGCAATCCCCAGCGGCTGCCATCACCGAGCTGCTGCGGGAACTGTCCGGCCAGCCAGCTGGTGTTGATCACCACCTCCTCGATGCCCAGCGCGGCCAACCGCTGCAGATGCCATTCGATCAGCGGCCTGCCGGCCACGGCCAGCAGCGGCTTGGGGGTGTGGTCGGTCAGCGGACGCATGCGCTCGCCCAGCCCGGCCGCGAAAATCAGAGCCCTCATGCCTGTGCCCTTGCCGCCAGGGCCGGCTTGACCCGCGATTCCAGCAGCCCGGCCAGCGGCGCCAGCTGCGGGTGGCGCGGCAGCACTTCGTCCAGATAGGCGATGAAGCGCGGCACGTCGGCGATGTATTTCGACTTGCCATCGCGGTAGTGCAGGCGGCAGAAAATGCCGAGGATCTTCAGGTGGCGCTGGATGCCCATCCAGTCGGCGTCGCGCGCGAATACCGGCAGCGGCGGTACCGGAATGCCGGCTGCCTGCGCACGCTGGTGGTAGTGCGCCAGCCAGCCGTCCACGCGCTGCAGCGGCCAGCTGAGGAAGGCGTCCTTGAACAGGCTGATGGCGTCGTATGCCACCGGCCCGCGCACGGTGTCCTGGAAATCCAGCACCGCCGGGCCGTCGGCGACCGGCATCAGGTTGCGTGGCATGAAGTCGCGATGCACCAGCACGCGCGCCTGCGCGTGGGCGTTGTCCATCAGCCGGCGCTGCACCAGTTCCAGTTGTTCGGACTGTTCGCAGTCCAGGGTGATGCCCAGATGCCGACCGAGGAACCATTCCTCGAACAGGCCCGCGTCGCGTTGCAGCAGCGCCTCGCCGAATTCCGCCATGTCCGCAGGCGGCTCGATCTGCTGTATCGCCAGCAGCTGGCTGATGGCTGCATCGAAATACGCATCAGCGTTGTTCGCATCCAGCACCATCGCCAAGGTAGGGCCGCCGAGGTCTTCGAGCAGCAGGAAACCGTTGTCGACATCACGCTGCAGCACCTGCGGCACACGCACGCCATTACGTACGAACAGGTCGTGGATGTGCAGCCACGGCCGTACATCCTCCTTGTCCGGCGGCGAGTCCATCACGATGCGGCTGCCGGCCCCGCCGTGGCTGCGCCAGTAGCTGCGGAAGCCGGCATCGACGGAGGCACGTTCCAGCGTGGCGGCGGCATCGCCCAGCGCGTGGCGTGCCCAGTCCAGGCGTTGTTGCGCGCGGAGATCTTCGGAAGAAATATCAGGGGTCATCGGACAGAGAGTTACCTGCCCGGTAAAGACAGGCGGGAAAGGGATCGGAATTCAGCGCTTGCCGCTGACCAGTCGCAGCAGGGCAAGGATGGCGATGGCACCCAGCAGGGCGCCAAGGAAACCGGCAGGCTGTCCGGCGGCATACCAGCCCATCTCGCGGCCGAACCAGCCGGCGAACACCGCCCCGGCAATGCCCAGCACGATGGTTAGCAGGCAGCCCATGCGGTTGTTGCCGGGCATGAAGAAGCGCCCGAGCAGGCCGACGAAGAAGCCGATCAGGATGATGTACAGCCAGCTGCCGCTGCCAAACAGTCCGCTCATGTGCCTGCCCGCCATAAAGAAAGACGCAGCCTAGCAAGGCCGGGCTGCGTCCGTCATCAACCGCTCAAGCCGCTCAGCAGCAGCCGTGGCCACCGTGGCGGGTGCCGCTGTCGGCGTGCACCTTGGAACCGCTGGTCTCGCCACGCAGGCTGGCGGCATGGTGGTCGAACAGCACCTTGGACACGCACGAGGTCACGCGCTTGCCCATCGGGATGTGCAGGAATTCGTTCGGGCCGTGGGCGTTGGAGTGCGGACCGAGCACGCCGGTGATCATGAACTGCGCACCCGGGAACTTCTCGCCCAGCATGCCCATGAATGGAATCGAGCCGCCTTCGCCCATGTACATCGCCGGCTTGCCGAAGAAGGCCTGGCTGGCGTCGTCGATGGACTGGGTCAGCCACGGTGCCATCGCCGGTGCGTTCCAGCCGGTGGACGCCTTTTCCAACTCCAGGGTGACCTGGGCGCCGTTCGGCGGATCACGCAGCAGGGCTTCCTTGAGCAGCTCGCCGCAGACCTTGCCATTGGCGGTCGGCGGCAGGCGCAGCGACAGCTTCACCGAGGTTTCCGGGCGCAGCACGTTGCCGGCCGATTCCAGCGGCGGCATGCCGCCGATGCCGGTCACCGACAGCGCCGGGCGCCAGGTGCGGTTGAGCACCAGCTCGGTGAGGTCATCGTTCATCGGCTTCAGGCCGTCGACCAGCGGGAACTTGTCGAAGATGGCGGTATCGACCACGTCGGCGGCGCGCTTGGCCTGTTCCAGACGCTCGGCCGGAATCTCGGTGTGCAGGCCCTCGAGCAGGATGCGGCCGGTGGTCTCGTCCTCTATGCGCGAGAGCAGCTGGCGCAGCAGGCGGAAAGACGACGGCACCACGCCGGAAGCATCACCGGAGTGCACGCCCTCGTTGAGCACCTTGACGGTGAAGTTGCCACCGGTCAGGCCGCGCAGCGAGGTGGTGCACCACAGCTGGTCGTAGTTGGCGCAGCCCGAATCCAGACACACCACCAGCGACGGCTGGCCGATACGGTCGGCCAGGTGGTCGACATAGGCTGGCAGATCGTAGGAACCGGATTCCTCGCAGGCCTCGATCAGGATCACGCAGCGGGCATGCGGCAGGCCCTGTTCCTGCAGCGCGAGGATGGCAGCCAGCGAACCGAAGATCGCGTAGCCATCATCGGCGCCACCGCGGCCATACAGCTTTTCATCGCGCAGCACCGGAATCCACGGGCCCAGATCGTCGTCCCAGCCGGTCATTTCCGGCTGCTTGTCCAGATGACCGTAGAGCAGCACGGTGTCATCGCCGGTTTCCGGGCCGGTGGCCGGGATTTCCAAGAAGATCAGCGGGGTACGGCCCTCCAGGCGCACCACCTCGACCTGCAGGCCGGGGATGTTCTGCGCGCGGGCCCAGCTCTCCATCAGGTTGACGGCCTGGTCCATGTAGCCGTTGGCCACCCAGTCGGCATCGAACATCGGCGACTTGTTGGGAATGCGGATGTAATCGACCAGTTGCGGGACGATGTCGTTGTCCCACTTGTCGCTGAGAAATTGGCCGATCTTGGCGCTGTCCATCTGGAACTCCGGTAGCAATGTCAGGTGCAACCATTCTACGCCCACGGCTTGTAGGGTTTTTCCTACACGAGATCGGGCAAGACACTGGCTGTGCCGGGGCTGCGTGGCGGATACGCTGTGTTCATGTGGCGCGGGACACTGGTTTGGCCGGCGGGAATGCCGGCAAACCCATCCCAAGTCACAAGGAGTGTAGCGATGAAGCTTTTCACCGTAACGCTTAAGTCATTGGTTCTGGCGTTGTTGTTGACCGCATCGGCGTATGCCACGGACAAGGTCGACATCAACACCGCCTCCGCGGCGGAACTGGAACAGGTATTGGCGAATGTCGGCCCAGCGAAGGCGCAGGCGATCGTCGATTACCGACAGGCTAACGGTCCTTTCAAAAGTGTCGAGGAGCTGGCGCTGGTGAAAGGTATCGGGTTGAAGACGGTCGAACGGAATCGTGACCAGATCGAGGTGGGAGCTGGAGCTGCTCCCGCCAAGAGGGCCGCCACGGTGGCAGCCCAACCGATAGAGCGACGCTGAGCGGAACGGAATCACATCAGGCTGCAGCAGGACCTGCGGCCAGGGAACCCAACAGGAGCAGGACGCTCACAGGCAGGATGCTGGGGGAAGGCCAGGATGCCGGCAGGGACGCAAATATCGCCCGGTGGTGCACAGTGACGTGCAGCCGGGCGATTTTTTTGTCTGCAGGTTCCCGGCTGCTGCATGGCAGGGTGTCGGGATTGCGCTGAACGTGTTTCCGGTGGCCGTGAAGGGCCATCCGGATTCGATCACTGAACAGCCGTCCATGCCCGGTGACGCCGCTCCTCACACCGGACTCCGGAACACTGTTCCGATTCGACTTCCTGGCGTGGCCATTGCCCTGTCCAGAGCTCCCTTTTCCCACAGTGCCGGATACCGCCTCCAGGTGTGGGCAAGCGCCCGCGTTCTACTGCGTGCCTAGCGGTTCTATCCCATGGTTGCAGGCAAGGTCCGATGCGGTGAGCAGGTCGCGTCCATTGTCTGCTTGCTTTGCAGGGGCGGCCATCTGCGGCAGGACTGCGGTCCGACTCGGACCAATGTGCGGAAGTATTCTTGGCGTTCCGGAACCGCCCGACAGGTCGAACGTGAGGGTGTTGTCGGGCCATGTGGTCCAGGGCGGGCCAGGGGGCGGATGCGGCTGCGGCCGGAGGCGGGAGGAATGCCCGGTGGAATATCCGGCGAAGAGCCGCAGGCCACCGCCTAAAGAGCCTCATAGATTGCGGTCAGCGGGTTGGCGTTGCCTTAGAATCGGCGGTTCCGCCCGCATCGTCGGGTCTTTCTCCCAAATGTGAACCCCCAAAGCCAATGTCCGCCTCCCCAATCGCTGATCGCTGGATCGTCCTGAAGTTCGGTGGCACCTCGGTGTCGCGTCGTCATCGTTGGAACACGATCGGGGAACTGGCGAAAAAACGGGCCGAGGAAACCGGTGGGCGTGTGCTGGTGGTGGTGTCGGCATTGTCGGGCGTGACCAATGAGCTGACCGCCATCGCCGATGGTGCGGCCGACAGCCGCGAACGCATGGCTGCGCTGGTGCGTCGCCACAACGAATTCCTGGTCGAGCTGGAGCTGGGTGCCGAAGTGCTGGCCTACCGGCTGGCCGCATTGCAGGCGCTGCTGGACGATCCGCGCGCGCTCACCCGCCCGCTGGACTGGCAGGCCGAGGTGCTGGGCCAGGGCGAGCTGCTGTCCTCGACCATCGGCGCCGCCTACCTGCGCAGCAACGGTCTGGACTTCGGCTGGATGGATGCACGCCACTGGCTGCACGCGCAGCCGCCGGTGCCGAACCAGACCGCGTGGTCGCAGCGGCTGTTGGTGAACTGCCAGTGGCAGAGCGGGGCCGATCTCAAGCAGCGTTTCAGCAGCCAGCCCACGCGCATGCTGCTGACCCAGGGCTTCATCGCCCGTCATGCTGATGGAGGCACCGCGATCCTCGGCCGCGGCGGCTCGGACACCTCGGCGGCGTACTTCGGCGCGCTGCTCGGCGCCAGCCGCGTGGAGATATGGACCGACGTGCCGGGCATGTTCAGCGCCAACCCCAAGGACGTGCCCGACGCCCGCCTGCTGACCCGGCTGGATTATTACGAAGCGCAGGAAATCGCCACCACCGGCGCCAAGGTGCTGCATCCGCGCTCGATCAAGCCGTGCCGTGACGCCGGCGTGCCGATGGCGATCCTCGATACCGAGCGCCCGCACATGCCGGGTACCAGCATCGACGGTGCCGCCGCGCCGGTACCGGGGGTGAAGGCGATCAGCCGCCGCAACGGCATCGTGCTGGTGTCGATGGAAGGCATCGGCATGTGGCAGCAGGTCGGCTTCCTGGCCGAGGTGTTCGCGCTGTTTGCCAAGCACGGGCTGTCGGTGGACCTGATCGGTTCGGCCGAGACCAACGTCACCGTGTCGCTGGACCCGTCCGATAACCTGGTCAGCACCGACGTGCTGGCCGCGCTGTCGGCCGACCTGTCGCAGATCTGCAAGGTCAAGGTGATCGTGCCGTGCGCGGCCATCACCCTGGTCGGCCGCGGCATGCGCTCGCTGCTGTACAAGCTCTCGGACGTGTGGGCCACGTTCGGCAAGGAGCGCGTGCACATGATCTCGCAGTCCTCCAACGACCTGAACCTGACCTTCGTGATCGACGAGGCCGATGCCGACGGCCTGCTGCCGATCCTGCACGCCGAGCTGATCGACAGCGGCGCGATGCCGGTCTACGAGGAGCAGGTGTTCGGCCCGCGCTGGCGCGAGATCATCGGCACCATCCGCCCGCGGCCCACGCCGTGGTGGCAGGCGCCGGCCAAGCGCCAGCAGCTGCTGGAACTGGCCGCGCAGGGCACGCCGGCCTACCTCTACGATCTGGCCACCGTGCGCGAACGCGCCGGCCAGCTCAAGGCGATCGCCGCGATCGACCGCCGCTTCTACGCGATCAAGGCCAATCCGCATCCGCAGATCCTGCGCACGCTGGCCGCTGAAGGCTTCGGCCTGGAGTGCGTGTCGCTGGGCGAGGTCGAGCATGTGTTCGCCTCGGTGCCGGAGATCACCCCGGAGCGCGTGCTGTTCACCCCGAGTTTCGCGCCGATCGCCGAATACGAAGCCGCGCTGGCCCGTGGCGTTACCGTCACAGTGGACAATGTCGAGCTGCTGCAGCGCTGGCCGGAGGTATTCCGCGGCCGCACGCTGTGGCTGCGTATCGATCTGGGCCATGGCGACGGCCATCACCAGAAGGTCAATACCGGCGGCAAGGAGGCCAAGTTCGGCCTGTCGGCGCAGCGTGTAGACGAATTCATGGCGCTGGCCAACCGTCTGGATATCCGTATCAGTGGCCTGCACGCGCACCTGGGCAGCGGCATCGAGACCGGCGGCCACTGGAAGCAGATGGTTGACGAGATGGCCGGGTTCGCGCGTCGTATCGGCAGCGTGGAGATCCTCGATATCGGCGGCGGTCTGCCGATCCCGTACAGCGCCGATGACGAGCCATTCGATCTGGACGCCTGGGCCAGCGGGCTGGAAGAGATCAAGGCGGTACACCCGCAGTTCCAGCTGGCGATCGAGCCGGGCCGTTTCCTCGTCGCCGAGGCTGGCGTGCTGCTGGCCCATGCCACCCAGGTGGTGGAGAAGGACGGCGTGCGCCGCATCGGCTTGGACGCGGGCATGAACGCGCTGCTGCGCCCGGCGCTGTACGACGCCTGGCACGACATCGCCAACCTCTCGCGACTGGAAGATGCGCGCGACGTTGATTTCAGCGTGGTCGGCCCGATCTGCGAATCCAGCGACGTGTTCGCGCAGCGGGTGAAGCTGCCGGCGAGCACCGAGCCGGGCGATGTGATGCTGATCGCCGATGCCGGTGCCTACGGCTTCAGCATGGCCAGCACCTACAACCAGCGCGCGCTGCCGCGCGAGGGCATCATCGATGCGTGATGCCCGCCATTTCGTGCACAACCCTTGTTCGTTCCGTTGCGCGTCCGCGCGAAAACGGCTCGTGTGATTTCCGGATACGCCATGACAGCTTTTGACAAAAACCAGGTTTCCCGCTTCCGCTTCGTCCGCTGCGATTTCGCCGCGGACACCGGCGTGGCACGGCTGGTCTACGCCTTCGACGACGGCCCGGAGATGACCGAAACCGTCACCGTGCCGGGTGCGCCGTTCCAGCTGGACGGTGAGCGTGCGGCCGCGGTGCAACGCGCGCTGCAGCTGCTGCACCTGATCGCTGGTGTCAGCTATTACAAGGCGGCGGTGCCGGCGCAGGTGAGCATCGACAGCTACACGGTCGATGCGGCCACCGCCGCGCTGGTGGAAACGGTGTATCTGAACGGTCTGGGCGAGTTCGCCTATCGCAATGGCCTGAACCTGCGCGGTCGCTTCAAGCTGCCGGTGGAAGGCCAGCCGGTAGCGGCCCAGGCGCTCGGCCTGCGCGAGCACGCGCTGGTGGCCATCGGCGGCGGCAAGGATTCGCTGGTCAGCATCGAGGCGCTGCGCAATGCCGGCGTGGCCGAGACGGTCACCTGGATCGGCGGCTCGCAGCTGATCCGCGCCTGCGCCGACCGAACCGGTCTACCGACGCTCAATATCGGCCGCACGCTGGCGCCGGAGCTGTTCGAGCTCAACCGCCAGGGCGCGTGGAACGGCCATATCCCGGTGACCGCCGTCAACTCGGCGATCATGGTGCTGGCCGCGCTGGTGCAGGGCGTGGACCAGGTGGTGTTCTCCAATGAGCGCTCGGCCAGCTATGGCAGCCAGATCGCCGGTACCGGCGAGGTCAACCACCAGTGGTCCAAGGGTTGGGCGTTCGAGCAGGCCTTCGGTGAGCATGTGCAGCAGCACGTGGCCGCCGACCTGCACTACTACTCGCTGCTGCGCCCGCTGTCGGAACTGGCGGTGGCCCGCCAGTTCGCCAAGACCGATTACTACGACGCGCATTTCTCCAGCTGCAACCGCAACTTCCACATCCTCGGCGAGCGCCCGGTGAACCGCTGGTGCGGGGTCTGTCCGAAGTGCCATTTCGTGTTCCTGGCGCTGGCCCCATTCATGCCCAAGACCCGGCTGGTGCGCATTTTCGGCCGCAACCTGCTGGACGACATCGAACAGGCCGGCGGCTACGACGCGCTGCTGGAATTCCAGGACCACAAGCCGTTCGAATGCGTGGGCGAGGGCAAGGAGTCGCGTGCGGCGATGGCCACGCTGGCCGCGCGCGCGGACTGGAAGGAGGACGTGCTGGTCAAGCGCTTCGCCAGCCTGATCCAGCCGACGCTTGCGAACGACGAACTGGCGATCGAACCGTTGCTGGTCATCGACGGCGAACACCGCATCCCGGCAGCCCTGTGGGAGCGTCTGCGTGCGAATTTCGCAGCTTGAAGGCAAGTGCGTCGCGCTGTGGGGCTGGGGCCGTGAGGGTCGAGCCGCCTTTGCCGTACTGCGCCAGCGTCTGCCGCACCTGCCACTGACGTTGTTCTGCCCGCCGGCCGAGGCCGAAGCGGCACGCGCCGAAACCGCGGGCGCGCTGCAGGTGGAAACCGAGGTCACTGCCGAGGCGCTGGTGCGCTTCGAGGTGGTGATCAAGTCGCCGGGGATCAGCCCGTACAAGCCCGAAGCAGTGCAGGCGGCGACGCAGGGCACGCAGTTCATCGGCGGCACCTCGCTGTGGTTCAGCGAGCACGCGCAGGTCGACGGCACGCTGCCCAATACCGTCTGCGTGACCGGTACCAAGGGCAAGAGCACCACCACCTCGCTGCTGGCGCATCTGCTGCGCGCGGCCGGGCATCGCACCGGTCTGGCCGGCAACATCGGCCTGCCGCTGCTGGAGGTGTTGGACCCGCAACCCGCGCCCGAGTACTGGGCGGTGGAGCTTTCCAGCTACCAGACCGGTGAAGTGGCGTGCAGCGGCACCCGCCCGGATGTCGCCATCGTGCTCAACATCTTCCCGGAACACCTGGACTGGCACGGCAGCGAGCAGCGCTACATCGACGACAAGCTGGCGCTGGTGACCGGCGGCCATCCGCGCGTGGCGGTGCTCAACGCCGCCGATCAGCACCTGCGCGTGTTGGATCTGCCGCGCAGCCGGATCGTCTGGTTCAACCAGCTCGAGGGCTGGCACATGGTCGGCGAGGTGGTGCATCGCGGCGCGCAGCCGGTGTTCGATACGGCCAACACGCCGCTGCCGGGCCGCCACAACCGCGGCAACCTGTGCGCGGTACTGGCCGCGCTCGAAGCGCTGGGACTGGATGCAGTGGCGCTGGCGCCGGCGGTGCAGAGTTTCCGGCCGCTGCCCAACCGCCTGCAGCTGCTGGGTGAGCGCGACGGCCTGCGCTGGGTCAACGATTCGATCAGCACCACGCCGCACGCCTCGCTGGCGGCGCTGGACTGCTTTGCCGGGCAGCGCATCGCGCTGCTGGTCGGTGGCCACGACCGCGGCCTGGACTGGAGCGATTTCCTCGCACACATGGCGCATGACGTGCCGCCGGTGGAGATCGTGACGATGGGCGGAAACGGCCCACGCATCAACGCGCTGTTGCGACCGCTGGCCGATGCAGGCCGCTTCGGGCTGCATGCCGCCGCCGATCTGCCACAGGCGGTGGAACTGGCGCGCGCCGCGCTGGGCGAGCAGGGCGGGGTGGTGCTGCTGTCACCGGGTGCGCCGAGTTTCGGGGCCTACAGGGATTACGTGGCGCGTGGTCGCCATTTCGCCGAGCTGGCCGGATTCGATCCGGACAGCATCAGCGCCATTCCCGGGCTCGGTATCGGCTGAACCCGGGTACTCACCTGCGGCCAATGGCGCCGGGCGTAGACTTCGCCGATCTCACAGCGGAGAAGTCCGATGCACGCAGCGTGGAAGTGGCCGGTGGTATTGGCAGGTCTGTGGCTGGTGGCGGCATTGCCGGCCGCGGCGAAAATGCAGCAGCGCACCGTGGAGTGGCAACTGGACGGTGCCACCTACAGCGGCGTGCTGGTGTATGACGACAAGGGCGACGCTCACCGTCCGGGCGTGGTGATGGTGCCCAACTGGAAGGGCGTCAACGCCTCGGCGATCGAGAAGGCCGCGCAGATCGCCGGGGATGACTATGTGGTGCTGGTCGCCGACGTCTACGGCAAGAACGTACGGCCCAAGGACAACACCGAAGCTGCGGCCGCCTCCAAGCCGTTGCGCGACGATCGTGTACTGCTGCGTGCCCGTGCCGATGCGGCGTTGCAGGCATTGAAGGCACAGGCCGGCACGGCACCGCTGGATGTCGCCCATATCGGTGCGGTGGGGTTCTGCTTCGGCGGTACCACCGTGCTGGAGATGGCGCGCGCGGGAATGCCGCTGGCTGGTGTGGTGAGTCTGCATGGCGGCCTGTCGACACCCGCACCGGCGGCAGCAGGCAGCGGCAAAGTGCCGATGCTGGTGCTCAACGGCGCGGCGGACCGCAGCGTCACTGCGGAGGACATCGCCGCATTCGGCAAGGAGATGGATGACGCCGGCGTGGACTGGCAGTTCGTCAATTTCAGTGGGGCGGTGCACTGCTTCGCCGAATCCGATGCCAACAGTCCGCCTGGCTGCCTGTACGAACCGCGTGCGGCCAAGCGCGCCTGGAAGATGCTGGACAACTTCCTGGAAGAACGCCTGGGCGACTAACCGCAAGGTAGTGCCGAGCCATGCCCGGCAGGGGCCTTCCCGGCAATGCCTCACGTTTGCAGCAGCGGCGTAAGCCGCGAAGCTGACTATCTGCCAGATCTCGGCAACGGCTGCCCGCACGAGATGTGGCGAGGGTGGTTCGGCTCCGGAGGCGCCGGCAGCAACCGTGGCTTTGCGGCTTACGCCGCCCCTACAACGCCCGCCGCCGCGCCGCCTCTATCGCCCCGCTGATCGCAGCCCTGGCCTGCGGGCTGTTGCGCCAGCAGCTGCTGCCCAGCATGGCAGAGGCCTGGGTCACGATGTCCACCGTCTCGGCGTCGGCCAGCTGTGCAAGCGAGTGGAAGCCCAGTTGCTCCAGCCGCGCCACCACGGTGGCGCCCACACCTTTCACCGCCAGCAGCACGGCGCGCTCTTCGGCGCCGAAGCCTTCGGCCGCCACGGCTTAGTGGTTGCGCTCGATGGCGTAGCGGGCCAGGCCGCGCAGCGCGGCAACCGCCTCGGTTTCCGGCAGGCCGTCAAGCGCACGCTCGGCGGCATCGGCGTATTCCACCGCGCGCCTGCGGCTGTACTCCAGCCCGCCGGTGGCGTGGATGGCGGCCAGCACTTCCGGCATCGCGCTGGCATCGCCGTCCTGCACGATCTCGCGCAGGCGCTGGCGAACCGATTCCGGCGAATTCGCCATCGCATGGATCAGCGGCAGCGTGGCCTTGCCCTCGGCTAGGTCGTCGCCCAGGTTCTTGCCCAGTTCCTCGGCGCTGGCCGAGTAGTCCAGCACGTCGTCGGCGATCTGGAAGGCGTAGCCCAGCGCCATGCCGTAGTCGTACAGTTGCTGCTGCACTGTGGCGTCGGCACCGCTGGCCAGCGCGCCCAGACGGGTGCCGGCGGCGAACAGCACCGCGGTCTTGCGCTCGATCACGCGCAGGTAGGCAGCCTCGTCGGTATCCGGGTTGTGCACGTGCAACAGCTGCAGCACCTCGCCCTCGGCGATGCGGTTGGTGGTGTCGGCCAGGATCCGCATCACCGGCATGCGGTCCAGTTCGACCATCAGCTGGAAGCTGCGCGAGTACAGGAAGTCGCCAACCAGCACGCTCGGGGCGTTGCCCCACAGCGCGTTGGCGGTGCTGCGGCCACGGCGCAGGTCCGACTCGTCGACCACGTCGTCATGCAGCAGGGTGGAGGTGTGGATGAACTCGATGATTGCCGCCAGCTGGTGGTGCTCGGGGCCGGCGCCACCGGCCGCGTGGCCGGCCAGCATCACCAGCATCGGCCGCAGGCGTTTGCCGCCGGCGGAGATGATGTGGTCGGCGATCTGGTTGATCAGCACCACGTCCGAGGACAGGCGGTGGCGGATCAGGGCATCGACGGCGGCCATGTCCGGCGCGGCAAGAGTCTGGATGGCAGGCAGGCCCAGCGCGGGGCGGATATGTTCGGCGATGCTCATAGGATTACTTCGGAGGGTGCCCGGGGATTATAGGCGGTGCGGAGGAAAGGGGCCCGCGGCGGCCGAATACCGCCCTGCGCGCAGTGAATACGTATGCAAGCGGCACCGTCGACAAAGCGTCAACGCTAAGCTGGCCGGCATACGTTCTGCGGCCCCTCCCGGGGCATCTGAAGCCCGGAGGGGGCGCTTGATGTCGAAGATTTCATGGTGGCGCGGCGCCGTCATCTACCAGATTTATCCACGTAGCTTCCTGGATACCGATGGCGACGGCGTCGGCGATCTGCCGGGCATCATCGAACGCCTGGATTACATCGCCTCACTGGGCGTGGACGCGATCTGGGTCTCGCCGTTCTTCAAGTCGCCAATGGCCGATTTCGGCTACGACATCGCCGACCAGCGCGATGTGGACCCGCTGTTCGGCACGCTGGCTGACTTCGACCGGCTGTTGGCCAAGGCGCATGCGCTGGGGCTGAAGGTGATGATCGACCAGGTGTTCAGTCACACCTCGGTGGAACACGCCTGGTTCAAGGAGAGCCGGCAGAGTCGCGACAACCCCAAGGCCGACTGGTATGTATGGGCCGATGCGCGCGAGGACGGCACGCCGCCGAACAACTGGCTGTCGATCTTCGGTGGCGTGGCCTGGCGCTGGGAACCGCGCCGCCGCCAGTATTACCTGCACAACTTCCTGTCCTCGCAGCCGGACCTGGATTTCCACAATCCGGCCGTGCAGCAGGCCACGCTGGACTACGTGAAGTTCTGGCTGGACCGTGGCGTGGATGGTTTCCGGCTGGATTCGATCAACTTCTGCTTCCACGACGCGCAACTGCGCGACAACCCGCCGAAACCCGAGAGCGAGCGCGTGGGCCGCGGTTTCAGCCCGGACAATCCATATGCGTTCCAGTACCACCACTACAACAACACCCGGCCGGAGAACATCGGCTTCCTGGAGCGCCTGCGCGGGCTGCTGGACCAGTACCCGGGTGCGGTGACACTGGGCGAGATCTCCTCGGAGGACTCGCTGGCCACCACCGCCGAGTACACCGCGCCGGGCCGCCTGCACATGGGTTACAGCTTCGAGTTGCTGGTCGATGACTACAGCGCGACCTACATCCGCGGCACCGTGGAGAAGCTGGAAGCGACCATGCGCGACGGCTGGCCGTGCTGGGCGGTGTCCAACCATGACGTGCAACGGGCGGTGACGCGTTGGGGCGGCCATCCGGCCGATCCGCAGTTGGCCAGAATGCTGGTCGCGCTGGTGTGTTCGCTGCGTGGCTCGGTGTGCATCTACCAGGGCGAGGAACTGGGGCTGGGCGAGGCCGATGTGCCGTTCGAGGCGCTGCAGGACCCGTACGGCATCACCTTCTGGCCGAACTTCAAGGGCCGCGACGGCTGTCGCACGCCGATGCCGTGGAACGGTGCGGCGCTGGCCGGTTTCACCAGCGGCACGCCGTGGCTGCCGATTCCGGCCGAGCATCGCGCCATGTCGGTACAGGCGCAGGAGGCGGACGCCGATTCGGTGCTGCATGCGTTCCGCGCGTTCCTGGCATGGCGCAAGGCACACCCGGCTTTGGTCGAAGGTTCGATCCGCTTTCTGGATAGTGCCGAGCCGGTGTTGCTGTTTGAACGTCAGCTGGGGGACGAGGTGTTGCTGCTGGCGTTCAATCTCTCCGACGCCATGGTCCGACATCCGCTGCCGGCAGGTACGTGGCAGGCGCTGGAGCTGCCGGGGCCAGTGGCTGGCAGTGCCCAGGCTGGTGAACTGGTTTTGCCTGCGCACGCGGTGTATTGCGCGCGGCGCAGCTGAGTTTCGTTGCTCTTTCCGGTGGAGGGCGGAGATTACATCTCCGCCTTTTTTTTGTCCGTTTGTTCCAGACGCAGTTGCGCGGACGGGAAACGCTGCGGATTGCCAGCTACCGCCTTGCGCCGTGCGCTGGCCGCAGGGCCGGGATGGAAGCACGGGTCCGCAGGGCGTGCCTTGCAAGAAGTGCTGGTCGATGTGCTCTTCGCTGACTGGCAATGCTGCTCCACGGTGGTACCTGGGCGGATGAATCCGCCAGAGCCCACGTCATGCCGCTTCGGAACACCTGTCCGCTCCATGCACAGCCAGGCTGCTGAAGGGTTGATCTCGCGGGCGCAGGTTGTTGCCGGACTGCCACCGCGTAGCGGGGAACTTTGAATCGCAGGTTGCGTAAATGACAGAGCCCGCTGCGTGAACAGCGGGCTCTGTCGATTAGTCAGGACGTTGCGGATCAGAACTTGTAGTTCACACCCACCTGGTAGGTACGACCCCATTCCACGGTTTCCAGCGGACGGTCCTTGGTGCCGGCATAGGTTTCGTACTTGGAGTTGGTCAGGTTGCTGGCCTGCAGGAACAGGCCCAGCCCCTTGAACATCGTGCCGTTACCGAAGTTGTAGCTGACCTGCGCGTCCAGCACGTCCTCGCCCTTGACGTAACGCAGGGTGCGGGCGCCGTTGAAGTTGCCGATTTCGCCGATGAAATCCGAACGCTTGCGCTGGTTCAAGCGCGCCTCAAAGCCATTGTTCTCGTAATAGGCGGTGAAGTTGTACACGCGCTTGGACAGACCCGGCAGCATGATCGGTTCGCTGCCGACGCTGGAGGTGGTGGCCGGGTCGGGCAGGATGCTGATGTCGCTGTCGTTGAAGCTGGCGCTGGCGACCACGCCGAAGCCGCGCAGGCCGTCGAAGAACAGGTCCAGCGGCAGTGAGGCAGTCAGTTCGGCGCCGCGCAGGCTGCCACCGTTGCCGTTGAACGGCGCGGTGTAGTAACCGGTCTTGTCGACCACGATGCCCGGCGGCAGGGTGATGGCGTTGGCCAGCAGCCACGCATCGACTTGCTGGGTGAAGTCATAGCCGTCGCGCTTCTCGGTGTAGATATAGGTTTTCAGGTCCTTGTAGAACACCGCGGCGGCGACATAGGCCTTGTTGCCGAAGTATTTCTCCCAGGACAGGTCCAGTGCATTGGCCACCCACGGGTCCAGGTTCGGGTTGCCGCCGCTGGCACCGGGCTTGCCGGTGTTGGTATCCACGCCGAACTCCATCGACGCGCGCAGCTCATCCACGCGCGGACGGGCAACCTGGCGGGCGGCCGCGAAACGCACGGTGTTCTCGGCGGGCAGTTCGAAGGCCAGGTTCAGGCTGGGCAGGAAGTCGATGTAGCTCTTGCCTTCCTTGATCGGGATCACCTGGCTGCCGACCGGCTGGCCACCATCCCAGTAGTTCGAGTTGGAGGACTGGCGCACGTGCTGGGCCTGGAGGCCGACATTGCCGCGTACCGGGATCGAGCCGATCTGGGTGCTGATGTTGGCGCGCAGGAAAGTGGTGGTGATTTCCTCATCTACCGTCCACTGCTTGGGAATCAGGTAGCTCTCGGTGGTGGTCGGGTTGAACAGCATGTAGCGGTCTACCGCACCCGGTACGTTCCACGCCGGGATGATGCCTGCGCCGGCAAAGCCGAGGTTGACCGGCGCGTACTGCAGGTCGGCGGCGATGCTGGTGATGCCCTGGGCGCCGAGGTTGATGTTGCCTTCGGCCTGGGTCTTGTCCTTGCTGCGGTCGGCGTAGTTCACGCCGATGTCGAAGTCGGAGAACCAGTTGAAACCCTCCGGCACCGGGAAGGTGGCAGCCAGCTTGAAGCCCTTCAGCTCGTCGGTCACGTGCGGGGTCTTGCCGTAGCCCGAACCGTAAATAGTGTTGGTCAGGTACAGCTTGTTGAAGTCGGAGTAGTCCAGCCCCGGGGTGAAATGCGGGAAACTGCCGCCGGCGAAGTTCAGCGTGACCGAATCCAGCTGCGGTGCCGGCAGCAGCTGCAGGTTGTTTTCCAGGTTCAGCTCATCACGCTCGGCCTTGGACCAGCTGACGTCGGCGACCACGCGCACCTCGCCGAAGTTGAACTCGTTGTTCCAGCCCAGCGCCTTGATACTGTCTTCGCGATGGTTGTACATGCCGCGCACCAGCGGGTAGACGTTGTGCGCCACGCCGCTTTCGATGCTGCCGTTGCCACCCACCACCACGTTGGTGAGATACAGCGGGTCATAGCCGCCGTTGTAGCCGCCCAGATGGATCTCCAGCTGGTTGGCGGTGTCGTATTCCTTGGCCTTGGTGTAGAAAGCGTCCAGCGTGCTGGTCCAGCTGTTGTTCGGGCGGAACTGCAGGGTGGCCATCACCCCGTCACGCTTGGCGTTGCCGGTACGGCGCAGCGCCTTGATGCCGTCGGAATAATAGGTGCCAGCCGCCACGCCCGGGCGCCAGTCATTGCCGCCCAGCGCCTGCCACGGTTCGTACAGGCCGACCTGGTTTTCCTGCTTGGACATGTCCGAGTGCGAGTAGCCGATGGCCAGACCGATGGTGTTGTCGGCGAAGGTGTCCACCAGGCTGACGTTGATGCGGTTGCCGTACGGATCGACGCCGGCTGCTTCGCCCAGCGAGTTCTTCTGGTAGCGGCCGCTGACGGCGATCACGCGCTCGTTGTAGCTGAGCGGGCGCACGGTCTGCATGTCCAGCGTGCCGGACAGACCCTGACCGACCAGGCCGGCATCGGGGGTCTTGTACACGGTCACGCCGCTGATCAGTTCCGCCGGGTACTGGTCGAACTCGACGCTGCGGTTGTCACCGGTGCTGACCATTTCGCGGCCATTGAGCAGGGTGGTGGCGAAGTCCGGCGACAACCCGCGCACGCTGATCACCTGGGCACGGCCGGCAACGCGCTGGGCGGCCAGACCAGGCAGGCGGGCGATGGATTCGGCAATGCTCACGTCCGGCAGCTTGCCGATGTCCTCGGCCGAGATCGCCTCGACGATCGAAGTCGCGTCACGCTTGACCGAGATCGCGCTTTCGATGCCGCGGCGGATGCCGGTGACGGTGACGGTGTCCAGATCCGTGGCTTCCGCCAGTGCCTTGGGCTTGTTCTGCTCATCGGCGGTCTGTGCGTGTGCAGCGGTGGCGCCCAGCGTGATGGCCGAAGCCAGCGCAACGCTCAGCAGATTGCGTTTGGTGTTCAACATGCTCCCCTCTCCCAGGTGATGTCGGTTGGTTGTATCCAAGCGCCCCCAACAGGTGTTGAGGGACGTGTCGCGTTTGTTTTTTCGCAGCGTGCGACTGTCTTGCATGGTAATCAGCGGGCCCTGCGGCGGGACCGGCCTGCATACGTATTCAATGCAGTGCGGGACAGTCGCGCGGACCTGAAAACGCTTTCGCCGGTGACGGCAGCTCCGGAACGGTCGCTTTGAGTGCGGCCGTCATCCCGGGCGGTGCGGGAATGACGGGGCGAATCGGCGTTCCATGAGGCGAGCGGGAATCAGTCCAGCGGGACAAAGCGCACCGCTGCGCCACCACCGGCGGCCAGTGCGATGCGGAGTGAGTCACCGCTGCCGACCTCGCGGGTCTCGGTGGTGAAGGCAAACGGTGCGGTCTCCCAGTCGGCGCCATCGCCGTCGCGGTAGATCTGTGCACGGTAGCGGCGGCCCGGATCGAGGAAGGACAGCGGCATGTCCAGCGTCCGCGGCTGTTCGCTGCCGACGCTGCCGAGGAACCATTCATCGCCACCACGCGCCTTGCGCGCGAAAGTCACGTACTGGCCGATCTCGCCGTTGAGCACGTGGCTTTGCTCCCAGTCCACCGCCACGTCCTTGATGAACTGGAACGCCTCGGGGTGCTGGGCGTAATGCTCGGGCAGGTCGGCCACCATCTGGATCGGGCTGTACAGCACCACGTACAGCGCCAGCTGCTTGGCCAGCGTGCTGCGCAGCGGCAGGCCGTTGCGACCCTTCAGGCTGACGATGCCCGGGGTGTAGTCCATCGGTCCGGCAAGCATGCGGGTGAACACCAGCGTGGCTTCGTGGCCCGGCGGATTGGGCGGATTGCCCCAGGCGTTGAATTCCATGCCGCGGGCGCCCTCGCGCGATACCCAGTTCGGATAGGTGCGGCGCAGGCCGGTGTCCTTGATCGGTTCGTGCGCGTTGATGGCGATATGTTTTGCCGCCGCCTGCTGCACCACGCGCAGGTGGTGGTTGCTCATCCATTGGCCTTCGTGCCATTCGCGCAGGATCGGACCGCCGGTCTGGTCCTGACGCTGGATGTCGCCGGCATCGCACACATAGCCGGTCTTGATCACATCCACGCCGTTGCGTGCGTACAGGTCCAGCGCGGCGGGCAGCTGGCGCTCGTAATGGCTCACCGCGCAGGCGGTTTCATGGTGGCCGATCAGGTGCACGCCCTTGGCCGCGCCGTAGCGGGCCAGGGCCGGCAGGTCGAAGTCGGCGGTGGCGTGGGTGAAGTCGAAAGCCTGACCGTTGGCGAACCAGTCGCCGTCCCAGCCGGTGTTCCAGCCTTCCACCAGCACGCCGCGGAAGCCGTTGGCGGCGGCGAAGTCGATATAGCGGCGGGTGTTGGCGGTGGTGGCGCCGTGGCGCGGACCGGTGCCCCAGGTCTCGTTTTCCAGATGCAGCGACCACCACACGCCCACGTACTTGGCCGGGGTGAACCAGCTGACATCGCCCAGCGCGTTGGGTTCGTTGAGATTGAGGATCAGGCTGGATTCGGCCAGATCGGCAGCGTTCTGGCCGATGGTGATCGTCCGCCACGGCGTGTTGAACGGCAACGCGCGTTGCACCGGTGCGCCGTTGCTGGAGGGCGTAAGCGCGGCATGCAGCACATCGCCATCGCCGCGCGTCAGATTCATGCCGGCGTAGTCCACCAGCGAGGCCTCATGCAGGGAGATGTGCAGGCCGTTGTCGCTGCGCAGGGTCAGCGGCGTCTGTGCGGTGCCGATCTGCTGCAGCGGCGTGCGGTGGTACAGGTACTCCTCACGGTTCCACTCGGACGCCGGAATCCACCAGGCGGTGGCCGGGCGGGCGAGGGCGAACTCGGTCAGCTCGGCCTGCACGTTGACCTGCGCCATCGCCGCCTGCTGCGGGAACTCGTAGCGGAATCCGACGCCATCGTCGTGGACGCGGAATACCACATCGAACTGGCGCGCGTAGTCACGGCCGGCGCCGGGCTTCTCGCTGAAACGGGTGCGCAGCTCGTTGTAGTGGTTGCGGGTGAGGCGACGTTCGCCCCATGGCTGCTCCCAAGTCTCATCGACGCTGCGCTGCGACTGCCCGGTCAGCGCGATGTTGCGCTCCAGGCGTCCGTCGCCCAGCAGCATGCCCAGCCGCGAGGGGGCGATCACCGCTTCGCCATTACGCTCCACCCTGTAGGACAGACGGCCCTCGTGTTGGGATTCGACGATCACTGCGAGAGTGCCATCGGGCGAGGCGACGCGCGCCAGATCGGCGGCCTGCGCGGTCAGCGCGCAGGACAGCAGCGCCATGCCGGCAAGCGGCAGCAGGCGGAAGAAATAGGAAGAACGGTCGGCCATCTGGATATCTGCTCCCGGGTCTGGTCGGCGAACCGCGCGTGGCGCACGGTGCATCCAGCCACTATTCCCTTTCCACTGCAGCGGCGGGTGCGGGCGGGCATTGAATACGTATGCAACGGCGATGCGTATCACCGATGTGGCCTCTACCATGGCCACAGCGCAATCGCGCCTCTACATCGCATCCGTGATTCCCGGAGGGGGGAAGCGCTTGATGAAAAGCAAACCGCAACTGTCGTTCTGGCAGATCTGGAACATGTGCTTCGGCTTTCTGGGGATCCAGTTCGGCTTCGCACTGCAGAACGCCAATGCCAGCCGCATCTTCGAAACGCTGGGCGCACCGATGGATGCGGTACCGGGGTTGTGGATCGCCGCACCGTTGACCGGGCTGCTGGTGCAGCCGGTGGTTGGTTATCTGTCAGACCGCACCTGGACGCGCTGGGGACGCCGGCGTCCGTTCTTCATGATCGGCGCGGTGCTGACCACGCTGGCCCTGCTGGTGATGCCCAACTCACCGACGCTGTGGATCGCCGCCGGCACGCTGTGGGTGCTTGATGCCTCGATCAACATCTCGATGGAGCCGTTCCGCGCCTTCGTCGGCGACCAGCTCTCGCCTCGGCAACGCCCCACCGGCTTTGCGATGCAGAGCTTCTTCATCGGTGTGGGTGCGGTGGTCGCCAGCTTCCTGCCGTTCATCCTCGCGCGCTGCGGCGTGGCCAATACCGCTGGCCCGGGTGAAGTGCCCGACACCGTGCGTTATGCCTTCTATTTCGGCGCGGTGGTGCTGCTGCTGGCGATCTGCTGGACGGTGCTGCGCACACGCGAATACTCGCCGGCCGAGCTGGCCAGTTTCGACGATGCACAGCCGGCCGCGGTGCATGGTAGTGCGCGTGTGTCCGGATTGCCTGCGTGGCGGCAGATCGTGTCGTGGCTGGGCCTGGGCGTGCTGCTGGCAGCGCTGATCGCTTGGCGGCAGGGTGATCGCATGCTCTACGTGCTGGCCGGGCTGTGCGCCAGCTACGGCCTGCTGCTGGGCGTGGCGCGGCTGCTGCCCGGCACCCACATGCTGGCCACGATCGTCGATGACCTGCGCAGCATGCCCGGCACGATGCGGCGGCTGGCCTGGGTGCAGTTCTTCTCGTGGTTCGCGCTGTTTGCGATGTGGATCTACACCACCGCAGCGGTCGCCGGTACGCATTTCGGCTCCACCGACACACAGTCGGCCGCATACAACGAAGGTGCCAACTGGGTTGGCGTGTTGTTCGGTGCCTACAACGGCTTCGCCGCGCTGGCAGCGCTGCTGATTCCGCTGCTGGTGCGGCGCATCGGCCTGCGCTGGAGCCATCTGGTCAATCTGTGGCTGGGTGGGCTTGGGCTGGTCTCGTTGATGTTCATCGACGATCCGCGTTGGCTGCTGTTGTCGATGGTCGGAGTCGGTTTTGCCTGGGCCTCGATCCTGTCCCTGCCTTACGCCCTGCTGTCGGACAGTGTGCCGGCGGCGAAGATGGGCGTGTATATGGGCATCTTCAATTTCTTCATCGTGATCCCGCAGCTGGTCGCGGCCAGCGCCTTGGGCTTCGCCCTGCGCAGCTGGCTGGGCGGCAATCCCATGCACGTGCTGGTGCTGGGCGGCTGCAGCCTGTTCGTGGCTGGGCTGTGCGTGCTGCGGGTTCCGTCGCAACCGGAGGTGGTGTGATGCGCAAGCGTTTGTCCATGGCAGTTTCGTTGGCGCTGGTTGCCGGATCGGCGATGGCCGCGCGGCCGGACTACGTCGGGACCACCGAGCCGTTCGCCAGCGATGCGGTGTACTTCGTGGTCACCGACCGCTTCGTCAACGGCGATCCGTCCAACGACCATCGCGACCAGGGTGGCGAGCACCGTACCTTCGACATCCCGGTGCCGTGCCCGGACAAGGTCGACGGCAACATCGGTTACCTCGGTGGTGACTTCCGCGGCGTGCTGGACAACGCTGACTACATCCGCCAGCTCGGCTTCGGCGCGGTGTGGATCACCCCCATCGTCGACAACCCGGATCAGGCCTTTACCGGCAGCAAGCCGATCAGCTGCACAAGCACGCTGACCGACCGCGGCAAGACCGGCTACCACGGCTATTGGGGCATCAACTTCTACACGCTTGATGAGCACCTGCCCAGCAAGGATCTGGATTTCGCCGGGCTTACCAAGGGTCTGCACGATGCCAAGTTGAAAGTGGTGCTGGATATCGTCGGCAACCACGGCTCGCCGGCCTGGACCATGCCGGTGAAACAGCCGCAGTTCGGCCAGATCTTCGACAAGGACGACCAGCTCGTCGCCGACCACCAGAACCTGGCGCCGCAGCAACTGGACCCGCAGCACAACCGGCTGCACGCGTTCTACAACAATATCGGCCCGGTCGATGGCAGCAAGGGCTCGATCTTCGACGGCAACCTGGCCGAGCTGGGCGATTTCAACGAGCACAATCCGGCGGTGATGGACTACCTGGTCGGTGCCTACCTGCAGTGGGCCGCGCAGGGCGTGGACGCGCTGCGCATCGACACCATCGGCTGGCTGCCGCATCCGTGGTGGCATGAATTCGTCACCCGCATCCGCGCCCAGCACCCGGGCATGTTCATGTTCGGCGAGGCGTTCGACTATGACGCAGCCAAGATCGCCGAGCACACCTGGCCGGCCAATGCCAATGTCAGCGTGCTGGATTTCCCGCTGCGTGGTGCGCTGTCATCCGTGTTCGGCCAGGAGCAGAAAGGGTTCGAGGCGCTGGCCGAACCGCTGCATCTGAGCGGCGGCCCCTACGCCAATCCGTACGAGCTGATGAGCTTCTACGACAACCACGACATGGCGCGGTTGGATGCCAGCGACGCCGGTTTTATCGACGCCCACAACTGGCTGTTCACCGCCCGCGGCATCCCGGTGCTGTACTACGGCTCGGAAACCGGGTTCATGCGCAGCCGCGCCGAACATGCCGGCAATCGCGCCTACTTCGGGCAGGAACGCGTGAATGCCGCGCCGGACAGCCCGATCTTCGCACCGCTGCAGCGCATCTCGCGGCTGCGCCAGGCCACCCCCGCGCTGCAGCGCGGCTTGCAGGTCAACGAGCGGCTGCAGGGGGATCAGGCGGTGTTCTATCGCGTGCTGCAGCACGGCGACACCGCGCAGACCGCGCTGGTGCTGCTGAACAAAGGCGACACCGCCACGACGTTCGAAGTCAGCCGCTACCTGCAGCCGGGGCAGTGGCGCGACGCGCTGGATGGCGGCACGGTCAAGGTGAAAAGTACGCTGAAGACCGAGGTGCCAGCGCATGGCGTGAAGGTGTTCGTGCTGGACGGTGAGGTGAAGCAGGCCGCGCTGCAGGCGCAGCTGGCCGCGGCGATGGCCGACCAGCAGGCGCGCACGCGGCGACTGGCGCGCTGAACCGCAAGGGGCCCTTGCCGTGTGGGGGCAGGGCCCGTGGACGGACACCCGCCGCAACCCGACCGGGGCGCTGGCCGGCAGCCGCTACAATCAGCGCCCCCCGCAGTCCCGGCCTGATCCATGAAAGAGCTTCCCCCGCAGACCCCCATCGAAACGCTGTTGCGCACCGCGATGGACGGCAAGCTGCCGATCAGGGCGTTCATGCAGGACTTTGTCGCCTCCGAGGTGGTGCTGCTGACCGGCAGCCTGGTCACGGCCGATGGCAGCGGCTTCGATCCGCTGCTGTTCGACAAGCAGGGCGTGCTGCATGTCGCGGTGTTCACCGACATGGCGCGGGTCGGCTATTTCCCGCAGCAGGCGCCGCACAACATCCGCATGCTGATGCTGGAGGTACTGCGCCGCGTGCCCGGTGGCTACGGCGTGGTGATCAACCCGGGCACGACGCTGGGCTTCGAGATCGCACCGGCCGGCGTGCTGGAAATCCTGAAAGACTTCAGCTGAGCATGCTGCGCGAAGAGTCGCGCAGCACCAGCTTCACCGGGATGTTGATACCTTCCACCGGCTCACGGGCGATCAGCCCCAGCAGCCGTTCCACCAGCAGCTGACCGGCCTGTTTGGTGTCCTGCTGCACGGTGGTCAACGCCGGCGACACCGAGGCGGCCAGCGGAATATCGTCAAAACCGGTGACCCGCACGTCCTCGGGCACCCGCAGGCCGCGTTCACGCAGCGCCCGCAACGCGCCGATGGCGATCAGGTCGCTGGCCGCGCAGATCGCATCGAATGGCAGGCCGCGTTCCAGCAGGGCCACGCAGGCCGCGTGGCCGGACTCCTCGGTGGTGATCGCATCGTGCTGCAGGCCGGCATCCGGCTCCAATCCGCGGCCGCGCAGCGCCTCGACGTGGCCGCGGTAGCGCTCGGCGAACTCCGGATAGTGGCTGGAGGCATGGCCGAGGAAGGCGATGCGCCGGCAGCCGGCGTCCAGCAGGTGCGCGGTGATGTCCAGGCCGCCCTGGAAATTGTCGCTGCCCACTGAAACCCCGGGCTGGCCGGGCAGGGCGGCGCCCCAGCGGACGAAATGGGTGCCTTGTTCGACCAGCCGCTGCAGCCGTTCCTCCGACTCGTGGTAGTCACCATAGCCCAGCAGGATGATGCCGTCGGCCTTGTTGCTGTCCTCGAAATCGGCATGCCAGTCGCTGGACAGCTGCTGGAAGGAGACCAGCAGGTCCTGCCCGTTCAGCGCGCAGGCGCGGGTGATCGAACCCAGCATCGAGTGGAAGAACGGATTGATCAGCGAGTCGTCCGGGGTCGGATCCTCGAAAAACAGCAGCGCCAGCGTGCCGGACTGCTGGCAGCGCAGGCTGGAGGCGTTCTTGTCGACCTTGTAGTTCAGCTGCCTGGCGATCTCCAGGATGCGCTTGCGGGTGTCGGCATTGACCATCGGGCTGCCGCGCAGGGCCCGCGAGACGGTCGGCTGCGATACCCCGGCCAGGTGCGCGATATCCAGTGAGGTGGCCTTGCTCTTGATGATCATTTACGACACCTGCCTGAAGACGCCGGTCATCATGCCATGGGCCACCGCTTTGCCGGGGCCGGGTTGCACCGGGGGCTTGCCCCACAGACACCGGGCCGTCCGGCTGATACCGGCCCGCGCCGGGAAGCTATAATCTCCTCGCTATTGCCCGCATCCGGCGGGTGGACCCCAACGGAAGAGTAGGAATCCTATGGCTCGCGGCATCAACAAAGTCATCTTTGTTCATATCTGCTGAAGTCTACAAATACTTAATTTTATTGGTGATTCAAGTGATCAGCGTGCAGGCTTCCTGCGCCTCTTAAGCTTGTCGTCAATGAATTGGCGGCTAAGATAAACTTAGAGCCTAGCCTGTAGTACTCTGAACCAGGCTTGATGAGAGACCGCCCTCCCAGTGCCGGTTCCGAGCATCGCATGCATGAGCGAAGTTCGGGGTGTTGTCGAGGCATCCGCGAAGCCGAAGTATGTATACCTAGTCTAAAGACAGGTGTGATGGCGCACATAAGGCTGACAAAGAATGGGCTTGTGAACGGTGATGTCGTCAAGGGATTTCCCTTGATCATCGCTGCAGACTACAGCGTAGATTGGTATGCACTCGAATACTTCCTACATCTGAAGCGCACCTGTGCCGTAAGCTCGATTAGAACCTATGCAGGTCACTTGGTCGATTTCGTAGGGCAGCTCGAAGTTGATAAGAAGAGTTTTGAGGCAGTCGATGAGAGATGGCTTGAGAAGTACAAGAAATCGATCAAAGAACGAGCGAGTAGTGGGAAAAAGAACACCGAAACTTATGCTTGTCAGGTGATCAGAACGGTAGTCGCATACTGCTACTGGCTTGATACAAAAGGCTATGCTCAGCTTCTGTGTGGCGTCACAGAAGAGTACGCAATTCAAGTTGACGTACGTGACAATGGCAATGTTCTGCATCCTCTTGCCATCGACAAGTCGGCTGACAAAAGGTCCGCCCTCGCTCCAAGGAGCGAATGGATCGAAACCGTGAAGCGCTATGGTCCTACGACCGACACGGCGTCTAAGAAATTTGACCTCATGGTCGATTGGTACTCATCGGCTGGCCCGCGGGCACACGAGATCTGCTTACTTCTTAAGGCTCGACTTCCATCATTGGAAGCGGCAAGACGCGCAGCGGTCGATGGTCGCAATGTCAGTATCATCCTAAACAAGACGAAGGGTGGAACTGATGAGCCTCTGCCAGTCTCTCCTCTGATTGGAGTTCCCAGGATTTAGTGGACACCTGACCGAGGGTGGCGATGCGCTGCCTCGAACTCGTCAGGACTGACCCCGCCCAGATGGCTGTGGCGACGTGTTGGATTGTAAAACCCATCGATGTAGTCGGATATGTCCGAGGTCGCCACGTCACGATTCGCATAGATGCGCTTCTTGATCCGTTCCTTTTTCAAACTGCTGAAGAAGGACTCAGCGACCGCGTTGTCCCAGCAGTTGGCACGTCTGCTCATGCTTGGCTCGAGGTGGTTGTCTTTGCAGAAACGCCGCCATGCATCACTTCCGTACTGCGAGCCTTGGTAATCCCCCCGCAGATTAGCTGACGCCAGAAGTGGAATTTTCTCGTACCCTTTCCTGAGGAGGTTCCATGAAAAAGTCTCGCTTCACCGACAGCCAGATCATTGCCGTGCTCAAGCAGGCGGAGGCCGGCACGCCGGTCCCGGAGCTGTGTCGCGAACACGGCATCAGCTCGGCGACGTTCTACAAGTGGCGCAGCAAATTCGGCGGCATGGAGGTCTCCATGGTGGCCAGGATGAAGGAGCTGGAGGAGGAAAATCGCCGGCTGAAGAAGATGTACGCCGAGGCCCAGCTCAGCACCGACCTGCTTAAGGAAGCGCTCTCAAAAAAATGGTGAGGCCATCTCAGCGCCGGGAGATGGCCCGAATCGCAGTCGAAGACGGCCGGACGAGCATCCGGCACGCCTGCCAGACCTTTGAAGTCAGCCAGACCTGCTACCGCTATCAGGTGAAGGCCTGCGAGGAGAACGCCCGGATCGCCGACTGGCTGGTGCGCTTGACCACGGCCTATCGGGATTGGGGCTTTGGCCTGTGTTTCCTGCACCTGCGCAACGTCAAGGGGTTCGGCTGGAATCACAAGCGGGTCTACCGCATCTATCGGGAGCTGGAGTTGAACCTGCGGATCAAGCCGAAGAAGCGGCTCGTGCGCGAGAAGCCCGAGCCGTTGGCAGTGCCCGAAACGATCAACCAGGTCTGGTCGATGGATTTCATGCACGACCAGCTCAGCGACGGCCGCAGCTTCCGGCTGTTCAACGTACTGGATGACTTCAACCGCGAAGGGCTGGGCATCGAGGTGGATCTGTCACTGCCGTCGGCCCGAGTCATCCGTGCATTGGAGCAGATCATCGAATGGCGGGGCAGGCCGCGGGTGATCCGTTGCGACAACGGCCCTGAATACATCAGTGGCGTGCTGCTGGCATGGGCCGAGCAACAAGGTATCCGCATCGAGCACATCCAGCCAGGCAAACCACAGCAGAACGCCTATGTCGAACGCTACAACCGAACCGTACGTTACGCCTGGCTGGCCCGAACCCTGTTCGACTCGATCGAGCAGGTACAGGACAAGGCCACCCGTTGGCTATGGACTTACAACCACGAGCGCCCGAACATGGCGCTCGGCGGCATCACGCCCATGCAGAAACTGGCACTT
>DDVW01000027.1 GCA_002345545.1 Stenotrophomonas sp. UBA2302 | reverse complement strand
GGCACCACCGAAGTGGCGGTGATCTCGCTCAACGGCATCGTCTACTCGTCTTCGGTGCGCATCGGTGGCGACCGCTTCGACGAGTCCATCACCAACTACGTGCGCCGCAACCACGGCATGCTGATCGGCGAGGTGACCGCCGAGCGGATCAAGGTCGAGCTGGGCTGCGCCTATCCGCAGGCGGAAGTGATCGAGATGGAGATCACCGGTCGCAACCTCGCCGAGGGTGTGCCGAAGATGATCAAGATCAACTCCAACGAAGTGCTCGAAGCCCTGCACGAGCCGCTGTCGGGCATCGTCTCGGCGGTCAAGCTGGCGCTGGAGCAGACCCCGCCGGAACTGGGCGCGGACGTGGCCGAGCGCGGCATTGTGCTGACCGGTGGCGGCGCCCTGCTGCGTGACCTGGACAAGCTGCTGTCGGAGGAAACCGGCCTGCACGTGCAGGTGGCCGACGATCCGCTGACCTGCGTGGCCCGCGGTGGCGGTCGTGCGCTGGAGCTGGTGGACATGCACGGCAACGAGTTCTTTGCGCCGGAATAAGGCCGGCAGACACGGAGCCGTAAACCAGGCATGAAAGTGCATCGGCTTCCCTGGCAGTCCCCGCGCCTGGCGGGTGACGGTCGTGCTTTCCCTCCGGCTCCCGCTGCGCGCCGCATGACCGGAATGGCATGCGGGCGGCTGTTTCCCATTCTCCATTCCCCGTTTCCAGCAGCTGCGTCGTGCCCCCTTACGCCGGTCCTCCCGTAGCCTCCCGCCAGGGTGACAGTAGCAGCGCGTTGCGCCTGCTGGCCTACCTTGCGCTGGCGATCACCCTGATCGTGCTCGACGATCGCGGCGGCTGGCTGTCGCGCCTGCGCAGCCAGGCGGGGGTGCTGGTGCAGCCGGTGTGGGCGCTGGCCGGGTTGCCGGGGCGGCTGGGTTCCTCGGTCAAGGACAACGCCGCCAGCCACGGCCAGCTGGTGGCCGAGAACCGCGAGCTGCGCAACCAGCTGCTGCTGGCCAACGCGCGCCTGACCCGGCTGCAGACCGCCGCGCTGGACAACGCGCAGTTGCGTGAACTGCTCAACGTGGCCGAGCGCAACGGGCTGGACGTGCAGCTGGCACCGATCCTGGATATCGACCTGGACCCGGTGCGGCAGCGCTTGGTGCTGGCCGCCGGCAGCCGTGACGAGGTGCATGTCGGCCAGGCGGTGATCGACGCCGGTGGGCTGATGGGCCAGGTGATCGAAGTGACGCCGCTGCATTCGACCGTGCTGCTGCTGACCGACCCGGACCACGCGGTGCCGGTGACGGTGGCGCGCAACGGCGTGCGCCTGATCGTCTACGGGCGTGGCGACCGTCTGGAGCTGCGCGACATCCCGCTCAGCGCCGGGGTGGAAGTGGGCGATGAAGTGGTCACCTCCGGACTGGGCGGGCGTTTCCCGTCCGGCTTTCCGGTCGGCAAGATCCTGAAACTGCGCCCGGATGACACCCATGCCTTCCTGGTCGGCGAGCTGGAGCCGGCGGCCAAGCTGGACCGTGGCCGCGATGTGCTGCTGCTGCGCTCGGTGGAAACGGTCGCGCGCCAGCCGGTGACCAGCGGGCTGGAGCCGGCCGCGCCCACTGCTGGAGCCGGCGGTGCAGCGCCAGCACCGGCGGAAACGATGCCGACCCCGCCCGCCACTGCACCGGCCCCGGCTGATACGGCGGTACCCACCCCGGCGGAGGCTGGCCGATGAGCCGCCTGCGCAACCGCGGCTGGGTGCTGCCGGCCAGTTTCACCCTGGCACTGCTGTTCGGGCTGCTGCCGTTGCCGGAGCTGCTGCTGCCATTGCGCCCGTACTGGCTGGCGCTGGTGCTGGCGTACTGGGTGATCGAGACCCCCGACCGGGTCGGGCTGGGCTTTGCCTTCTGCATCGGCCTGCTGGCCGACCTGATGTTCGGCGGCATCCTCGGCGACCAGGCACTGCGGCTGGTGGTGATGGCCTTCATCCTGCAGCGCTTCCGGGCCCGCATCCGCTTTTTCCCGCTGTCGCAGCAGGCGCTGGCGATGGGCGGGCTGCTGTTCAATGACCGGGTGATCGACGCCGCCATCCATCTGCTGGCCGGTGAGCGGCTGCTGCCGTGGAGCTACTGGTGGGCGCCGCTGCTGGGCATGGCGCTGTGGGTGCCGCTGTACCTGCTGCTGGATGCGCTGCGGCTGGGCAAGCGCAGGCGCTGAGCATGATCAGCCGTCGCCAGAACAAGAACCCGCATGCCGAGGCCGAGCAGTTCCGGCGCCGCGCGGCACTGGGCTTCGTTGTGGTGTTGCTGGCGCTGGGGTTGCTGGGGGGCTGGTACTTCAAGCTGCAGGTGCTCGACCACGACATCTACGCCACCCGTTCGGAAGCCAACCGCATCAAGGCGCGGCCGGTAGTGCCCGGGCGCGGGCTGATCTACGACCGCAACGGCCGCCTGCTGGCCGAGAACGTGCCCGCGTTCCGGCTGGACGTGACCCCGGACAAGGTCAAGGACATGGCGGCCACGCTGGAAGGGCTGCAGGAGATTTTCGCGCTGGATGAAGAGGACATCGAGCGCTTCAACCAGTCGCGCAAGGCGCGCCGCGGCTTCCTGCCGGTGACGCTGAAACTGCGGGTCAGTGACGAGGAAATGGCGCGCTTCGCGGTGGACCGCTGGCGTTATCCGGGCGTGGAGCTGGAGCCCTACCTGACCCGCCGCTATCCCTACGGCGAGCTGTTCGGCCACATCATCGGCTACGTCGGCCGGGTCGATGACAAGGACCTGGAGGAGCTGGGCGAGGGCAACGCGGCGCTGACCCACATCGGCAAGTCCGGACTGGAGCGGTTCTACGAGGCGCAGCTGCGCGGCAGGATTGGTTACGAGAAGGTCGAGACCAATGTGCAGGGGCGCGCGATCCGCACGCTCGGCCGGGTGCCGGCGCAGTCCGGCACCGATCTGCGGCTGTCCATCGACGCCGACCTGCAGCGGGCGATGGTGGCCGCGTTCGGCGAACAGGAAGGCTCGGCGGTGGCGATCGACCCGCGCACCGGCGAGGTGCTGGCGATGGTCAGCCTGCCGGCCTACGACCCGAACCTGTTCGTCAATGGCATTTCCCATGCCGATTTCAAGCGGCTCAACGAGAACCCGTCGCGGCCGCAGTTCAACCGGCTGGTACTGGGTGGCGTGGCGCCGGGTTCGACGGTGAAGCCGTTCCTCGGCCTGGCCGGACTCGACAGCGGCCTGCGTCGCCCGGAAGACAAGGTGCTCTCGCGCGGCATGTTCTACCTGCCCGGCGTCAGCCGCGGCTGGGGCGACGCCAACCGTGGCGGGCATGGCTGGACCGACCTGCGCAAGTCGATCTCGCAGTCGGTCAACACCTACTACTACCAGCTCGGCGTCGACATGGGCATCGAGCGCTATGACCAGTACATGGGCGAGCGCTACGGCTTCGGCCAGCCCACCGGCATCGATCTGGCCGGCGAGATCGCCGGCATCCTGCCGTCGCCGGCGGCCAAGCTGAAATTGAACAAGGAGCGCTGGTATCCCGGCGACATGGTCAATGCCAGCATCGGCCAGGGCTTGTGGAAAGTGACACCGCTGCAGCTGGCGCGCGGCGTGGGCGGGCTGGCCAGCGGTCAGCTGCGCACCCCGCACCTGGTGACGGAACAGCGTTCCGGCTTCGATGGCGACTGGGTGCCGATGCGGCAGCCGGCGGCCACGCCGATCAGTCCCAACCCGGCCAATGTGCAGGCGGTGCGCGAGGGCATGATGGCGACCATGCAGCCCGGTGGCAGTGGCTGGCGGGTGGCCGCCGGTGCGAAATACCGGATGGCCGGCAAGACCGGTACCGCGCAGGTGATCAGCCGCAAGGGCACGGCGGCGGTCAACCCGCGCAGCCTGCCGATGCACCTGCGCCATCGCGCGCTGTTCATCGGCTTCGCCCCGGCCGAAGACCCGGTCATCGCCATCGCCATCGCGGTGGAGGGGGGCGGCTATGGCGGCTCGGCGGCGGCGCCGATCGCACGCAAGGTGTTCGATGCCTGGTTGCTCGGCGAGCTGCCCGATGGCCTGCAGCCGCTGGATGCCGAGCGTGGCACCGTGGCCATCGGCGTGACCGGCTTCGATGCCGCCGACGTGACGCTGCGCGCGCGCGGTGAGCAGGCCG
>DDVW01000077.1 GCA_002345545.1 Stenotrophomonas sp. UBA2302 | reverse complement strand
AGGTGCCGGTGATCGCCGCCGGCGGCATCGGTGACGGTCGTGGCGTGGCCGCGGCATTGATGCTGGGCGCCAGCGCGGTACAGGTGGGCACGGCCTTCCTTGCGGCGGAGGAATCCAGCATTCCCTGGGCATGGCGTCAGGCGTTGGCGGCGGCCGAGCCGGAAGGTACGCAGGCTACCCGTGCTTTCAGTGGCCGGCTTGGACGTGCGCTCGCTACCGCTTATGTGCGTGCGGCCGCAGCCACCGATGCGCCACCGTCGCAGCCCTATCCGGTGCAGCGCGGCTTGACTGCCGCAATGCGGGCGCAAGCGAACACGGACAACCGGATCGATGCAATGCAGGCCTGGGCCGGGCAATCGGCATGGATGGCGCGCCACGCGCCGGCGGCTGACATCATGCGTTCGATGTGGGCGCAGGCACAGGCGTTGCTGTGACTGGCCTGTTCTGCAATGGCCAGCCCGCCGATGCATCGCTGCTTGCCGGTGCACTGGTCAACTATGGGCATTTCACCTCGTTGCAGGTGCGCAGTGGTGCCGTGCAGGGCTGGGCGTTGCACGTGCAGCGGTTGCAAACGGGCACGCGGGAGCTGTTCGATGCGGAGCTGGACAGCGAACAGGTGCTGCGTTGGTTGAAGGATGCGCTGGCGCAATGCGGGGTGTGCGATGCCTCGGTGCGCATCACCGTGTTCTCACGGCTTTTTGATTTCCGCCAGCCGCTGCGTGCCGTGCCGGTGGATGTGTTGATCGCGATTTCCGCGCAGGTTGTGATGCCACCCAAGGCGCGCTCGGTGTTGCCGGTGTGGCATGAGCGCGCCTCGCCGCACCTCAAACATGTGGGTACGTTCGAGCTGTTCCATCAGCGCCGGCAGGCGATGCGGGCGGGATTCGACGATGCGCTGTTCATCGACAGCTCCGGCAGGGTCTGCGAAGGCACGACCTGGAATCTTGCGTTCTGGGATAGCCGCGAGGTGTTGTGGCCCCGGGCGGCCGCGCTGCGCGGCACGGCTGAACAGCTGTTGATGGCTGGGCTGGAGACGAGGAGCCAGCCCCAGGCCTGCCGTGCGGTGATGCTGGAGGAAATCGGCGCATTTACCGGTGCGGTCGCCTGCAATGCCACCGGCGTGTGGCCACTGGCGCGGATCGGGGAGCAGGGGTTCGAGCAGTCGGGCCGGTTGCTGGAGGTGTTGCAGCAGGCGCTGGCCGAGGTGCCGTGGGTACTGCTTTAGGCAGCGGTGCCGGGAGTTTCGATGAAGCCGGCGTTGGCGCGCTGGCCGCCCCTGCAGAAGGCCCATTCAGTCTGGATGGCAGGGGCAGGGTTGGAATGCGGCAGGTGCGTCGCTATAATCGCCGGCTTACCGCGCCATCCTGGCGACTGGGCTACAAAGGAAAACCACCATGGTCAAGATTCGACTGACCCGCGGCGGCGCCAAGAAGCGTCCGTTCTACCACATCATCGTCACCGACGTCCGCAGCGCCCGCGACGGCCGCAACATCGAACGCGTCGGTTACTACAACCCGGTGGCCCAGGGTGGCGAGCAGCGCATCGTGCTGGACATCGTCGCTGTCGACAAGTGGGTCGCCAATGGCGCCCAGATGAGCGACAAGGTCCGCAACCTGTACAAGGAAGCGACCAAGGCACAGGCCGCAGCGGCCTGATCCTGACGGGCCGCGTGCAAGCGCGGCCCGACTGGTTTCCGACATGAAGAAAGATTCCGAGCGCCGGATCCTGCTGGGCAGGGTGACCGGCGCTTTTGGTGTGCGCGGTGAGCTGAAGCTCGAGTCCTGGACCGAGCCGCGGCTGGCCATTTTCAATTACCAGCCCTGGATCCTGCGCAGTCCTGCCGGCCAGGAAACGGAAATCACCGGTGTACGCGGGCGCGAGGCGAGCAAGACGCTGGTGGCCGTGTTCCCCGGCGTGGATGACCGCAACGTGGTCGAATCCATGCGCGGTACCGAGATCTACGTCGCCCGCAGCGCACTGCCGCCGCCAAAGCCGGACGAGTACTACTGGGTCGACCTGGAAGGGCTGGACGTGCAGACCGTGGAAGGTGTCCGGCTGGGGCAGGTCTCGCACCTGTTCGATACCGGTGCCAACGATGTGCTGGTGGTGCGCGGTGACCGCGAACGGATGATTCCGTTCGTGATGGACGATTTCATCAAATCGGTCGATTTCGACGCCAACCTGATCGTGGTCGACTGGGATCCGGAGTTCTGATTCCGTGCGCGTCGATGTCATCAGCCTGTTCCCTGAATTCCTCGCCCAATCCGCCGCGCTGGGCGTGGTCGGGCGGGCGCAGGAGCGGGGCCTGCTGGAACTGCACGGCTGGAACCCGCGTGACTATGCCGAAGGCAATTACCGCCGGGTGGACGACCGTCCGTTCGGCGGGGGGCCGGGCATGGTGATGCTGATCGAGCCGCTGCGCGCCGCGCTGGCCGCCGCGCGCGCGGCCGACCCGCAGCCGGCGCCACTGATCTACCTCAGTCCGCAGGGGCGACCGCTGACCCAGGCCAAGGTCCGGGAGCTGGCCGCGCTGCCGCGGATGATCCTGCTGTGCGGGCGTTATGAAGGCGTGGACGAGCGTTTTCTGGTCAACGAAGTCGACGAGGAAATCTCCATCGGCGACTACGTGCTGTCCGGTGGTGAGCTGGGCGCGGCGGTGATCATCGATGCGGTGACGCGCCTGCAGGAAGGCGCCCTGAACGATGCCGAATCGGCGGTGCAGGACAGTTTCGAAGGCGATGGCCTGCTGGATTGCCCGCATTACAGCCAGCCATCCAGCCATGCGCTGGGGGACGTGCCGGAGGTGCTGCGGTCAGGAAACCATGCCGCCATCGCCCGCTGGCGCCGGCAGCAGTCGCTGATCCGCACCGCATTGCGGCGCCCGGACCTGCTGGATGAAGCGGGGCTGGGCAAGGCCGATCGCAAGCTGCTGGCCGAGGCCCGCGCGGCGCTGCAGGATGAAATGCCACCCACTGGCGCCGGGGACGGACAGTAAGTTAGAATTGCGAGTTCCCGCCAGCCGCGTGCCGGTTGTTGTGGGAGCCAGAACAACAAACGTGCAGCGCAATCCGGTGACTGCATCAGATCCAAGCTGTCGAATCGACACGCCCACCCGAAACCTATCGGTGTAATCCAATGAGCAAGCTGAACAAGTCCATCATCGCGGAATTCGAATCCGCCCAGATCACCCGCGAGCTGCCGAAGTTCGGCCAGGGCGACACCGTTGTGGTGAATGTGAAGGTGAAGGAAGGCAACCGCGAGCGCGTGCAGGCCTACGAAGGCGTCGTGATCGGCACCAAGAATGCCGGCCTGAACTCCTCCTTCACCGTGCGCAAGATCTCGCACGGCTACGGCGTCGAGCGCGTGTTCCAGAACCACAGCGCCCTGATCGACTCGGTCGAAGTGAAGCGTCGCGGCAAGGTCCGTGCCGGCAAGCTGTACTACCTGCGTGGCCTGGAAGGCAAGAAGGCGCGCATCAAGGAAGATCTGGCCGGCAACGCCCGCGCCAAGGCCGCCCGTCAGGCCGCCGAAGCTGCCGAGTAATACCCGCCGGCTGGCTCAGCCAGTTTGCAGCAACGGCCACCTCCGGGTGGCCGTTTGCGTTTCTGAACCGGTGAAATGGTGCGGCGGATGGGCAGGGCGGCTGGCGATCCGTGTCGTCACCTGTTCCGGCGCCCGAGAGCGGCACGGCCGCAGTAGTCCCGACGTGCCAATGCCGCTGCAAGCCCGTGAAAAGTCAGCCTGTGCGTGAGCGGCTGTCGCTTGAAGCATCCAGATCGGCGACCGGTGAGGGAGGCTCGGCGCCGATTTCGGCGGGCGTGGCCAGCAGATCGGTCTCCGGGGTGACCAGCATCTTCGCCTTGCGCCAGCCGCCCCAGCGGTAATAGGCCATGATCATCAGCATCGAGCACAGTGCGCTGACCGGGAAGCTCCACCAGATCGCGTCGGCGCCCAGCACCGGTTGCAGCCACAGCGCGAACGGCACGCGGATGCCCCACATCGCCATGGCCAGGATCAGCAGCGGCGGCACTACCGCGCCGGTGGAGCGGACCACGCCGGCGAGTACGAAATTCACGCCGAAAAACAGGAACGACCAGACCGCGATGTGGTTCAGGTGCCGGCCGATTTCCAGCGACTGGCTGGCTGCGGGCAGGAACAGTGCCAGCGTGCTGCGATCGAACAGGATGATCGGCGCGATCAGCGCCCCGGTCAGCAGGAAGTTGAACAGCACGCCGGTGCGCGCGGTGGCATCGACCCGCGGCCACAGGCCGGCGCCCACGTTCTGCGCGGCCATCGTCGAGCAGGCGGCGCCGATCGCCATCGCCGGCATCTGCACATAGGTCCACAACTGCAGCGCCGCGCCGTAGGCCGAGGCGGTTTCCACCCCGTAGCCGTTGACCATGCTGATCATCATGATCATCGCCAGCGAGATGACGATCATCTGCAGGCCCATCGGCACACCTTTGAGCACCAGTGCCTTGAGGATGGCCGGGTCGATCTTCAGCAAGATGGCGTCCTTGCGCCCCAGCCACAGCATGTGCCGTTTGTTGCGCAGGTACAGCAGCAGCGCGCCCAGTGCCAGCGCCTGCGAGAACAGCGTGGCACAGGCCGCCCCGGCCACGCCCAGTTCCGGCAGCGGGCCGATGCCGAAGATCAGCAGCGGATTGAAGACGATATCCAGCACCACCGCCAGCAGCAGGAAACGGAACGGCGTACGCGCATCGCCGGCACCGCGCAGTGCCGCGCTGATGAAGGCGAAGGCATACAGCAGCGGCATCGCCAGGAAGATTACCTTCAGATACGCGTCGGCCATCGGCAACGATTCGGCCGGCGTGCCCATCGCCAGCAGCAGCCGGTGCGACAGGAACCAGCCCAGCACCGCGATCAGCGCCGACAGGCTGATGAAGAAGGTGGCGCTGGTGCCCATCACCCGCCGCGCCTGTGGCAGGTCGCGCGCACCGATGGACTGGCCGATCAGGATGGTGGCGGCCATGCCGATGCCGAACACCGAGCCGATCAGGAAGAACATGATGTTGTTGGCGTTGGCCGTGGCGGTCAGCGCGGCCTCGCCGAGGAACTTGCCGACCCAGATCGCGTTGACCGAGCCGTTCAGCGACTGGGCGATGTTGCCGGCGAGAATGGGCAGGGCGAACAGCAGCAGATTGCGCCCGATCGGACCTTCGGTCAGCGAGCGGGACGGGGCGGTTTTCGGCATGGGCGCGGCAGGACTTTTGGAACGGGCACACTAGCATTTCGCAGGTGAGGCCGGCCGGGGGATTGTTTGCAGGGTGCGAGGAGGAACATGGAGGCAATGGCGACACGATGAACCGGGATGCGCAACCGATGGAAGGCATCCGTCTTGATGTATGGCTGTGGGCGGCGCGTTTTTTCAAGACCCGCAGCCTCGCCAAACAGGCGGTGGAAACCGGCAAGGTCGAGGTGGGCGGACAGCGGCCGAAATCTTCGCGCGCGGTGCGCGTGGGCGATGCGTTGCGGGTGCAGCGCGGCGAGGAGGTGTTCGAGATCGCGGTCCGGGGGCTCAGCGACAGTCGTGGCCCGGCACCGGTGGCGCAGGCGCTGTACGAGGAAACCGGCGCTTCACGCACCGCGCGCGAGGCGCTGCGCCTGCAACGTGCCGCCGCCCGCGACGGTTATCTGCCGCCGGAGCACAAGCCGGACAAGCGCGCACGCCGCCTGATCCGTGCACTGGGCGATATCGACGCCTTGTAGGAGCACGCGGATGGCTGCTCCGGTGGCGTCGTGCCGCCAGTAAAAACGCCACCGCGAGGGTGGCGTTTTCCGTCATGCGGGAGCCGGGGCTCAGCGCTTGCCGCTGCCCAGCAAACCGCTGCCGAGCTTGATCAGATCGCTGACGCCGAACTGGCCGTCGCCGTCCTGGTCCAGCACCTTGCCGAGCAGGCCCGCACCGATGCCGCCGGCCTGTGCCACCTGCTGCTTCTCCTCGCCCAGCAGCTGTGCCAGTCCGCCGGCGCTGGCCTGGCCACCACCGCTCATGCGCTGGGCGATGAAGGCCATCACGATCGGCGCGAGGATTTTCAGCAGCTGGCTTGAATTGCCCTGGCTCAGACCGGTGGCCTGCGCCAGCCCGGCTTCGGCACGGCCCTGGTTGCCACCGAAGATATGGCCGAGGATGCCGGCGCCGTTGGCCGCCGGGCTGTTGCCCGCGCCGCCGAGTACCGAGCCGAGCACGCTGCCGATGTCCAGACCGCTGTGGTTGTTCTGCAGCGCACCGAGCAGCGCCGCGGCGCCCTGCGGTTGGGCGGCGTTGTTGCCCAGGGCGCCCATCAGCAGCGGCAGTGCGGCACCGATCGCGCCGGAAGCCTGCTGCGGATCGATGCCCAGCTGCTGGGAAACCTGCTGCAGGGGTGCGCCCTGCAACTGGGAAAGGAGGTCGTCGGTCAGGCTCATGGGTTGCAGTCCTTGTGATGGTGGCTGCCGGGCATGGTACCCGCCGGCGCGGTCCGGGTGGGCAGGCGGTGCGATTGTGGACCGGCTGCGGCAACGACACCGCCCGCACAGGGCGGGCGGTGTTGCGGTGCGAACGTCCTGTGCGCTGCCGGTTACAGCTCGATGTCCTCTGCACCCGGGGTGGCGATCGGGAAATCGTGGCCCGGGTGCGGCGGCGGTGCGAACGGATCAGCCGAGGCGGCTGCGCTGGCCAGCTTCTGCAGTGCCGCCGCGATGCCTGCACCATAGGCCGGATCGGCCTTGTTGCAGTTGTCGATGTGGCGCTGCTTGATGAAGTCCGGCGCATCGCCCAGGGCGCGCGCGGTGTTCTCGAACAGGCGCTGCTTCTGCTCGGCGTTGTAGCTGCGGAACAGCGCGCCGGGCTGGCTGAAGTAGTCGTTGTCGTCTTCGCGGAAGTTCCAGAAGTCGGCATCGCCACGGATCTTCAGCGCCGGCTCGCGGTACTGCGGTTGTTCCTGCCATTGGCCATAGCTGTTGGGTTCGTAATGCGGCAGGCCGCCGTAGTTGCCGTCCACGCGCATGGCGCCATCGCGGTGGTTGCTGTGCACCGGGCAGCGGGCGGCATTGACCGGGATCTGGTGGTGGTTCACGCCCAGGCGGTAGCGCTGCGCGTCGGAGTAGGCGAACAGGCGAGCCTGCAGCATCTTGTCCGGCGACGGGCCGATGCCCGGCACCAGGTTGCTCGGTGCGAACGCGGACTGCTCCACATCCATGTACCAGTTGTCCGGGTTGCGGTTGAGCTCGAACTCGCCCACTTCGATCAGCGGGTAATCGCTCTTGGGCCACACCTTGGTCAGGTCGAACGGATGGATGCGGTAGGTTTCCGCGTCCAGCTCCGGCATCACCTGCACGAACAGCTTCCACTTCGGGAACTCGCCGCGTTCGATCGCCTGGAACAGGTCACGGCCGTGGCTTTCGCGGTCCTTGCCGACCAGCACTTCGGCCTGCGCGTCGGTCAGTGCCTGCACGCCCTGCTGGGTGAGGAAATGGAACTTCACCCAGAAGCGTTCGCCGCCTTCATTGATGAAGCTGTAGGTGTGCGAACCGAAACCATTCATGTGGCGGAAGCTGCGCGGGATGCCGCGATCGCTCATCACCACCGTCACCTGCATCAGCGCTTCCGGCAGCAGGGTCCAGAAATCCCAGTTGTTGCGGGCACTGCGCAGGTTGGTGTGCGGATCACGCTTGACCGCCTTGTTGAGGTCGCCGAATTTGCGCGGGTCACGCAGGAAGAATACCGGCGTGTTGTTGCCGACCAGGTCCCAGTTGCCTTCCTCGGTGTAGAACTTCAGCGCGAAGCCGCGGATGTCGCGTTCGGCGTCCGCCGCGCCGCGCTCGCCGGCCACGGTGGTGAAGCGGGCGAACATCTCGGTCTGCTTGCCCACTGCCGAGAACAGCTTGGCGCGGGTGTACTGGCTGATGTCGTGGGTGACGGTAAAGGTGCCGAACGCGCCGGAGCCCTTGGCATGCATGCGGCGCTCGGGGATGACCTCGCGGTTGAGGTTGGCCAGCTTCTCCAGCAGCCACACGTCTTCCATCAGCAGCGGGCCACGCGGGCCGGCGGTCTTGCTGTTCTGGTTGTCCACCACCGGCGCGCCGAAAGCGGTGGTCATCGGCGTTGCCGGAGCATCGCCATGTTTCTGTGCCGGGGTGGTGCTGGTGTCGCGTTGCGCCTGGGCGGCCTGTTCGGGCGACGGGGCGCTGTGATACGGACAGCTCGGCTTGGTGTCGTTGTTGCTCATGGCTTGCTCCTGCTGGCGGTGGTGAATCCAGCTTCGACTGTAGCCACAGAACGATGAAATAGATAATCGAATGATCGACTTGTACCAATAGGTTTCAGCTATTGATCATGCGATTTTTGATGCACAGCACCTGTTCATCGGTGCTGTGCATTCCATTGCACCGGTCTTTGCTGAATTCGCGGACTCTGGAGGAGCAGGGGAACGGGCGCGACACCTGACGGTATCGCGCTCTGGCGTCACAGCAGCGACTTCACCCGGTACAGGGCTTCCAGCGCCTGCTTCGGGGTCAGCTCATCCGGATCCATCGCCTGCAGTGCATCCAAGGCTGCCGAACTCGGCGCGGCGAACAAACCGAACTGCTGGGGTGCATCCAGCGCCTGTGGGGCCATGGCCGCGCTCTGGGTGTCGCCGCCGCGCTGCTCCAGCTCGGCCAGGCGCCGGCGCGCCTGCGCCACCGTGGCCTTGGGCAGGCCAGCCAGTGCGGCCACCTGCAGGCCGAAGCTGCGGTTGGCCGGGCCGTCCTTGACCGCGTGCATGAATACCAGCGCCTCGCCGTGCTCGACCGCGTCCAGATGCACGTTGGCGATGCCGCTGGGCCCGCCTTCGTGGCTTTCATCGGCCAGGGCGGTCAGCTCGAAATAGTGGGTGGCGAACAGCGTATAGCAGCGGTTCTGGTAGGCCAGATGACGCGCCACCGCATCGGCCAGTGCCAGGCCGTCGTAGGTCGAGGTACCGCGGCCGATCTCGTCCATCAGCACCAGTGAGTGGGCCGTGGCGTGATGCAGGATGTAGCTGGTCTCGGCCATTTCCACCATGAATGTGGACTGGCCCTTGGCCAAATCGTCGCCGGCGCCGATGCGGGTCAGGATGCGGTCGATCGGGCCGATCAGCGCACGACTGGCCGGCACGAAGCTGCCGATATGCGCCAGCAGCACGATCAACGCGTTCTGGCGCATGTAGGTGGACTTGCCGCCCATGTTCGGGCCGGTGATGACCAGCATGCGGCGGTCCGGATGCAGGTCCAGATCATTCGGTTCGAACGGCGTATCGCGCACCGCCTCCACCACCGGATGACGGCCACGTTCGATGCGCAGGCAGGGTTCTTCCTGCAGTTCCGGCCGGGCCCAGTCCAGCGCCTGCGCACGTTCGGCGAAACCGGCCAGCACGTCCAGCTCACTGAGCGCGGCCGCACAGCGCTTGAGCGGCTCCAGATGGGTGGCGATGCTGTCGAGCAGGCCTTCGTACAGCAGCTTCTCGCGTGACAGCGAGCGCTCGCGAGCCGACAGCACCTTGTCCTCGAAGCTCTTCAGCTCCTCGGTGATGTAGCGCTCGGCATTGGTAAGCGTTTGCCGGCGCGTGTAATGCACCGGCGCCTTGTCGGCCTGGCCCTTGCTGATCTCGATGTAGTAGCCGTGCACACGGTTGTAGCCGACCTTCAGCGTCGGAATGCCGCTGGCTTCACGCTCACGCGCTTCCAGGTCGATCAGGAACTGGTCGGCATTGGTCGACAGGCGCCGCAGCTCGTCCAGCTCGGCGTCGAAGCCTTCGGCGATCACGCCGCCATCGGACAGCTTCAGCGGTGGCTGTTCGGCAACCGCACGGGCCAGCAGCTGCGCGCTTTCATCATGCGAACCCAGCTCGGCAAGCAGCTGCTGCAGGCGCGGTGAATCCAGCGGCTGCAGCTGCGCGGTGATGGCCGGCAGCAGCGCCAGGCCATCGCGCAGGGTGGAGAAGTCGCGCGGCCGCGCCGAGCGCAGTGCCATGCGGGTGAGGATGCGCTCGATATCGCCAAGGGCGCGGAACGATTCACGCAGGTCGGCATCGGCGCCGCGATCGATCAGCGTGGCCACCGCATGGTGACGCTGCTGCAGCACCTCGCGCAGGCGCAGCGGGCGGTGCAGCCAGCGCCGCAGCAGGCGCCCGCCCATCGGCGAGACGGTGCTGTCCAGTACGCCGAGCAGCGTGTTGCGGGTGTCGCCGTCCACGCGCGTGTCCAGCTCCAGATGGCGGCGTGTTGCGGCGTTCATCGCGATCGCCTCGCCGGCGTTTTCCATCGCGATCGAGGTCAGGTGCGGCAGGCGTTGCTTCTGGGTTTCCTCGACATAGCCGAGCAGGGCGCCGGCGGCAGCGGTGGCACGCGGCTTGTCGTCGATGCCGAAGCCGGAAAGGTCGTGCAGCTTGAAGAACGCCAGCAGCTGGCGACGGCCGCTGTCGGCATCGAACAGCCACGGCGCGCGACGCCGCACGCCGCTGCGCTGGCGCAGGAACTCCGGCCAGTTCTCCTCGTCGGGGACCAGCAGCTCGGCCGGCTCCAGCCGCGCCAGTTCCGCTTCCAGCGCGTCGTCGCTGTCGACCTCGTTGACCAGGAAGCGGCCGCCGGCCAGATCGGCCCAGGCCAGCCCATAGCCGGCCTTGCCGCGCGACAGGGCCATCAGCAGGGTGTCGCGGCGCTCGTCCAGCAGCGCCTCGTCGGTAACTGTGCCGGGGGTGACCACGCGCACCACCTTGCGTTCGACCAGCCCCTTGGCCAGCGCCGGATCGCCGATCTGCTCGCAGATCGCCACCGATTCGCCCAGCGCCACCAGCCGCGCCAGGTAGCCCTCGAAGGAATGCACCGGCACCCCGGCCATCGGGATCGGCGCGCCGCCGGAGCTGCCGCGCTGGGTCAGGGTGATGTCGAGCAGCCGTGCGGCCTTGCGCGCATCGTCATAGAACAGCTCGTAGAAATCGCCCATCCGGAAGAACAGCAGCAGGTCCGGGTAATCGGACTTGGCAGCAAAAAACTGCTTCATCAGCGGGGTGTGTTCTTCGTGGGACTTCTTCGTGCCGCTCTTGGAAATCTTCTGCATGTGCTTGGAGTGTTGTGCCTGTCCAGGCCGGGTACGACGGCGTGCAAGTATGGCAGCAGTGCCCGCTGGCGGTAGAGGCTGCGGCATGTAGTGGCCGACTCAGCCGGGAGCGCTGGCCTCCAGGGCTTCGGCGGCCATGATCCCGGACAGCAGCGCGCTGGGCACGCCGAAGCCGGGGAAGGTGGTCTGTCCGGCCAGGGCCAGGCCGGCGATGCCGGAGCGGTGCGGGAAGTGGTGTTGCGGCGGGGTTCCCGGCGCGATGCCGTACAGCGCGCCCTTGTACAGATGGCGGTCGCGGGCAAAGGCGATGGGGTCGATGACCCGGCAGGTTTCGATATGTAGCGCCGGCAACTGGCGACGCAGCGCGGCCAGCTGCTGTTCCACCGCCACGGCGGTATCGGCCTCGGTCCAGGGACGTTCCTCGCCTGCACCGGAAACCGGAGCGTACAGCTCGATGATCGACTTGCCGGCCGGTGCCAGTCCGGGCTGCACGCGGGTGGGCACGGTGTAGGACAGGCCGACAGGTGGTGCGTGCGGGGTGAAGCGGTGCATCCGCCCCTGTTCGTCCATTGCCGGGACATGGTTGACCATGAACGCGCCGTGCGCGTCCACCCCGGTGCAGCCCAGCTGTACCGCGATGGCGCGGTGTGACAGCGGTGCCTTGCGCTGGATGCGGCGCAGGACTGCCGGCGCCGCGCTGGCCGGATGCAACCGTTCCAGTGTGTCGAAACCGGACAGCGTGCTGACCACCGCTTCGACCGGCAGGCGTTCGCCACTTTCCAGCAGCAGCGCCTGCACGCGTTTTCCGTTCACTTCGATCCGTCGCACACCCGCGCCGCAGCGCAGCTCGACATTCGCCGGCAATGCGTTGCGCAGAGCATCGCTGATCGCGCCCATGCCGCCCTGTGGCAGGTGGAAGCCTTCTTCCAACAGCCCGAGCAGGCCGACGATCTGGGTGGAGGGCAGTTGCGCCGGTGCCTGTCCGGTGAAGAGCAGGGTTGAAGCCACCGCTGCCTGCAGCCCCGGATCGGGGAAGTGGCGGGCGATCAGCCGGTCGGCCTTGCCGGACAGCAGCGGCAGGTAGCGCCACAGCGCGGCCAGGGTGCGCGGCAAGGAGGGTTCCTGCACCAGCACCTGCCCGATCAGTCGCCGGTAGAGCGGATGCCATTGCTGTTGCAGTGCCGCCAGCCCGCGGCGCAGCTGCGCGGTACGGCCGGCCGGGTCGGGACCGCCTTCGACGAAGGAGTCGGTGGCGCTGGACAGCCAGACCGCGGCGCCATCCTGCAGCCGCGCCTGGATCGGGTGGGTGATCGGCTGCAGCGTCAGCGCCTGCTCCAGCTGCAGGCCCAGGCGCTGGAATGCCAGCCGCAGCAGCGAGGGCACAGCGACATAGATCGCGCCGTTGTTCAGCCGGTAGCCGTCGATGGACTGCGTGGAGCAGCTGCCGCCGATCGCATCGCCGGCTTCCAGCAGCAGCACCGGCCGGCCGTCGCGCCCCAGCCGCAGGGCGGCCGCCAGCCCCGACAGTCCTGCGCCTATCACCACCGTGCCTGCCGGCATCTCGGCTCACCTCGTTGAACGCTGTAGAATATTGAACATTGTCCAAAAATGATTGGCAAGCATGAGTGAAGCGTCCCCGGGAAAGCGTTTGCGCACCCGCCGGCAACTGGCGCAGGTGGCCTGGCAACTGTTCGGCCAGAGCGGCTTCGAGACGGTGACGATGGAGCAGGTGGCCGTTGCCGCCGGTGTCGCGCGCGGCACGCTGTACAACCATTTCCCGGTCAAGGAAGCGCTGCTGGTGGAGGCCATCCACGCCCGGTTGGCGGAGGATCTGGGGATGCTGCATGCGGCGGTGCTGCAGCCGTCCGGCTTTGTGGCGCGTGTGGCTGTGCTGTGGCAGGCATCGGCCGACTGGTGGGAGGCGCACCGTGCCTATGCGGCGCCCTATATCGGTTACCGCTTCCGGCAGCTGCGCGAGGGCAATGCGGCGGAAACCGCTTCGGACATGCGTGTGCTCTACGAGCAGCTGATCGCCAGCGCACAGGCGCAGGGCGAACTGGCTGACGAGCGGCCGGCCCCGCGACTGGCCGGCTATCTGCACTTCCTGTATCTGGCGGCAATGATGGAGTGGCTGGAGTGCGATGACCGTTCACTGGCCGAAGCGCTGGTCGATGCATTGGCGTTTTTCGACAGCGCCGCAGGGCGCGCCCGGTGAGCGGTCCCGGTGCCGGTAGGACGGCGCACTCCGGCATCATGCGGCGATGACGTCCGTTCCCGCTGCGCCGCCGCTCACCCGCATGGCCATCGTCCGCCAGGCCTGGCCGATCATCCTCGCCAACGCGTCGGTGCCGCTGCTGGGACTGGTCGATACCGCAGTGATCGGCCACTTCGGCAGCACCGTGGATCTGGGTGCGCTGGCGCTGGGGGCGCTGCTGTTCAATTTCGTCTACTGGAGTTTCGGTTTCCTGCGCATGGCGACCACCGGTTTCGTGGCGCAGGCGGCGGGGGCGGGTGACGAGGCGGAGGTGCGCGCGGCACTGCTGCGGCCGCTGCTGATGGGCGCGGTGCTGGGCGTGGCCGTGTGGCTGCTGCAATGGCCGCTGGCGGCCGGCTACTTCGCATTGATGGATGCCGGCGATGCGGTGGCGGCGACCGGCACGGCCTATTTCCGCGCGCGGGTGTGGGGTGCGCCGGCGGCGCTG
>DDVW01000068.1 GCA_002345545.1 Stenotrophomonas sp. UBA2302 | reverse complement strand
CTTCTTCACCGCCTTCTTGGCAGTGGCCTTCTTGGCGACCTTCTTCACTGCCTTTTTGGCGACGGCCTTCTTGGCAGTGGCCTTCTTCGCAACCTTCTTCACCGCCTTCTTGGCAGTGGCCTTCTTTGCAACCTTCTTCACCGCCTTCTTGGCGACGGCCTTCTTGGCGACCTTCTTCACGGCAGCCTTCTTCACCGCCTTCTTGGCAGCGACCTTCTTTACGGCTTTCTTGGCGGTCGCCTTTTTCGCAGCCGTCTTCACGGCAGCTTTCTTGGCAACCTTCTTTACCGCCTTTTTGGCGGCCGGTTTCTTGGCAGCTTTCTTCGTGGCCATCGCATGGCTCCTCGTCAGTGATCTATGGAATTGGAACGCCCAGTTGAAGCAAGCCCGCGCTGCACTGCGGAGAACCGGCGTCGCGTCGTGCGCGTCGCTACGGATACAGAAACACCTGCATCGTTTTCCGGTGCAGGTGCAGGATGGAAGTCGTAAGGGTGTTGTGCCGAAGGAAGCGATGCCTGCTCCACCATCGAAAGAATCCTGGCGGACCGCTTGGTCATGCTTCGCGTCTGAATGTTGATCCGGCTCACTCGCTTTTGCAGGAAGGGTCTGCTTGGCGAAACCTAATCACGGTTTTTTTTACTGTCAACCATCGGCGCATCACTTGCCGTCAAAAAGTTCCGGCCATCTGCGTCGTACTTCCCTGCATCCTGATCGCCGCAATGGACGCAGGCTGCTGCCACAGGTGCCACCGCCATCGGCCACGCTGCGGAAAACACCATGAAAACAGCACTATTCGTGCAAGCCTGAAATTTACTCCAGTCAACACCGCCCTCCCTTCACCGCATCGGCATGCAGTGTCGCGCCACCACTGCAGGACATCGTCGCCCTGCTGAAAACAGATGGACAGAGCACTGCTGCGCAGCAGCCGCACGAACGAACTGCGCAAAAATTTCCACCTTCCGTGCACGTTGCCGACGACTCTGTCCGTGCAACTTCCATCGGCAACATGCGCATGCCCGCGACGGCAACTGCCCTCCAGGCTCCTATCGCATTGCCCCGTATCAACCGGCCGCAATTGCGCGATCACCGATACCGGAAAAGAAAACGGCCGCACATGGCGGCCGCTTCCCGGATCAGGTCGGACGTGCGGATCAGTGCTCGTCGTTTTCCAGCAGTTCAGCGTAGTCGTCCGGACCGAGCAGGTCGCCCAGCTGGTCCGGCTCGGACATCTCCACCACGAACAGCCAGCCGTCGCCGTAGGCGTCTTCGTTGATGGTTTCCGGCTTGTCGGCCAGCGCTTCGTTGACTTCGACCACGGTGCCGGACACCGGGCTGTACACGTCCGAGGCGGCCTTGACCGACTCGACTACCGCCGCACCGGTGCCCACTGTGACGGTGTCGCCGACCGCAGGCAGTTCGACGTAGACCAGATCGCCCAGCAGCCCCTGGGCATGATCGGAAATGCCGACGGTGACACGGCCACCGCCTTCAACACGGGCCCACTCGTGGGACTTGAGGAATTTGAGGTCGCCGGGGATCTCGCTCATGGAACTGCTCCGAAAATCGGTGGTCGGGATGGATCGCTAGTTTAACGGAGCGGAGGCGGGGTCGCCGTCGTCCACTCCGGGGTAAATCACAGGTTGATGCCGGCCTGCGGCTGACCGTCGCGCACGAACGGGAACTTCACCTGGCGCACGGGGACTTCCTTGCCGCGGATGTCCACGCGCACCGCACCCGGCTCGCCGGCCGGCACGCGGGCGAAGGCGATCGCCTTGCCCAGCGTCGGCGAGAACGTACCGGACAGGATCTCGCCTTCGCCATTGGCGGTGAGCACCTTCTGGCCGTGGCGCAGCACGCCCTTGTCGTCCATCACCAGGCCGATCATCTGCCGTGCGTTGCCGGCGGCCTTCTGCGCTTCCAGCACCGGGCGGCCGATGAAGTCGCGGCCCTCGTCCAGCGACACGGTCCAGCCCAGCGCCGCTTCGAACGGAGTGATGGTCTCGTCCATGTCCTGGCCGTAGAGGTTCATGCCGGCCTCCAGCCGCAACGTGTCGCGCGCACCCAGACCCACCGGCTTGACGCCGGTGGCCAGCAGCGCATTCCAGAACGCGATCACCGCCGACTGCGGCAACAGCACTTCGTAGCCGTCCTCGCCGGTGTAACCGGTGCGGGCGATGAACAGTTCCACGCCGTCGACCGAGCGCACATCCATCGCGGTGAAGCGGGCCAGCTTGTCCAGTGCGGCGCGGTCGGTTTCGGCTACCAGGCCGGCGGTCAATGCGCGCGCCTGCGGCCCCTGCACGGCGATGATGGCGAAATCGTCACGCTCGACCACTTCCACCTCGAAGGCGGCCGCGTGCTGGCGGATCCACGCCAGGTCCTTTTCGCGGGTCGAGGCATTGACCACCATGCGGAAGAAGTCGTCAGCCAGCAGGTACACGATCAGGTCGTCGATCACGCCGCCCTGATCGTTGAGCATGCACGAGTACAGCGCCTTGCCACTGACCTTGAGCTTGTCGATCGAGTTGGCCAGCAGCTGACGCAGGAACTCGCGGCTGCGCGCGCCTTTCAGATCGATCACGGTCATGTGGCTGACGTCGAACATGCCGGCCGCCTTGCGCACCAGATGATGCTCGTCGATCTGCGAGCCATAGTGGATCGGCATGTCCCAGCCGCCGAAGTCGACCATCTTGGCGCCGAGCGAGCGGTGGGTTTCGTTGAGCAGGGTCTTCTGGATCATGGCCGTTCCGCGAAAAATGGGCCGCCATTATCCCAGATGGTTACGCTTAAAACCTGCGGCACCGCCACACGGCGGCGCCGCAGTCCGGTTCAGGCCGACGGCACTTTCAGGGGCGTGCCGTCCACGGCGACCACGTGCACGGTGCTGCCGGCAGGCAGGTCGACGCCGGCCCCCCCCCAGAACGCATCATCGATCCTGGCCGGGCCGATGCCGTTGGCGATGCCCCGATCCAGTACCACCACCCGACCGATCAACTGTTCCGCCCGGCGGTTGAGCAATGGCTGGTCACTGCGGCGGCCGCGCTGGCGGAACCCGGTGCGGTAGCTCTGGATCGACACGAAGCAGAGCACCACGAACAGGATCACCTGCGCCAGCACGCCCCGGCTGCCGGCAAAATGTAGCCATCGACAGGTGCGGTGTTCGTGCAGTTGGTACGGATAGAACTGGGCGAAGCTGCGAAACCGCGCCACGGCCTGCTCCGGGATGGATCTGCCGCCAGAATAGGTCGTTCAGTGGCCGCGCGGCGCAAACATGATCACCGCCATGCCGAGCAGGCACAGGCCGCCGCCGAGCAGGTCCCAGCGGGTGGGGCGGACCGAATCCACCAGCCACAGCCACAACAGCGCCGTGCAGATATAGACGCCACCGTAGGCGGCATAGACGCGGCCGCTGGCGGTGGGGTGCAGCGTCAGCAGCCACGCGAACAGCGCCAGGCTGGCGGCGGCCGGCAACAGCAGCCACGGACTGCCCTGTTTGCGCAGCCACAGCCACGGCAGATAGCAGCCGACGATCTCGGCCAGTGCGGTCAACAGGAACAGGGCGAGGGTCTTCATGCCGCGCCCGCTTTCTCCTGCTGCTTGACCGCCTGCCACAGGGCTTCCTGCTGCTGCAGGTCCAGCGCCGACATGCAGTTCCCCTGCGCGCCCGCCAACGCCTCCATCGCCCGGAACCGGCGCTCGAACTTGAGGTTGGCCAGCCGCAACGCGGTGCCGACGTCGACCCTGGCATGACGGGCCAGGTTGGCGCAGACGAACAATACGTCGCCCAGCTCCTCCTGCAGCCGCTCAGGGTTGTCCGCGCCGCCGGCAGCGGCATCGAACTCGGCCTGGACCTCGTCCAGCTCCTCGCGCAGCTTGGCGATCACCGGGGCCGGATCCGACCAGTCGAAACCGGTACGCGCGGCGCGCTTCTGCAGCTTGATCGCACGCTGCCACTCCGGCAGCCCGCGGGAAATGCCCGCCAGCGCCGAGTCATCCTGCTCGCCTTTGGCCGCACGCTCGGCACGCTTGATCTCATCCCAGTTGGCCAGCACCGCATCGGCATCCTCGGCCCGGGTGTCAGCAAACACATGCGGATGGCGGCGGATCATCTTGCTGCTGATGGCGGCCACCACATCACCGAAATCGAACGCCCCCTGCTCGCTGGCCATCTGCGCATGGAACACCACCTGCAGCAGCAGATCGCCAAGCTCGTCCTTCAGGTCGGCCAGATCATTGCGGTCGATCGCATCGGCCACTTCATAGGCTTCCTCCACCGTGTACGGCGCGATGCTGGCGAAGTCCTGCTGCAGATCCCACGGACAACCAGCTTGCGGATCGCGCAGCCGCGCCATGATCTGCAGCAGCGACTGGATATCGTTCAACTCGGACATGCGGGCACCCTTTGATTACGGATGCGCCGGCAATTGCCGGCGCCTGAAAGCTGTCGTCTGGTGTACCTCGGGCCCTTACAGCCCGGCCAGCCAATCACGCCACGGCAAGCTCGCATCGCCCAGCGCGACGAAGTCGCCATTGAGCAGACGCGGACGCTGGTTGTAGCGGAACGGCTCGCCACTGTCGGCCGCCAGCAGCACGCCACCGGCCGCCTCCAGCACGCACTGCCCGGCGGCGGTATCCCACTCGCTGGTCGGCCCCAGCCGCGGGTACACGTCCAGCGTGCCTTCGGCGATGCGGCAGAACTTCAGCGACGAGCCCTGCGCGACCAGTTCGATCTCACCCATCCGCGCCAGCAGTTCCCCGGTACGGGCACTGCGGTGCGAGCGGCTGGCAGCGACCCGCAACGGCAGCACCGGCGGCACCCGGGTGCGGATCCGCTCCTGCTGCACGCCCGAGCGCCGATAGGCCTTGCCACCACGCTCGCCATACCAGACCACTTCGGTCACCGGCGCCTGCACCACGCCGAACACCGGCAGGCCCTCATCGATCAGGGCGATGTTGACGCTGAATTCGCCATTGCGCTTGATGAACTCGCGGGTGCCATCGAGCGGGTCCACCAGCCAGTAGCGTTGCCACTGGCGGCGGGTTTCCCACGGCAGCTGCGCCGACTCTTCCGACAGCACCGGAATGTCCGGTGTCAGCTGCGACAGGCCCTGCACGATCAACCGGTGCGCGGCCAGGTCGGCACTGGTGACCGGGCTGTCGTCGGCCTTGTGTTCGATATCGAAGCCGCTGCCGTACACCTGCATGATCGCGGCACCGGCGCGATGGGCGATGTCGATGACCGCTTCACGCAGGGTCGCGTTGATCGCACTCATTGTTTGCCTCCCAGCCACTCACGGGCGATGAACAGCGCCGCCAGCGAGCGGCCTTCGGAAAAATCCTCACGCAACATCAGCTGATCCAGTTCAGCCAGCTTCCATGGCACCACTTCCAGCTCCTCCGGCTCATCGCCCAGCAGACGTTCGGGATACAGATCACGCGCCAGTACCAGCCACGACTGGTGGCTCATATAGGTGGGCGCCAGCGTCAACGCACGCAGCACCTCCAACCGCCGCGCGCCGTAGCCGGCCTCTTCCTTCAACTCGCGATCGGCCGCTTCCACCGGCGTCTCGCCCTCGTCGATACGGCCCTTGACCAGCCCAAGCTCGTAGCGATGCATCCCGGCGGCGTATTCGCGCACCAGCAGCACGGTCTGGTCATCGAGCATCGGCACCACCACCACCGCGCCCGGGCCACGTCCGACCAGCCGCTGGAAGTGCCGCCGCTCACCATTGGAGAACTCCAGATCCAAGTGCTCCTGCTGGAACGGACCGATATTTTCCGCCGTCACCTTGTGGATGACGGGCAGCCGCCGGCTCATGCCCTGCTCCGGGAAAAAACACGGCGGGTCGATAGAATGCGCATGGGCGATAAGGTTTTCATGAGCCCGAAATGCTAGCAGACCCGGCCACACAGACGTGGCTCCTTCCGACCCGCGAGACCCCGCATGCGCCTGACCCGCTGCCCGATCGACCTGCCGCTTCAGCCCGGACAGACGCTGTCCCTGCCCGAAGAGGCGACCAATTACCTGGTCCGGGTGATGCGCCTGTGCGAGGGCGACCGCTGCGTGCTGTTCAACGGCGATGGCCATGACTACCGCGCCACGCTTGTTTCCAGCGGCAAGCGCGATGCGCAGGTCCACATCGATGACGCGCAGCGGCTGGACAACGAATCGCCGCTGGCCATCACCCTGCTGCAGGGCATCGCCCGCGGCGAGAAGATGGACCTGATCCTGCAGAAAGCCACTGAACTGGGGGTCGCCGCCATCGTTCCGGTCAATGCCGAACGCACCGAGGTGAAACTCGACGCCGCCCGTGCGCAAAAGCGTCTGACGCACTGGCGCAGCGTGATCGCCTCGGCCTGCTCGCAGTCCGGACGGGCGCGGCTGCCACCGGTAGCCGCGCCGCAAGCACTGGCCAGTGCGCTGGACTCGCTGCCGGCCGACAGCCTGCGGCTGACGCTGGATCCACTGGGCGAGCACCGTCTGGCATCACTGCCTCCCGCGCCGGCCAACGGCGTGGTCATCGCGATCGGTCCGGAAGGGGGCTGGTCGCCGCGTGATCGTCAGCAACTGGCTGCAGCCGGATTCCAGGGCCTGCAGTTGGGCCCACGCATCCTGCGTACGGAAACCGCCGGTCTGGCGGCAATCGCCGCCTTGCAGGCCCGGCTCGGGGATCTCTGAGCTGGAATCAGACCGCGGCGGCCAGCGCGGCGGCGACGGCCGCCTCGATCGCATCCAGATCCGGCAGCAACACGCTCTGCTCGCCCAGCAGTACACGCATGTGCACGCCCTGCGGCAGGCTTTCCTCGGAGGCGTCGGCGAGCAAGCCATCGCGCGGTACCGCGATCAGCTGCGGGAAGGTCTGGGTCAACAGTGCGAAATACGGCAGGTCCGGATTGCCTCCCAGCGCCTTCAGCACCACGACCTTGTTGTTGCCGGTGACCTGCTCCGATCCATGGCCACTGAAGCGGGCGTAGGACAGCAGCGGCACGTTCCAGCCGTGCCAGGCGATCTGCCCGACCAGCCAGTGCGGCGCGCCGGGGACCGGCTCGACCGCCACCCGCGACATCATCTCCGCCACGGTCGCGTTGGGCAGCAGCACCCGTTCCACGCCTGCCTGGATCAGGACCCCACGTACTTCATCGTTGCTTGCATAACTCATCGACTGTTCCTTGATCGAAGCGGCGCGGGTCAGCCTGCGCAGCGCATGGCAAGCTCGCCTGCCAGATATTCAGGATCGCCGCCGGGCATTCCGGCCACGATCAGCTGGCTGGCCGCTTCCGGGTCGTAGCAGCCGTCACCGCTCTGCCCCGCCGCCCAGCCGCCCTGCGCGGCAAACGCCAGCACCTCGCCCACCAGCGCGGGATCGGCGCCACTGAGCATGACCACCGCACTGCCGGCCGCCGGCAGCAGGGTGACCAGCTGCGCGGCTTCCTGGCTGAAGCGCAAGCCGTCATCCCCGGACTGCAGCCCGGTGCCGTCGGCGAGAATGTAGATATTCCCCGCTTCCGGTTTTTCACCGGCCTCGGCAAGCAGTACCGGCAGCGCCGTGGCACGGCTCATCTGTTTGACCAGATTCGCGTAGCGGCCACCGTCCAGCCGCATCTGTACCAGCACCGGACGCGGAAACTCCTCCGGCAACCCGCTCAGCAGGCGCCTCACCGCATCCGGGCCACCGATGCCGGCCAGCAGCAGCACGGCCCCATTCGCGGCACCAGCGTCCGCCTCGGACTCGGCTTCCACCAGCGACAGCGAACTGGACAGGAAGCTGGCCAGCGCCGGACTTTCCGCCGCGGGAGCAGGCGCTGCGGGCGGGGCGGCGTAATCGGCGTCATCCAGCAACGACCAGCTGTCGAAACCACCGGTTGCCGGTGCCGCGACGGCCTCCCCCGGTGTGGCCACATCCACTGACGGCTCAAGCGGCGGCAGCGGTGGCGGCTGTACGGCTGCCGGCAGGGAGTTGGTCTGGTCGGCGGTGACGCGGTGCGACTCCGCCTGCGCCATCAATTCCTCGAAGCTCATGACCTCCAGTGCCGGCGCAACGGCTTCCGCCCCGGCTGCGTAAAGACCATCCGCCGGAACCGCGTCGGCCAGCTGCTGGGCCTCGTCCAGATGGAACTGCAACGGCGCATCGGCGTGCAGTTCGGCCGGCGTCACCGGCATCCCCGGCTCCGGCTGCAGCAGTACATCTTCTTCCGGGCCCGGCGGCAGCACGTTGTCATGCCCCTGCAGCTTGGCCGCCAGGTGCCGGATCCAGCGCTGCGCCTCCCAGCCCTCGCGGCGGACGATGACCTCGGCCTCCTCGAACATCAGGCTGTAATGCGGAGACTCGAACACCGCATCAAACCGCTCCAGCGCATCCTCGACGGCCGGCTCCAGTGCCACCAGCACCACGCCGCTGCCCGACGCTTCCAGCGCCGCCGGGTCCAGCGTGTTGGGATCGGCCTCCAGTACCACGCGGCCACCGGCTGCGACGATGGCCTCACGCAGGCGCTCACGGGCCACGCCCTCCAGTGCCAGCAACGCCACCGGACGGGTGTTGTCGTCATCACTCGCGAACACGTGCAATCCCCAGCAGGTCATAGACATTGCGCATCAGATCAAGCTCCTGGTACGGCTTGCCAAGGTAACGCTGCACGCCGATCTCGAAGGCGCGCTGGCGGTGTTTTTCACCACTGCGCGAGGTGATCATCACAATCGGGACCGCCTTGTAACGCGGGTCGGCCCGCATCGCCGTGGCCAGCTCGTAGCCGTCCATGCGCGGCATTTCGATATCCAGCAGCATCAGGTCGGGAACCCGCTCTTCCAGCAGCTCCAGTGCCTCGATGCCGTCGCGCGCGGCAACCACATCGAAGTTGTTGCGCTCCAGGATGCGGCCGGTGACCTTGCGCATGGTCAGCGAATCGTCGACCACCATCACCAGCGGCGCCTGCCGCTGGTTGGACACCATGGCCGCCTGCACCGGGGTACGCGGCTGGGTGAGGTAGCGGCGCACCAGCGGCGCGACGTCGAGAATCACCACCACGTTGCCTTCGCCGGTGATGGTGGCACCGTAGATGCCCGGCACCGAGGCGACCTGCAGGCCCACCGACTTGACCACCACTTCGCGGTTGCCCAGCACCTGGTCGATCGCCACCGCCGCGCGCAGATCGCCGGCACGCACCAGCAGCAGCGGAATCTGCGGCTGGCCCTCGGCCTTGGCCGCTTCCAGTCCCACCAGCGTGCCGAGGTCGTGGAGAGTGAAGTCCTCGCCGTTGTAGTGGTAGCGGGTCTCGCCCGATTCAAAGCGCTCGCGCGAAATACGGCCGATCCCGCTGACCGAGGCCACCGGCACCGCGAACGTGGTTTCGCCGATGCGCACGAACACCGCCTGGGTGACCGCCAGCGTCTGCGGCAGGCGCAGCGTAAAGGTCACGCCCTGGCCGCGGACGGAGTGGATATCCACCGAGCCGCCCAGCTGACGCACCTCGTTGCCGACCACGTCCATGCCGACGCCACGGCCGGCCAGCTGGCTGACCTGCTCGCTGGTGGTGAAGCCGGAGGCGAAGATCAGATGATCCAGCGTGCGCCCATCCAGTTGCTCGCCGGGCTTGACCAGCCCACGCTGCTCGGCACGGCGACGGATGGCGTCGCGGTCCAGCCCGGCACCGTCATCGGCCACTTCCAGCACGATTTCCGAGCCTTCGCGGCGCAGGCGCAGGGTGATCTCGCCTTCCTCCGGCTTGCCGGCGGCGACACGCTGTTCCGGCGACTCCAGGCCATGGGCAACCGAGTTGCGCAGCATGTGCTCCAACGGCGCGACCATGCGGTCGAGCACGTTGCGGTCCAGTTCGCCGTGGGTACCTTCCAGATGCAGGTGGACCTGCTTGCCGATGTCCTGCGCGGCCTGCCGCACCACGCGACGCAGGCGCGGCACCAGTCCGTCGAACGGCACCATGCGCGCACGCATCAGGCCATCCTGCAGTTCCGAGCTGACCCGCGACTGCTGCTGCAGCAGCGCGTCGTAGTTGCGCGAGAGATCGTCCAGCACGCCCTGCAGACCACCCAAGTCGGCCGCCGATTCGTTCAACGCGCGGCTGAGCTGCTGCAGTGTCGAGAAGCGGTCCAGTTCCAGCGGATCGAAGGTGTGATCGGCCTGTTCCTGTTCGCGGCGGTAACGCGCCACGATCTGCGCTTCGGTTTCCAGATCGAGGCGACGGAGCTGGTCGCGCAGACGGGCGTTGGTGCGGTCCAGCTCGGCCATGGCGCCACGGAAGGCACCCAGCTGCTGTTCCAGCCGTGAACGGTAGATCGCCACCTCACCGGCATGGTTGACCAGCCGGTCGAGCAGGTCGGCGCGCACGCGCACCTGCTCCTGGCCACGCATGCCGCCCTCTTCCTCGACGACGGGCTGCTCGAGCACCGGTTCGGAAAGCGGCTCGACCGCGATACCGGAGTCCGGTAGCGGCTGCGGTGCAAGCGTGTCATCGGCGACAGTGTCCGGCTCAACGTCGCCAGCCACCGCGTCCTCGACGGCAAGCCTGTGCTCTGCCACCGCTTCGGTCACCAGTGCCGAGGGCGCCTCGGCACGGCCGTCGGTACGCGCCTCGAACGCCTGGACCAGGTCGTCGGGCATCTGTACGGCACGGTGCTCGCCGGTACGCGTCAGCAGCTGGTGCAGACGGTCGAAGCCGCGCTCCAGCAGCTGCACATCGCCGCGGGTGATGTCGGTGCGGTTGGCCGCCACCGCTTCCAGCAGCGATTCGATCGCATGGCCCAGATCGCCGATGGCATTGATACCGGCCATCCGTGCACCGCCCTTGAGCGTATGCAGGTCGCGCTGCAGGCCGGCCAGCAGCTCCCGGTCCTCCGGGGCCGAGCGCAATTCACTGACCAGTCCATCACAGTGGTCGAGAAGGTCCTTGCCCTCTTCGACAAAGATATCGACCAGCTCGCGGTCCAGGTCGTTGAAATCCAGCGGGCCGGCATCAAACAGCATCGTTGCCGCCGCGGCGGGCTGCACGGATTGAACGGCGATCGGCGCGGTCAGCGGTGCCAGCGGTGCCGGAGCCTCGACAGCCGGAGCTTCGACAGCCTGAACTTCGACTGCCTCGGCTTCGACTGCCTCGGCTTCGACTGCTTCAGCCGCGACATCCTGAGCCTCTACTGCCGGGACCTCGATGGCCGCGACTTCGACGACATCGTCGGCGACCTCCGCGACATCGGTATTGGCCGGTGCCGTGTCGACCTCGATGCTGTCCGCCTCGGCTTCCACGGTTTCCGGCAGCTCCACGGCGACCGGTTCCGGTTGCAGCTCGACTTGGTCCGCGACGGGTTCCGCAGCCACTGGCATGTCCGCGATGACCAGCTCCGTTTCCAGGGCATCGTCATCGATGAGTGCGAACGGGCTGTGCTCTTCCGCCACCGGTGCTTCTTCAGCGGCAACATCGGCATCGGCTGCAACAGCGGCGTCATCGCGCGCCTGGCCGTCATCCACGCCCGTCTCTTCCGCTGCATCGGCATCGGCATCGGCATCGGCGAAGGCAGCCGTGCCGTCGACCGCCGGAGCCGCATCGACGGGGTCGAGGAAGGACGCAAGCGACGCCACCGCGACATCCGCCGCAGCCGGAGAGGACTCTTCCGCCACAACCGTTGCCAACACTTCTTCCGCCAGCGGCAGTTCCGCCGCTAGCGGATCGATGCGCGCCCCGACCTCCATCTCTCCGCCGGCATCCAGCGGCGACAGATCAGCTGCTTCAACCGTCGGAGTTTCAACCACCGGCGCATCAGCCACTTCCGCCTCAAGCAGCGCCTGTGACAGATCGTCCACCGCCTCCGCTGGCACCGCTTCGGTTAGCGGCGGCGTAGTGCCGGTTTCCGTCCACTCGAATGCATCTGCCCCGATTGCATCCGGCAGCGCTTCTTCCGCGGCGATATCGAAAGAGAAATCCTCCGCAGCCGCCGGCTCCATCTCCAGGAATACCGGCGACAGCGCCTCCGCCTCATCGGCCGGCTGCTCCAGTGCCGCCTCATCCGGCAGCGCCGGTAGGTGTTCTGCACCGGCCACCGGCGAAGGCGTATCCGCGGCGGCTTCCAGGAAGTCCGGGTCGAAGTACGCCGACAGGTCATGCGCATGCGACAGCCCTTCGGAACCGGCGTCCTGCGCTGCCGGCGGCGGCGGCACAGTGTCATCCGGCGTTTCGGCAACGGCGGGTGCCTCAAGCGCGTCGACATCGTCCTCCACCATCCCGACGGCGGGCTGCCAGCGGACCTCGGGCAGCGATCCGGCCAATGCTTCCAGCCGATCTGCCAGTACCGCGAACGAGGGGATCAGCGGAGACGGCTGCTGCAGTGCAGAGACCGTGGTGGATACCGCCTGCGCCATTTCAGCCAACGCCTGCACCATATCGGCATCCGGTTCGCGCGTCAGCGCCAGCAGGCGCTTGACCAGCGACTCGGCCGGCCCGGTCACCGCCGTGATCTCCGGCACGTCGGTCATCGCGAACGCACCATTCATGGTGTGCACCGCGCGCAACAGCTCTTCGGTCACGGCTTGCGGGTGCGGGTGCGACTGCGCCAGCCAGTCGTTGATGGTGCCCAGATGCTGGGTGACTTCAGCCTCGAGGATCTCGCGCAATACCGCATCCACCGAGGCCGGCGTTCCTTCGGCCACGACCGCCGGCACCGGTTCCTGCGCAAACACCGGTGCAGCCGGCTGCACCTCGGCCACGGGCACGACATAGAACGCCTCTTCACCGGCAGCCACGCGGCCGGCCACGTCCTGGATAGCCATCAGGTCGGCACTGATCTGCCCGTTGCCGCGCAATGCCGCGTTGAGCTGCGGCAACACCTCATAGGCCTGGTTGACCATGGCCAGAACCGCCGGGCTGGCCGGGCGGCTGCCATCCAGCACACGGTTGAGCATGCTTTCAATGGCCCAGCTGAACTCACCCAGCGTGCGTGCACCGACCAGACGGCCGCTGCCCTTGAGGGTGTGGAACACGCGCCGTACCGGACGCAGCCGCTCCATGTTGGACGGCGCCGCACGCCATACCGGCAGCAGGCTGCCGAGATTGACCAGTTCTTCGTCGAACTCTTCGATGAAGACCTCGCGGATGTCCTGGTCGATCTCATCCGCACCGTCGACAAACCCGCCCTCCAGCGCCGGCGCGGATGGGCCGGCAGCTGCAACCGCAGGCGGCACCGCATCGGCGGCCGCGGACTGCTCCACCGCAAGCGGATCGAATGCATCGGCGGCGGCACTGAGCTGCGCCATGAAGTCGGCGGCTTCGGCATCTTCCGCGGAGGCCGCGTTGGACGGGGCGCCCGCTTCGACCGCACTTGCCATAGCCGGCACCTGCCCCAGCGCAATCGCAAGCGCGGAGGTGATCGCGGCCTTGGCCGGATCCTCGGTCGCGGGCAGCGGAGGCGTTTCATCCGTTGCTTCGCGGGCAGATTCCGCTGCGGGAAGAGCATCGTCCGCATTCACCTGCCATACCGGCTTGAAGAAGCTGGAGTCCTCGGCTTCCGCTTCCGGCACGGGAGCGGGTGCAATGTCCTCGACGCGCGGGGACGGCACGGCGGCGATCTCCGCCACCGGGTCCACAATGACCGGGTCGAGCGGCAGCGGCGGCACGGTATCGGCCTGCCAGTGATCGCTTTGGAAATGATGGACCGGCGTTTCCGCAAGCGGGGCCGGCACTTCGATGGTGCTGTCAAAGCCGGGGGCGGTTTCGATGGCCGCCGGCGTCCCGGCAAAGGCTGCAACCGGATCGAACACGCCGGTATCGGAACCGGCCACAGGAGCCGTTTGCGCAGACTCCTGCTCCAGCGCGGCGCCTTCCAGCAGGATCGGCGCCAGCGTGTAACCGGCAGAGTCCAGCGCCGGGGATGCTTCCGCCATGACCGGATCGAATACCGGTGCGGCCTCTGCTTCCGTCCCGGCGGCGGTCACCTCCGGGATCGTCACCGGCGGCTTGGTACGACCGGTGATCGCATCCTCGAACACCAGCGGATACGGCGCTGCCGGCAGGGGCTGCTGCTGCGGCGCCGCCGGCATGGCGTCTGTCACCGGCGGCAGCGGCGGCGGCTCGGCAGAAACAGCTTCCGCTGTGCTCTGGAACGGTGTTTCCACAAGCGGCGTCGCAGCCGGCAAATCGGCATGGGCAAAGGGATCGGCAGCCGTCGGCAGCAGCGGACCTGCCGGCGATTCATCCTCCGCGGCGCTGGCAACCGGCAGCGGCCAGTAGCGCAGCGCTTCCAGGCTGCTGCGGGTGATATCGAGAATTTCCTCACGGCCCGGACGCCGGTCACGCAGGGCCTCCAGGTAGTACTCAAGACTGGCCATCGCATCGGCCAGGGTGTCGAGCTGGCGGCCGCCGGGAATGCGCTTGCGACCGACCAGTTCGACATCGATGTACTGCTGTACACCCTGCAGATAGTCGGCCGGCGCCTGCAGGTCCAGCATGCGCAGGGCGCCGGACACCTCGCCCAGCAGCCGCGGCACTTCCAGCAGGCGCTGGTGGTCCCAGTTGGTTTCGATGAAGGCGACGAAGGCCTCGCGCGCCAGCGCGAAATTGGCGATCGCCTCATGCGCCAGCACTTCCACCGTGCGACGCGTCTCCACCGCCGCCGGATCGTCATCGCCGCCCATGTTCGCGCCCAGGTGCGCAACCTGGTCGTCCAGCGAGGCGTCGACATAGAGCAGCGCGCCGGCGATATCCAGCAGCAGGTTGTCGTCGATGGCACGGCTTCCACCGACCACCTCGCTCAACGCGTCACGCTGCTGCACGACCACGCCCCGCGCCACGCCCAGGCCCATCACGCCCAGCGTATCGGCCACCGCGCCCAGCTCGGCCACCTGGGTCTGCAATTCGGTCGGCGAGCCGTCCATGCGCACATGCAGATCCAGCGCATCCTTGATCCGCAGCAGCTCTTCCTTCACCGCGCTGCCGACCGTGTCGAGCAGCTCGCGGTTGCGGCCACTCAGGCTGCCGCGCGCATGCTCCAGCTCCGCCGGCGTCGCTTCGCCAGCGTCCGGATCGAAGGCGAACAGCACGCTCTCGTTGATGCCCTCGTCACCGCGCGCACTGCGGATTTCATTGAGCAGCGGCAGCAGCACGATCGGGATATCCCGATGGCCGTTCTGCAGGCGCTCCAGGTAATCGGGCAGCAGCACCGTGCCGCGCATCAGGGTCGCGCAGGCCTCGTCACGATCCGGCACCGCGCCATCGCGGATCGCGTTGGCCAGTATTTCCAGCTCCTCGGCGACCATGGCCGGCGCATACAGCTCGACCATGCGCAAGGTGCCCTGCACCTGGTGCAGGTAGCCGGCGCAAAAGCGCATCCGGCTGGTATCGGCCGGGTCCTCGACGAAATATTCGACCTCGTTGCGTACCAGACGCAGGGTCTCATCCAGCTCCGGCTTCACCCAGCCCAGTGCCGCGTGGCTCATGGCATCGCGCAAGGTATTCATCGCACTCCCCTGTACAGCATCGATTGCATGCCGTCCGGGCGGCCCTGCGTTGCGGTATGACGACACTTCATCTACAGATTCCTTTGCATCCCGGCCCAGTCAGGCGACTCAGGCCGGCAGCTTGAAGTCGGCCACCGAACGGCGCAGTTCCGCCGCCAGCTGGTTCAACTGGCCCAGCGAATCGGCGGTCTGCCCGGCACCCTGCGAGGTCTGACCGGTAATCTGCCGGATCACGCCCATCGTCTGGGTGATGTCCGTTGCCGCCGAGGCCTGCTGGTTGGCGGCCACGGAGATGCTCTTGATGAGGTTGTTGAGCGCGTTGGACACGCGTTCGATCTCGGTCAGTGCGGTACCGGCGTCCTCGGCCAAGCGTGCACCGGACACCACTTCGGCGGTGGTCTGTTCCATCGAGGTGACCGCTTCATTGGTATCGGCCTGAATGGCCTGCACCAGACCTTCGATCCGTCGCGTCGCCCCGGAGGTACGTTCTGCCAGGCGCTGCACTTCGTCGGCCACGACCGCGAAACCGCGACCGGCTTCACCGGCCGACGCCGCCTGCACCGCGGCGTTCAACGCCAGGATATTGGTCTGCTCGGAAATGTCGTTGATCAGTTCCACGATCGAGCCGATCTCCTGCGAGGACTCGCCCAGCCGCTTGATGCGCTTGGAGGTTTCCTGGATCTGGTCGCGGATCTGGTCCATGCCCTGGATGGTCTGCCGCACCACGCCGGCACCTTCAGTGGCGATGACCACCGAACGCTGCGCCACCTCGGCCGATTCACTGGAGTTGCGCGACACCTGTTCAATGGAGGTGGCGATTTCGCCGATGCGGTCCGAGGCGCTGGTGATCTCGTCGGCCTGGTGGCCGGCGGCTTCAGCCAGCTGCATGGCGGTAGCCTGGGTTTCCTGCGCCGACACCGCCACCTTGCTGGAGATGTCGTTGATCGTCGTCACCAGGTGGCGCAGTTCGTCCACCGCGTAGTTGATAGCGTCGGCGATGGCGCCGGTCATGTCCTCGGTCACCGAGGCCTTCACCGTCAGGTCGCCCTCACCGAGCGAGCTGATTTCGTCCAGCAAGCGCATGATCGCCTGCTGGTTGCGGCTGTTGAACTCCACCTGGGTCTGGTAACGCAGGTCCTGCTCGCGCGAACGGCTGCGCACCGAGCTCCACACAAAACCGATAATCGACAGCACCGACAGGCCGCCGAACACCACGCTCCACCAGAAGTTCGGGAAGATACGGGTGTCACGGGTCGAGCCGAAGGCCGAGAACGCGTCGAACAGCTTCTTGCTGTCGGCCAGCATCTTGTCCGAGCCGGCAGTCAGTGCCGCGGCGGCGGACTGCGCGGCGAACAGCTGGCGCGAAGTGGCCAGGATCGCGTCGGCGTCCTTCTTCATCTTTGCCCACTGGTTGGCCGACTGCTCCAGCGCCACCTGCGCGTTGGCATTGCGCACGGCGGTGATGCCCAGCTCCTCGTTACCATTGCGCAGGCCTTCAAGCACCTGCGAGAACACCACCATGTCGCGTGCCAGCGCATCGCCGGCACCGCTGGCTGCCGCGCCACCGGCACGGATTTCCGTCACGCGACGGGCCATGGTCCCGGCCACCACGACCTGCTGCAGGCCGTTGTAGATCTGCGCCGATTGCGCGCCACCGGCGGTCATCGCACGGACCACCTCGTTCAGCTGTGCCTGCAACTGCGGCACCGCGCCGACGAAGCTGTCGGCGTTGCCGGCCAGCGCCAGCACCGCCGGCTCACTGGCCACCACCTGCTCGGCGCTTTTTGACAACGGCTTCCAGGTGGCGTCCAGCGTGCCCAGCGGACCGGCGACACCGGCCTCTGCGCCATAACGGCCCTTCAACCCGCTGACCACGCTCTCCACACGGCTGCGGGTGTCCTTGAACGCGCTGTAGGCCTCGCGGTTGCCCGCCACCGCCTCACGGCCCTGATTGGCCAGCTGCTGCGAGAGCACCTGCAGGTCGGCCGCCTCGGTACTTGCGCCGGCCAGTCGGCTGCCCTGCCAGGTCGCCACACCGGTGTTGGCGCCGAAGACGATCATCGATATGACCAGCAGGAACAACCAGAAGTTGGTTCCCACGTTGCCAAGCTTGCCGCGCTTGGCGGTGTCCGGAGCAGTACTCATGTTCGACCTCGGTATTCGATACGAAGATGCAGACCGTCGCTTTACGCGGCGGCCTGCCGGAATTCAGGTGTGCGGGACAGCAGCGACAGCGAGAACACACCCCAGTCGTGCCCGCCCTCGTGGAAGGCACGCTCGACAAAGTGCGCGTAGCGGCCCTGGGCGATATCCCCGGCCGGCACCTGCTGCGACGCATTGAAGCCGCGTTGCCCGTAGAGCTCGTCGATGCTCAGCGCGACGTCGCCACCGGACTGGCGCATGATCAGCACGCGATGGCCCTCCTGCTGCACGGTGCGCTGGCCTTCCAGGAAATATTTCAGATCCACCACCGGGAACAGCGCGCCACGCAGGTTGCCCACGCCCAGCAGCCACGGCTGTGCACCGGGAACCGGCGTCACCGGCGGCATCGGCACGATCTCCACCACTTCGCGGAAGTCGGACACCAGACGCCGGCTGCCGACGCGGTAGCCGACCCCACGCCAGACATCCTGCGAAAACTCGCGCTCCGGCAGCTGTACCGCGTGCGCCAGGCTGCGCCGCTCGTAAGCCTCGAGGATGTCGAAGGGAGAGCGCATCAGGCCACCAGCTTGTTGATCCGCGCGATCAGGTCGTCCTCGCGCGGGGGTTTGACGATGTAGTCGGCGGCCCCTTGGCGCATGCCCCAGGCCATGTCCGTTTCCATGCCCTTGGTGCTGACGATCAGGACCGGAATATCCCGGGTTGCGGCATCGCGCGACAGCGCCCGCGTCGCCTGGAAGCCACTCATGCCCGGCAGCACCACGTCCATCAGGATCACCTGCGGCAGGTGCTCGCGCGCCAGTTGCATCCCGTCCTCGGCGCTTTCCGCGGCCAGCACTTCATGCCCGGCTTTTTCAAGCCACTGGGTGAACACCGCCCGGTCGGTCGGTGAATCTTCGATCAACAGAATTCGAGCCATTGTTTGCCTTTCCCCCCTGGTCAGGCGTTGACATATGTGCGGATGGCACCCAGCAGTTCGTCACGTGTGAACGGTTTGGTCAGATATTCCTCGGAGCCGACGATGCGGCCCCGGGCCTTGTCGAACAGGCCATCCTTGGATGAAAGCATGATCACCGGCGTCGACTTGAACAGCTGGTTGCCCTTGATCAGCGCGCAGGTCTGGTAGCCATCCAGACGCGGCATCATGATGTCGACGAAGATGATCTGCGGCTGCTGATCGGCGATCTTGGCCAGCGCCTCGAAGCCGTCGGTGGCGGTAACGACCTCACAGCCTTCACGCTTGAGCAGCGTTTCGGCCGTGCGCCGGATGGTCTTCGAATCGTCGATGACCATGACCCTCAAACCTGCAAGTTCCCCACCCGCAGTCATATTTTCAACCATTGCATATCCCCGAGCGCACAACGCACCACCAGAGCGGGGCGCGACTGCGAAAGCGATCTATATCCCAATACCACTGCGAACTGTCAAGCACCGCAATCCGGTGCCGGACATCCGCTGGCCATTATGGGGCGCATCCGTGCCGAGGCACAGCACCGCCGTCGCATTCCCCATCTTCAGGTTGCCGCGGCTGGTCGGCCATGGGGCGAAAACGCTACCATCGCCGCCTGATCCGTCAGGTTTGAAGTCATGCCGCTCGATGTCATCGTGGTGATGGACCCCATCGACCACATCAAGATCGCCAAGGACACCACCTTCGCCATGCTGCTGGAAGCCCAGCGCCGCGGCCACCGCCTGCACTATGTGCGCCCGGGCGGGCTGTCGCTGCACGGTGGCAGTGCCGCGGCCGTGACCGCGCCGCTGGAAGTGCGTGACGATCCGGCCGACTGGTTCAGTCTCGGCCAGTTCGGCTCCACCCGCTTCGGTCCCGGCCAGGTCGTACTGATGCGCAAGGATCCGCCGTTCGACGGTGAATACCTGTACGACACCCATGTCCTGGGGATCGCCCAGAGTGCCGGCGCACTGGTGGTCAACGACCCGCAGGGACTGCGCGACTTCAACGAGAAGCTCGCCGCCCTGCTGTTTCCACAGTGCTGCCCGCCGACCCTGGTGAGCCGTAGCGCCGCCGAACTGAAGGCCTTCGTGCATGAACACGGCCAGGCCGTGCTCAAGCCGCTGGACGGCATGGGCGGGCGCTCGATCTTCCGCAGCGGCACCGGCGATCCGAACCTGAATGTGATTCTGGAAACGCTGACCGATGGTGGTCGCCACCTCGCACTGGCGCAGCGCTTCATCCCCGACATCAGCGCCGGTGACAAGCGCATCCTGCTGGTCGATGGCGAGCCGGTGGATTACTGCCTGGCACGCATTCCGCAGGGTGACGAGTTCCGCGGCAATCTGGCCGCCGGTGGCCGTGGCGAAGGCCGTCCGCTGAGCGAGCGCGACCGCTGGATCGCCGCCCAGGTCGGGCCGGAAATGAAGCGGCGCGGCATGCGTTTCGTCGGCCTGGACGTGATCGGCGACTACCTGACCGAAGTCAACGTCACCAGTCCCACCTGCGTACGCGAGCTGGACGCCCAGTTCGGCCTGAACATCGCCGGTCAGCTGTTCGATGCGATCGAGGCCGGCATCGCCTGATGAGCGCCCACCCCGGCACCCTGCCCGTCCCGCACCAGACCACCGAGCAGCAACGCCTCAGCGCCACGCTGGTGCTGTCGGCGCTGGTGCACGGGCTGCTGATCCTCGGCGTGGGCTTTGCGGTCAGCGACAATGCGCCGCTGGTGCCGACGCTGGATGTGATTTTCAGCCAGACCAGCACGCCGCTGACGCCCAGGCAGGCCGACTTCCTGGCGCAGGCCAACCAGCAGGGCGGCGGCGATCATGACGATGTGCAGCGCCCGCGCGATGCCCAGGCCGGTTTCGTGCCGCAGACCCGCGATGGCCTGGCACCGGTGCCGCTGCAGGCGCAAAGCGCCGCCACACCGCCGCCACCGCAGGCGCGGGTGATCACCAGCAAGCTGGGCGAGGAGCGCGTTGCCGACGCGCAATCACAGCCGCTGCCCGATCGCCCCGACAGCAACGCACCGATGACCGCGCGCGAGCAGCGTGATGCCGAAATGGCGCGGCTGGCGGCCGAGGTGCACCTGCGCTCGGAGCAATACGCCAAGCGCCCGAACCGCAAGTTCGTTTCGGCCAGCACCCGCGAGTACGCCTATGCCAACTACCTGCGTGCCTGGGTGGACCGGGCCGAGCGCGTGGGCAACCTGAACTATCCCGACGAGGCCCGCCAGCGCCGGCTCGGCGGGCAGGTGGTGATCACCGTCGGCGTGCGCCGCGACGGCAGCGTGGAAAGCAGCCGCATCCTGCGCAGCAGCGGCGTCCCGCTGCTGGATGCCGCCGCGCTGCGCGTGATCGAACTGGCCAAGCCCTTCCCGGCGTTGCCACATACCGGCGACGATATCGACATCCTGCAGGTCACCCGCACCTGGGTATTCCTGCCGGGCGGCACGCTGCGCGACGACCGCTGAATCCAGCTTTCAGGCAGCATAACACGCGGCAGCTGCAGACACTGCGCGGCACGCATCGAGAACGGACAGATTCCGCTCACAAGCCCGGCCCGCAGCGCCCGGCCCCCAGCCCGTCACAACAGACAACCGGCTCAGCCCGCCTTGGCGGCGCGCAACGCCTGCTGCTCGACCAGCGTCAGCGCCACGTTGTCGCGCAGGTAGGCCGGCTGTACCCGTTCCGGGGCGATGCCCTCACCGCGCAGCATCGCCGGCGCGGCGATCCTGAGCACATCCGCGGCCCGCGGCAGGGCCTGCGCATCGACACTGGACAGGCGCGACTGCAAGCGCGTGGCCAGCACTCCCTCGCCGGCACCGAATCCGGTGCCCACGCCCGCCCAGACGCCGTCGTCCCCGGGCAACCCATAGGCCTCCGGGGCGATCAGCCGTTCGCCGTCCTGCAGCTGCAAGACGCCATCGGCATCACGCCGATACCGCGCCGCATAGACCTCGCCCATGCGCGCATCGATGCAGGCCAGCACCTGCGGGGCGACATCCGGCGCACGCAACGCCAGCGTTTCCAGCGTGGAAACCGGCAGCAGTGGGCAATCCAGCGCCAGTGCGATGCCCTGGGCGATAGCGATGCCCAGGCGCACGCCGGTGAATGCGCCCGGCCCACGACTGAGCGCAATACCATCGAGCTGGCTGCGGGCGATACCGGCTTCGGCGAGCAATTGTTCGGCCCACGGCAGACTCAGCTCGGCATGTCGCCGCGGCGCGATTTCGAAACGCTCCAGCACCTGTCCATCCACATGCAGGGCGACGGAACAGGCTTCGGTAGCGGTTTCAAAGGCGAGCAGCTTCATGGCATCAACATCAGGAAAGGGAGAACGGAGGCGCGGCGGTGCCATCATCGTCGACGGATGGCCCATAGGCTGCGTCCGGCGCCCATTGTCGCGCAAAGAACGCCTGCACATCGGCCAGCTCGCGGGTGCGGCGGAACGGCGGCAGTGAATCCAGGAACACCCGACCGTAGCCACGCGACAGCAGCCGGGGATCGCACAGCACCAGCACGCCACGATCGGTCTCGCTGCGGATCAGCCGGCCCACGCCCTGTTTGAGCGCGATCACCGCCTGCGGCAGTTGCTCGTCACGGAACGGATTGCCGCCGTTGCGCCGGATCGCGTCCAGCCGCGCTTCGAACACCGGATCATCCGGCGCGGCGAACGGCAGCTTGTCGATCACCACCACGCTCAGCGCATCGCCGCTCACATCCACGCCTTCGCGGAAACTGGCTGAGCCCAGCAGCACGCCGTTGCCGGACTCGCGGAAGCGCTGCAGCAGGCTGGCGCGCGGCGCCTCGCCCTGCACGAACAGCGGCCATGGTCCGCCACGCAACGCATCGGCCGCCTCGCGCAAGGCACGGTGCGAGGCGAACAGCAGGAACGCGCGGCCCTGCGAGGCCTCCAGCACCGGCCGCAGGGTGACGATCAGCGCCGCACCGTAGCCGCGCGCCGCCGGATCCGGCAGCTGTCTGGGCAGATAGCACAGCGCCTGCTGCTGCCAGTCGAACGGGCTGGGCTGGACCAGCGAATCGGGATCCTCCAGCCCCAGACGGCGGGCCAGATGCGCAAAATCTCCGTCCACGGTCAACGTGGCCGAGGTGAACACCCACGCCGCCATCGAACGCTGGCGGTGCTCGCGCAGCGGCCCGGACACATCCATCGGCGTGCGCTGGCAGCGGAAGCCGCGTGGCGTGAGTTCGTACCAGAGCACGTCGCTGTCATCGGCCGGCGCCTGCGCCTCCTCGGCAGGGTCGGCGTCGAAATCGAACAGCGGCAGGTCCTCGCCCAGCCAGCGTGCCAGCCGCGAGACGCCCTCCTGCGCGCGGGCATGGCAGGCATCCAGACCCGGCGAGGCTTCGCGCACCAGCGCCAGCGCATCGCG
>DDVW01000025.1:1650-39202 GCA_002345545.1 Stenotrophomonas sp. UBA2302 | reverse complement strand
CAGCGCGGCGGCGGCCTTGGCCTCCAGCCGCGGCAGCAGGCTTTCCCAAGTCTGCGCGGCCTGCGCCGGCTGGCCGCGCTGGCGCTGCACGATGCCCAGCAGCCAGGTCGCACGTTCATGGCCGGGGGCGAGCTGGCGCGCCTGCTCCAGCCACTGTACGGCGGTGTCATCGAACAGGAAGCCGTCCGCGGCCTGCGCGCGGGTCTGCGCGGCTTCGACCAGCAGTCCGGGCTCGTCGGGTGTCAGTTTCACCGCGCGCTCATAAGAGGCGGCGGCATCGGCAACGCGGCCGAGTTCAAGCTGGGAGCGGGCCAGCAATACCCAGCCATCGGTGCGCGCGGGATTCTTCTCCATCGCCGCCTGCAGCTGGCGGACACCTTCTTCCAGGCTCTGCGGCGTGGCCGCAAGTTCGGCCTGCGGCTGCAATCCGGCCGGGGTGCCCAGCAACTGGTACAGGCCGAGGGTGCCAACCACCATGCCGGCAACCAGTGCGCCCCAGAGGCGACGCTTGCCGGCACGGAACAGCGGCCACAGCATGGCGCCGCCGCAGAGGGCGGCCAGCAGTGCCGCCAGCAGGAGGAAAACCTTGGTCACCATTCACGAGATTCCTGGCTTGCTTCTTCATCAAGCGCCTTGAGCGGTACGGTCTGCGCGCGCCGGCGCACGTGCAGGAACAGCCACAGCGCGCCGATCAGCAGCAGTACACCCGGCCCGAACCACAACAGCCAGGTGCTGGCCGTCATCTGCGGCCGGTACAGCACGAAGTCGCCGTAGCGTTCGACCAGGAACTGCTTGACCTGGGCATCGCTACGGCCTTCGCGCATCAGGACCAGCACCTCGCGGCGAAGGTCATGGGCGATCTGTGCGTTGGAGTCGGCCAGCGACTGGTTCTGGCACTGCACGCAGCGCAGTTCTGCGGTGAGCTGGTGGAAGCGCGCTTCCTCGGCCGTGTCGTGGAACTGCAGCGGCGAGGGATCGCCGGCCGGTTGTGCGCCGGCCAGTCCGGCAGCGCACAGCAACAACAGCGGCAGCAGCAGGCGGAGCATCATGGACGCGGATCCGACGGGGAGGACGGCTGCGCCTGGCCGGCGGCGGCCTCGACTTTCTCTAGTGCCGGGATCAACTGCGTATCCAGCACCTGCTGGGTGATCGCGCCACTGTATTTCCAGCGCACGATGCCGCTGCCATCGACCAGGAAGGTTTCCGGCGCGGCGGCGATACCCCAGTCCAGCGCAGTGCGGCCTTCCTGGTCGGCGATCACCGCGATGTACGGATTGCCCAGCTGCTCCAGCCAGCGCAATGCATCGGCCGGCTCGTCCTTCCAGTTGTAGCCGATCACGCGCAGCCGCTTGGTTTCGGCAAAACGGGTGAGCACCGGATGCTCGTCGCGGCAGGACGGGCACCAGCTGCCCCACACGTTGAGCAGGTACGGCATGCCGCGCAGGTCCTGGCTGCTGACGAAGACGTGCGGATCATGCAGCAGCGGCAGCGAGAACTCCGGTGCCGGTTTGTCCTGCAGTGCCGAGGGCAGGGTGTCGCGGTCGGGCCGGTCCGAGCGGCTGACGCCATAGAGCATCAGCCCCATCAGGCCGATGAAGAACAGTACGCCGAGGATGATCGCCACCGGAGGCAGGCGGTTCGGAGTGGACTGTGGAGGCTGCGGGGAGTCGGACATCAGGATTTCTTCTCCGGGAACCGGCGGAAACGGCGGTCGGCGGCGGTGACGAAACCGCCCAGCGCCATCAGCGCTGCGCCCAGCCAGATCCAGCGGACAAAAGGCTTGATCTGCACGCGTACCGCCCAAGCACCATCGCCGAGGGATTCGCCCAGGGCGACATACAGGTCACCGCCGAGCGCCGGATGGATGCCGGCCTCGGTCATCGGCATGCCGCCGCTGGCGTACATGCGCTTTTCAGGATGCAGCAGGGTGATGGACTGGCCGTCGCGTGATACCCGCACATGGCCGCGGTCGGAGTGGTAGTTGGGGCCGTTGGTCGCATCCACACCTTCCAGCGTGAACCGGTAGCCACCGGCTTCCACCGACGAACCCGGTGCCAGCGCCACTTCATGCTGGACGTTCAGCGCCTCCACCAGCAGCGCGCCGACCAGGAACACGGCGATACCCAGGTGGGCGACCAGCATGCCCAGGGTTTCGGCATTGATCCGGCCGCTGTTGCGCAGCCGCGTCCACAGGAAATACAGCGTCCCCAGCCCGACCCAGGCGGCCGCGGCGATACCGGCGGCGGCCTTGAGCTTGCCCTGCGGCGCCATGAACCAGGCCACCACACCCAGCAGCAGGGCCAGGCCCAGCCACGGGGCAAGCAGCGCCAGCGGGCGCATGCCCTGCTCACGCTGCCAGCGGGTCAGCGGACCGAACGGGACCAGCGCCACCAGCGGCGTCATCAGCAGCAGGAACAGCGTGCCGAAGTAGGGCGGACCCACCGAGATCTTGCCCAGGTCCAGCGCGTCGGCCAGCAGCGGATACAGGGTGCCGAGCAGCACCATCGCGCAGGCGCAGCTGAGCAGCAGGTTGTTGGCCAGCAGCAGGCTCTCGCGCGAATTGAGGGTGAAGCCGCGGCTTGGGTCGCTGTTGCCGCCCACGGTCGGCGCACGCAGCACATACAGCAGCAGCGAGCCGCCGATGACGATGGCGAGGAAGGCGAGGATGAACATGCCGCGCGCCGGGTCGGCGGCGAAGGAATGCACGCTGGTCAGCACGCCGGAGCGGACCAGGAAGGCACCCAGCAGCGACAGCGCGAATGCGGCGATCGCCAGCAGCAGTGTCCAGCCGATGAAGACGCCGCGCTTTTCCGTCGCCGCCTGCGAGTGGATCAGCGCGGCACCGACCAGCCACGGCATGAAGCTGGCGTTTTCCACCGGGTCCCAGAACCACCAGCCGCCCCAGCCCAGCTCGTAGTAGGCCCACCAGCTGCCCAGCGCGATGCCGAGGGTGAGGAAACCCCAGGCCACGTTGGTCCAGGGCCGGGTCCAGCGCAGCCAGCGCACATCGATGCGGCCGTCCAGCAGGGCGGCGATGGCGAAGGCGAACGGTACCGCGAAACCCACGTAACCCACATACAGGATCGGCGGGTGCAGGATCAGCCCGGGATCCTGCAGCAGCGGATTCAGGTCGTGGCCTTCCGGCGGCGCCGGCAGCAGGCGGTCGAACGGGTTGGAGGTGAACAGCAGGAAGGCAAGGAAGCCGGCGCTGATCATGCCCATCACCGCCAGCACGCGGGCGACGACATCGGCCGGCAGCTTGCGCGAGCACTCGGCCACGGCCGCCGTCCACAGCGCCAGCACCAGCGCCCACAGCAGCAGCGAGCCTTCATGCGCGCCCCATACCGCTGAATAGCGGTAGATCATCGGCAGCAGCGAATTGGAGTTCTCGGCGACATAGCGCAGCGAGAAGTCCTGGCGCACGAACGCCAGGGTCAACACCACGAAGGCACCCAGCACCATGGTCAGCTGCAGCAGCGCCGCCGGTCGCGCGGTGGCGATCAACGCGGCATTTTTCCGATGGGCGCCAAGCAGTGGCAGCACGCTCTGCAGCAGGGAAGCCAGCAGCGCGAGGATCAGCAGGATCTGTCCGGTTTCTGGCAGCACTCAGGGAGCTTCCGTCGTCTGGGGGGCGGAGGGAACCTGATGCTTTTCATGCGCCATGCCCATCTTGTCGGCCAGTTCCTTGGGCATATAGGTCTCATCGTGCTTGGCCAGCACATCCTCGGCCACGAACACACCGTCCACCATGCGCCCGGTGGCCACCACCGCCTGCCCCTCGCGGAACAGGTCGGGCAGGATCTTGTCGTAGGTGACGGGCAGCTGTGCATCGCCGTCGGTCACCTCGAAGCGGGCCAGCAGCGCGCCACTGTCGCGCTTGAACGAATCCTTGGAAACCATGCCGCCCAGACGGAAGCGTGCATCCGCGGCGACCTTGCCGGCCTGCACCTCCGACGGGGTGTAGAGATAGGCGATATTGCGTTGCAGGGCCGCGCTGACCAGTACCAGTGCGATGGAGGCGGCAGCCACCACCAGCACCACCAGCAGCATGCGGCGACGTTGGGTCGGGGTCATCATCGGTCCAGTTCTCCATTGCCTGCCGGTGCGGCGTCGGCGCGTTGTGCACGCGCCAGCCGGTGGCGGGCCGCGCGCAGCTGCTGGCGCAATTGCAGGCGCGGGATGATGAAATCCCAGGCCATCACCACAAAAAAGACGCCGTAGGCCAGCGCCACATACTTGAAGTAGCTCATCGCGCGCCCTCCAGGCGCTCGCGCACCCAGGCCTTGCCGGCCTCACGGCGCAGGTTGTCGGCACGGGCGCGGGCCAGCAGCGAGCCGGCGAACCAGAATTTGGTGGCGAACACCATCAGCCACAGCGGCAGGACCATGCTGCTGTCCATGCTGGATTCGCCGAACAGACTGATGGTCTGGCCCTGGTGCAGCGAGTTCCACCACACCACCGAATAGCGGATCACCGGCAGCAGCACCACGCCGACGATGGCCAGCAGGCCGGCGGCACGGGCGGCGGCACGGCGGTCATCGATGGCGCCATACAGGCCCATCACGCCCAGATACAGGAACAGCAGGATCAGCTCGGTGGTCAGGCGCGGGTCCCAGTCCCACCAGGTGCCCCACATCGGCTTGCCCCAGATGCTGCCGGTGAGCAGGGTAACCAAGGTGAAGGCGGCGCCGATCGGCGCGCAGGCCATGGCCAGGATCTCGGACAGCTTGATGCGCCAGACCAGCGCGATGGCGCTGTAAAACGCCATCAGGCCGAACACGAACAGGCTCATCCATGCCGTTGGCACGTGGATGTACAGGATGCGGAAGCTGTCACCCTGCTGGTAGTCGGCAGGCACCACCGCCAGCGCCTGCCACAGGCCGAGGGCGAACAGCGGAAGGGAGGCGATATAGCACCAGGGGGACCAGCGGGCGGCGAAGGTGTCGAAGTAGGGCGGAGAGCCCAGTTTGTGGAACCAGCCGGTTAAAGCTTTGAACATCCGATTGCTCGTTGATGGGTACGGCGGCTGACGCGTCGCATCAGCCTCAGGCGCCGCGCTGCGCAGGCGCCTTTGACTGTGCAAGATTAGCCCAAGACCGCGGTATTGGCGCGGCCGATGATCAATGACAGGCTCACTTGAGCGTGATAGAGCCCTTCATCAGCGCCGAATGACCGGGGAAGCTGCAGAAGAAGGACAGGGGCGCGCCGACGGCGGTGAGCGAGGCCACCGGGATGCTGACGCTGGTGGTTTCGCCACTGCCCACCACCTTGCTGTGGGCGATGACGCGGGTGTCACCGGCCTTGATGTACTCGGCGGCCAGCCCGGCCTTCATGCCGTCGGTGTCGATGGCCTTCATGTCGGCGGTCTTGGCGACCACCACGTTGTGGCCCATCACGTTTCTGGCCATCTTGCCGGTGTGCTTCAGGTGGATGGTGAAGTTGGCACAGCTCTTGGGCACATCGATGTTGGCCATGTTGTAGCGCATGGCATCGTTGCCCTCCAGGTTCACCGAACACGTATCAGCGGCTTGGGCCGCCCCGGCGGCACCCAGAGCCAGGGTCGAGGCGATCAGCAGTTTACGGAACATGTGAATACTCCTGTGTGGGGAATGGTGGGTCCCTGACGGACGGGGACAGGATGATCCTGTAACTGAAATTACCGAATGGCAAGCGCCGCCATCGCCGGCGTTTATTCATGTTCAGTCATGCGGCAAGGTGGAAAGCCAGGCCGAGACCGCCTGGATACTCTCGGCATCCAGCCGCTTGCCGACAGCGCCCATGATGAAGTCGCTGGTGGAGTCGCGCAGGTCGCTGTTGTGGTATTCAGCGAGCTTGCTTTGCAGATAAACCGCATGCTGGCCGCGCAACGACGGGAAGGCGGCGTAGGGCGTGTGCCCGTTCCGGTTGGGGCTGTCGGCGCCGGGCATGCCGCGGGCATCACTGCCGTGGCAGCCCTGGCAGGGTGGAATGCCTTTCTCCGTGTCACCCTGCAGATACAGCACATGGCCGCGTTCCACCAGTGCCGTGTCCAGGGGTTCATCGGCAGTTTCCGCCGGCGCTGCTGCGGCAGCCGGCGCTGGCAGGCTGGCGTAATACACCGCCATGTCGCGCATGTCCTGGTCGCTGAGGGTGCTGACCAGCGGCGTCATCGGCGACGGATGCCGTCCCCGCTTGAGTTCGACCAGTTGCCAGTAGGCAAAGTCGGCATGCTGGCCGCCAATGTTGGGAAAGGACGGTGCGGTGGCGGTGTAGCCATCATCCCCATGGCAGACGCTGCACACCTGTGCCTTGGCCTTGCCGGCGGCGATATCGCCGGTGATGCGCGGTGCCACGCGCAGATCCAGATAGCGGGGCTTCAGTTCGGAGGCAGGGACCTGGTCAGCTTCGTCCTCGGCCTGCGCCTGGGCAGTACCCAACGTCAGGGCGATACCGAAGAGGATGCCCGGCAGCAGAAGCAACGGTTTCATAGCTGCACCTCGACCATCATCCCGAACAGATTGACGCGGTAGTTGGACGGCCCGCCGTCGGTGTAGACGCGGTGGTCGTAGACCAGCGTGTCCTCGAAGCCGAAGTAGTGCCAGTCGGACAGGTTGCCGCGTTCGTAGGTATTGAAGAGCCGCAGGCGCGTGCGTTGCCCCAGTGGCAGGGCGATGCCGGCGGTCAATGCATTCACCCGGTAGACCATGACCGGATAGCGGCCGCTGGTCAACGCGGCATTGGCCGGCATGGTCAAGGCATCGGCCGAATTCATCCGGTAGCGGGTGGTGCCGCGCGAGGAGGTCCAGTTCCAGGCCAGGTCCAGGGTGGCACGACCCAGGCGGCGGGTGAAGTTCAGGCCGGCGTAGTGGTTGCGCTGGGCGTCATCCATCCACCAGCGCGATGCGTCGGGATAGGTGCTGCCGCCCAGCGTCGGATCGGTGCTGGGGATGGCGTCATTGACGTTGGCGACCGCCAGGGTGGAGCGGTCATGCCCGTACCAGGCACTGGCGGTGGTGTCGGGATTGGGCTGCCACTCCCATTGCACGCTGCTGGCCCAGGTGTCGAAGCGCTGGCGGCCAAGTTGTGCGTCGTACCGGTTGCGGTCGCCACGGAAGGAGGCGTAGACCGTCATTTCGTGCGGCAGGATGAAGGTGGCCATCAGGTCCAGTTTCTGCTGGGTGCGCGAGGCGATGTCGTATTTGCGCAGGGCCGAGACGGTATGCGGGCTCAGCGCGTCGGCACCGACAAAGCCGGGCAGCGAACTGGAGAAGGTGAATTCGTACGGGTTGTAGTAATAGTCGCTGCCGCTGCGGTCCAGCCAGGAATAGTTGGCGCGGAAGGTCAGCCAGTCGAGCGTGCGGTTGTTCCAGCCGAGCTTGAGCTGGTTGTCGCGGGTGGTGCCGACCTCGCGATGGGCGCGCTCGATGCGGGTGAAGCTGTAGCCGGCCGACAGGGTGTTCCTGCTGTCCAGCCGGTAATCGAGGCCGGTCGAGACCTCGCTGGTTTCCTTGTCCAACGGCAGGTTGCGGATGCGGGTCAGTACCGAGGCGTTCGGTCCAAGGTCCCACAGGCCCATTTCGCCCGGCACCACGCTGCCCTGCGAGCCGTTTTCGGCGATGTAGCCGTACTGGTCGGTCAGCGGGTTGTAGGCCCAGTAGGTGCCGCTGTAATCCTCGCGCAGGTAGCGCCCGCTGCTGCGCCAAGTGAGCTTGTCGCTGGGCAGGAATACCAGTCGCGCATCCACTTTCTGGTTGTCGATCGCCAGCCCGGCGCGCTTTTTGGATAGTGCGTCGGTGGTGTTCCAGTTGGCGCAATCGGCGATGAAGGGAGGCGCCAGCGTCTGCCCGAACTGGCCCTGGCAATCCATCGGCGGCAGCAGCCCGTCGTTCTGGCGCATGGTCGTGAGCGCCAGGTTCACCGAGAAATCGCCATTCCATGTGGACAGCTTGCGGCCGAAGGTGGTGCCGAGGCGGTGGTAGTCGTTCTCCGGCTCATAGGCGAACGAGCCCTGGTACAACGGCGGGGTATAGGCACCGGCCACCGAGTACAGGCCATACGGCACCTGGTAGTCATAGGCGCTGTAGGCGTTGCGGAAGAACGAGCCGGTGTAGCTGAAATCGGTGCGCCACACGTTGCCGACGAAGCGGAACCCGCCGGTGAAGTTGAGCGTGCTGTCGTTGATCGGACGCGGGATCTCGTAGATGCCACCGTTGGCCGGGAACGGATAGTTGAAGAAGAACGGGCCGCCGAAGGGGCGGGCGCCATTGCGCTCCTCATGGGTAAGGCTGGCGTAGCCGCTCCAGCGAGGGTTGAGCAGGTAGTTGATGCTCACACCCTGTTTGTCACGGACCACGCTCAAGGTGCTGAAGGGCTGTGCCGCGGACACCGCGGCCACCTGCGCGGAACTGCTGCCGGCAGCGGTGAGTCCCGGTTTCAGGGTCAGGTGGGCGCTGCCCACGCCGTCCCAGATCGAGCGCGCGTTGGTGCTGAGCACATTCGGCGTGCTGCGCACGAAAGCCTGCACCTTGTAGCGTCCGGCCTGGCCGATTACCGCACGGTAATACTGGTTGTCACGGCTGAGCCGGCTCAGCCGTACGTCGGCGTAGCTGCCATCGCTGGCGCGGGTGAGGCTGAAGTTGGCCTGCAGGATCACACCATCATCCGCATCGCGGAAACGACGCCAGTTGCTGTTGTTCTCGTCGCCACCCAGATGCAGGTAGCCCAGCGCGACAGCGCCGGTATAGCGCCAGCCGTTGTCACCCAGTGGTTTGGCCTCGGCCAGACGGGGCGCGCAGCCATACAGGAAGCCGGTCGGTGTGCGCTTGTTCTCCGCGCTCAGCCAGCTGCCGCCGTCAGGGTCACAACCCTCCCAGCCGATGCGGCCGGCCGGGTCGAGCCAGTTGCCGAACTGCAGGTCAGTCCCGTTGCCACTGTCCTGGGCCTGGGCCAAACCGGCGATCAGGGCCAGCGACAGCAGCGAGCCGCGACAGTTCCGTGAACGAATCCGTGCGCACATGGCGTTCTCCCGTCACTTGTGCAGACGTGGGCCGGAGGGGTGGTTGGAGCCGTGCACCTGCGCGTGGCAGGTGATGCAGCCGCGTCCCATCAGACGTTCATCCGGCGTCATCGCGCCGCCGAGCGAAATTTCCGTTTGCAGGTCGTTGGGGTGGCGGGTGTGTGAATGGCACTGCTGGCACAGCATCGGGATCGGTGCGACCAGCAAGGCATGCTGGTTGGAACCGTGCACCTGATGGCAGTTCAGGCAGCTTTCGCGGACCGGCGCGTGTTCGAACAGGAACGGGCCGCGCTTCTCCGCGTGGCACTGGTAGCAGGTCTCGTTGACGGTATCGGTCTTGAGCAGGGTGGCGTTGAGCGTGCCGTGCGGATTGTGGCAATCCACACAGCTGATCGCGCCCTCGGGCAGCGGCATGTGCGAGCGGCGGTTGAACTGCTGGCGGATGTCCTTGTGGCAGGTGGCGCAGGTTTCGCTGACCGACTGCTTGGCGGTCAGGCCTTCGGCCGAGAACTTGACCATCGGGTTGTGGCAGTCGCTGCACGACAGGTCGTTGCGCTGGTGGATCGAGCCCAGCCAGGCATCGCGTGGTCCGCCGGAATGGCAGCCCAGACAGCTTTCGGTCTGGTTGGCGACAGGGGTTCCGCCGTCATGGCTGAAAGCGATGATCGCGCCCTTCTGCGTGGGATTGGCCGCATGCACCGAACCGGGGCCATGGCAGGCCTCGCAGGTGGGGGTTGCCGGATTGGCGGCCAGTGCGACCTGCATGCCCATGGCATGCGCGGTATGGGCGAAATTGTCGTTTTCCTTGCTGTGGCAGGCGGTGCAGACCTGCTGGCCAACCATTTTCGCGTCCGGGTGCTCACGGTTGCGGGCCGGTACCGCATCGGCAAAGCCGGGTGGTGCGGAAAAACCGTGCCCGGCTTGTGCAGAGGCAAAGTGGGTCTCGGGGAGTTTGACCGCCTGTGCCGAGGCATCGGCCTTGACCGGCGTGAGCCAGGCGGCGGAGACCAGCAGGGCGGTGGCAAGCAGCATCACGAACGCGAGATAGAACCGCACGACGCTCTCCTCAGGTGGGTTCCTGCAGGGCACTGGGCGATACAGCGTAACGACGATTACGGCTCAATCTTGCGACAGCTTGCGTTCAGGTCAAGTTGCGATGCAGCAAGCTGCCGTTCAGCTCCGGGGCAGGGCGCCGTTGAGGAACAGCTGCACCGCCGCACAGGCGTCACGCTGCGCCTGCGGAATGTTGCTGGCGTCGATGCGTCCATTGATCGAACGCAGGATCAGCCCGCCGATGATCAGCATGTAGAAATCGTTGGCCGCGCGGTCGCAGTCGTCGATGGACAGCGTTCCAGCCCGCGTCTGCCTGGTGAAATACCGGCTGAGCAGGGCTTCCATCGGTTCCACACCATGGGCATGGAACCAGTCCCGCAAGGCGGGCTGGTTGAGGCCTTCGGAGATCACGATGCGGTGGCAGGCGATGCGCGCCGGGGTAAGGATTTCCTCGACCATCCGGCAGGCGGCCTGTTCCAGTGCCTGCTGTGGCGGCAGCGGCGAGCGCAGCAGCTCCTCCAGGCTCTGGCCGAAGTCGTGGATGCTCTTTTCCATCAGCGCGTGCACCAGGCCTTCCTTGTCACCGAAGGCGCGGTAGAGCGTGGCCAGGGAGCCGCCGGCGCGCTTGACGATGTCCGACAGTCGTGCGCCCTGGTAGCCCTTTTCGTTGAAGACCTCGGTGGCCGCGTCCAGGAATTTTTCTACCCGCAGTTCACCACGGCGCTGCATCTCCACGGCGGGGCGGGGCGGCAGCGAGGGTTTCAGCAGTGGCGGAGCAGGCAGCGGATTCCGGTCGGGCATGGAGCGTGGCGTCTACGGACTGGAGCAGACGCCGAGAATAGCGCAGGCGGTGCTCAGTGGCTGGCGATGCGGATCGCTGCTGCCGCGGTCAGCGGGGCGAGCACGCAGCTGACCACAAGGCCGGCACCGAGCATCAGCAAGGCGCCGCTGGCATCAAAGCCCTGCGCCGCTGCCGCCACCGCGCCGGTGCCGAACACCAGTACCGGCACGTACAGCGGCAGTACCAGCAGCGCCAGCAGGATGCCGGCACGACGCATGCCCACAGTGAGCGCGGCAACCACCGCACCGAGCAGGCTGAGCAGTGGTGTTCCCAGTGCCAGCGAGGTGACCAGCACAGGCAACTGCTCGCGCGGCAGCTGCATCAGTTCGGCCAGCAGCGGGCTGACCAGTACCAGCGGGAATGCGGTGGTCAGCCAGTGCGAGAACACCCGCACTGCGACCAGCCACGCCAACGGCACCGGCGACAGCAGCCATTGTTCCAGCGAGCCGTCTTCGGCATCGCCGCGGAACAGGGTGTCCAGTGACAGCAGGCCGGCCAGCAGTACCGACAGCCACAGCACCGCCGCGGCCACGCTCTGCAGCTGGCGCGGCTCGCCGCCCAGGGCCAGCGCGAACAGGGCCACGACCAGTACCGCGAACAGGATCGGCTGCGCGGCATCGCCACGGCGCCGCCACAGCAGTTTCAGGTCGCGCACGAGCAGCGCCCGGGCGGCATCGAGCAGGCTGGGCTGGGGGCCGGGCAGACTCATGCCAGCGCCTCCGCGGTCGTGCTGTTGCCAAGCGTGAGTGTACGGTTGCGCACCGGTGGCGCGGCGTAGGCGCCGTGGGTGGTGACCAGGGTGGCGCCACCACTGCGCAGGTGCGCGGAGATCATGCGGTTGACCAGGTTGATGCCATCCAGGTCGAGGTTGGCGTAGGGCTCGTCCAGCAGCCACAACGGTGCCGGCGACAACCACAGCCGGGCCAGTGAAAGGCGCTTTTTCTGTCCGGCGGAGAGCTGTCGCGCCAGCGTGTCCTCATAGCCGGCCAGGCCGACGATGGCCAGCGCGTTGCCCGGCATTTGCCGTGTCCGCCGGCCTTGCAGCCCGCACAGGAAATGCAGGTTCTCCAGCGCGCCCAGATCCTGCTTGAGCGCGGTGAGATGGCTGAGGTAGGCGATATAGCGGGAGCGGTCACTGCTGTTGGCCGGACGTCCATCGATTTCGATCTGCCCGGCATCCGGACGCAGCAATCCGGCCAGCACCCGCAGCAGGGTGGTTTTGCCGGCACCGTTGCCGCCTTGCACCAGCAGTGCCTCGCCGGCATCCACATGCAGGTCCAGCGGCCCGAACACCGGCTCATCGTTACGGCTGAAGCGCAGGCCGCGTGCAGCAAGCAGCGGCGGGGTGTTGGAGGGCTGGGACATCGGTTCGGGCGTTTCCGTCCATGGGTGGGTGCGCGGCCCGACAGCACGGCGGGGCGTTGCCATTATAGACCTGCACCCGCAGGCCAGAGCGGCGGCGGATGCGCGTGGAAGGCCCTTGCCGGCGGTTTTGCTTACACTCGCGGTTCTCTTCCACGGCGTTCCTGTACCGATGCAACCGCAGACCAAGCTGCCCAAGGTGGGCACCACCATTTTCACCGTGATGTCGCAGATGGCCGCCGAACACGGGGCCGTCAACCTGGGCCAGGGTTTCCCTGATTTCCCGGCACCACAGCGGCTCATCGATGAGACCGCCAAGGCCATGCGCGAGGGCTTCAACCAGTACGCACCGATGACCGGCGTGGCGCCGCTGCGGCACGCCATCGCGCAGAAGGTGCTGGATTGCTACGGCGCGCAGGTTGACGCGGAAACGGAGATCACCGTCACCTCCGGTGGCACCGAGGCGATCTTCAACGCCATCCATGCGGTGGTGCGGGCCGGCGACGAGGTGATCGTGCTCGACCCGGCCTACGACTGCTACGAGCCGGCGATCGACCTGGCCGGCGCACGCGCCGTGCATGTGGCGTTGGATCCGCAGACCTTCGCGGTGGACTGGGACAAGGTGCGTGCGGCGATCACGCCGAAAACGCGGATGCTGATGGTCAACACCCCGCACAATCCGTCCGGTGCGATGCTCTCGGCTGCCGACATGCAGGCGCTGATCGAAGTGCTGCGTGGCACCGACATCTACCTGATCTCCGACGAGGTCTACGAACACATCATCTATGACGGTGCCCGGCACGAATCGGCGCTGCGCTATCCGGAACTGCGCGAGCGCGCCTTCGTGATTTCGAGCTTCGGCAAGACCTACCACTGCACCGGCTGGAAGATCGGCTACGCGATCGCGCCGTCGGCGCTGAGTGCCGAGTTCCGCAAGGTGCACCAGTACAACACCTTCACCACCTACAGCCCGGCACAGTACGGCTTTGCCGCGATGATCCGCGATGAACCCGAGCACCATCTGGAGCTGGGCGCGTTCTACCAGGACAAGCGCGACCGCTTCCGCGAGCAGCTGCTGACCACCCGGCTGAAGCCGCTGCCGGTGCCGGGTGGCTACTTCCAACTGGTCGATTACTCGGCCATCAGCGATCTGCCCGACCACGAGTTCGTGAAGTGGCTGACCATCGAGAAGGGCGTCACCGCCATTCCGTTGTCGCCGTTCTACGAAACCCCGCCGGCGGGGCAGCGACTGGTGCGGCTGTGTTTCGCCAAGAACGACGCCACCCTGGATGCGGCGATCAAGCGCCTGCAGAAGCTGTGAGTACGGAGAGCCCCATGCAGGATCTGCGTATTTCGCTGGTACAGGGCGACACCCGCTGGCATGACCCGGCTGCCAATCGCGTGCATTACGCCGCGCTGCTGGCGCCGCTGGCCGGCAGTACCGATCTGGTGATCCTGCCGGAGACCTTCACCAGCGGCTTTTCCAACGACGCCATCGACCAGGCCGAGGACATGGACGGGCCGACCGTGGCCTGGATCCGCGCGCAGGCGCGTGAACTGGATGCGGTGGTCACCGGCAGCGTGCAGTTGCGTGTGGACGGCAAGGTCTTCAACCGCCTGCTGTGGGCCACGCCCGGCGGTGAGCTGCACTGGTATGACAAGCGCCACCTGTTCCGCTATGGCGGCGAACACAAGCGCTATGCCGCCGGCAACGAACGGCTGTGCGTGGAATGGAAGGGTTGGCGGATCAATCCGCAGGTCTGCTACGACCTGCGTTTCCCGGTGTTCTGTCGCAACCGTTTCGATGTGGAGCGGGCCGGGCAGATGGATTTCGACCTGCAGATCTTCGTCGCCAACTGGCCGTCCTCGCGCGCCTATGCGTGGCAGACGCTGGCGCGGGCGCGGGCGATCGAGAACCTGTGCTACGTGGCCATCGTCAACCGCGTCGGCGTGGACGGCAACAACCTGCACTATTCCGGCGACAGCGCGGTGATCGACTTCCTCGGCCAGCCGCAGGTCGAAATCCGTGAGCGCGAGCAGGTGGTGACCACCACGATCTCGACCGCCGCACTGGCCGCGCACCGCGAGCGTTTCCCGGCGATGCTCGATGCCGACGATTTCACCCTGGCCGGCCCGGTGGTGGCTCGCTGAACGCTGGCCGGACACGCTTGCGCGTCCGGCTTCCTGTCTGCCGATCGGCTGCTACGCTCGCGGGCAGTCAAGCACGAGGGCGCAACACCATGAAATGGATCCGTAGCACGCTTGCTTTGGTGGTATTGGCGGCAATGGCACCGGCCGCGCAGGCGGCGGGCAATATCGACTGCCAGTTGCGCTACAACCTCGCCGGCTGGTCGGTGTTCTACAAGACCGCCGAGGGCACCGGGACGGTGACTTGCGACAACGGCGCCAGCTTCCCGGTGAAAATCACTGCCAAGGGCGGTGGCCTCACCGTCGGCAAGACCCGGATCACCGATGGGCGCGGCCGGTTCACCGGCGCCCAGTCGTTGAATGACCTGGTCGGCACCTATGCCGCTGCCGAGGTGCATGCCAGCGCCTCCAAGGCGACCGATGCCCATGTGATGACCAAGGGGAATGTGTCGCTGGCGCTGGCCGGTACCGGGCAGGGCTGGAGTCTGGGAATCGGCTTCGGCAAGTTCGTGATCGAACGCCGCTGAGTTGGCCGGATCGGCCCGGCAGCGGCGGGTGCGCGTCCCGCGTTGTCCTATCATAGGCGGTCGATATTCCGGCATCGGTGGCAACGCCGATGCCCTTCCCAGAGGCAGCAAATGACGGACAACAGCAACGGCGCAGATCGCCTGATCTGGATCGACCTGGAAATGACCGGGCTCGACACCGACAACGATTCGATCATCGAGATCGCCACCGTCGTGACCGACGCACAGCTCAACATTCTGGCCGAAGGGCCGGAGTTCGCCATCTCGCATCCGCTGGCGACGCTGGAGGCGATGGACGAATGGAACCGCAACCAGCACCAGCGCTCGGGGCTGTGGCAGCGGGTGCTCGACAGCACCACCACGTTGGGCCAGGCCGAAGCGCAGACCATCGTGTTCCTGCAGGAGTGGATCAAGGCCGGCGCCTCGCCGATGTGTGGCAATTCGATCTGCCAGGACCGCCGCTTCCTGCACCGGCAGATGCCACGGCTGGAAAAGTATTTCCACTACCGCAATCTGGATGTCTCCACGATCAAGGAACTGGCCAAACGCTGGGCGCCGACGGTCGCGGCGGGCGTCAGCAAGACCTCCAGCCATACCGCGCTGAGTGATGCCAAGGACTCCATCGACGAGCTGCGCCACTACCGCCAGTTCATGGGGGCGCTGGCGGGCCTGCCTGAAGCCTGAGGCGCAACGCCTGTCTGTAGCCACGCTGCGGGCAGGTGCCGTTGCCACCGGGTTTGCGGCAGGCTCGGACCGGCGGTGCGAAAGTGTGGTGTGCCTAGTATTCAAAGCGTGGCGGCTATGATTGGCGCCATGCACGAGGTGATCCCGATGCCAGCCGATATCCGCGCCGATGCCCGTGACTGGGCGGATCTGCAGCGGGCGGTGGCATTGCTGGAGGCGCCGACGCTGACGGCGAAAATGGCCAACCTGGTCGGCTCGCCGCTGGAGTTCGCGGTACGCAAGCTGCCGGCCGCGGTGTCTGCACGGATCCACAGCGTCACCGAGGCGGCGCTGTACAAGGCCACGCAGACCGCGCTGTGGAGCATGGATCGCCAGCAGCCGGGCAAGTCGGCATCGCCGCGCCTGCACAAGCTGGCCGCGGCCGCATCCGGCGCGCTGGGCGGGCTGGGTGGACTGCCGGCGCTGGCGGTGGAGCTGCCGCTGTCGACGACGATCATCATGCGTGCGGTGGCCGATATCGCCCGCAGCGAAGGTTTCGATTTGAACGACTTCGCTACCCGCCAGGCCTGTCTGGAGGTGTTCGCGCTGGGCGGCAACAGCGGCCAGGATGACGCCAGTGAAACCGGTTATTACCTGGCACGTGGCTTCACCAGCGAAGTGATGCGGCACCTGTCGGCCGAGCTGGTCGGCACGGCGGCCAGTGGCAGCCACGGCCTGGTCCTTGGCCTTGCGCCGAAGGAAGCGGGGAAGTGGCTGGCGAAGGTCGTGGAAAAGGTCGCCGCCCGTTTCGGCGTGGTGGTGACGGAGAAGTTTGCCGCACAGGCGGTGCCGATCATCGGCGCGGTGGCGGGGGCGACGTTGAACACGATGTTCACCGACTACTACCAGGACATGGCGCGCGGGCACTTCATCGTGAAGCGGCTGGAGCAGAAGTACGGCTTCGAGCCGGTGCGGCTGGCCTACGGCGCGCTGGCAAAGCGGTTTCCCGCCTGAGTCGATCGGCCGGCAGCACATGTTGCCGGGTGTTGTGTGGTGCTGCCAACCGCTCCGCAAGAGCAGGGCATCAGCGGCGGGTCAGGGTTCCATCCAGATCGAGGCCAGCTAAAACAAAACCCCGCAATGCGGGGTTTTGTCTGTGCAACTTGCGGCGGATCAGCCGTTGGCCTTGAGTTTGGCCAGGCGCAGCCAGGTGTCGACCACGGTGTCCGGGTTCAGCGACACCGACTCGATGCCTTCCTGCATCAGCCATTCGGCCAGATCCGGATGGTCGGACGGCCCTTGGCCGCAGATGCCGACGTACTTGCCCTTGGCGCGGGCGGCCTTGATCGCCAGCGACAGCAGCTTCTTCACCGCCGGGTTCCGCTCGTCGAACAGGTGCGCGACGATCGAGGAATCGCGGTCCAGGCCCAGAGTCAGCTGGGTCAGGTCGTTGGAGCCGATCGAGAAGCCGTCGAAGATCTCCAGGAACTCGTCGGCCAGCAGTGCGTTGGACGGCACTTCGCACATCATGATGATTTTCAGGCCGTTCTCGCCCTGCTTCAGGCCATTGGCGGCGAGCACTTCCACCACCTTGCGGCCTTCTTCCAGGGTGCGCACGAACGGGATCATCACCCACAGGTTCTCCAGGCCCATTTCGTTGCGTACGCGCAGCACGGCCTGGCATTCCAGTGCGAACGCCTTGCAGAAGGACGGATCGACGTAACGGCTGGCACCGCGGAAGCCGATCATCGGGTTCTCTTCGTGCGGCTCGTAGTTGTTGCCGCCGATCAGGTTGGCGTACTCGTTGGACTTGAAATCCGACAGGCGCACGATCACCGGGTTCGGCGCCACCGAGGCGGTCAGGGTGGCGATGCCTTCGGCCAGGCGGTCAACGTAGAAGCTCACCGGATCCTTGTAGCCGGCGATCTTCTCGTCGATCTTCTTCTTGGTGGCCGCATCCTGCTTGTCGTATTCCAGCAGTGCATTCGGGTGGATGCCGATGTGGCTGGCGATGATCATTTCCAGACGGGCCAGGCCGATGCCGGCGTTCGGCAGCTGGCCGAAGTCGAAGGCACGTTCCGGATTGGCCACGTTCATCATGATCTTCAGCGGTGCCGGCGGCATGTTGCCCAGATCGGTGGTGGTGCGTTCAAAGGCCAGCTTGCCGGCATAGATGAAGCCGGTGTCGCCTTCGGCGCAGCTGACGGTCACTTCCTGACCGTCCTCGATCATCTGCGTCGCATTGCCCGAGCCGACCACGGCCGGCACGCCCAGCTCGCGCGCGATGATCGCGGCGTGGCAGGTGCGGCCACCACGGTTGGTGACGATGGCCGAGGCGCGCTTCATCACCGGCTCCCAGTCGGGATCGGTCATGTCGGCGATCAGCACGTCACCGGGCTGCACGCGGTTCATGTCGTCCAGCGTCTTGACCACGCGGGCCACGCCCGAGCCGATCTTGGCGCCGACCGCACGGCCTTCCACCAGCACGTTGCCGCCCTTTTCGGTCAGCGCGAAGCGCTCGATCTGGGTGGCGTGGCTGCGCGACTTCACCGTTTCCGGGCGCGCCTGCACGATGAACAGCTTGCCGCTGACACCGTCCTTGGCCCACTCGATATCCATCGGGCGGCCGTAATGCTTTTCGATGACCAGCGCCTGCCTGGACAGCTCATGCACATCTTCATCGCTGACGGAGAAGGTGTTGCGCAGCTCGGCCGGGGTGTCCTCGATCTTGACGCGCTCGCCCGGCACATCCGAATAGACCATGCGGATGGCCTTGGAGCCCAGTGCGCGGCGCAGGATCGCCGGCTTGCCAGCCTGCAGGGTGGGCTTGTAGACGTAGAATTCGTCCGGGTTGACCGCGCCCTGCACGACCATCTCGCCCAGACCGTGCGAAGCGGTGACGAACACCACGTCGCGGAAGCCGGATTCGGTGTCCAGGGTGAACAGCACGCCCGACGAGCCCACGCCCGAGCGCACCATCAGCTGCACGCCAGCCGACAGGAACACGTCCTCGTGCTTGAAGCCGTGGTGCACGCGGTAGGCGATGGCGCGGTCGTTGTACAGCGAGGCGAACACTTCCTTGACCTTGTGCACGACATCGTCGGCACCAGTCACGTTCAGGAAGGTTTCCTGCTGGCCGGCGAAGGAGGCGTCCGGCAGGTCTTCGGCGGTGGCCGAAGAGCGCACGGCCACGGCGATATCACCGCCGCCGTTCTCGGCGCTCAGCTTGGCGTAGGCATCGCGGATGTCCTTGTCCAGCTGCGGCTGCAGCGGGGCATCGATGACCCAGTCACGGATTTCCTTGCCGGCGGCGGTCAGCGCGTTGACGTCCTCGACGTCCAGCGTGGCCAGCTTGTCGAAAATGCGCTTGGACAGGTCGTTATGGGCAATGAAGTCCTTGAACGCCTCGGAGGTGGTGGCATAACCGCCGGGCACCGAAACGCCCAGGCCGGCCAGATTGCCGATCATCTCGCCGAGCGAGGAGTTCTTGCCACCCACGCGGGCCAGATCGGCCAGGCGCAGCTCATGCAACCACAGGATATTCTCGTTCAAGCGCGATGCTCCGTTGAGGCCATCGCCCGAGGCGGGCTTGGGATGGCCACGTCCGTAGGAAGAAGCCAATATGATGCAGTGCACACCAGGCCGAAACAAGCTTGTGACAGTACTTTGTCTTGTGCTTGTCTTTTTCGGGACATCCGATGGCTTTACGCTTGGCCGAGGGCCAGCATCACATTTGCAGGGGAGCACGCATGGCGGAGATTCGACCGGTTTTCTACGTTTCCGATGGCACGGGCATCACCGCCGAGACGGTTGGCCACAGTCTGCTGACCCAGTTCACTGGCTTCAGTTTCGTTACCGATCGCATGTCGTTCGTGGACGATGCCGACAAGGCCCATGATGCGGCGGCGCGCATCAAGGCTGCTGGCGAGCACTACAAGGTGCGGCCGATCGTGGTCAGTTCCTGTGTCGATTCCAGCCTGGGGTTGATCCTGGAGGAGAGCGGGGCGCTGGTGCTGGATGTGTTCACGCCGTTCATGGGGCCGCTGGAAAAGGAGCTGGAGGCAACGCGCCATTCCAAGATCGGGCAGGCGCACGGCATGGTCGACTTCGACACCTACCACCGCCGTATCAATGCGATGAATTTCGCGCTCAGCCATGACGACGGCATCGCGGTGAACTACGACGAGGCCGATGTGATCCTGGTGGCGGTGTCGCGGGCCGGCAAGACGCCGACCTGCATCTATCTGGCGCTGCATTACGGCATCCGCGCGGCCAACTATCCGTTGACCGAGGAGGATCTGGAGCACGACCGCCTGCCGCCGCGGCTGCGCCCGTACCGCAACAAGCTGTTCGGGCTGACCATCGATCCGGAACGGCTGCAGCAGGTGCGGCAGGAGCGGCGGCCCAACTCCCGCTATGCCAGCGCCGAGGTCTGCAGGCGCGAGGTGGCGGCGGCGGAAACCATGTTCCGCATGGAGCGCATTCCGACACTGAGCACCACCCACACCTCGATCGAGGAAATCTCCAGCAAGGTGCTGGCCACCTTCGACCTGCAGCGCGAGATGTTCTGAGCCCCGGCGCGCGGCTGGCGATGCTGCCCGCGTGCGATCCAGCGTGTAGGATCGATGCATGTCGCATGCCTCGCCCCGTATCGGTCGTATTCCCCGCCTCAGCCGCCTCGGCTGGCTGATGGGGCTGTATGCGGAAAACTACGCGCACCTGATGCGTCTGTTCGCCCCGGACCGGCTGCAGCCGGGGTCGCATGTCTCCTCCATCGGTGACGGGCTGGACGTGCGCCTGGATGTCATCGAATGCCACCGCTATACCGTCGAGCTGCGGATGACCTATGACATCTGCGACCCGCTGACCGGCGAGCCCGATCCGTCGGCGTACCTGCGCCTGTACCGCGATGCACGGCAGGCCGAGACCACCCACTGCTACGTCGGCCGCCGCTGGCAGGACGTGATGGGGATGTACCCGCCGGCCGATGAGCTGATCAGCCATCGCCTGCAGATGAACACCTTCCTGGGCAAGTGGCTGGAGTACCTGGCCGAGCGCGGCCATGGCGTGGCGACGCTGCGGCCTTCGCTGGAGATGCCACGGGCGCCGCGCCCGGCGCTGATGCTCGAGCGCTGAGGCGGCGGTACGGATCGGTCATACTGCCCGGTCCACCGGCCATGACCGACAGCGATGCCTTACACCCCGATTCTCGCCACCCTGGGCTATGTGCTCTCCGCAGATGGCAGCCAGGCGCTGATGATCCACCGCAACACCCGCCCCGGTGACATCCATCTGGGCAAGTACAACGGGCTGGGCGGCAAGATGGAGACCGACGAGGACATCCTGGCCTGCATGCATCGCGAGATCCGCGAGGAGGCCGGCATAGAATGCGGCACCACGCGCCTGCGCGGGACCATCAGCTGGCCCGGCTTCGGCAAGAATGGCGAGGACTGGTTCGCCTTCATCTTCATCATCGACGACTGGACCGGCACGCCGCTGCACTCCAATCCGGAGGGCACGCTGGAATGGGTGCCGCTGGAGCGGCTGGAATCACTGCCGTTGTGGGAGGGCGACCGCCATTTCCTGCCGCTGGTGTTCGATGCCGACCCGCGTCCGTTCCATGGTGTGATGCCCTACCGTGACGGGCGCATGCAGTCGTGGAACTACACCCGCCTGTGAACGCACCGGAAGCGCCGCTGCCAATCGCTACCGGCATCGGCGTGGTTTCGCGCTAGGCTGGCGCGGTTGCAGCCTCAAGGATCCCTATGAAACGCCACTTTTCCATGCTCCGCGAATTCCAGCTGGCCGACTGGTTCACGCTGGCCAACGCCTTCTGCGGTACCGGCGCGGTGTTCGCGGCGATGCGCTTCCTGCAGGATGGCCGGCGCGGTTTCCTGCTGTTCGGAATGGCCTTGATCCCGCTTGCCTTCATCTTCGATGCGCTGGATGGCCGGGTCGCGCGCTGGCGGCAGTCGTCCTCCACGCTGGGACGCGAGCTGGACTCGCTGGCCGATGTGATCTCCTTCGGTGTCGCCCCGGCCGCGCTGGCCTATGCCTGCGGCATGCAGGGTGGCTGGGACTGGCTGGTGCTGAGCTATTTCGTCTGCTGCGGGGTCAGCCGGCTGGCGCGTTACAACGTCACCGCCGAGGCGATTGCCGGTGATGCGGACAAGGTGCCGTATTTCGAGGGAACGCCGATTCCCACCAGCCTGGTGCTGGTGATCCTGCTGGCGGTGATGGCGTACTTCAATGCCATTGGCCCGGCGATATGGGGCGGCAGCTGGCAGCTGGGGCCGTGGCAGTTGCACCCGCTGGTGCTGCTGTTCGCGCTGTCGGGCTCGTTGATGATCAGCAAGACGCTGCGTATTCCCAAGCCCTGATGCGGAAATGGCCTGCGTTGCTATGATCGCGGGGCAAATGGGAGTGGAACAATGAGCGGGTCCGGCAACAGCGACAACACGGGTTTCGAAGCCGCGATGCAGCGCTACTGGCAGGCGTGGACCCAGTCCATGCCGGCGTCCGGTGCGGCCTCCGCCTGGGCGGAATTTCCCTGGCGGGAGAGCATCGAGCAGTGGACCCGGCTGATGGCCACCGATACCCCGGCCGAGGTGCAGGAACTGGGCGCCCGCTTCCAGCATCAGGCCGGTGACTGGCTGGGCACGATGCAGCAAGTGGCGGCACGCTTCGCCGGCCGCGACAGCAGCGCCGCGGAAGTGGCAGCCGCCTGGCAGGAGGCCGTGCAGGGGCAGGGCGATGACCTTTTGCACTGGATGCTGGGCGCGGCCCGTGGCGGCAACGCACTGGACGACCAGCCGTGGATACGCGACTGGGTACGTGCGGCGCAGACCGGCTTCAGCAATGAATGGAGCAAGGCGCCGGCATTCGGCCCGGCCCGCGAGCACCAGGCGCGCTGGCAGGCCCTGCTGAAGATGCAGCAGGAATACCAGGCGCGTGCAGAGACCTATGTCGATGCGATCCGCACGGTGCTGGAGGATGCGTTCAAGCGTTTCGAGGGCAAGCTGTCCGAGCATGAAGCGCCCGGCAGCCAGCTGACCAGCGCCCGGGCGATGTTCGATCTGTGGATCGACGCCGCTGAAGAGGCCTACGCGAAAATGGCGCTGTCGGATGAATTCCAGCGCATCTATGCGGAGCTGGCCAATGCCCAGATGCGCCTGCGTGCGGCGTCACAGAGCGAGCTGGAGCGCGCCTGCGAGATGATGGGCATGCCCACCCGCAGCGAGATGGACAGCGCCCATCGCCGCATCGCCGAATTGGAGCGGCAGCTGCGGCGCCTGCTGGAAACAACCGCGGCAAACACTCAAGGCAGCACGGCTGCCAACACTGGCACGCGTCCGGCCGCCGCGACTGCCGGCAAGGCCGCAGGAAAACCCGCGGCGAAGGCGGCGGACAAGCCGGCAACCCGGCCGGCAGCCAAGACGACCAAAGTCACCAAAGCCACTAGCAAAACCGGCGGTGCAGGCAAGACGTCCACGCCCCGGCGCGGAGGCAAGGCATGAAGGGGCCGCTCGGCTTCGGCGTCGATGATCTGCTGCAGGAAACCCTGCAGTGGCAGCGCAAGCTGGTCGATGGCCTGAAGCTGCTGCCCGGTGTGGAGGATGTCGATTACGGCGCCACCGAGCGCGAGGAAGTGTGGAGTGATGGCAAGGTCAAGCTGTACCGCTTCGTCGGTACACAGCCGGCCTCCACGCAGCCGCCGCTGCTGATCGTCTATGCGCTGGTCAACCGCCCCTACATGGTGGACCTGCAGGACGGGCGCTCGTTGGTGCAGAAGCTGCTGGCGCTGGGCCAGGATGTGTACGTGCTGGACTGGGGCTACCCGGACCGCTCCGAACGCTTCCTGACGCTGGAGGACTACCTGCTGCGTTACATCGATGGCGCGGTGGATCACCTGCGCGGACAGCGCGATGGCGGGCCGGTGAACCTGCTGGGCATCTGCCAGGGCGGCGTGTTCTCGCTGTGCTACAGCGCGTTGCGCCCGCACAAGGTGCGCAACCTGATCACGATGGTCACGCCGGTGGATTTCCACACGCCCGACAACATGCTCTCGCACTGGGCACGGCATGTGGATGTGGACCTGTTCGTCGATACGCTGGGCAATATCCCGGCCGACCTGATGAACGCCAGCTACCTGATGCTCAAACCCTTCCGCCTGAACGTGCAGAAATACGTCGGGCTGATGGACATCCTCGATGACAAGCAGGCGCTGGAGGATTTCCTGCGCATGGAAAAGTGGATCTTCGATTCGCCCGACCTTGCCGGCGAGGCGTTCCGCCAGTTCGTCAAGCAGTTCTACCAGGGCAATGGCCTGATGCATGGCGATATCCACATTGGCAAGGAACAGGTGGACCTGATGCAGCTGCGGATGCCGCTGCTCAATATCTATGCCGAACAGGACCATCTGGTTCCACCGGCCGCTTCGCAGGCGCTGCGGGGGCGGGTGGGCAGCGCCGATTACAGCGAGCTGGGATTCCGCGGCGGCCATATCGGCATCTATGTGTCCGCACGCGCGCAGCGCGAAGTTCCGGGAGCGATCCACGACTGGTTGAGTCGGCGGCAGTGAAGCCTGGGCGCCTGCCTGCGGTCCTCGCTGCGGTGCTGGTCGCGGTTTCCATGACAGCAGTCGCCACACCGGCGCCGGCGCAACGCGAAATCGACGGATTGCTGCAGGGGCTGGAGCAGTCCGGATGCCGTTTCCAGCGCAACGGCCGCTGGTACGGAGGTGGCGATGCACGCCGCCATCTGCAGCGCAAGTACGACTACCTGCGCAAGCGCGACCTGGCCGCTACCGCCGAACAGTTCATCACGCACGCGGCCAGTCGCAGCAGCGTCAGCGGCAAGTCTTACCGGGTGGCCTGTGCCGGCGTGGCCGAGCAGGATGCGGCAGCCTGGTTCCTGCAGCAGCTGCAACAGCTGCGCGAGTCGACCCATTGATGGCTACCGCGCGGCGATCCCTCGCATCGGGCATGGCGCGATGAGCCTGGCGCATCCTTTCACGACCCCGGGCATGCGCGTGCTACTGGTACTCGGTGCCTTGTGGACGCTGCCCAATACCTTGATCGGCCTGTGCGCCGGACTGCTGGGCAGTGCCGGTGGCGCGCGCGCCTACTGGAGCTGGCGCGAATGTGCGCTGGTGTTCCGTCGCTGGCCCTGGGGACCGGGAGGCGCGATCACCTTCGGCATGGTGATCCTGCATACCGGTGAGGATATGGACGGCCGGTGCCTGACCTACGAGCACCGTGCCGGCCGTTGCCAGCACCCGCGCGTGCGCCTGGGTGACCATGAGCGCGCCCATGTGTTCCAGTACCTGCTGCTCGGCCCGCTGTTCCTGCCGCTGTACCTGCTGTGTGGCGGTGTCAGCGTACGCAATCCTTTCGAGCGCGCAGCCGACCGCTATGCGATGAGTGGGCGCGGCTGGTGGCCGGGGCGCGGTTGAGCGTTGCGCTGGCGCTGTCGTGAAACAGTAAGCGCCGGGTCACAGGGCATCAACCTTGTTTGTACATCCTGCTAACGCGCGCTTGGCTAGGCTGGTGCCGTTCCCGTTTCAGCAGGAGTACCCGACCACCATGGCAGTTGTTCTCTATATCGGTGGCAGCAAGGATGGCGACAAGGGCGTGGTGCCCTATGGTTTCAGCAAGACCCGCGCGGACACCGAACAGGGTCCGGAGTTCTATGTGGAGCGGATGATGGAAGTGCAGGGCAGGGGGCGCGTGCGCGTGATGGTGCTGGAAAGCCTGCGCGATGAAATCGCCTTCCAGGCGCTCAATCGCCACCTCGGCTGAATGCGTGACAAGGTGCGTGTGCCCGCCGTCGCAGTGGCGGCAACAGCACCACGCACCGGTCGCGGTGTACCGATAACGCTCCTGTCAATGCCTTTCATGCCCAGGAGCAGGCTGCCAGAATGCGGTTTCCCCGGATAGCGGTAGCCACTGGATTCCATGCAGGACAGCAAGCTCGCGCAGCAGATCGCCCAAACCATCGCCGACGAGATCGGTGCCCAGGCAGCCCAGGCCAAGGCCGCCATCGCCTTGCTGGACGAGGGCGCCAGCGTTCCATTCATCGCCCGCTACCGCAAGGAAGTGACCGGTGGTCTGGATGACACCCAACTGCGCAATCTGGAAGTTCGGCTGACCTACCTGCGTGAGCTGGAAGACCGTCGTGCGACGGTGCTGGCCAGTATCGAAGAGCAGGGCAAGCTGAGCGACGAATTGCGTGGCGAGATTCTCGCCGCCGATACCAAGTCGCGGCTGGAGGATCTGTACCTGCCGTACAAGCCCAAGCGCCGCACCCGTGCGCAGATCGCGCGCGAGGCCGGGCTGGAGCCGCTCGCCGATGGCCTGCTGTCCGATCCGTCATTGGACCCGCAGGTTTTCGCCGCCGGTTTTGTCGATGCCGACAAGGGCGTGGCCGACACCAAGGCCGCACTGGAGGGCGCGCGCGCCATCCTGATGGAGCGCTGGGGCGAGGATGCCGCGCTGGTCGGCGAGCTGCGCCAGTGGCTGGCCGACACCGGCGTGATCCGCGCCCGCGTGGTCGAAGGCAAGGAGGCCGAAGGCGCCAAGTACCGCGACTACTTCGACCATGCCGAACCGTTGGCGAAGATTCCGTCGCACCGCCTGCTGGCGCTGTTCCGCGCCCGCCGCGAGGAATTCCTGTTTCTGGAACTCGACCCCGGCAGCGATGCCGAAGCCGGGCACCAGTACGCCGAAGGTCGCGTCGCCCTCAATGCCGGCATCGCCGACAAGGGGCGCGCCGCCGACCGCTGGCTGCTGGATGCCTGCCGCCTGACCTGGCGCGCCAAGCTGCACATGCACCTGCTGCTGGACCTGTTCAATCAGGCCCGCGAGAAGGCCGAGGCCGAGGCCATCGCCGTTTTCGGTGACAACCTCAAGGATCTGCTGCTGGCTGCCCCGGCCGGTCCCAAGACCGTACTCGGATTGGATCCGGGTATCCGCACCGGCTGCAAGATCGCCGTGGTCGATGCCACCGGCAAGCTGGTCGCCACCGACACCATCTATCCGCACGAGCCGCGCCGGCAGTGGGAACAGTCGCTGCAGACGCTCAAGCAGCTGTGCATCAAGCACAATGTCGAACTGATCGCCATCGGCAACGGCACCGCCAGCCGCGAAACCGACAAGCTGGCCGGTGAGGTCATCAGCGCCTGCGCCAATCCGAAGCTGCAGAAGATCGTGGTCAGTGAAGCCGGTGCCTCGGTGTATTCGGCATCCGAATTCGCCGCGCGCGAGTTCCCGGAGCTGGACGTGTCGCTGCGTGGCGCCGTCTCCATCGCCCGCCGCCTGCAGGATCCGCTGGCCGAGCTGGTCAAGATCGAACCCAAGGCCATTGGCGTGGGCCAGTACCAGCACGATGTGGATCAGTACCGCCTGGCCAAGGCGCTGGATGCGCGCGTGGAGGACTGCGTGAATGCCGTCGGCGTGTTCGTCAATACCGCTTCGGCCGCGCTGCTGTCGCGCGTGTCGGGGCTGTCCTCCAGCGTGGCCGAGAACATCGTGCGCCATCGCGATGAGAACGGCCCGTTCAAGCGCCGCAAGGAACTGCTGAAAGTGCCGCGCCTGGGCGAAAAAACCTTCGAGCAGTGTGCCGGCTTCCTGCGCATCGCCGATGGTGACGAGCCGCTGGATGCCTCGGCCGTGCATCCGGAGGCCTATCCGGTGGTGGAGCGCATCGTCGCCGCCGCTGATCGTCCGATCAAGGCGCTGCTGGGTGACGGCAGCTACCTGCGCGGCCTGAAGGCCGAGCAGTTCACCGACGAAAAATTCGGTGTGCCGACCGTGCGCGACATCCTCAAGGAAATGGAAAAGCCCGGCCGCGATCCACGTCCCGAGTTCAAGGCGGCACGTTTTGCCGACGGTGTGGAGGACATCAAGGACCTGCGCGAAGGCATGATCCTGGAAGGCGTGGTCAGCAACGTCGCCGCGTTCGGTGCGTTCGTCGATATCGGCGTGCACCAGGATGGCCTGGTCCACATCTCCGCGCTGTCGGACACCTTCGTCAAGGACCCGCGCGATGTGGTCAAGGCTGGCGATATCGTCAAGGTCAAGGTGCTGGAAGTGGATGTGGCGCGCAAGCGCATCGCCCTGACCCGGCGCCTGGATGATGTGCCGGGCGCGGCCAAATCTGGCGAGCGCAATGAGAGGCAGGGCGGCAATCCCCGTCGTGATGCTGGCAGCCGGAACAGCAACCCGCGCGCTGGAACGTCAGGTGGCGGACGTGCCGGCACTTCGACTCCGCCTGCGAACAATGCGCTTGCCGATGCCTTCGCCCGCGCTCGCCGAGGTGGGTGAGCGGCGCATAGGCACGAACGCAGCAGGGAAGGCCCCACCATTGCGGGGCTGATCCCGGTGGACTGCGAGGGCCTTCGAGCACAGCTGGCCGATGGCGCAGCGTGTTGAAAAATCCTCGCATTCCACCTGCCCAACCACTGAAAGCTCGGCTATACTTCCCCGCCTGCCAGCCGAAGTGGCGGAATCGGTAGACGCAGCGGATTCAAAATCCGCCGCCCTTAAAAGCGTGTGGGTTCGAGTCCCACCTTCGGCACCAATGGGTGCTCCGGCATAGTCCAGAGAAGTCCAGAAACATCAATCAAACCCGCAACTTAGTGGGTTTTTTTGTGCCTGTAGCTCTGGGATGGTCTGGCGTAATCCGCCTGAGTCTCAAGATTTTGGCGGTAGCTTTGGCGGTATGTGGGCGGGTATGGTTCGTCCCCTCGCAGAAGTACCGCCAAAACCAACCCATGCCCAAGCCTGTACTGCCTCTATCCGCTGTTGCGATTAGCAAAGCCAAGCCTAGCGCCAAGTCGTACAAGCTGCGCGAGGGGGGAGGGCTGTATCTTCTGGTGCCGGCTTCGCACTAGCATGCAGAACGCTCTCAGGGCGTTTTTGTTTATGTGATGTCGGGTTGTGACAGATGGATGCGCTGGATATTGCCTATCCGGAACAGCCCAGAGCCTCGGCGGAGTAGCCCGGAGCCTCTCTGGGACAGCAAAAAGCCTTAATGGAATAGCTCGGAACCTATCGGGAGCAGCAAAAAGCCTCAACGGAGCAGCTCGGAGCCTATCCGGAATAGCAAAAAGCCTTGATTGAACAGCCCGGAGCTGCTCCCGAGTAGCAAAAAACCTTGGCGGAGTAGCTCAGAGCCTCTCCGGGACAGCAAAAAGCCTCAACTGCGCGGGCTGGAGCCTGCCAGGGCCTGCTCAGGTGACGTCGAACCCAGCCCATAGTCTTGTCGTAACGGTCGGCAGCTAAAAGTGAACCTGACACCGTTCTCTTCAATGGGCGGCAGCGAGTCAGTCGATACAGTCGGATCTGATGTTGCCGCTGGTGGAATGGCCTGTTCTCCGTCCGGTTATGGCAATGGTGGAGGGTTGCCGGGCACCGCTTGAGTGTTGCCGCTGACCGGCGATGCAGTGCTGCCCAGCACGGCATCGGCGATCAGCCTGTCCAGACGGCGGACATCCAGTCCCTTGTTGAGGTTGACCTTGATATGGCCGGCTTTGGTCCAGAGTTCGATCTCGGAGTTGAAATTGAACAGGCCGTGGCCGTTCTCCGAAGACCACATGTAGATCGAAGAGTACGGCAGCGAATAGATCTCCACCTTCTTGCCAGTGATGCCCTGCGCGTCGCGCACGATCAACCGTTTGTTGGTGAACACCGCTGAGTCACGGAAAGTTTTGTAGGCCGCCACCGCGGTCTCGCCGGACACGAGGATGTCGTTCACGTCTTGCGGGATCGGGCATTCCGATACCAGCGTCCACGCCAGAATTGCGTTTGTCTCCATATTGGAGCCGTCTCCCGTGGTGATGAATTGTTATGCAGTGGAGGAATTGTAGGCGGCGCGCAGGTCAGGACAACGTGCCAAGGGTTCACCTGCATAAGTGGGTGTGACGCCGTGAACGGATGCATATCAGCAAACAACAAAGGCCAGGAAAACCCGGGCCTTTGTCTTGTCCAACCGCTGAAACCAATCCTTACTCGATCGGCTGGTCCAGCATCAGTTGGCGGGCGAAGCGCACCGGCGGGGCGCCGTAGGACAGGATCTGGTCGTGGTAGGCCTTCAGGTTGAAGTTGGCGCCCTGTTTTTCTTCCACGGCCTTGCGGGTGTCGAAGTGTTCCTGCGCGCCGACAAAATACGTGGGCAGCTGCGCGGAGGTGAGCTGGGCGCGGATCCACTTGCCCGCCGCTTCGCTTTCCTGCTGGAAGGCGTCGTGGGTCATCAGGTGCATGGCCTGCTCGCGCGACCAGTTGTCCACGTGCACCCCCTGGTCGAGGATGGCGTTGGCAATGGTGCGCAGGTAGAACTTGAGCTGCACCAGGTGGAACAGCGGATCGTTATCCAGATAACCCTGTTCCTGCATCATGCGTTCGGTATAGACCGCCCAGCCTTCGGCAAACAGGCCCGAGCGCAGCACCGCGCGCATGGTGGAGGGGAACTTGCCGGAGTGCCAGCCTTCCAGATAATGACCCGGCGTGCCCTCGTGGATGGAGAGCAGGTGGATCATGCGGCTGTTGTATTCGCGCAGGAACGAATCGACCTGCTTGTCGTTCCAGTCTTCGGGAATAGGCGAGACGGCGTAGAACGTCTTGAGATTCTTGTCCAGCGGGCCGGGCGAATCGCAGTAGGCCACGGCCACGCCGCGCTGGAATTCGGGCATCAGGATGATGTCCACCGGCGCGTCGGGCAGTGTCATCAGGTCGTGTTCGCGCACGAACGCGGTGGAATGGTCCAGCGCGGCCTTGGCGTCTTCGACCACCTTGTCGCGGGCCGGCTTGTCGGCATAGGCCAGTTCCAGCGCCGCTTCGATGGCGGCCTGCTGCTGGGCGTCGGTCGGCTCGGCCGGCATTTCCGGTGCGCCGGGCTTGTCCTTGAGCACGACCTGGGCGATGCCGTACATGTCCTTGCGCACGCGGGCCAGTTCGGCGCGTGAGCGCTCACCGATTTCGGCGCGCGAGAGCGAGGAGTTCAGCGAGAACTTCAGCTTCTGGTCGTAACGCTCGGCGCCGATGCGGAACTCGCCCTTGGCGTTGGGCACCAGGGTGGTGTCCAGCCAGGTCTGCTGTTCGGCCACGGCGGCCTTGAGGCCGTCGATGGCGGCGTTCAGGCGCTTCTGGCCCTCCGCATCGAGCTGGCCGATGTTCGGGGTGATGAAGGTGTCGACCAGGCTGAGGATGCCCTTGTTCTGCTTGCCCACGGTTTCGGCGTGGATCTTGGGCACGCGCGCCGGATCGAGGTTGGCGCGGGCGGCGGCGAAGATCTGCGGGATCTTCTCGATGCGCGCGGTGGCCGAGGTCAGGCGCTCGGGCAGCGGCGCGAACTCGCGCGCCATCAGGCCGTAGATGGCGCTGCCGGCCAGGCCGCTGTAGACCTGCGGGTCCCACTGCCAGGACTGCAGGGTCTCGTTGCTCCAGATGTCCGACTGCAGCTGGTTGCGCAGGATGGCGGCATCGACCTGGTTCTCGCGGCCGAGCTTGCTCACGTCGATCTTTTCCAGATCGGCCAGCAGCGCCTTGCTCGCTTCCAGATTCTTCTGCTGGCCGGCGGCGCTGACATCGTCCAGCTCGGCATCGAAGCGGTGATCACCGATCTGGGTGGCGCTGACCGGGGACAGCTGCATCCAGGTATCGAGCGCCTTCTTGGACAGTTCGGCGAATTGTGCATCGGCCTGGCTCTGGCCGGCCTGCTCGGTGGTGGCGGACGGGGTGGTCGGGGCTTCGCTGGTGCAGCCGGCCAGGCTGGCGAGCAGGGCGGCGGCGAGCAGGTGCTTGCGCATGGGTGATCCTGTTGCTGGGTTGATGGCCGAGTATCGCCCGCTGGCGACCTCGGCGCCCCTGCCATTGGCTTACCATCGCCACAGGCAACCACGGAGCAAGGCGATGCACTACGAAGGCAGCTGTCACTGCGGGCGCATCGCGTTCGCGTTCGAATCCGGCGAGCCGATCACCGGCGCGCTGTCCTGCAACTGCTCGATCTGCCGGCGACGCGGTTCGCTGCTGTGGTTCGGCCCGCGCGATGCGTTCGAACTGAAGAGTGATCCGGCCGATCTGGAGAGCTACCGCTTCAACAGCGGCCATATCGACCATCACCATTGCCGTGTCTGCGGCGTGGCGCCGTTCAGTGAAGCGGTGGACCCGCGTACCGGTGTGCCGACGGTGGCGGTCAATCTGCGCTGCGTGCCGGCGGTGGATCTGGAGGCGCTGGAAATCAGCCGTTTTGATGGCGCCAGCCGGTAGTGCAAGCCGCCCGGCGGGATTCCCTGCCGGCTTTAACCTTCGTCGTGTTCGTACTCGATGACCACGCCACGTTCGCGGGCGAGCAGTTCCACTGCATCGCGCACGCGCTGCGTGGTGGTGTCGTTGCCGACATGGACTTCCAGTTCATGGATGCCGGGGCCGATGTCGTCGGACAGGCCGGCCGAGCTGGAATCCTCATCGTCCATGTGCGTCATCAGGTCGTCGGTTTCCTCGACGTGCTCGATGCCTTCCAGACCTTGCAGCAGGGCGGTGACGGCCAGGGTGTCGTCGGCATTGCCGATGATACGGATGCGCAGCAGGGGCATGGGTGTGCTCCAGGCGGGGGAGCCACAGCTTCGGCCGGATGTGCGCAAAGGGACGTGAAGCAGCGCGCGGCCCATGGCGTCCGCGCGCCGAATGCTCAGCGGCGCCAGTAGTTGTTGGCGGCGGCCACGGTCTGGAAGTTGACGGCGATGACGTGCGAGGCGGCGGTCAGGCCATCGGCGGAGTCGGCGTACTCCGGGCGCAGCTTCTTCAGCATGGCCGGATCGGGCTGGGTGTATTTGACGCCGCGGCGGCTGAGGGTGATCGCCAGTTCAAAGCCGGCCTGCGGCGTATCGGTGATGAGCGTTTCGAGCCATGTATCGGTCATGTCCAGGTCTCCGGTGGGAACAGCCTGAATGTACTGCGCCATCCGGCTGCCACCTTGACCAATGTCATGCTGCCGCCGGTCTCAATGTGACTTGACGGCAGCGCCGGTGCGCACCGGCAGCGGGATGTTGCACAGGTCGATATGGCCGGCGGCGCGCTTGTAGAAACCATCGACACGGTTGCGGCGGGCTTCCACGGTATCGGCGAAGGTCTTCGAGTCGGTACGCAGCACCTGCAGCGGGACGCGTTGTCCGGCCGGCAGTTCGCTGGCCAGGGTGATGGCGGTGATCGGCGTGCGCTGGCTGGCCTCGTCGTAGAAGCCCATCGGCTCGGGGCCCCGCTGGATCGCGCTGAGCAGTTCCATGCCCTTGAGCACACGCCCGACCAGGGTGATGTTGCGGTCGAGCTGGCGCGGCGACTGGCCGATGACCACATACAGCTCGGCGCCGAGGCTGCTGTCTTCTTCGTTGTTGCGGCCAGCGCCGAGGGTGCCATAACAGTGCGTCAGCCAGCTGTGCTGGCCATCGCTGCCGACGGCGAAGTCACCGGCGAAACCGGTCTGCGCGGCCCAGCCGTCGCGGTCGGGCAGGGCGGTGAAGTCCAGGCCCTCGGCCGGGCGCTGGAACTCGGCCGGCAGGTGGGTCCGGGCGCTGCCCATGGATCTGGCCTTGGCGGCATCATCGGCGTCGGCATCGCCGAACTGGACCACGAAGTTGTCCTGCGAGCGGTAGATGCTGGTGCCGTTCCAGAAACCCTCGCGCGCCAGCGTGCGGATGTTGCCGACGTGTTCGGGGGCGAATTCCGGGGCCAGCTCGATGATGACGCGGCCACCCTCCACGTCCATATAGAGCAGATTTTCCGGGGCGGGCGTGTGCCAGTCGCTGGCCGGGGAGGCGTCGATGATCTCCTGCGCGCTGCGGTATTTGGCCGGGGCATCGGCGGCCAGCAGCGGGAATGAGGCCAGGGCCAAGGCCAGGGTCAACAGCGAACGGCGAAGCGTCATCGGGCACATTCCTGAACGGGTGTAGGCCGATTCTGCGTGATTGCCGGGCGTTCGGGCCAGCGCCTTGTCATGGACGCAGTGACTATCGGCACATCCGCTATAGCAGAGTGGACACTAGTATCAACTCAACATTAGCTGTGGGAGTGAGGAGCATGAGCGATCTCGACGCCCAGCTGCGGAAATTCCAGAAAGAGCTGAGCACCGGCACGGTGTCGCTGGCATTGCTGGCGGTGCTGGCCAAGGCGCCGGAACCGCAGTACGGGTACTTGATTGCCAAGGAGCTGGAGCGGATCGGGCAGGGCGTTCTGAGTGGCAAGCAGAGTGCGCTGTATCCGGTGTTGCGCAATCTGGAAGCGGCAGGGCTGCTGGAAAGTCATATCGAGCCGTCGGTGGCGGGGCCGCCGCGGCGTTATTACCGCATCAACGACGACGGTCGTGCCGCATTGCGGCAATGGGTCGCCGCCTGGAATGCCACCCGCGACTCGGTCGAGTCCGTACTGGAAGGGATCAGCTGATGAATACCGACACGCATACACGCACCTTGCCGACCACGATTGCCGAATACCTGCAGCAGCTGCGCGAAGCCCTGGCCGATGCCGACCCGGCGATGATCCAGGATGCGCTGTACGACGCCGAGGAATACCTGCGTTCGGAGCTGGCCGAGCAGGCCGGCAAGAGCGAAGCCGAGGTGATTGCCGGTGTCGCCGGCAGTTACGGCGCCCCGGAAGAGGTGGCCGATATCTACCGCGAGACCGAGGTGACGGTGAACCGTGCATTGCGCACGCCACGTCCCAGCGCCCAGCCGGTGATGCCGGTAATGGCGGCCGCCGTGGCAGCGGCAACGACGCAACCGGATGCCGCCGCTGCCGAGGCCGCGCCAGTACCACCGACGGTGCGCGGGCCTTCGCTGCTGATGCGCGTGTTCGGCGTGGTGCTCGATCCCCATACCTACGGCGCGCTGTTCTACATGCTGCTGTCGCTGGTGACCGGCACCTTCTTCTTCACCTGGGTGATGACCGGCATGTCGTTGTCGCTGTCGTTGCTGATCCTGATCATCGGTATTCCGATCCTGCTGCTGTTCCTGGGCTCGGTGCGGGTGCTGTCGCTGCTGGAGGGCCGCATCATCGAGACCCTGCTTGGCGTGCGCATGCCGCGCCGGCCGGCCTATACCGACCGCAGCCAGGGCTGGATGCAGCGCATCGGGGTGATGTTTTCCGACAGCCGCACCTGGCTGACGCTGCTGTATTTCGTACTGATGCTGCCACTGGGGATTGTCTATTTCAGCGTGGCGACCACCCTGCTGTCGCTGTCACTGGGGCTGGCGTTCGCGCCGATGGCGCAGCTGCTGTTCGACCAGCCGATTGGCATCTGGGTCGATGGCGTCAACATGGGCAATGCGATGTGGCTGTGGCCGCTGCTGGTGACGCTGGGGGCCCTGTTGCTGATCGCCACCCTGCATCTGGCGCGGGGCATCGGCAAGTTGCACGGGGCGATGGCCAAGCACCTGCTTGTGCGGCTGTGATGCGGCAGCGGGCGGCATGAGGGCGGGGGAGGCGATGCTTCCCCCGTCGTGTTGATGGCTGCCCAGGGCCGGAGGGCTGGCATCAATTGCGTGCGTGGGAACAAGTGGTGCAGCCGCTTCCGGCTTCCGCGTGCGGCTGGAAAGCCTGGCCGGGCGGGTCTTTGCGCCGATGCCGGTCGACCGGATCGACAGGGATTTCCAACTCCGCGCTGACCCGCAGCCCCCGCCTGCCTTGATCCGGCAGGTCGCTCCTATAAAATGACTGACAGTCAGTCATGAGTGAAATCGTGGACAAGCGCAGTGCCATCATCGAGGCCGCCATCGCGGTGTTCGGGGAAAAGGGAGTGGAGAAAGCCACCGTCTCGGACATCGTCAAACGTGCGGGCATCGCCCAGGGCACCTACTACCTGTATTTCCCGTCGCGGTTGGCGGTGATGGGGGGAATTGCCGAGCAGGTGGTTGCACGGATGCTGCTGCGCCTGCGCGCGCAACTGGACGGCCTGTCGCCGGCTGCGCAGCTGGACAACCTGGCTGCCGCGATCTTCACCGTGGTGGAGGAGCAGCACCAGGTGGTGGCGCTGCTGTACAGCGGCATGACCCAGACCGATGAGATGCGGCGCTGGGAGGCCATCTACGCGCCGTTGTACGACTGGTTGCAGCAGGTGCTGGAGCAGGCGCATGCCGGCGGCGTAATCGATGCGGACGTGCAGCCGCGCTATGCGGCCCGGGTGCTGGTCGGGGCGATCGAATCGGCGGCCGAGCAGGTCTACCTGTACGCAGCCACCGCGCCGGAGCAGGCGCAGGCGCACCGGGCGGAGCTGGAGCGCTTCATCCGTGCGGGACTGGGGCGCCAGCGCGGCTGATCACAACCTGCAGCATGCGCTGCATGACGGATATATCTACAGAGGAGAACGACATGGCCGGTAAAGGCTGGTTGTACGTTGCCTTGACCTGCGTGTTCGAGCTGGTCTGGGTCTATGGCTTCAACGTGGCATCGGCATGGTGGCACTGGCTGCCGATCATCGCGGTGATCCTGGTGGACTTCCAATGGCTGGCACGCGCCTGCGAAACCCTGCCGACCGGCACCGTGTACGCGGTGTTCGCGGCGGTGGGCACGGTGGGTGCGGCGTTGATGGACATCTTCCTGTTCGATGGCAGTTTCAGTGCCGCCAAGGGCGGTTTCATGGCGCTGCTGGTGGCGGGAGTGATCGCACTCAAGCTGGCCGACGGCCGGGAAGCCGCGCGAGCTGCGGCAACCGGGCAGGAGGGGTGAGATGGGCTGGTTTCTGGTGGTGCTGGCCGCGGTGATGGAAACAGTCGGCGTGGTGGGGCTGAAACGCTACAGCCAGCGCAGGACTGTGCTCAACGCGCTGGCGTTCTTCGGCGGCTTTGGTGCCTCGTTCGCGCTGCTGTACCAGTCGTTCCGCTACCTGCAGCTGAGCGTGGCCTATGCGGTATGGATCGGCCTGGGCACCGCGGCGGCGGTGCTGGTGAACATGCTGTTCTTCGGCGAGTCGCGCAGCAGCGCCCGGTTGCTGAGCCTGGGCGTGATCGTGATCGGTGTGGTCGGGCTGAAGGCGGTGTCATGAAACAGAAGGCCCCGGTATATGCCGGGGCCTTGCTGTGCTGCCTGCACTGCCGGCGAGAAACTTCCAGTGCAGGAGCAACCCTCAGCGCTGGGCGGGGCGGCGCAGGGGGGTGACGTTGCTGTTGATGACGGCCTTCTTGCGCGGCTTGCCTGCCGTGTGCGGCTGCGCATGGCGGGCAAAGAAATCCCGTACCGTCGGATACACCACCTCGCGCCAGCGGCGGCCGCTGAAGATGCCGTAGTGGCCGGCACCTTCGACGATGAAATGGCTGCGGCGCGAGGCCGGGATGCCGGTGCACAGCGCCTGCGCCGCTTCGGTCTGGCCGAGGCCGGCGATGTCGTCCAGCTCGCCTTCGATGCTCAGCAGCGCGGTGGTGCGGATCGCCGACGGATCCACGTGTTCGCCACGCACATACCATTCGCCACGCGGCAGCAGGAACTGCTGGAACACCACTTCGATGGTATCCAGGTAGAACTGCGCCGGCATGTCCAGCACCGCGTTGTATTCGTCATAGAAGCGGCGGTGGGCGTCGGCATCGCTCAGGTCGCCCTTGACCAGGTCGGTATAGAAATCCCAGTGCGACATCAGGTGGCGGCTGGGATTCATCGACACGAAACCGGCGTGCTGCAGAAAGCCCGGGTACACGCGCCGGCCCTGGCCGGGGAACGGTGCCGGCACGGTGTGGATGACATTGTTCTCGAACCACGACAGCGGGTTGCGCGTGGCCAGGTTGTTCACCGCGGTGGGGCTGCAGCGCGCGTCGATCGGGCCGCCCATCATCACCAGCGAGCGCGGCGTGGCCTCGCCCCGGCTGGCCATCAGCGACACCGCCGCCAGCACCGGCACGGTCGGCTGGCAGACGCTGATCACGTGCACGTTTTCCGCACCGAGGTGGCGGATGAATTCCTGCACGTATTCGACGTAATCCTCCAG
>DDVW01000025.1:0-1644 GCA_002345545.1 Stenotrophomonas sp. UBA2302 | reverse complement strand
TGGCCGGACAGCGGCGCCACCACCAGCACGATCGGCTGGGCCAGCAGCTCCTCGACCTTGGAGGCCTCGTTGCTGTGGCGCTTGAAACGCAGCAGCTTGCAGAACGGCTTTTCTATCTCGGTGAGCTGGGCGATGGGGACGATCTCACCCTCCAGTTCCAGCTCGTGGATGCCCCATTCGGGCTTTTCATAATCCTTGCCGATCCGGTGGAACAGCTCGTTCATCGCTGCCAGGCGGTCGGCACCGGGCATTGATGACCACCAGTGCCCCGGATTGTTGAAGAACGCCGCATTGGCCTGCGCCTGATGAACCCAGGGGGCAAGCAGGTTGCGCGTCAGTTCGTGCAGTTGATAGAGCATGCCGTGCGGATATGTACAGTCATATGGTGCCATGCAGCATAGCGCACTATCGCACCGCTGGCGTTAAACGCAAGTATGGCCGCTCAGCGGCCCTGTTCCAGCGCGGCGACATCCTCATCGAAGGTCGGCCCCAACCAGCAATGCGAACCCACACTCTGGAAGCCGGCGTGGCGCAACTGTCGGCGATACCAGCTGGCAGGGCGCGACTGGAAGCCCTCGTGGTCGCCATGGAACTCGTCCTCGGCGGTGAAGGTCTCCAGGAACGCGAGGCCACCACACAGCTCGGCCAGGCCTTGCAATCCCTGCCGCAGTTCGCGGCTGGGCACGTAGTGCAGCACATCCGAACACACCAGCAGGTCGACCGGTGCGCACGGGCGCAGCCACTGGAAGTCACCGAAGCCGGCCAGATGCAGGTTGCGCGTGCGGCCGTAGCGGCGCACCGCGTACTCGCTGCTGTCAAAGCCCATGTACTGCAGCTTCGGGCGCAGTTTCAACAGCGGCGCGCGCCATGCACCTTCGCCGCAGCCGATGTCCAGCACACTGCGCAGCGGACGCTCCAGGTAGTACTCGGCGGTGGCGACGGCCAGTTGCACCTTGCGGACAAGACGCGCGGCGCCACCGATATCGCCACGGCGATACCAGTGCTGGAAATAGGCGGCGTCGTACTGTTTTTCCTGCATGTGCGTGTCGGCGGTGGATCGGCGAAAATGGTGCCCATCCTACGCCGGCAATGGAGCCAGTGCATGCAATCGTATTTCTGGGTAAAGACCTTCCACCTCGTGTTCGTGGTGGCCTGGATGGCAGCGATGTTCTACCTGCCGCGCATCCTGGTGAACATCGCCGAAGCCGCGGGACAGGTGGCTGTGGTCGAGCGGCTGCAGCTGATGGGACGGCGCCTGTACCGCTTCGGCCATGTGATGTTCGGCATCGCCTTCGTGCTGGGGCTGGTGTTGTGGCTGGGCTACCGCGTGCTGCCGGACTTCCCGACCATGGTCGCCATGGGCAGCGGCTGGCTGCATGCCAAGCTCGGGCTGATGGCCGTGTTGTTCGTCTACTACATCTTCACCGGCCGCTGGTTGAAGGGCATCGCCAAGGGCAGGGCATTGCCGTCGGCGCGGGCATTGCGCTGGTTCAATGAACTGCCGTTGGTGCTGTTCATCGCCATCGTCTATCTGGTGCTGGCCAAACCGTTCTGAGTGCAGCGAGCAACGGGCAATGAAAAAGGTTGTTCTCCCAACTGAGGGGAGAGGGGCGCACGGCCGACCGGGCAGAATTGTCGTTCTAC
>DDVW01000058.1:6127-14885 GCA_002345545.1 Stenotrophomonas sp. UBA2302 | reverse complement strand
CCATTGGGTAAGCAAAGCGCACCCGCGAGGCACGCCGAAGTCTGGCAACGGAAAACCTGCTTTTCCGGATCCGGTAGCAGGCGTGAAGCCGAGTCAGCGGGTTGATCCCTCTCCCCGGGTGCGCTGCGCTTACCCGGGCTACAACCATGTCGCTACAACCTGACTTCGCCCTCGGCATCGTGGCAAGGCGAAGTTGCCGCCCCTCAAACCCGCGCCGGCCCCCAGTAGCCGATGCGCTTGCGGAGCTTGAGCTTGCGCCACCAGTTGCGCGGCTTGGGATTGCGGTTGCGTCCACCTTTGGCGACGAAATCATCGATCGCCTGCAGGATGCGCTCGCTGGACTGGCCGTCACGGTACGGGTGCAACTGGTCGGCGAACTCGCGCACCGCGGCCATCAGTTCCGGCGGCCGCGACAGCGCGGTGCGGATGGCACCTTCGAACTGCGCCGGATCGTCGATGTCGATCAGCTGCGGGCCCGGCCGGCGGTTCTTGAAGGTCACCACCGGCTTGTAGGTCAGCAGGAACTCGTTGAGCGCCGAGGAGGTGTCCGAGCACATCATGTCCACTTGCGGGAACAGGTCCAGGATGTTGTCGTCATCGGCAAAGCGCAGGTACGGGCCTTCCAGCGCGCGGTACTTGGCCACCATTTCCGGATCCATCTTCGGATGGAAGGTGACGATCCAGCGCCACTCGCCGGTCTGCGACAGCCGCTTGATCTCCTCGTACAGGAGCGGCGCGGCACTCCATGACGGCGAGAACGTGGAGTGGTACAGGATCACCGGCGGCTCGCGCAGCGGCTCGGGCTCGTCCCGCAACTGGCTCATGAACGGGTCGATCTTCGGAAAACCGGTTTCCACCACCGAGAAATGGCCGGTCTCCTGCGCCAGTTCCGAGAACGCGGCGGTGTCGCGCGGACCGGTGGTGCAGTACAGGTCGAAGAAGCCGCGGATGTAGATGTGGCGCGGCTTGCCGGCGTCGAAGCCGTGGAAGGTCTCCACCTTCACGCCGGGGAAGAAGTGCGGCACCGCGTTGGACGAGGTGATCACCGCATACGGGTTCCACGCGCGCACCTGTTCGACCGTCAGCAGGGTCTCGTCAGCCGCCAGATCCTCCGCGCCGGGGCCGTCGAAGAACCACGCCGCCTCATCGCCGCGCGCACGGATCGCCGCCTGCACCGGGCGGAGGATGGCCAGCGCATAGCGCTCGGACCCGTACAGCAGATAGTGGCGTGGCACGCGGAGAACTCCTGGATATTCCGACAGAGGCGGCGGATTATCGCATCGCCAGTCAGTGGCGTCGCTGCTAGGCTTGTCCCCCGGTTCCCCGCGTCTGCCGCTGCATGCCCACCTCAGCTCCCTCCTCCCAGCGGCCACACCTGTCGGCCTGCATCATCGCCTTCAACGAGGCCGACCGGATCGGCGACTGCCTGGCGTCTCTGGCGTTCTGCGACGAGATCGTGGTGGTGGATTCGTTCTCCACCGATGCCACCGTGGCGGTGGCCGAGGCGGCCGGGGCACGGGTGATCCAGCGCGCGTTCGACGGCTTCCGCAGCCAGAAGGCGTTCTGCGTCGAGCAGGCCCGCCACGACTGGGTGCTGTGTCTGGATGCCGACGAGCGGGTGGACGCGACGCTGCGTGCGGCCATCGAGGCGGAGCGCAATGCCGGTTTCGCGCGTGCCAAGGGCTACCGGTTCGCCCGCTGCTCGGAGTATTTCGGCCGTTTCCTGCGCCATGGCACCGCCTATCCGGACCGCGTGCTGCGCCTGTTCGACCGCCGCCATGGCGGCTGGCGCGGGGACCGCGAGATCCACGAGGCGGTGTCGGTGGACGGCCCCGTCGCGCTGCTCAAAGGCGACCTGCTGCATCATCCCTACCGCAGCTTCCTGCAGTTGCTGGACAAGAAGCAGAAGTACGCGCGGATGATGGCCGAGCATGAATTCAGCCGCGGCAAGCGCGCCTCGTTGGGCAAGCTGGTGGTGGCGCCAGCCTGGCGCTTCTTCCGCAGCTACGTGCTCAAGCGCGGCTTCCTGGACGGCTGGCCGGGGCTGATCGAGGCCTTCGTCAGCGCCAACTACGTCCGCCAGAAGACCATCATGCTGTGGCTGCTGTGCCACCGGCAGCCGGTATGAATCCGCTCTTGGTCACGACCGGAACGCCCCTCCGGGTACGGTGAACGCGGCGCAACACGCCAGAAAGCATCAAGCGATTCCGCCGGTGGCGCCGGCCCGCAGAGCTGGCATGACAACGGCGTACCGCAGATCTGCCACCGCGGCGGCGCCTCCTCCACCCCCGGCCTGCGCACCGACTTCATCAAGCGCTTCCATTACGCCCGGTCACGGCAGATCGCGATCCGCCGCTATGTCGGCGTCCCGGCAGCACGGCGGCATCTGGCGAAACTGCTGCTGGTCGCATTGCCGGCGATGCTGTTCTACGGCCTGCTGTCACGCCGCCGGCACGCCATCAAATGGGCGGGATGGGGCGCGGCCGCGGTTTCCTCAAGCTTGGCGCTGGATCTGGTTCCCGGCCGGGGCAAGTCCCTGCCGGACAATGCCTGATCAGGAGAATACCGCTGCCGAGCCTGCCTGCAGTGCGCCGACACAACCCGCCAGCAACGCATGGACGGCCTTGGTCGAGCCGCGATTTGCACACCCCGATGTCACACGCTTGCACGTCAGTGCCTGACAGCAAGCGCGCAACAGGATCAGCTGCTGCTGGCCGCTCCGGGTGCAACTGCCCTTTGCGCATGATCGACCAGGGACAGTCCAGCCAGCACGCCCACCAGTGCGGTGTAGGTGCTGGCGGAGATCTGGTGGGCGAACATCGACTGGGTCATGCCGCAAAGGATGTAGCTGACCACCAGCATCACCCCGGCAGCCGCCGGGCCGCGGAAACCGTTCTCGCCGCTGCGCCGGTGCAGGTGGATGAACAGCCACAGCGGCAGCCCGTACACGCACAGCAGCAGCAGCACGCCGGGTACCCCTTGGGTGACCGCCCATTCGGCAAGATCATTGTGCGCATGTCCCAGATGGCAGCGCGGCTCCGGTGACTCCGCCGCCATCGGCAACCGGCACTCCGGCAGGCGCTGCATCGCCGCGTCGAAATTGCCGATGCCCACACCGCTCAGCGGACGCTCCAGAAAAGCATCCCAGGCGATCTGCAGGCGTTCAAGACGGGCACCCGCCGATGAATCCACATCACCGCGCTCGATACGCTCGACATCACTGCGCAGCTCGTCCAGACGCGTGTGTTCACGCAATTGCGGCACGCTCAACACCAGCGTCGCCGCCACCAGCAGCAGGCCAAACAGTGCCCCCGCCCGGAAGCGGCCGGTCTTCCAGGGCACCGACAGCGCCATCGCCACCAGCAGCACCAGCAGCGCCGGCCATACCCCGCGACTGCCACTGAGCAGGATCACGCCACCGCCCGCCGCCAGCCCCAGCCCGATCAGGCCCCAGCGACCCAGCTGCCGGCAGAACACCAGCAGCACCATCAGCACCAGCGCGGTGTCGGCCAGCACGATGGCATTGGTGAACCCTTCGGCGCGCCCCAGTCCACCCAGCACCTGGTAGGCCGCAATGGCGAGCGTGAGCAGCAGCCCGGCAAGCGCGCCCCACCACAATGCCTGCATGGATGGCCGCAACGCGCAGACCCACAGCAGCGTCCAGGGCATGACCAGAAAACGGCTGCGGTTGTCCACATCTTCCAGCACCAGCCCGGCCTGCCATATCGACAGCACGCTCAGGCCGATGGCCGCCAGTGCCAGCGCCCACAGCAGGGGCAGCGCGGGACCGGCGAGCGCACGCGCGCGCCACAGGTAACCGGCCCCCAGCACCGTGCTGAGCAACAACAGCAGCCCGAATGGCAGCAGGTTGACCGGGGTGCTGATCACCGCTGCCGGCAGCACGAACAGCGCCAGCGTCGCAATCCGCTGCAACAGCTGCCAATGCGGCTGCGTGGAGGGGAGCGGCGCAGCGGGGTTGGCGGAAGAAGGCGGAGTCATTTGCGGAATACTGGGGTCTGTACGCTGAACCACCAGCTGCCCGGGAGCCGCTCCGTGGTGTGGACCGCGCATGATAGCCAGCCGCCACCGTGATGGCAGCACCTGCATCACAGTCGGGCGCGGCCTGGTGCCAGCGGCGCGACAGCGGTTGCCCCATGTTCACCCTGGGCAACAGCCGCACGGCGGCTGGCTCACGACGATCCGATGCTGTTGCCCCGTGAAGGCGGCACCGGATAGGACCCCGGTCGCCGCTTCAGGCCACGGCGGCCTTCACCAGTCGCGCATAGAAGAAGCCATCGCCACCCTGCTCGCCCGGCAGCTGCTGGCGGGTGCCTTCCACGGCATGGCCGAAGCTGTCCGGCAACGCCTCGATCCGGGCATCGGGGGTGCGCGCCAGGAACTGCGCCACCTGCTGCTGGTTCTCCTGCCGCAGGATCGAGCAGGTCGAATACAGCAGCCCCCCGCCCGGGCGCAGCCCCTGCCACAGCGCATCGAGCAGGCGCGCCTGCAACGCCACCAGCGCGGTGATGTCCTCGGGCCGGCGGTGCAGCAGCACGTCCGGCTGGCGGCGGATGATGCCGGTGGCCGAACACGGCGCATCCAGCAGCACCGCATCGAACGGCTGCCCATCCCACCAGCTGGCGGTATCGGCCGCGTCGGCGGCCTGGATCTTCGCGCGGGCGCCGACCCCGGTGCGGGCGAAAGTCTCGCCGATGCGCTGCAGGCGCCGCGCGTCCACATCCAGTGCCAGCAGCTGCAGGCCCGGGTCGCGTTCGAGCAGGTGCGCGGATTTGCCACCGGGCGCGGCGCAGGCATCCAGCACCCGCGCGCCGACTGCCGGCTGCAACGCATCGGCCACCTGCTGCGCGGACAGGTCCTGCACCGATACCGCACCCTGCGCGAAGCCGGGCAGACTGCTCACCGGCACCGCGACCGGCAGCCGCACCGCATCGGCCGACAGGGGCTCGGCCTGCGCCTCGATATCGGCCGCTTCCAGCAATGCCAGGTAGGCGTCACGGCTGTGCTGCTGGCGGTTCACGCGCAGCCACAGCGGCGCCGGCTGCAGGCTTTCGCTGACGATCGCTTCGGCCTGCTGCGGCCAGTCCTGACGGACCTTGGCCAGCAGCCACTGCGGCCACGCCTCTTCGGCCCGCGCCTCGACGAACCCTTCGCGCTGCGCACGACGCAGCAGCGCGTTGACCATCCCGGCCTGGCGCTCACGGCCCAGCACGCGCGCCGCGTCCACCGTTGCCGACAACGCCGCATGCGCCGGCAGCTGCAGTACATCCAATTGCGCGAAACCGGCCATCAGCAACGCGCGCAGATCGGCATCGCGCGGGCCAAGCGGCTTCTGCAGCCACTGCTGCAGCGCCTGGTCGTAGGCTGTGCGCCGGCGCAGCGCGGCAAAACAGATCGCCTCCAGCAACGCGCGGTCGCGGCTGTCATCAAGCTTCGGCAGCGCCGCGCCCAGTTCGGCCTTGAGCGAACGGCCCTTGCCGATCACCGCCGCCAGCACCCGGGCGGCCAGCGCGCGGGTCTGTACCCCGGGCTGCTGCGCCGTCACGGTCTTGCCCCACGGCGAGGAAGTCGCACCCGCCATCGGCTCAGCCCCCGACCCGCAGGTCGCGACGGGCGTTGAGGTAGTCCGCCGCGGTGATCGCCTTGCCGCCCTCGCGCTGCACCACGCGCAGGCGCAGCGCGCCCTGGCCGCAGGCGATGTCGATACCCTCGCGCGCCGCCGCGATCACCGTGCCCGGCGCCTTGCCCTGGTTCTCGGCAAGAGCGACCGCGCCATGGATCCGCACGCGCTCGCCGGCCAGTGTGGCCTCTGCGATCGGCCACGGATTGAATGCACGCACCGCACGTGCCAGCGCGGCGGCGTCCTGACTCCAGTCCAGCCTGGCCTCGGCCTTGTCCAGCTTGTGCGCGTAGGTGACGCCTTCGGCCGGCTGCACCTGCGGGATCGGTTTGAGGCCGGCGCGCAGCAGGCCAAGGCCATCAGCCAGCACCTGGGCGCCCAGCTGCGCCAGCCGGTCATGCAGCTGGCCACCGGTATCGGTGTCGCGGATCGGGGTGTGCTGGCGCAGCAGTACCGGGCCGGTATCCAGCCCGGCTTCCATCTGCATCAGGCACACACCGGTTTCGGCATCGCCGGCCTGGATCGCCCGCTGGATCGGTGCCGCACCACGCCAGCGCGGCAGCAGCGAGGCATGCACGTTCCAGCAGCCGTGGGTGGGGATGGCCAGCACCGCCTTGGGCAGGATCAGTCCATAGGCGACCACCACCATCAGATCCGGCTGCAGGTCACGCAGCTGTTGCTGGGCCTCGGGCGTTTTCAGGGTTTCCGGCTGGAACACCGGAATCCCGCGGGCGATGGCATCGAGTTTGACCGGCGAGGGCATCAGCCCGCGGCCGCGTCCGGCCGGACGGTCGGGCTGGGTGTAGACCGCCACCACTTCGTGCTGGCGCGCGGCCGCTCCCAGCGAGGCGACGGCGAACTCCGGTGTACCGGCAAAAACGATTCTCATGACAATCCAACTCCCGGAAAGAACAACGGCGCCGAAGGGCGGCGCCGTGCAGCGCGGGACCCGGCAAGGGCTCCCGCTACCGGCAACCCGGACGCAGCCGGGTCACCCGTTGACTCAAGCCACGTGCTTGCGCTGCTTGGCCAGCTTCTTGCGCACCATCTCGCGCTTGAGCGGCGAGAGGTAATCGATGAACAGCTTGCCGTCCAGGTGGTCCATCTCGTGCTGGATGCAGGTGGCCAGCAGGTCTTCGGCGGCCAGCTCCTGCTGCTTGCCGTCGCGGTCCAGGAAGCGCACCACGATGCTGTCGGCGCGGGTCACATCGGCATAGATGCCGGGCACCGACAGGCAGCCTTCCTGGTAGACGCGGCCGCCTTCGCTGGCGCTGACGATCTGCGGGTTGATGAACACCATCGGCGCGTTCCGCTCCTCGCTGGTGTCGATGACCATGAAGCGCTTGTGCACGTCCACCTGGCTGGCGGCCAGGCCGATGCCCGGCGCCTCGTACATGGTCTGGAACATGTCATCGAGCAGCTGCTGGAACGCCGGGGTGGTCACCTCGGCCGCGTCGACGAGGGCGGCCTTGGTCCGCAGTCGCGGATCGGGGAATTCGAGAATGGGCAGAAGGGCCATGGCGATACCGGTAATCAAATATGCCGCATCAATTCGGCAGGACGTCCCAATTCTACCGCTTGTGCTTGCCTGATGCCCCCGTTTCTGCACTATAGTGCGCCAACCTGTTGGGGAATCAGGCAGATCGCAACCATGTTGAAACAATTCCGTACGGTCGCCGCCATGGCGCTGCTGACCGTCACGACCTACGCCGTCGCGGTGGAAATGAACAACGCGCACCCGGACACCTACGTGGTGAAAAAGGGTGACACGCTGTGGGACATCTCGGCCCGTTTCCTGAAAAAGCCGTGGCTGTGGCCGGAAATCTGGCAGGCCAACCCGCAGGTCAAGAATCCGCACCTGATCTACCCGGGTGACGTGCTGAGCCTGGCCTACCTGGACCGCGTCACCGCGCAGCCGGGCCCGCGCGAGGAAACGCCGATCGGGGCGATTCCGCTGTCGGACGTCGAGCCGTTCCTGAAGAACCTGTCCGTCGTGGACAGCTTCAAGGAGCTGCCCTACATCGTCGGTCTGGAAGACAACCGCCTGCGTGCCAGCGCCGGCCAGAACGCCTATGTACTGGGCCTGCAGAACGCACAACCGGGCCAGCGCTACGCGGTGATCCGCCCGACCGTGCGCTTCACCCAGCCCAGGCCTACCGACGATCTGGACGCCCGCGGCGACACCATTCCGGGCAACGGCAACCTGTGGAAGAACTATGTGGTCACCAGTGACCGCAACGAGTTCCTCGGCTACGAAATGGCGCAGGTCAACGTCGGCGCGCTCACCCACGTCGCCTCCGGCGATGTCCAGGCCTCGACCCTGAAGCTGGAAGACAGCGGCCGTGAAGTCCGTGCGGGCGACCGCATCATCCCGGTCCAGGCCAACCCGTACGACCTGCAGTTCATCCCGCATGCTCCGGCCAGTGCCGCGGCACCGGGCCACCTGCGCGTGCTGGCGGTGGCCGACACCCTCACCGCCGGTGGTCCGCGCGATGTCATCGCCATCTCCGGCGGCGCACGCGACGGTATCGACAACGGCACCGTGTTCTCGATCTGGCGCAACGGCAGCCACATCAACGACCGCGTGACCGGCAGCAAGAACACCTCGCGCGCGGACGATGCCCTGAAGGCCGGCGGCAGCCGCGTCTCCCTGCCGGACGAATATGCGGCCCATGCGATGGTGTTCCGCACCTTCGACAAGGTCAGCTATGCGCTGGTGATGGAAGGCACCAAACCGGCCCGCGTCGGTTACGAACTCAAGCACCCGGACGCGCAGTAAGCGGGAAAGTCCTACGCAACAACACGACGGCGCCCGAGGGCGCCGTCGCTGTTTGCGGGCCAGCCTTCCGGAATGAAGCCAGGCCTCTCCCCGCGCACATCACCCCCCGATACCGGCCCCGACCAGGCCCTGCTGGTGCTGGTGATGGCCGGGGGTCCACGCAAACCCCTGCGCACCCTGCTGCAGCAGTACGGTACGGCCGACGCGGTGCTTGCCGCCGGCCCCGTCGCCTGGCGGGCTGCCGGCTGCGCCCCGGCCCAGTGCCAGGCACTTGTCCACCCTGAGCCCGCGCTCCGGGAGCGGGCACTGGCATGGCTGCAGCAGCCCCATCACCACCTGCT
>DDVW01000058.1:0-5993 GCA_002345545.1 Stenotrophomonas sp. UBA2302 | reverse complement strand
GTCGATGGCGAGCCCACCCTGCTGTGGCAGCCGGCGATCGCCATCGTCGGCAGTCGCGCACCCAGTGCCGGTGGCCGCGACCACGCCGGTGACTTCTCCCGCGCACTGGCCAGCAGCGGCTTGACCATCGCCAGCGGACTGGCCGCGGGGATCGATGCCGCCGCCCATCGTGCCGCGCTGGCATGCGGCGGCAGCACCTTCGCGGTGATCGGCACCGGCGCCGACATCAGCTATCCGCGCCATCACCGCGACCTGCAACAGCAGGTGGCCGCACACGGCGCCGTGGTCAGCGAATACCTCCCCGGCACCCCGCCGCGGACCGGCCACTTCCCGGCCCGCAACCGGCTGCTGGCGGCACTGACCCTGGGCACGGTCGTCATCGAGGCGGCCGAGCGCTCCGGTGCGCTGATCACCGCCCGGCTGGCCAGCGAGGCCGGGCGCGAGGTCTTCGCCCTGCCCGGCTCGCTGCACAATCCGATGGCGCGCGGCTGCCACCGGCTGATCCGCGACGGCGCCACCCTGGTGACCCGGCCGGCCGACATCCTCGAGGGCGTGAGCAATATGGCCGGGGAACTGGCCGCCGCCTTGCAAAGCCGCCTGCACGCCCCCATTACCGGGGCGCCGGCCGATTCTGCGCCGGCACCCGACCTGCCGGACGGCGACTACCACAGATTGTGGGACGCCCTGGGCTACGACCCCACCGGTATGGATTCATTGATCGAGCGCACTGGATTGACGGCTGCCAGCCTGTCCTCCATGCTGCTGGTCATGGAACTGGAAGGAAAAGTGTCGTCCGCACACGGCCGCTACACTCGCACCTGAAGTTTCTTTACCTCCACAGCGCCATTGGCGCAGGCCGAGGGGCAATGAAAGAGAGCATCCTGGACGTCCTGCTGTACCTGTTTGAACACTATTTCAGTGAGGATGCCGACCTCATCCGGGACCGCGATTCGCTGCAGAACGGCCTGATCCAGGCCGGTTTCAGTCCCACCGAGATCAACAAGGCGTTCGACTGGCTCGACGCGCTGGCTGAACAGCGCCCGGCCGTCGCCCGCCCGCACATCGACGGCCCCGTCCGTGTGTTCCACGGCCCCGAGCTGGACAAGCTCGACATGGACTGCCGTGGCTTCTTGCTGTTCCTGGAACAGCAGCGGATCCTGGATGCCGACCAGCGCGAACTGGTCCTGGACCGTGCCATGGCGCTGGACCAGGACGAACTGGACCTGGAAGACCTGAAGTGGGTGGTACTGATGGTGCTGTTCAACCAGCCGGGGGCCGAGGCGGCCTACGCCTGGATGGAAACGCAGATGTTCATCGACGAGCCCGAACCCCTGCACTGACGCTTCCGGCATGCAGGGACGCACAAGGAAATCAACGTGACCCCATGGTTTTACGCCGCCGGCGACGGCCAGCGGCAGGGCCCGCTGGCAACGGCCGACATCCTCGCGCTTTACCGCGCCGGCCACATCGATGGCGGCACCCTGATCTGGCGTGAAGGCGCCCCGGGCTGGCAACCACTGCGCGATTACGCCGGCGAGCTGGGCCTGCCGGTGGAGGCCGGCTCCAGCACCCCGCCCTCCACGCCGCCGCTGCCACCCCCGGTACAGCATGTGCATCACGGCAGCACGCCAGCGGACAAGCCCCGCCTGTCCGGTTGCGTCATCGCCATCATCGTCGCGGCGATTGCCGGTGTGATCCTGATCGGCATCCTGGCGATACTTGCCGCCATCGCCCTGCCGGCCTATCAGGAGTACACCCTGCGCTCCAGAACCGGCATGGCCCATAGCCAGCTGCAGCCGCTGAAGACCCAGGTCGTCGAATTCGTGCAGCAGCACCAGCGCTGCCCGGTCAATGGTGATGAAGGCTTCAATGCACCGGAAGACTATGCCGGCATGGGCATCGCCAGCCTCCATGTCGGCCGCGTTGACAACGGCCACTGCGGGCTGGAGGCACGCCTTGCGGCACCGGGCACTCCCCGGCTGGACGGCAAGCACCTCCGGCTCGACTACGATGCCGATACCGGCCACTGGGAATGCAGTTCAGAGGTGGATGACCGCTTCCTACCGGTAAACTGCCGCGGTTGAAACACTTCATTCATATACACGGGGAACATGATGAGTCAGTGGTACTACGCCGATGCCCAGCGCGAACGGCACGGGCCGGTTGATGCCGACACCTTGCGCGGCAAATTCCGCCAGAACGAACTGGACCTGTCCACGCTGGTCTGGCGTGAAGGCATGCAGCAGTGGCAGGCACTGTCGACGGTGACCGAGGAGCTGCAGCTGGTCGAAAAGGCCAATCCCGGCATCGACCTGCGCGCGGATTACGTCGCCATCGAGAACGGCACCGCCGTTGCCGGTACCGCCACGGCCGAGCCGCATTCGCCGTACACCGCACCGGCCAGCACCACGCTGGGCGGTGATGGCGTGATCCATGGCGGTGAAGTGGTCTATGCCGGCTTCTGGAAGCGCGTGGCCGCCTACTGCATCGACAGCCTGATCGTGGGCCTGGTCGGCGGCGTGGTCGCCATGGTCATCGGCATGGCGCTGGGTCTGGGCATGGCCGGCATCGGTGGCGGCAGCGACGCGATGGGCGCCGGTTTCATCATGATCCAGCTGCTGACCAACCTGCTGTCCATCGCCCTGTCGGCCGCCTACTACGCCGGCTTCCACGCCTCCACAGGCAAGGCCACGCTGGGCAAGATGGCGGTGGGCATCAAGGTGGTGCGCACCGATGGCGCGCGGATCAGCATCGCCCGCGGCATCGGCCGTTACTTCGCCGCCATGCTCAGCGGCCTGATCCTGTGCATCGGCTTTGTGATGGCCGCCTTCACCGAGCGCAAGCAGGGCCTGCACGACATGCTCTGCGACACCCTGGTGGTCGACAAATGGGCCTTCACCGAGCATCCGGAGTGGCAGCAGCGCGGCCTGGGCACCGTGACCATCGTGATCCTGTCGATTTTCGGCCTGCTGCTGGCGGTCGGTATCTTCGCCATGCTGGCCGTGATCGGCATCGCTGCCAGCCAGTTCAATTGACCCCCGTGCCGCGGCCATGCTTGACAGCGACCGGCCCGGCATGATTCCTCTAATAAGGAAGAAAGCTGAACGCCCGGGCACCTGCCCGGGCGTCAGTCCATCTAGAACGGCCATATCGCTTCACTAACTCCGGCGATTACGCCACCCTAGCGGCCCCACAGGCTCCGCCCTCTCCCGCAAGAACCCAACTGACATGCCCAAGCACCTGCTCATCGTCGAATCGCCGGCCAAGGCCAAGACGATCAATAAATACCTCGGCAAGGATTTCACGGTCCTGGCCTCGTATGGGCATGTGCGCGATCTGGTCCCCAAGGAGGGCGCGGTCGATCCGGACAACGCCTTCGCGATGCGCTACGACCTGATCGAAAGGAACCAGAAGCACGTGGAAGCCATCGCCAAGGCCGCCAAGGGAGCCGACGACATCTTCCTGGCGACCGACCCGGACCGCGAGGGTGAGGCGATCAGCTGGCATATCGCCGAGATCCTGAAAGAACGCGGGCTGGCCGAGGGCAAGCCGATGCAGCGCGTGGTGTTCACCGAGATCACCCCGCGTGCGATCAAGGAGGCGATGACCCAGCCGCGTGCCATTGCCAGCGATCTGGTCGATGCGCAGCAGGCGCGCCGCGCACTGGATTACCTGGTCGGCTTCAACCTGTCGCCGGTGCTGTGGCGCAAGGTCCAGCGCGGCCTGTCCGCCGGCCGCGTGCAGAGCCCGGCGCTGCGCATGATCGTCGAGCGCGAGGAGGAGATCGAAGCCTTCATCGCCCGCGAGTACTGGTCCATCGAGGCCGCCTGTGCGCACCCGTCGCAGCACTTCAACGCCCGCCTGATCAAGCTGGACGGGCAGAAGTTCGAGCAGTTCACCGTCACCGACGGCGACACCGCCGAGGCCGCACGGCTGCGCATCCAGCAGGCCGCGCAGGGCGCGCTGCATGTCACCGACGTGGCCAGCAAGGAGCGCAAGCGCCGCCCGGCTGCGCCGTTCACCACCTCCACGCTGCAGCAGGAAGCCTCGCGCAAGCTCGGCTTCACCACCCGCAAGACCATGCAGGTGGCGCAGAAGTTGTATGAAGGCGTGGCCATCGGCGATGAGGGCACGGTCGGCCTGATCTCGTACATGCGTACCGACTCGGTGAGCCTGTCGCAGGACGCGCTGGTCGAAATCCGCGACGTGATCGCCCGCGACTACGGCACCGGCGCGCTGCCGGACAAGCCCAACGTCTACACCACCAAATCCAAGAACGCCCAGGAAGCGCACGAAGCGGTGCGTCCGACCTCGGCGCTGCGCACCCCGGCGCAGGTCGGCAAGTACCTGACCGACGACGAGCGCAAGCTCTACGAGCTGATCTGGAAGCGCGCCGTCGCCAGCCAGATGATCCCGGCCACCCTGAACACCGTCAGCGTCGACCTGGCCGCCGGCAGCGAGCACGTGTTCCGCGCCAGCGGCACCACCGTGGTCGTGCCCGGTTTCCTGGCCGTGTACGAGGAAGGCAAGGACAGCAAGAACGCCGAGGACGAGGACGAAGGCCGCAAGCTGCCGGCGATGAAGACCGGCGACCGCATCCCGCTGGACCGCATCAGCGCCGACCAGCACTTCACCCAGCCACCGCCGCGCTTCACCGAAGCGGCGCTGGTCAAGGCGCTGGAGGAATACGGCATCGGCCGTCCGTCGACCTACGCCTCGATCATCCAGACCCTGCTGTTCCGCAAGTACACCGAGATGGAAGGCCGCAGCTTCAAGCCGACCGACGTCGGCCGTGCGGTCAGCAAGTTCCTGTCCAGCCACTTCACCCGCTACGTCGACTACGACTTCACCGCCAAGCTCGAGGACGAGCTGGATGCGGTGTCGCGCGGCGAGGAGGAGTGGGTGCCGCTGATGGAGCGCTTCTGGGGCCCGTTCAAGGAACTGGTCAGCGACAAGAGCGAATCGCTGGACCGCACCGACGCCGGCAGCGCGCGCGTGCTGGGTACCGATCCGGCCAGCGGCAAGGAAGTCAGCGCACGTATCGGCCGCTTCGGGCCGATGGTGCAGATCGGCACCGTCGATGACGAGGACAAGCCCAAGTTCGCCTCGCTGCAGCCGGGCCAGAGCATCTATTCGATCTCGCTGGAAGACGCGCTGAAGCTGTTCGACATGCCACGCAAGCTCGGCGCCGATGCCAACGGCGAAGAGGTCAGCGTGGGCATCGGCCGCTTCGGCCCGTTCGCCAAGCGCGGCAGCACCTACGCCTCGCTGAAGAAGGAGGACGATCCGTACAAGATCGACCTGGCCCGCGCCATCTTCCTGATCGAGGAGAAGGAAGAGATCGCGCGCAACCGCATCATCAAGGAGTTCGAAGGCTCGGACATCCAGGTGCTGAACGGCCGCTTCGGTCCGTACATCAGCGACGGCAAGCTCAACGGCAAGATCCCCAAGGACCGCGAGCCGGCCTCGCTGACCCTGGCCGAGGTGCAGCAGCTGATGGAAGAAACCGGCAAGCCGGTACGCAAAGGCTTCGGCGCCAAGAAGGCCGCCACCAAGAAGGCCGCGGTGAAGAAGGAAGCCGCGCCGAAGAAGGCGGCTGCCAAGAAGGCTCCGGCAAAGAAGGCCGCGACCAAGAAGGCTGCGGCGAAAAAGACCACGGCCAAGAAGGCCGCCACCAAGAAAACCGTCGCCAAAAAGGCGGTGACCAAGGCCGGTGCCGACGACGCCCCGCCGTTCTGAGGACGATTACCCCCTGTCATGACGACAGGCGGATAATCACGACTCCCGCATCAGGCCGCCNNCGGGCGGCCTGTCGCATTGCACTCTCCCAAACGCCCCGCGCACCCGCTGCGGGCAGCAACGGTGCCGTCCATGAAGGAACTTGATCTGCACAACATCGTCCCGGTCCTGCAGGCCGGTGGCGTGATCGCCTACCCGACCGAGGCGGTCTGGGGTCTGGGTTGCGATCCGGGCAACGAGGCGGCGGTGCTGAA
>DDVW01000053.1:196544-232560 GCA_002345545.1 Stenotrophomonas sp. UBA2302 | reverse complement strand
CTCGTCGAACTTGGCCGGGCCGTCTTCCAGTGCGACGCCACGGGCGAGGCGGTCGACGAGGTTGTCGGGCACCTTCTCCTCACCTTCCGGCGCACGCACGCGCACCACGTATTCGCGTGCGACCTCGAAGGACGGGTGCATCATCGCGTTGGCCAGTTCGCCATCGGTGGTCAGCAGCAGCAGNNCAGCAGGCCGGTGGTGTTGATGTCCAGGCGGCCGATGGCGATCCAGCGCGCGCCCTTGAGCGGCGGCAGCGCCTCGAACACGGTCGGGCGGCCTTCCGGATCTTCGCGCGTGGTCACTTCGCCTTCGGGCTTGTTGTAGACCAGTACGCGCGCCGGATCGGTCAGGGCGCTGGCAACGAAGCTGCGGCCATCGAGCTCGATCTTGTCGCCGCTCTTGATCGACATGCCGGTCTGCGCGGTTTCACCGTTGACCTTGACCAGGCCATCGGCGATGCGCTGTTCCAGCGCGCGGCGCGAGCCGAGGCCGGCCTGTGCCAGCACCTTGTGCAGGCGTTCTTCCAGTTTGGGCTGTTCGGTGGTGGCTTCGCGCTTGAGCGAGAGCTTGTTCAACGACGGCTTGCGAGGGGTGTCACTCATTCTGTTTGGCTCCGACCGGCGTTTTCCGCGTCGGCCTCTGGTTCGGAATCGGCTACTTCAACAGCCACGGACGTCGTCGCGACGGCGTTGTTTTCGGTGTCTTCCACTTCCGCCACGCGCTCTCCCGGCGCGGCATCGGGTTCGCCCGTGAGGGCGGTATCGGTTGCGACGGCTCCGGTCTCCGGGGCTGTCGCGGGATCTGTTTCTGTTGGGGTGTTGCTTGCGGCTCCGGGGGTCCCGGTGGCCGCGGTGGTGCTGGATCCGTCTGGCGGACTGATGCCGGCGGGCAGTGGCGCGGCCGGCTGGCCGTCGTCGCCCAGTGGCAGCTGCGGCTCCAGTTCACCCAGGTCACGCAGCTCGGACAGCGGCGGCAGTTCGTCCAGGCGCTTGAGCCCGAAATAATCGAGAAAGCCCTTGGTGGTGCCGAACAGCGCCGGTTTGCCGGGCACGTCGCGATGGCCGATCACGCGGATCCATTCGCGCTCTTCCAGCGCCTGGATGATGTTGCTGCTGACCGCCACGCCACGCACCTGTTCGATCTCGCCACGGGTGATCGGCTGGCGGTAGGCGATCAGCGCCAGGGTTTCCAGCGTGGCGCGGGTATAGCGGGTCTTGCGTTCGGTCCACAGCCGCGCCACCCAGTCGTGCACCTCGGCAGTGATCTGGTAGCGGAAGCCGGAGGCGACCTCCACCAGTTCCACGCCGCGCCCGCTGCAGCCTTCGGCCAGCAGCTCCAGCGCCCGTTCGACGCTGCCCGGCGGGGCCGGTTCGTCTTCCGGAAACAGGGCCTGCAGTTGCGCCAGCGTCACCGGCTGGCTGGACGCCAGCAGGGCGCCTTCGATGATGCGGTTGATCAGAGGTTGATCCATGCGACGGAGTGGTTGCTCAGGCGGGGTCGAGGGCGTCGGCGTCATCGAATTCGCTCGAAAACTGCAGCGGTGCGTTGGTGTTGCCGGCGGCCAGTGATTTGACGTAGATCGGCGCCAGGGGCGCTTCCTGCACGATGTCCAGCAGCTGTTCCTTGGCCAGTTCCAGCAGTGCCAGGAAGGTGACCAGGACGCCGAGCTTGCCTTCCTCGGCGGTGAACAGCGTTTCAAAGCGGTAGAACTTGCCGTCTTCCAGATAGCTGAGCACATCGCCCATGCGCTGGCGCACGCTCAGTGCCTCGCGCTTGATTGCGTGGCCGCTGAACAGCTCGGCGCGCTTGAGCACGTCATGCAGCGCCATCAGCATGTCTTTCAGTTCGACCGGCGGCGGCAGCTTCACCGTCGCCCGGTCCGGCACGAAGGCATGGGCGATGCTGGTGTCGCGATCCTGCCTGGGCAGGGCGTCGATGTCCTCGGCGGCCTGCTTGAAACGCTCGTACTCCTGCAGGCGGCGCACCAGTTCCGCGCGTGGATCGGCTTCCTCGCCATCCTCGACGGGCGGGCGCGGCAGCAGCATCCGCGACTTGATCTCCGCCAGCATCGCGGCCATCACCAGGTATTCGGCCGCCAGCTCGAAGCGCAACTCCTGCAGCACGTTGATGTAGTCCACGTACTGCCGGGTGATTTCGGCGACCGGGATGTCCAGGATGTCCAGGTTCTGTCGGCGGATCAGGTACAGCAACAGGTCCAGCGGACCTTCAAAGGCATCGAGGATGACTTCCAGCGCATCCGGTGGAATGTACAGATCCTGCGGAATCTGCAGCACCGGCTGACCATGCACCACCGCCAGCGGCATTTCCTGCTGCTGCGGAAAAACAGGCGGCGCTGGCGTGTTCGCGTCGTGCGCGAGTTCGGAAGTCATCAGGTCGACATCGGGTATTGCAGTAGCGGTACGCGTTCCAGGTTCCCGCCCGGATACGGCGCTGTCCTCGTTATTGCGAGCCAAACACGCCTGCGAGGCGTGCGTATACATAACAACAGGTGGGCGCGCCGCAGATTTGCGGCAGCGTCATCACAGGGAGGTCGTCTACGCGGTCCGGTAGGAAATGCGGTCCGGTTGCCAGGTGGCCGGTCTGGGCCGGCCGCCGCTCCGGGGCCGTTACAGGCCGGTTGCGTGCAATGGTGCGAAGAGTAATCGCCCAGACCGGCCCATGTCCAGTGGTGTGGCGCTAGACTGGATGGGCATCCGTTCAATACAGCGGAGAAAGTGGGGGAAAACACGGTGTGGTATGTGATTGAAGGCTATGACGGCGAGCAGGTGCTGGAAGCGCGCAAAGGCGCCCGCGGCGAGCATCTGGCGCGTTTGCAGTCCCTGCTGGCGCAGGGACGGTTGTTGCTGGCCGGGCCCTGTCCGGCCATCGACGCCGAAGATCCGGGTGAGGCCGGCTTCAGCGGCAGCGTGGTGATTGCCGAGTTTCCGGACCTGGAAAGCGCCCGTGCGTGGGCGCAGGCCGATCCGTATGTTGCCGCCGGTGTCTATGCGCGGCTCGAGGTGCGGCCGTTCCGCAAGGTGTTGCCTTGAGCGGCCGGATCGAGCGGATCCGGTCGGCCCTGCTGGCCGCACTGCAGCCGCAGTCGCTGGAAATCGAGGATGACAGCCACCGCCATGCCGGCCATGCGGGTGCCCGTGACGGGCGCGGGCATTTCAATGTCGACATCGTCAGCACCGCCTTTGCCGGCAAGGGGCCGCTGGCCCGTCACCGCGCTGTCTATGCGGCGCTGGGCGAGATGATGGAAACCGATATCCACGCCCTGTCGATCAAGGCGCGCACGCCGGACGAGGCTTCCTGAGCGACTCCGGGACAGGCGCATCGGACGACCGCTGCGTCCGCTCTGGTGGATGGCCGCCTTGTCCATGCGCAGGGCGGCCGTCAGGTCATTGACGCTCTGCCCGGTATTGGTCGCGGTCGTGGCGGCAGGGGGCGGCAGTCAGCACCGCGCTGTCCCCGGCGATGGGAACCGGGCAGTTGTCCGCGTGAGTGGTTGCGCTACCGCTGGGAGATTCTCCCCGTTGCTGCCCGGGCGCAGGGACGGCCGAAGTCGCCGGCTATCGCACCGGGATGTTGCAACCGCAGGTGTGCTTCCTGAATGGAGTGAGCCGGTAACGGTGCGGGTCGCCTCATGGCGGTCATCTGCCCGGATCGGCACTGAAGTGCTGCAGCCGGGTGCATAGATACGTTTCTTTCACTCTTTTTTGACAAGAATACGGGCGAATTGCACAGGGTCCGGAGCGGGCGCCAGTCAGGTTGCCGGCAATGGACTGCGATAACGGTATCCGGATACGGCCCGCGCCCGCGGTTCCCGGATACCTGGGCGATGACTGATGGACCTTCTGCCGGACCTGCTTTCCCTGGAGAGAACCGCATCATGAAACCGCATCCCCGATCTTCCTTCCGCCCGGTCCGCAGTCTGTTGAGCTGCGCGCTGGCCGGCTGTCTCGTGCTGGGCGCGGCGCCGGTATGGGCGCAGAGCACCGGTGCCACCATCCGCGGCCAGGTGATGGTCGATTCGGCGCCGGCCGGACAGGCGCAGGTCACCGCCACCAACCTGGCCACCGGGCTGAGCCGCAGCGTGCAGAGCACCGCCAATGGCAGCTATTCGCTGGCTGGCCTGCCGCCGGGCAGCTATCGCATCGATGTCGAGGCAGGCGGCAAGCGCAGCAGCCAGAACATCACCGTGCAGGTAGGACAGACGGCAACGCTGAACCTGGGCGTCGGTGGCGTGGCCGAGACCGCCGGCGGTACGGCAACCACGCTGGATGCGGTGCAGGTGACGGCGCAGGCGCCGGTGGAGACCAAGACCTCGGAAGTGGCCAGTTACGTGTCGCAAAAACAGATCGAGGTGTTGCCGCAGGGGTCGCGCAATTTCCTGGCGTTTGCCGACACCGTGCCGGGGATGATCTTCGAAAGCGGCGCCGACGGTTCCAGCAAGCTGCGCAGCGGTGCGCAGAACTCCAATGGCATCAATGTCTTCATCGACGGCGTCGGACAGAAGAATTACGTGCTCAAGGGCGGCATCAGTGGCCAGGACTCCTCCAGCGGCAGCCCCTTCCCGCAGTTGGCCATCGGCGAATACAAGGTCATCACCTCCAATTACAAGGCCGAGTACGACCAGGTCAGCAGCGCGGCGGTGACCGCGGTGACCAAGTCCGGCACCAACGAATTCCATGGCAGTTTTTTCTGGGACAACACCAGCGAGAACTGGCGCAAGCCCACGTTCTCGGAAGAGCAGAGCGGCACCAAGGTGCCCTCCAGCGAACGCCAGTACGGCGCCGCGTTCGGCGGCCCGATCGTGCGCGACAACCTGTTCTTCTTCGCCGCCTATGAGGCCAAGCGCATCCAGCGTCCGCGCGAGGTGCGGCTGGGCACCAGTATCTACGACCCGGCATGGATAACCCCCGAACTGGCGTCGTACCTGGGCCCGGCCAATGCGTCCTTCGACCAGGACATGTATTTCGGCAAGCTGACCTGGCAGGCCGGCGATGAGCATCTGGTCGAACTGTCGGCCAAACGCCGCCAGGAAAAGGAGCTGACTGGCATTGGCGACGGCCCCAATACGTCAAGTTACGGCAGCACCAAGAGCAATGACAGCACCCGGATGGATCTGCGCTGGCAATGGAGCACGCTGGACTGGCTCAACGACCTTCACCTGACCAGTGAAGACGACTTCTGGAACCCGCGCCCGGTCACGCTGGGTCCAGGGCGTTCGATCCGGTCGACCTTGGCGAATTTTGGCGACGGCGACACATTGCTCAATCTTGGCGGCGGCGCGGACTACCAGAACAAGGGGCAGAAGGGCTATTCGCTGCAGAACGACCTCACTTTCAATGGTATGGAGCGTCACACGTTCAAGGGCGGGTTCAAGTTCAAGAACGTGCGTATCGAGTCCTTCCAGCAGCAGCCCTACAACGCGCAGTTCCGCTACGACCTGGGTGAAAACCTGGCAGCCGGGCGCGACCTGGTGGCCGACATGGTGCCGTGGCGGGTCGAGTTCGGCGCCCCGCTGCCAGGCATTGCCGACCGCAACGTGATTTCCCGCAACCGCCAGTACGGCATCTACCTGCAGGACGACTGGCAGGTGACCGAGCGACTGCTGCTCAATCTGGGTGTGCGCTACGACTATGAGACCACGCCCAGCTACGAGGACTATGTGACAGATCCGGGCCTGGCCGCGGCGCTGCGCGGCTGGGCCAATCTGAACGGGCCCAACGTCGACTACGATATCGAGAACTACATCAGCAGTGGGCGCGAGCGTAAGGCCGACAAGAACAACTGGGCGCCGCGGCTGGGCTTCTCCTACGATCTTGGTGGGGACGAGCGGCACGTGATCTTCGGCGGCGCCGGGCGCTCCTACGACCGCAACCTGTTCGACTATCTGGCGCTGGAAAGCTCCAAGCGCACCTTCCCCGGCTATACCTATTTCTTCAACACCGATGACCACCCCTGCACGGTGGGAAGCAACAACTGCATCGCCTGGGACCCGGCCTACTACGAGCAGGACAATCTGTACGCGCTGACCCAAGCCAATCCCAACCTCGGCGCCGAGGTGAACCTGCTCAACAATCACCTGGTCACGCCGTATTCGGACCAGTTCTCGCTGGGCATGCGCAACCTGCTCACCCTGGCCGGGCAGGAGTGGAGCACCTCGGTCACCTTCGCCCACGTGCGCAGCTACGATGGCATCGTGTTTTCGCTGGGCAACCGCTGGCCCGATGGCAGCTTCCGCGACCCGGCCACGCCGGGGGCAACCTGGGGTGGTCAGCCCTGGGGTCAGCCGATTCCCGGCTACGGCACCTTGATCAAGGCCGACAACGGCATCGACACCCGTTTGAACCAGCTGTTGCTGTCGGCGGAAAAGGCCTATTCACCCGAATCACCGTGGGCGGTCACGCTGGCCTATACCTACAGCGATGCCAAGGAAAACCGGCTCAACGCGGCCAACAGCGACGAGCACTATCTGTTCGACTATCCCAGCTTGGACGGCTTGCCGTTCCTGCGTTCGGTCGGCATCCCCGAGCACCGCTTCGTCGGCACGGGCATGTACGAGTTCTGGGGTATCACCATTTCCGGCAAGCTGACGCTTGAGAGTCCACGACCGAAGGATGCAACCAACTGCCTGGATGCACCGAGCACGCTCAACTGCTTCTTCGATCCGGCTACGCCACATGGCACCTTCGGTTTCAAGCAGTTCGACATGGCAGTACAGAAGGAATGGGATACCGGTGCCGGGTTACGGTTCCGGGTACGTGGTGACGTGCTCAATGTCTTCAACTGGCAGAATTTCACCGACTACGACACCTGGCGTGGTGTGGTGGGCGTGCCCAATGACAACTACCTGCACCGGAACGGCGTGGGTACGGTATATCCGCCGCGTATGTTCAAACTGTCCTTCGGACTGGACTGGTAAGCAGCGGTCCCGGCAGCGGTCATCGCGGCCGGGACCTTTCGCACATGTGCCGGTGGCGCCGCCGCGGGATCGTGGCAGCCTGTTTCCCTTACATCTGGATACCGTCTTGAGCATGCCGCGCATCGCCCCGTTGCTGTCCAGCGTTGTCGCCGTTTTCGGACTGGTGCTGTTGGCCGGCTGCGGCAAGGCGCCGGAGCCGCCGATGCCCAAGGTATTGCCGCAGGTGATCCTGATCGAGGCCGACCTGCCGCCGCGGCCGATGAAGCCGGAGCTGCCGCCGCTGTTCGACGATATCGAGCGCCGCACCTTCCAGTATTTCTGGGATACCACCAGCGAGCAGACCGGGCTGACTCCGGACCGCTACCCGTCACGGCCGTTCGCCTCCATCGCCTCGGTTGGCTTCGCGCTGACCGCCTATCCGATCGGCATCGAGAACGGCTGGATCAGTCGCAACCAGGCGGTGGACCGCACGCTGCTGACGCTGAAGTTCTTCCGCGACCTGCCGTCGGGCCCGCAGCGTACCGGCAAGGGCGGCTACAAGGGCTTCTACTACCACTTCCTGGACATGCAGGAAGGCCGCCGCTACGACAGCTGGGTGGAGCTTTCCAGCGTCGATACCGCGCTGCTGCTGATGGGCGTGCTGTTCGCGCAGTCCTATTACGACGGCGACGACGCCCGCGAGAAGGAGATCCGCCAGGCTGCCGATACGATCTACCGGCGGGTGGACTGGCGGTGGCTGCAGCGCAACACGCCGCTGGTGTCGATGGGCTGGTTCCCGGAAAGCGGCTTCATCGAACATGACTGGATGGGCTACAACGAGGCGATGATGCTGTACGTGCTGGCGCTCGGTTCGCCGACGCACCCGGTCGAGCCGGATGCGTGGACGGTGTGGGCGCGCACCTACGACAACGACTGGGGCGTGTTCCAAGGCCAGGAATATCTGTCATTCGGGCCGCTGTTCGGGCATCAGTACAGCCATGTCTGGATCGACTTCCGCGATATCCAGGATGCCTACATGCGCGAGCGCGGCATCGATTACTTCCTCAACAGCCGCCGGGCGACACTGGCCCAGCGCGAGTACGCCATCGCCAATCCCATGCAGTGGAAGGATTACGGTGAGGACGTGTGGGGGCTGACCGCCGGCGACGGCCCGCAGAACACCACCCAGGAGTACAAGGGCGAGCAGCGCCAGTTCCGTCATTACTCGGCGCGCGGTGCCGGCCTGCGCGAGAATTTCGACGATGGCACCATCGTGCCGTCGGCGGCGATCTCCTCGTTGCCGTTCGCGCCGGAAGTGGTGATCCCGGCAACGGTGGCGATGCACCAGCGCTACGGTGACTACCTGTACTCCAGCTACGGCTTTCTGGACTCGTTCAATCCCAGCTTCAACTACGACATCCCGCTCAAGACCGGGCGTCTGATTCCCGAGCGCGGCTGGGTGGCCAGCGATTACATCGCCATCGACCAGGGGCCGATCCTGGCGGGCATCGCCAACTATCGCGACGAGTTCGTCTGGAATGTGATGAAGAAGAACCCCTACATCCGCAAAGGACTGGAGCGCGCCGGTTTCAGTGGTGGCTGGCTGGCGCCGGAAGGCGAGGAATGGCAGCCGCTGCAGAAGGACGAACAGGCCGCGTCCGCGCGCGCGGTCGGGATTGCCGAATCGCGCGCGGCCGCCGCCGAAGCACAGAAGGCCGCGGCCCAGCAGCCGCCGGCGTCGCGACCGCAGCAGCCCTGAGTATGGCGATGACGCGCTGGCTGGCCTGTGTGCTGTTGCTGCTGGTGGCCGGCTGCGCGCGCCCGGCGCCGGACACCACGTTGCGCTTCTGGGCGATGGGCCGCGAAGCCGAAGTGGTGGGCGAGCTGATCCGCGAGTTCGAGGCGGAAAATCCCGGCCTCCGCGTCGAGGTGCAGAACATCCCGTGGACCGCCGCGCACGAGAAGCTGCTCACCGCCTATGCCGCCGATGGCCTGCCGGATGTGTGCCAGCTGGGCAACACCTGGATGGCCGAGTTCGCCACGCTGCAGGCGCTCACGCCGCTGCAGCCGTATGTGGATGGCTCCACGGAAGTGCAGCCGGCGGATTATTTCCCCGGCATCTGGGATACCAACGTGGTGGACGGGCAACTGGTCGGTGTGCCCTGGTACGTGGATACGCGGCTGCTGTTCTATCGCAAGGACCTGCTGCGCCAGGCCGGCTATGAGCATCCGCCGCGCAGCTGGGCCGAGTGGGAGCAGGTCAACGTCGCGCTGAAGAAGCAGATGAGTGATCGCGGCTATCCGGTGCTGATGCCGCTCAACGAGTTCGAGCCGCAACTGTCGCTCGCCCTGCAGCAGGATGATCCGCTGCTGCGTGAGAATGACACCCGCGGCAATTTCCGCAGCCCCGGGTTCCGCCGCACGCTGGCCTTCTACGACAACCTGTTCCAGCAGGGCTGGGCGCCGAAGATGTCCGAGACGCAGATCTCCAACGTCTGGGACGAGTTCTTCCGTGGTTTCACCGCGTTCTACCTGTCCGGGCCATGGAACATCCGCGAGTTCCGCCAGCGCCAGCCCGCTGCGCTGGAGGGCCAGTGGGGCACCGCGCCGTTGCCCGGTCCCGATGGCCCGGGCGCCGGTATCGCCGGCGGTACCAGCCTGGTGGTGTTCCGCTCCTCGCAGCAGAAGGACGCGGCGTGGAAGTTGATCGAATTCCTGTCGCGGCCGGCGATCCAGCAGCGTTTCTACACGCTCATTGGTGACCTGCCGCCGCGACGCAGCGCTTGGCAGTCACCGGAATTGACCGGCGATCCGCTCACCGCCGCGTTCGCCGACCAGCTGGAACGGGTCAAGCCGACCCCCAAGGTGCTGGAGTGGGAACGTATCGCCCAGCAGATGCGCATCGTCACCGAGCAGGTGGTGCGTGGCGGCCTGCCGCAGGAGCGCGCGGTGGAACAGCTGGACCGGCAGGTCGATGAGATCCTGGCCAAGCGGCGCTGGATCGTCGAGCAGCAGGCCGATGCCGCCGATAGCGGGGCAGGGCGATGAAGCAGCGTTCACTGGCCGGCTGGATCTTCGCTGCCCCGGCGCTGATCGTGATCGGCGTGTTCTTCGGCCTGCCGGTGCTGTCGGCGCTGGCGCTGAGCCTGACCGACTTCGACCTGTATGCGCTGGCCGATACGCGCAACCTGCGTTTCGCCGGGCTGGACAACTATATCGACCTGCTACAGACACCGATGTTCTGGAAGGCGTTGGGCAATACCGCGTATTTCGTGGTGCTGGGCGTGCCGCTGTCGATTGCCCTGTCACTGGGCGCCGCGCTGCTGCTCAACGCGCCGGCCGCCCGCTTCAAGGCGCTGTTCCGCACCGCGCTGTTCGCGCCGGTGGTGACCACGCTGGTGGCGGTGGCGGTGATCTGGCGTTACCTGTTCCATACCCGCTACGGGCTGGTGAACTGGGGGCTGGGCCATCTGGGCATCAACCCGGTGGACTGGCTGGGCGATCCGCACTGGGCGATGCCGACCATCATCCTGTTCGCGGTGTGGAAAAACTTCGGCTACAACATGGTGATCTTCCTGGCCGGCCTGCAGGCGATTCCGAAGGATCTGTACGAGGCTGCACGCATTGACGGCGCCTCGCGCTGGCAGCAGCTGCTGCACATCACCTTGCCGATGCTGGGGCCGGTGCTGCTGGTGGTCGGCGTGATCACCGTTTCCGGCTACTTCCAGTTGTTCGCCGAGCCCTATGTGATGACCCGTGGCGATCCGCTGCAGAGCACGGTCAGCGTGCTGTATTTCATGTTCGAGGAAGGCTTCAAGTGGTGGAACCTGGGGCGTGCCTCGGCGGTGGCGTTCCTGCTGTTTCTGATCATCCTGGCGGTGACCACGCTGATGCTGCGCTTTGGCAAGCGCCGGGAGCTGGTATGAGCGGGCGCGAGATCGGGCAGTCGCGCGGGCATGCGCTGTGGATCAATGGCGCATTGGCGTTGCTGGCGATCATCAGCCTGGCGCCGCTGGCATGGATGCTGTCGGTATCGTTCATGCCCGGCGGGCAGGCTTCGCAGTTCCCGCCGCCGTTGCTGCCGTCGCAGACCACGCTGGACAACTACCGCGCCCTGTTTGCGCGTACCGGCATGGGCCGCAACTTCCTCAACAGCCTGCTGGTGTCGATGGGCATCACTGCCGGCTCGCTGCTGCTCAATACGCTGGCCGGCTATGCCTTCGCCAAGCTGCGCTTCGCCGGGCGCGACCGGATATTCCAGCTGTTGCTGGCGGCACTGGTGGTGCCGGCGCAGGTGGCGATGCTGCCGCTGTTCCTGCTGATGAAGCAGATGGGACTGGTCAATACGTTTGGCGGCGTGGTGGTGCCGGCACTGGCCAGCGTGTTCGGCATCTTCCTGGTGCGCCAGTACGCGCGCTCGATTCCGGACGAGCTGCTGGAGGCGGCCCGCATCGATGGTGCCGGCGAGGCGCGGATCTTCTTCCAGATTGTGCTGCCGATGCTCAAGCCGGTGCTGGTGACACTGGCCATCTTCACCTTCATGGGCGCATGGAACGACTTCATGTGGCCGCTGATCGTGCTGACCGACCAGGAGCACTACACCTTGCCGGTGGCGCTGGCCTCGCTGTCGCGCGAGCACATCATGGACGTGGAGATGATGATGGCCGGCGCGGTGGTGACGGTAGTGCCGGTGCTGCTGCTGTTCCTGCTGCTGCAGCGTTACTACCTGCAGGGGCTGTTGCTGGGGAGTGTCAAAGGGTGAGGGGGGCAGGTGAGTCTCGTGTGTCGATGCCTGCGCGGTGGTGGCGGATATTCCATTGCCGGCCTCGCCACGACCCAGCGGGAACAGCATGGAAGTATCCGGCAGCGGTCGGCAGCAGGTCCCGCTTCTGCCAGAATCCGGGGCTGGTGATCGCCTCGCGTCGAGATACTTTTCGATGAAAACCGTTCCTACCCTGCTGCTGTTTTTCACCGCCGCGCTGGCCAGTGGCGGACTGGCCGCGCAGGGAGCGGCGCGGGTGCTGGCGAAATTCGACAACATCAATGCGTGGCAGCTGGTGACTTCCCCGCAGGTCAGTGGTGCCTTGCGTCCGGTAGCGGCCAACGGCGGTCGCGCGCTGTGCCTGGATTACGATTTCCACGATGTTTCCGGTTACGTGGGTATCCGCCGTGCGCTGCAGGTGGAGTGGCCGGAGAACTACCAGCTGTCATTCGGCGTGCGCGGCCAGTCACCGGCCAACGACCTGCAGTTCAAGCTGGTCGATGCCAGTGGCGACAACGTGTGGTGGGTCAACCGTCCCGGCTATGACTTCCCCAAAGACTGGACGCAGGTGAGCTACCGCAAGCGCCATATCGAAAAGGCGTGGGGGCCGGGCCAGGACAGCACCCTGCGGCGCAGTGCGGCGGTGGAGTTCACCATTTACAACCGCGTGGGCGGCAAGGGCTCGGTGTGTTTTGACCGGTTGACGCTGCAGGCCCTGCCGAAGGAGGACACTTCCGCGTTGACCGCCACCGTGATCGCCGACACCTCCACCGCGCTGCAGCAGCGTATTGCCGATGGCAAGCCGGACACGGTGTGGGTCAGTGGCGGGGTCAAGCAGCAGACCATCAGCCTGGACCTGGGCAAGGTGCGCGAATTCGGCGGCGCGATGATCCAGTGGGTGCCGGGACTGGAGGCCTCCCGCTATGTGGTGCAGGCATCCAAAGATGGGCGTGACTGGCACAAGATCCGCGAGGTGGTGGCCGGGGGTGGTGGACGCGATTGGCTGGCGCTGCCGGAAACCGAGGCGCGCTACCTGCGTTTCGATCTGGTGGAGGGGCCGAACTGGCGCTATGGCATCCGTGACATCAGCCTCAAGCCGCTGGATTTCGCCGCCACACCCAATGATTTCATCCGTTCGCTGGCCAAGGATCTGCCACGGGGGACGCTGCCGCGCGGCTTCAGTGGCGAACAGCCGTATTGGACGCTGCTCGGCCTGGATGGCGGCCGTGAGCAGGCGCTGATGGGCGAGGACGGTGCGCTGGAGGCGGTGAAGTCCGGCTTCAGCGTGGAGCCGTTCGTGGTGCTCGATGGCAAGGCGCACGGCTGGGCCGATGTCCAGGCCAGCCAGCAGTTGCTGGACGGCTATCTGCCGGTTCCCTCGGTGCAGTGGCGGCATGAGCAGTTCGACCTGCAGGTGACCGGTTTCGTGCAGGGCCGGCCCGAGCAGGCGCAACTGGTGGCGCGCTACCGGCTGCACAATCCGGACAAGGTTGCGCACGAATACACGCTGGCGCTGGCGGTGCGTCCGTTCCAGGTCAATCCGCCCAGCCAGTTCCTCAACACCGTCGGCGGTGTCAGCCGGATCGAGCGGCTGGCGATCGAGGACGGCAAGGTCAGTGTCAACGGCACGCCGCGGGTGTTCGCCACTGCCACGCCCGATGCCGGGTTCGCCAGTACCTTCGACAGCAAGCTGGCAGTCACCCATCTGGCCGGCAAGCGCCTGCCGCCAACCCGCGAAGTGCGCGACAGCACCGGGCTGGCATCGGGCGCGATGCTTTACACGTGGAAGCTGGAACCGGGGCAGAGCCGCGAGGTGGCGCTGGTGCTGCCGCAGACCGGCAACTGGCAGATGCCGGACGGCTTCGATGCGGACAAGGCGCAGCAGCAGGTGGCCGCGATGTGGCGCGACAAGCTCGACCCGCTGCGGCTGCGACTGCCCGAGGCCGGCCAGCCGCTGGCCGACAGCCTGCGCACGGCGCTGGCGCACATGCTGATCTCCCGCGTCGGCCCGAGCCTGCAACCGGGAACCCGCTCCTATGCACGCAGCTGGATCCGCGACGGCGCGATGATTGCCGAAGGTCTGCTGCGCATGGGCCGCAGTGACGCGGTGCGCAGCTATGTGGACTGGTATGCGCCCTACCAGTTCGACAGCGGCATGGTGCCGTGCTGCGTGGATGCGCGCGGCAGTGATCCGGTGCCGGAAAACGACAGTCATGGTGAGCTGATCCATGCCATCGCCTCGTATTGGCGCTATACCGGCGATGACACGTTCCTGGCGCGCATGTGGCCACATGTGCTGGCCGCCTGGGGTTATATGGAAGACCTGCGCCTGAGTGAGCGCAGTGATGAAAACCGTGCGCGCAATCCGGGCTTCTACGGCATGATGCCGGCCTCGATCAGCCACGAAGGCTATTCGGCCAAACCGGTGCATTCGTACTGGGACGATTTCTGGGCCTTGCGTGGCTACAAGGACGCGGCCGACATGGCGACGGCACTGGGGCAGGAGGTCGAAGCCGAGGCGATGGCGCAGTCGCGTGACCAGTTCCGCCAGGACCTGTACGACTCATTGCAGGCGACGATGGCCGCGCACAGCATCGACTACCTGCCCGGTTCAGTGGAGCTGGGCGATTTCGACCCGACCTCGACCACCATCGCGCTGGCGCCGGGCGGCGAGCAGGGCGCGTTGCCGCAGCCGGCGCTGGACAATACCTTCGAGCGCTACTGGCAGCAGTTCGTCGCCCGCCGCGACGGCACGCGCGAATGGAAGGATTACACGCCCTACGAATGGCGCAACGTGGGCGCGTTCGTGCGCCTGGGCTGGCGCGAGCGGGCCTGGCAGGCCAGCACGTTCTTCTTCAAGGACCGCGCACCGCCGGGCTGGAACCAGTGGGCCGAAGTGGTGTCGCACACGCCGCGCGAACCGTTCTTTGTCGGCGATCTGCCGCACGCGTGGGTGGCGTCGGATTTTGTCCGCTCGGCGCTGGACATGTTCGCCTACGAGCGTGAGCACGACGCCTCGATCGTACTGGCCGCCGGTGTGCCGGTGGACTGGCTGACGGGCAAGGGTATCGCCGTCGATGGCCTGCGTACCGCACATGGCCGGCTCAATTTCAGCCTGCAACGCAGCGAGCGCAAGCTGAGCCTGCGGGTGGCCGAAGGACTGCTGCTGCCGGAAGGCGGGCTGGTGCTGCCCTGGCCGTATGAAGGTACGCCGGGCGAGGCCAGCATCAACGGCGAGCCGGTACCGTGGTCGGGCACTGAGCTGCGGATCATGGCGCTGCCGGCCAATGTCGAAATCGCGATTCCCGCCGAGCTCCGCCGCAACGAGCGGGCCCGGCGCTGAGCCGGGCAGTTGCCACCGAGCGCCAGCGGCACCACTGAAAGCCGGTGCGCTGATGTGCCGCCTGATGCATCGATGACGGATGCTCGCTGCGCGAGGCGTCGCGCTGCTCTGCTCTGCGTTGGATAACGGCAGTACGCAAATGGATATAGGCAAGTGGGAATAGACAAGGCCCGGGAGTGTCACTCCCGGGCCTTGGTCATCGAACCTGCGTGCGGAGGTCAGCTCTTGCTGGCTTTGTTGGCGGCATTGAGCTTGCTGTGGCGCACGCCATACACGAAGTAGATGATGAAACCGGTGGCCGTCCAGACGCCCATCAGCATCCAGTTGTGGGCGGTCATCGCGGTGAGCAGGGCGATGCAGCTGAGCACGCCCAGGCTGCAGACCAGCCACGCCATCGGGATGCGGAACGGGCGCGGCAGGTCCGGCTGGGTCCGGCGCAGCACCAGCACGCCGGCGCAGACCGCGGCAAACGCGATCAGGGTGCCCATCGAGGTCAGTTCACCGAGGATGTCCAGCGGAAACAGCGCCGCCAGCAGGGCGATGCCGATACCGGTGATGACGGTGTTGATGTGCGGCGTGCGGTACTTGGGATGGATGCGGGTGAACACCGGCGGCAGCAGGCCGTCGCGGCCCATGATCATGAAGATGCGCGGCTGGCCGATGATCATCACCAGCACCACCGAGGACAGGCCGATCAGTGCGCCGACTTCGACGATGACACGCAGCCAGCCCAGCTGGGGGTGCGCGGCCACCGCGGTCACCACCGGCTCGGCGGTACCGAGCATCTGGTACGGCACCAGGCCGGTCATCACCGCCGCCATGGCGATGTACAGCACGGTGCACACCACCAGTGACAGCAGCATGCCGATGGGCATGTCGCGCTGCGGCCTGTGCGACTCCTGCGCCGCCACCGACACCGCCTCGAAGCCGATGTAGGCGAAGAACACCATCGCCGCACCACGCAGCACGCCTTCGAAACCGTATTTCCCCGGGCCTTCATTGGCCGGGATGAACGGCGTCCAGTTGGACGGGTCCACGTACTTCCAGCCAGCGAAGATCACCAGCACGATCAGCCCGGTCTTGAGGATCACCATGGCCATGTTCATCGCCGAAGACTTGCGGATGCCGACATAGCACAGCCAGGTGAGCAGCAGCACCAGCACCGCAGCCGGGATATTGGCGATGGCACCGGTGGGCTTGAGCTGCGCGTCCAGCGGGGCGCTGACCAGTGCGGCTGGCAGGTGGATGTCGAAATGGCTGAGCAGGCTGAGGAAATAGCCGGTCCAGCTGACCGCTACCGCCGAGGCGGAGACGCCGTATTCCAGTACCAGCATCCAGCCGATGAACCAGGCCGACAACTCGCCGAAGGTGGCGTAGGTGTAGGTGTAGGCGCTGCCGGAGACCGGCACCATCGAGGCGAATTCGGCATAGGCCAGCGCACAGAATGCGCAGCAGATCGCCGCCAGCACGAAGGACAGCATGATCGCCGGACCGGCGTGCTCGGCGGCGGCCTGGCCGGTGATGACGAAGATACCGCCGCCGATCACCGCGCCGATGCCCAGTGCGGTCAGTCCCCATGGGCCGAGTGTGCGGCGCAGGCTCAGGCCTTCGGCCTCCTGGTGTGCGGCATGCGGATGTTTGGTGGCCCACAGTTGCTTGAACATGCTTCAGGTCTTCACTGGTCAGGCGCGGCGATGCGCGGGGAAGCCGGCACCCGTGGCGCCGGTCGTGAAAGGGGTCAGGCGCGCTTGTTGAGCTTGCTGTGGCGGATGCCATAGCCGAAATAGATGACCAGTCCCAGCAGCGTCCACAGCACGAACACCAGCCAGTGCGCGGCGAAGGCCATCGCGAACAGGCCCAGGCAGATCAGCGTCCCGGCCGGGGCGATGAACCACACCGCCGGCACCCGGAATGAGCGCGGCAGGTCGGGTTTGGTCCGGCGCAGTACCAGCACGCCGACACACACCGTGGCGAAGGCCAGCAGGGTGCCCATGGCCACCAGTTCGCCGAGCACGCTCAGCGGCACCAGCCCGGCCAGCGTGGCGGCGACCACGCCGACGATGACCGTGCTCAAGTGCGGGGTGCGGAACTTCGGATGGACCTTGCCGAAGATCGGTGGCAGCAGACCGTCGCGGGAAATGGTGTAGGCGACGCGGGTCTGGCCCATCATCATCACCAGGATCACCGTGGACAGGCCGGCGATGGCGCCGATCTCGACCCAGGTCTTCAGCCATGCCAGCTTGGCGTAGGCCTCCAGCGCGGTGGCGACCGGCTTGTCGGTGCCGAGCTGGGTGTAGGACAGCAGGCCGGTCATCACCGCGCAGACGACGATGTAGATCACCGTACATACCGCCAGCGAGCCGAGCAGGCCGATCGGCATGTTCTTCTGCGGGTCCTTCGTTTCACCGGCGGCGGTGGACACCGCATCGAAGCCGATGTAGGCGAAGAACACGATGGAGGCCGCGCGCAACACGCCGCTCCAGCCGAACTCGCCGAAAGTGCCGGTGTTGTCGGGGATGAAGGGGGTCCAGTTGGCCGGGTCCACATACATCGCGCCGAAGCCGACGAACAGGCAGATCACCGTGACCTTGATCGCCACGATGACGGCGTTGACGAAGGTGGACTGGGTGACGCCGACGTACAGCAGGCCGGAGATCGCCGCCACGATCAGCACCGCCGGTAGGTTGAACAGCTTGCCGGAGGCGATGAACTGGCCGCCTTTCCAGTCGATCGGTGCAGCGGTCAACGCATCGGGGAAGGGCAGGTTCAAGGTGGTGGTGAGGAAACTGATCATGTAGGCCGACCAGCCCACCGCCACCGAAGCCGAGGCGAACAGGTATTCCAGCACCAGGCACCAGCCGATGAACCAGGCCATGCCTTCGCCGAGGGTGGCATACGAATAGGAATAGGCGCTGCCGGAGACCGGGATCATCGCCGCGAATTCGGCATAGCACAGGCCGGCGAACGCACAGGCCAGCCCGGCCAGCACGAAGGACAGCATGATCGCCGGGCCGGCGTGGTTGGCCGCGGCCTGGCCGGTGACGACGAAGATGCCGGCGCCGATCACCGCGCCCATGCCCAGGAGGATCAGGTGCTTGGCCGTGAGGGTGCGCTTGAGCGTGGCTTCGCCTTCCAGACCGCCTTCAACCGGCTCGCCGGCATCGACATGTGCGGCCGGTTCGACCGGCTTGACCCTCAACAGAGCTTTCAGCATTCCACTTGATTCCCAGGTTGTGTGTTGGCGCATGCACGAGGCAGTGGCGGCGCCGTTGCAGCAGGCTTTAAACCTGAATGACAGGCAACCGCGTTACCTTGCCAAACGCCATCAGACTCGACAAGCGCAAGTGCAACATGCCCGACCGATAATGGCCGCCACGTTGGATATCCGGAATGTGCTTACAGTCATGCATGAACACGATCAGCCACTGCGCGATGCGCTGCAGGACCATGCCCGGCGGCTGCCGGAGCAGCATGACGTGGCGCAGCAGTTCCTTGCACTGCTGGACGAGGCCGGGAGTGATCCGTTCACCCGCGGGCGGCTGGCGGGACACTTCACCGGCAGCGCGTGGCTGGTCAGCCGTGATGGCCGGCGGGTGTTGCTGACCCATCACCGCAAACTGCAGCGCTGGTTGCAGCTGGGCGGACATGCCGATGGCGATCACGACCTTGCCGCGGTGGCATTGCGCGAGGCACAGGAGGAGTCGGGACTGCCGGGGCTGGTGCTGGCGTCATCGCGGATATTCGATCTGGACCGGCACTGGATTCCCGCGCGTGGCGAGGTGCCGGGCCACTGGCACTACGACGTCCGTTACGTGGTGGTGGCAGGGCATGAGGAGCGCTTCAGCGTCAGCGAGGAGTCGCTGGCACTGGAATGGCGGGAGATTGCCGGGCTGGTCGACGACAGCGATGCATCGATGCGGCGGATGGCGCGGCACTGGCTGGCGGCAACGGCCTGAGCGGCAGGCTGTCGCCGCAACGGAAACAACCTCCGCGGCGACCGGCGGCCGGGATGCGCCCGGCACCGGTGGCTATCCCGCAAGCGGGTGGATCAGTACAGGATGCGGGTGCGCAGCGTGTCCGGGATCGCGGCCAGGTCCTCGCGGATGGCTGCGGCCTGCGCCTCGGTGGCGCTGATGTCGATCACCACGTAGCCGACCTTGGGATCGGTGCGCAGGAACTGGCCGTCGATGTTGAGGTTGTGGCGCGAGAAGATGTCGTTGATCTTGGACAGCACGCCCGGCACGTTGCGGTGGATATGCAGCAGGCGCAGGCTGCGGTCGTGCTCGGGCAGGGTCACTTCCGGGAAGTTCACCGCCGACAGGGTCGAGCCGTTGTCGCTGTAGCGCACCAGCTTGGCCGCCACTTCAACGCCGATGTTCTCCTGTGCTTCCAGCGTGGAGCCGCCCACATGCGGGGTCAGGATCACGTTGTCGTGGGCGATCAGCGGCGATTCGAAACGCTCGCCGTTGCCCTTGGGCTCGACCGGGAACACGTCCACTGCGGCGCCACCGATATGGCCGGAGCCCAGTGCCGCATCCAGCGCATCGATATCCACCACGGTGCCGCGCGCGGCATTGATCAGGTGCGCACCGGGCTTCATCTTCGCCAGTTGCGCAGCGCCGATCATCCACAAGGTGGAGGCGTTTTCCGGCACGTGCAGGGTGACGATGTCCGAACGCTGGAGCAGGTCGTCCAGCCCGGCCGCCGGATGCGCATTGCCCAGCGACAGCTTGGTCTCGATGTCATGGAAGATCACGTGCATGCCCAGCGCCTCGGCCAGCACGCCGACCTGGGTGCCGATATGGCCGTAGCCGATGATGCCCAGTGTCTTGCCACGCACCTCGTGGCTGCCTTCGGCCGATTTGGACCAGCCGCCACGGTGGCATTCGGCGTTCTTCTGCGGCACACCACGGGTGAGCATGATCGCCTCGGCGATGACCAGTTCAGCCACCGAGCGGGTGTTGGAGTAGGGCGCGTTGAACACCGGGATGCCGGCCAGTTCCGCCGCTTCCAGGTCGACCTGGTTGGTGCCGATGCAGAAGCAGCCGATCGCCATCAGGCGCTTGGCATGGGCCAGGGTTTCGGCGTTGAGCTGGGTGCGCGAGCGCAGGCCGATGATGTGGGCCTCGGCGATGCGGGCTTTCAACTCGTCTTCCGGCAGTGCCTTGGCGTGGTATTCGATCTGCGAATAGCCCGCCGCCTTGAAGGTATCCACGGCGGTCTGGCTGACCCCCTCGAGCAACAAAACGCGGATGTCCTGCTTCGGGAACGAGGTCTTCTTCGGCGACATGATGGCGGCGTGAGAGTGGGGAAAGGAGGTGTCGACTATGCCAGAAATAATCCCGATTTGTGCGCTGCGCCATGCTGGAATCCCTTGATTCCGAAAGGTTTCAGGTGAATGTGATTTCTTCATGTGGCGTCGGGCGGGGAAGGCTGGACGCCACGCGCGGTGGCTGTCAGGCTTGAGTGCTTTCACCTTGCCAACGCCGTTGTCGCCATGACCGATCCACGCCTGTCCCTGCTGCTGCAGACCTGTCCGGACCTGCGCCTGAAAACCGATGCCGCCGACCTGGAACACTACGGACGCGACTGGACCCGGCGCTGGACCCCGGCGCCGCTGGCCATCGCGCTGCCGGGCACGGTGGCCGAAGTGCAGGCGGTGGTGCGCTGGGCCAATGAACACAAGGTGGCGGTAGTGCCCTCGGGCGGCCGTACCGGCCTGTCGGGCGGCGCGGTGGCGGCCAACGGCGAGCTGGTGCTGAGCCTGGAGCGGATGAACAAGCCGCTGGCCTTCGACGCGGTGGACCGCACGCTGACCGTGCAGGCGGGGATGCCGCTGGAAGCGCTGCACAACGAAGCGCGTGAGCATGGATTGATCTACCCGGTGGATTTCGCTGCGCGCGGTTCCTGTTCGATCGGCGGCAATATCGCCACCAATGCCGGCGGCATCCGCGTGATCCGCTACGGCAACACCCGCGAGTGGATCGCCGGGCTGAAGGTGGTGGCCGGCAACGGCGAGCTGCTGGAGCTGAACAAGGGGCTGATCAAGAATTCCAGTGGCTTCGATTTCCGCCAGCTGATGATCGGTTCGGAAGGCACGCTGGGGATCGTGGTCGAGGCGACGGTGAAGCTGACCGACCCGCCACCGGCGACCAACGTGATGCTGCTGGCGCTGCCCTCGTTCGAGGTGCTGATGCAGGTGTTTTCCGCATTCCGCGAGCGGCTGCAGCTGGAGGCATTCGAGTTCTTCACCGATCTGGCGGTCAAGCACGTCACCGCGCATGGCGCGCAGTACCCGTTCGACGAGATCCACCCGTATTACGTGGTCACCGAATACGCCTCGGCCGACGAGGCCGGCGAGGCCGCCGCGCTGGCGGCGTTCGAGCACTGCATGGAGCAGGGCTGGGTGCTGGACGGCGTGATCAGTGCCAGCGAGGCGCAGGCGCAGCAGTTGTGGCGCCTGCGCGAGGGCATCACCGAATCGGTGGCCCGCTACAAGCCGTACAAGAATGACGTGTCGGTGCGGATCTCGGCGATGCCGGCGTTCCTGGCCGAGACCCAGGCGCTGATCAACGGCGCCTACCCGCACTTTGAAGTGGTCTGGTTCGGCCATATCGGTGACGGCAACCTGCATATCAACGTGCTCAAGCCTGATGAGACTTCCGATGCCGATTTCCTGGCGCAGTGCGAGCAGGTGACCAAACTGCTGGCACAGGTGCTGCAGCGTTTCCACGGCAGCATCTCGGCTGAACACGGGATCGGTCTGGTCAAGAAGGCCTACCTGTCCAGCACCCGTGACGAGGCCGAAATCGCGCTGATGCGCGGGGTGAAGCGTGCGTTCGATCCCAACGGCCTGATGAATCCGGGCAAAGTGTTCGACCTGTAAGTCGTCTGCGGCTACGCTTTCGCCCCTTCCTCCCCATCCTGAGTCGATGATGATCCGCCCGATCCTGTTCTGCGCCCTGTTTGCGATCTCCACCCCGCTGCTGGCTTCCAGCTTCGCCGGCACTTCGGCCGGCTCGGCCAGCGGTGCCTCGTCCAAGGGCTCCAGCAGCTCGTCGGGCGATGACAAGGTCATCCAGGCGGCACGCGAGGAAGCTGCCGGCTTTGTCGCCAGCAATGGCCAGTTGCGTGGTGCACGCCTGCAGGCGGCGCTGTCGCACCTGCGCGAGCACGATGAGGCGGCGCGCATGCACAGCGACATGGAGCTGGCACGGGCGATCCTCGCCCGCTGATGCGTCTGACGGCATGCGTGGTCGCCGCGCTGCTGCTATGCAGCGGCCACGGCCAGGCAGTGGAGCTGGGGCTGGACCGGACCGGACTGGATGCCGCGGCCGGGCAGCGCGCCCAGGAGTTGCTGGAGCATGCACAGGCGCGGCTGCCGGATCGCTGGCGTGCCGATCCACGGCGCCTGTCGTTGCGTTTCGACCCCGGGCTGCCGGCCGATGTCGCTGGCCGCCATCGGCGTGGTGAGCTGCGCCTGTCGCTGCAGCTGCTGCAGATGCCACCCGGCGGGGACGGGTTCGACCTGGCGCAGGCCACCGTCTTGCATGAGATCGCCCACGCCTTCGACCGTGGCCAGGGCGGTGGCTGGTCGCGGCAGGCGGAGTTCCGCCGGCTCGCCGGCTGGGACCGGCGACAGGGCAACGATTACACGCTGCGCAGCCCGGATGCCTACGAACACCACAGTCCGGCAGAGGCGTTTGCGGTCAATCTGGAGTGGTATCTGCTCGACCCCCACTACCGTTGCCGGCGGCCGCAACTGGCCGCCTGGTATCGCGAGCAGCTGGGGCCGGCGGTGCTGCCGGAAGTGTCCTGTTCTGCGGCACAGCCACTGCTGGTGGCCGGTGCCACGCCGGCACAGCTGGAGCTGGAAACACTCGATCCGGCGCGCATCTATGCGGTGGACTACCTGCTGGCCGGCAGTGGCGATGCGGCGATGAGCCGCTTCGGCCATGCGATGTTGCGGCTGGCGATCTGTGCGCCCGGTCGTGCGCCCGGACCGCAGTGCCGGCAGGACCTGGCCTATCACCGGGTGCTGTCCTTCCGCGCGTTCGTCAATGACGTGCAGATATCGAACTGGCGCGGGCTGACCGGCGGCTATCCGGCGCGGCTGTTCGTGCTGCCGCTGGACCAGGTGATCGACGAATGCACCCGCATCGAGCTGCGTGACCTGCAGGCGTGGCCGCTGGCGTTGTCCCCGCAGCAGCGCGCGGTGCTGTTGTCGGCCGCCGCACGCGCGCACTGGAGCTACGACGGGCAGTATCGGTTCATCGGCAACAACTGTGCGGTGGAAAGTGGACGCCTGCTCGATCTGGCCTTGACGCCACAGGCGCGACGGTTGCAGGCCATCACGCCGCGCGGCGTGCTGCGGCGGTTGCAGGAGACGGGACTGGCGATGCGTGAGCCGCCTTCGCAACGGCTGGAAGACGGCCTGTACTTCGCTTCCGCCCGTGCGGAATACCAGCAGCTGCTGCTGGGCTTGCAGCAGTCCGGCCAGGCGCCATCGCTGTCGCTGGAACGCTGGCTGGACAGTCCGGCGCGGCAGCGCGGGGAAATCTCCGCAGCATCGACCTTGCCAGCCACGGCGGCGTGGTGGGTGCTGGAAACCGCCGCGCTGCGCCGGGCGGAGTTGCGTGCATTGGCGCAGCTGAAGCGCCAGCTGGGGCAGCAGACACCTGGGCTCCAGGCGCGGCTGCAGGAGTGGCAGCGCTTCACCGGATTGTTCGATGCGCCGGCAGCGCTGTTGAAGGGCAAAGGCTATGGCCTCGTCCAGTCGTCCGAGCTGGAGGCGCTGGGGCAGGCGATGTCCCGCCATGCCGAGGTGCGCGAGGTGCATTGGCAGGCGTTGCAGGTGGCGGTCGAGCAGGAGATGCCAGCGGTGCAGCGGCGGGAACTGGACCAGACCCGGAAGCGGGTGCAATGGCTGGCCGAGCGCATGCGTCAGCAGGCGGCCACGCCGGAGTGAACCGGGCCACGATGGCGGCTTTCGGCACTCCTCCTGATTTTGGTCAGGATGGCTGTAAAGACGAGGCCTAGCATGGACCGGGTTCCCACGATGGAGTGATCCCGATGTCCGCTTCCCTTGATCCGCAGCCCAACGTCCATGTCTTCGATGCCCGCGGCGTGGCCCGCCGCTTCCGCCATTCGGCGATCTTTGGAGCACTGGGTGCGCTGCGCAATGGCGAAACCATGCGCTTCGTCAACGACCACGACCCGATTCCGCTGCTGGGCCAGTTGAGCGAGCGCTTTGGCGAGCACCTGAGCATCACCTACCTGCAGCGCGGGCCGGAGGCGGTGGTCATCGATTTCGGCATCCAGGGTCTTCCGGAGGGGTGAGCCATGGCCTTTCCCGGTTTTTTCAACGAGGCGCCGGGTATCACCGTACGTGACGGGCTGGCGGATTTCCTCGGTGCCAGTGAGGACGGCCGGATCGAGTACGGCTATGCCGACGCGGTGAAGCTGGCCGGGCATTCCTGCCCCACGGTTGCCGGCGCCTGGCTGATGGTGCGGGCGGCGTTGCGCGCGTTGTATGGCGGGCAGCTGCCCGAGCGTGGCGGGGTGCGGGTGGACATGGTGGAGGCCGAGGATACCGGCACCACCGGCGTCATCGCCCAGATTTTCACCCTGGTCACCGGCGCGGCAGCCGGCAATGGTTTCCAAGGAATTGGTGGCCGTTTTTCACGCTATGGCCTGCTGCGGCACGGTGTCGATGGGGGCGGTATTGCCCGCTTCATCCGCGTCGATACCGGCGCGGCGGTGGAAGTGGGCATGGACCTGTCCGGGGTGCCGGCCGATGCACCGTTGCGGCCGCTGTTGCAGGCTGCAATGGCCGAAGATGCGAGCGCACAGGCGCGTGCCGCATTCGCCCAAGTCTGGCAGGGGCGGGTGCGCCGGCTGCTGCTGGAACATGCCGATGATCCGGCGGTGATCCAGGTCCGGCCGCTGGGCTAGACCGGTGGCCGGCCGTCGAGGCCGCACCGGCATCACCTCAAGTGCAAAGCGCTGCCGCGTCCGCCGATGTCGAAATGGCGGACGCGGACATCGGCTGGGGCAGGGCTCAGTCGGCGCGGCCGCCGAACTCGCCGGTGGTGGTGTTCACCAGGATGCGTTCGCCGTTGCTGATGTACTCCGGCACCATGATCTCGATGCCGGTATTGAGCTTGGCCGGCTTCGGGCGCTTGGTGGCGGTGCCGCCCTTCAGCTCCGGCGGGGTCTCGACCACTTCCAGGGTGACGTGCTGCGGCAGCTGGATCGCCACCGGCTGCTCGTCGATGACCTGCACATAGATGCCGCCCAGGCCTTCGGTGATGTAGCCGGCGTCATCGCCGATCACGTCCGCGTCCAGCGTGTACGGGGTGTAGTCCTCGTCATCCATGAACACGAAGGCATCGCCATCCATGTAGGAGAAGCTGGCCTGGCGGCGCAGCAGTTCCACTTCGGGCAAGTTGTCATCGGCGTCGAAGCTGGCGTCGAGCTTGTTGCCGCCCGGCACGCTGTACATGATGAAACGGAAGCGGACGTTGCCGCCGCGGCCCTGCGGCGAGCTGCGCTCGATGTCGCGGACCTGGTAGACGCCGTTGTTGTATTCGACGACGTTGCCTTTCTTGATATCGCTGGCTTTCATGCTTGGAAAGTCTATTGGAGGTAAACGGATGCGGGCGCCGTGTGGGCGCCCGCAGGTGAGTCACTTCGGTGCCAGACGCACGGCACCGTCAAGGCGGATAGTCTCACCGTTGAGGTAGGGATTGCCAATGATGTGGCCGACCAGAGCGGCGAAATCGGCCGGCTGGCCCAGTCGCGACGGGAACGGGATGGAAGCGGCCAGCGATTCCTGCACGTTGGCCGGCATGCCATCGACCATCGGCGTCCAGAACACACCCGGGGCGATGGTCATCACGCGGATGCCGAAACGCGACAGTTCGCGCGCCATCGGCAGGGTCATGCCGACCACGCCGCCCTTGGAGGCGGAGTAGGCGGCCTGGCCAATCTGGCCCTCATAGGCGGCCACCGAAGCGGTATTGATGATGACGCCACGCTCGCCGTCGGCGTTGGCCTCGTTGTGTTGCATCAGCTCGGCGGCGGTCTTGGCGACGTTGAAGCTGCCGACCAGGTTGACCATCACCGTGGTCTGGAAGTTGGCCAGCGGCATCGCCGCCTCGCGGCCCAGCACGCGGCCGGCGCCGAGGATGCCGGCGCAGTTCATCACCACGTTCAGTCCGCCCAGGAATTCGCTGGCGGCGGCCAGATTGGCGGCCACGCCGGCCTCATCGGTGACGTTGGTGGTGAAGTAGCGGGCGTTTCCGGCGCCCAGCTCGGCGACCGCAGCCGCGCCCTTTTCGTCATTGAGATCGAACAGCGCGACCTTGCCGCCATTGGCGACGAGGAACTGGGCAACACCGAGGCCGAGGCCGGAAACGCCGCCGGTGATGACGGCACGAACGGAGGACAGCTGCATTGGAACAATCCCGCGGAAAAGAGGGCCCGATTCTAGCCGAAGGCATCGCGGCGCCAAGCCGGTGACCGGACCTAGGCCAGGCGGCGGGCGAACTCGTCGGGTGTGAGTCCCGGTGCGAACAGGAAGCCCTGGCCGATGGGCACGCCCAGTTCCAGCAGAAACTGGCGCTGGGTTTCCGATTCGATGCCCTCGGCCACCAGCCCCAGCCCCAGGCTGCGCGCAATCCCGCACACCGCCTCGCACACCGCCACATCCGGGCGGTTGCCGGGCACGCCTTCGATCAGCAACTGGCTGAGCTTGAGTCCCTGGATGGGCAGGTGACGCAGGTAATTCAGCGCGCTGTAGCCCTCGCCGAAGTCGTCGATGCTGAGCATCACGCCCATCTCGCGCAGTTCGGCAAAGGTGCGCAGGGTGGCAGGGGCATCCTCGATCAGTACGCGCTCGGTGAATTCCAGTTCCAGTGCCGCGCCGGGGAGGCGGAATTCCTCCAGCACCTCGCGCACCTGCCTGGCCAGGTTGTCGTCGCCGAACTGGCGGTAGGAGACGTTGATGGCCACACGCACCAGTCCCAGCCCCTGGTCCATCCAGTGGCGTACCTGCCGGCAGGCCTCGTGCAGCACCCAGTCGCCGATGCGCACGATATCGCCGGTGCTTTCGGCATGGTTGATGAAGATGTCCGGGCGCAGCTCGCCCAGCTGCCGGTTGTGCCAGCGGATCAGCGCCTCGCCACCGACCACCCGGCCGCTGCGCAGGTCCACCTGGGGCTGGTACACGAGGCGGAATTCCTCGCGCTCCAGTGCACGCCGCAGGCGGTGTTCGATCTGCAGGCGGTCGCGTTGGGCACTTGCCATTTCAGCAGTGAATGCCTGCCAGCCGTTGCGACTGCGGCGCTTGCACTCGTACATCGCCACATCGGCGTTCTGGATCAGTTGCTGGGGTCGCTCGCCGTCGGTGGGCGCGCGCGCGATGCCGATGCTGGCGGAGATGGCGAAGTCATCCTTGCCAAGGCGGAACGGTGGCACGAAGGCATCGACGATGGCCTGCGCCAGGGTCTCGGGATAATCGGGCACCTCGCGGGCATCGCAGATCACCACGAACTCGTCACCACCAAAGCGGGCCAGCAGGCCGCCGGTGCCGATGGCCGCAGCGATGCGGCGGGTGGCCTCGACCAGCAGTTCGTCGCCGGCATTGTGGCCGAGCGCATCGTTGATGCTCTTGAAACGGTCCAGGTCGATATACAGGACCGCGGCCCGCGCATGCGACGGATTGCCCAGTCGGGCCTCCAGGTCGGACAGCGCGGCGTCGCGATTCATGATGCCGGTCAGCGGATCAGTGCGCGCCCGGGTCTTGAGGGTTTCCTCTGCGTAGCGGCTTTCGGTGATGTCCTGCAGGGTGCCGGCGATACGGCTGGAGGCGAGGTCGCCGGGTTCGGTTTCGCCGATCATCCGCACCCAGACGTTGTGGCCGTCCCCGCGGTGCACCTGCAGGTCCAGCTCGAACCCGCCGCCGTATCCGATTTCCGTATCGATGGCCTGCTGCAGGCGCTGCCGGTCGTCGCTGCCCATGCATTGCAGCAGCTGCTCCAGCGTTGCCGGTGGTGGCGTGCGGTCGAGGATGCGCTGCGCCTCGCCGGTCAGGTACAGGCGCTGCTGGCTGCGGTCCCACTCCCAGCCACCGATGTGCGCCAGCGCCTGGGCGCGGTCGAACAGCACGTGGTCGCGCTTGAGTTCGGTGATATCGCTGAACAGGGAAAACACATGGTCGGGTGCGCCGCGGCCGCAGGAGAACACCGGGACGGTGGTGATCGAGATCCAGATCATGCGTCCGCGCGAGCGGTGGTACAGGCCGACGATGGTGCTGGGAATGATGCGGCCCTCGGCAAACGCGCGGGTGACCGGCCAGTGCGCCGGGCGCAGCGGCTGGCCGTGCTCGTCGACAATGATCCAGTCGTCGCTGTCAAAGGGAATGCGCGCAGGGGTGTGGCCATCCAGGCCGAAGATGCGGTGCGCGGCCGGATTGGTGGAAATCACCCGGTAGTGCGGGTCGAACAGCATCACCCCCTTGTCGATGGAGTCCATCAGCAGCCGGTAGCGCGATTCGGCCTGCCAGCGGCGGCTGAGGTCACGCGCAACGGCGACGATGCAGGGCTGGCCGTCGTTCTGGAACACGGCCGAATGCACCTCGACCGGGAAGCGGCTGCCGTCACCGCGCATGTTGGTGACCTCGATCACATAGGACTGGCCGTGATTGAGGGTTTCCCACACCGGCTGCAGGTGGCCTTCGGGCAGGTCCGGATTGAGCAGTTCGATGGGCTGGCCGATGATCTCCTCGCGGCGGCGGCCATAGGCGAGGATGCCGGCGGCATTGACGTCCAGCACGGTGCCGGTGGCGCTGAGGATGCTGACCGGGTCGGGGACCGCGTTGAACAGCATGCGGTAGCGCTGCTGCGCGGCCTCTCGTTGCTGCATCGCATCCTGCAGGGCCGTGTGCGCCGCCTCCAGCACCGGTTGCAGCCCGGCCGGCAGCGGCTGGTGCAGGGCGTTTTCAAGAGCGGCGAGCGCGTCGAGGTGGGTGTCGGGATGATCGCCGTCACCAAAGCGGATGCGCTCGCCGGATCTGTTCATGAGGCCGCCAATGCTTTCCCTGTCCTGCTGCCTGTATCCCGGCCCAGCCGTTCGCTGAGCCAATGTCCTGTGGCGGCCAGGGCCGGCAGGTCGATGCCGGTGACCATCCCCATTCCGTGCAACATATACACCACATCCTCGCTGGCGACATTCCCGCTGGCGCCACGCGCATAGGGACAGCCACCGGTGCCGGCGACCGCCGAGTCGACCACGCGGACTCCTTCTTCCAGGCAGGCGGCGATATTGGCCAGCGCCTGGCCGTAGGTGTCGTGGAAGTGCACGGCCAGCGCCTGCATCGGGATTTCCGCCGCCACTGCCTGCAGCATCGCGCGCGCCTTGTGCGGCGTGCCGACGCCGATGGTGTCACCCAGCGAGATCTCGTAGCAGCCCATCGCATGCAGGCGGCGGGCCACATGCACCACATCGGCCAGTGGCACATCGCCCTGATACGGGCAGCCCAGCACGGTGGAGACATAACCGCGCACCTTCACGCCATCGGCCCTGGCCTGGGCCAGTACCGGTTCGAAGCGCAGCAGGGATTCATCGATGCCGGCATTGGTATTGGTGCGGTTGAACTGCTCGGAGGCGGCGGTGAACACGGCCACTTCCTCCACTCCGACCGCGCGGGCGCGCGCGTAGCCCTGTTCATTGGGAACCAGCACCGGGTAGATGATTCCCGGCAGGCGCCGGATGCCGGTGAAAACCTCGGCTGCGTCGGCCAGCTGCGGCACCCATTTGGGGCTGACGAAGCTGGTGGCCTCGATGCTGCGCAGGCCGGTGGCCGAGAGCCGGTCGATCAGCTCGATCTTGTCGGCAGTGGGAATGAGCTGCTTCTCGTTCTGCAGGCCATCGCGCGGGCCGACCTCGACGATGCGGACGAAGTCGCTCATGCGTACACCGTGCAGCGGGCGGGCAGGGGAATGCGGGAAAGCATGGTTCAGTCCTTTCGCGCCCAGTGCGGGGCGCGCTTTTCGAGAAATGCCGACAGGCCTTCGCGGCCCTCGTCGGAGGCGCGCAGCGCGGCGATCAGCGCGGCATTGGCGCGATCAAGCGCATCGCGGTCGCCACCGGTGGCGCAGACTTCGCGTACCAGTACCTTGGCCGATGCGCTGGCGACCGGCCCGGCTTTGCGCAGCAGTTCCAGCTGCGCATGCACCGCATCGTCAAGCGCTGCGGCGGGGACAAGCTGATGCACCAGACCGATCTCGTGGGCGGTGGCGGCATCGAAATGCTCGCCGGTGGCGAACCAGCGCCGTGCCTGGCGCGGGCCGATGGCGGCGATCACATAGGGTGAGATCACCGCCGGCAACAGACCCAGGCGGCTTTCGGTCAGGCCGAAGCGCGCGCCTTCGGCGGCAATGGCGATATCGCAGCAGGCCACCAGGCCGACGCCCCCGCCGAAGGCGGCGCCATGCACGCGGGCGATGGTGGGCTTGGGCAGTTCGTCCAGCGTGCGCATCAACCGCGCCAGTGCCAGTGAATCGATCCGGTTTTCTTCCTGGCTGGCGCTGGCCATCGCGCGCATCCACTGCAGGTCGGCACCGGCGGAGAACGACGCGCCGCTGCCGGCCAGGAGCACGGCGCGAACCGACGGGTCGGCACCGGCCTGCTGCAGCGCGCGGGTCAATGTCCCGATCAGTCCCGCGTCGAAGGCGTTGTGCAGTTCCGGGCGATCGAGCGTAAGTGTCGCCACGCCCCGGTGGTGTTGCACAAGCAGGGAATTGCTCATCGAAGATCCATCACAGTCCAGAATGCTGCGGATCATAGCCGCGCCGAGGCAGCCCGCCATGACGCGGCGCGGCGATGTGCGTTCGGAAATTGTGCGGCGCGCGCCAAGCATCGGGCGGCTCCGGTGGCGGCAGCGGCTGCTTCGGAATGTCTGCTGACACCGCTGGAGGCGGCGGATTCAGCTGCCGGAAGATGCCGGCCGGGATGCTTGTGCCATCGAAGAACCGGGCGCAGGCGCTATCAGCGAGCCAGTCCGTCCAGCAGTGGCTCGATGGTGACCACCTCGCCACTGATGCCCAGGTCGCCTTCGGACAGTTCCAGTGGCAGCACCGCCAGCGCCAGTTCTCCCGCGGTGCTGGCCAGGGTGCCGATATCGCTGCCGTTGTGGCTGACGCTCTGGCCGGCGGTCAGCGGGCTTTGCGCGCGCAGCAGGGTGGCCGCGCGCTTGGCCTTGCCGAGGAAGTGGGTGCGGGCAACGATCTCCTGCCCCGGATAGCAGCCTTTTTTGACGCTGTAGGCGTTGAGCCGGTCCAGCCCCAGCTGCTGCGGGGTCCACTGCTCGCGCTGGCTGTCGATCAGACGCGGCAGGCCCAGGCGCAGGTCGGACTGGCGCCAGGCCAGCTCTTCCGCCGCCGTCGCCACGACGGTTGCAGGGCCGATCCGCAGGCAGCGGGGCAGGGCGGTGGTGCCGGCATCGAGCTCGATAAGGCCATCGTCGCTCACCGCGATCTGCGCATTGCCGGTCTTTTCCGGAGCGCTGAACGCGCCGGACACGGCCAGCGTCGCATCCACCGTCAACGTCACTTTGCGCCGGAAGATGAAGCCACGCAGTTGCCCGGCCATCGTTTCCACATCGCCATCGTGGCAGACCAGCAGCAGCTGCTGCGGATCCAGCCGTAACAGTTGAAACGTAGCCAGCACGCGGCCTTTGGCGTTCAGCCAGGTGCTCCAGTGCCAGTGGCCGTCGGCCAGGGCGGCGACATCGCTGGCGAACTGCGCCTGCGCGAAGGCCACCGCATCGGCACCGGAAAGGCGCAGGATCTGCGGCTGGGAGAAGGTGCGGAAACCGCTGAAACGGGGGGCGAGGTTGTCAGACACGTGAACGGAGACTAAAATTTGTGCGTTGCGAGACCAATGATGATAGTCCAAACAACCCCCACTCCCGAGACCGAAGCTGAAGCCCCGCAGGCCCCCGAGAAGCAGCCGCTTCCCGAGGAGGCGGCGCAGAAGGAATACGGTGGTCGCGGCGGACTCGATCCGGTGCGATATGGCGATTGGGAGAAAAACGGGCGCTGCATCGATTTCTGAGCAGCGTACAGCCAACGCGGCATCCTGCCGCCCAGCCGAGATAACGAGTCAGCGAATGGCGAACAGACCCCGCCCCCTTTCTCCACACCTGCAGGTGTATCGCTGGCAGATCCAGATGGCCACCTCGATCCTGCATCGAGCCAGCGGCATCATTCTGGCTGTCGGCGCCCTGATCATCGCAGGCGGCCTGCTCGCCCTGATGATGGGCCCTGAGTCCTGGAACTGCTTCACCACCCATGCCAGTGCCTGGTACGGCAAGGTGATCCTGTTCGGCTGGACCTGGTGCTTTGCCTACCACCTGTGCAACGGCATCCGCCACATCGTGCAGGACTTCGCCATCGGCTACAGCAAGCCGGCCTTCATCCGCAGCAGCTGGATGTCGGTGGTCGGCAGCCTGCTGATCACCGCGCTGATCTGGATCTACGTCTGCATGGGAGCTGCCGCATGAGCCAGTTTCGTACCCCGTTGAAGAATGCGCGCGGCCTGGGCAGCGCCAAGTCCGGCACGATGCCCTTCATCCACCAGCGCCTGACCGCCACCGCGCTGGTCGTGCTGACCCTGTGGTTCCTGTGCCTGGTGCTGAGCCTGATCGGTGCCGACTATGTGACCGCCGTGGAGACCGTTGCCAAGCCGTGGAACGCGATCGCGCTGGTCGGCTTCCTGGTGGCCATGTTCTGGCATGCGCAGCTTGGTCTGCAGGTCGTGCTGGAGGACTACATCCACAATTCATTGCTGGCCCTGGCGCTGCAGACCACGGTCAAGTTCGTCGCCGTGCTCGGCGCGATCGTCAGCATCTTCGCGGTTGCCCGCGTCGCGCTTGGGAACTGATACATGTCCGCTTACAACATTACTGAACACAAGGTCGACATGGTCGTGGTCGGCGCCGGCGGCGCCGGCCTGCGCGCGACCTTCGGCTTGGCCCAGAAGGGCCTGCAGACCGTCTGCATCACCAAGGTTTTCCCGACCCGCTCGCACACCGTGGCAGCGCAGGGCGGCATCGCCGCGGCACTGGCCAACATGGGCGAGGACGACTGGCGCTACCACTTCTACGACACCATCAAGGGCGGCGACTGGCTGGGCGACCAGGATGCCATCGAGTACATGTGCCGCGAGGCCATCCCGGCGGTGATCGAGCTGGAACACTACGGCGTTCCGTTCTCGCGTACCGAAGACGGCAAGATCTACCAGCGCCCGTTCGGCGGCATGACCACCAAGTACGGCGAAGGCCCGTCCGCGCAGCGTACCTGCGCAGCCGCCGACCGTACCGGCCACGCCATGCTGCACACCCTGTACCAGCAGTCGCTGGCGCACAACGCGCAGTTCATGATCGAGTACTTCGCTCTTGACCTGATCATGGACGAAGAGGGCGTCTGCCGCGGCGTGCTTGCGCTGGATATGGCCGAAGGCACCCTGCACCTGTTCCGCGCCCACGGCGTGGTGCTGGCCACCGGCGGTTACGGTCGTGCCTACTTCAGCGCCACCTCGGCGCATACCTGTACAGGTGACGGTGGCGGCCTCGTGGCCCGTGCCGGCCTGCCGCTGCAGGACATGGAGTTCGTGCAGTTCCACCCGACCGGCATCTACGGCGCCGGCTGCCTGATCACCGAAGGTGTGCGAGGCGAGGGCGGCATCCTGCGCAACGCCAGTGGCGAGCGTTTCATGGAGCGCTACGCACCGCACTACAAGGATCTGGCCTCGCGTGACGTGGTGTCGCGCTCGATGACCATCGAAATCCGCGAAGGCCGGGGCGTTGGCGAGCACAAGGACCACATCCTGCTCGACCTGACCCACCTCGGCCCGGGCGTCATCGACGAGAAGCTGCCGGGTATCGCCGAGAGCGCCCGCATCTTCGCCGGTGTCGACGTGCACAAGCAGCCGATCCCGGTGATCCCGACGGTCCACTACAACATGGGCGGTATCCCGACCAACTACCACGGCGAAGTCGTGCGCAAGGTCGGCGACAACCCCGATGCGGTGGTGCCGGGCCTGTACGCCATCGGCGAGGCCGGTTGCGTGTCGGTGCATGGCGGCAACCGCCTGGGTTCCAACTCGCTGCTGGACCTGGTGGTGTTCGGCCGCGCCGTGGCCAACCGCTGCGCCGAGACGATCAAGCCGGGTGCTCCGCACAAGACCCTGCCGTCCGATGCCTGCGACAAGGCGCTGGGCCTGCTGGACAAGCTGCGCCACGCCAACGGCGACACCCCAACCGCGGTCATCCGCGATCGCATGCAGCGCACGATGCAGGCCGATGCCGCGGTGTTCCGCACCAGCCAGACGCTGGCCGAGGGCTGCAAGAAGATGGCCGAGGTGTTCGATTCGTTCCAGGACGTCAAGGTCACCGACCGTTCGCTGGTGTGGAATTCGGACCTGATCGAAACCTACGAGCTCAACAACCTGCTGCTCAACGCCGTGGCCACCATCAACTCGGCCGAGCAGCGCAAGGAAAGCCGTGGCGCCCACGCGCACGAGGATTATCCGGAGCGCGACGACGTCAACTGGATGAAGCACACGCTGGTCACCGTCGACGAGAAGGGCAAGTGCAGCTTCGACTTCCGTCCGGTGCACATGTACACGCTCACCGACGACGTCTCCGTCGTGCCGCCGAAGCCACGCGTCTACTGATCCGGGGAACCTACGAACATGGCTGAATTTGCACTTCCGAAAAACTCCCGGATCACCCAGGGCAAGCACTTCCCGGCCAAAACTGGCGGCAAGAACCTGCGTACCTTCAAGGTCTACCGCTGGAGCCCGGACGACGACCAGAACCCGCGTACCGACACCTACGAGATCGATCTCGATACGTGCGGCCCGATGGTTCTGGATGCGCTGATCAAGATCAAGAACGAGATCGATCCGACCCTGACCTTCCGTCGTTCCTGCCGTGAAGGCATCTGCGGTTCGTGCGCGATGAACATCGACGGCACCAACACGCTGGCCTGCACCCGCGCCATTTCCGATTGCGGCAAGGCCGAGGTGCCGATCTACCCGCTGCCGCACATGGACGTGGTCAAGGACCTGGTTCCGGACCTGACCCACTTCTACGCGCAGTACGCCTCGATCAAGCCGTGGATCCGCACCCAGACTCCGCCGCCGCCGGACCGCGAGCGCCTGCAGTCGCCGGACGACCGCAAGAAGCTCGACGGCCTGTACGAGTGCATCCTGTGCGCCTGCTGCTCGACCAGCTGCCCGAGCTACTGGTGGAACGGCGAGCGCTACCTGGGCCCGGCGATCCTGCTGCAGGCCTACCGCTGGATCATCGATTCGCGTGACGAGGACACCGGTGCGCGGCTGGACGATCTGGAAGATCCGTTCAAGCTGTACCGCTGCCACACGATCATGAACTGCGCACGGACCTGCCCGAAGGGCTTGAACCCGGCACTGGCGATTGCCGAGATCAAGAAGCTGATGATGGCGCGCCGCGCCTGATCCGGTGGTTTCCCGCAGGGCGTCCGCGCCTTGCGACTCTGGCGGCACCGGCCCTTGGGTCTGGTGCCGTCTTTGTTTCCGCTGTGGCGATGCCGCGGCAACAGGACAGGTGGATATGAGCCCGGAAGAAGAAATCTTGCTGAAGAAGCTGCGCTGGCGCTGCCGTCGCGGCATGCGGGAGCTGGACCAGCTGTTCGGCCGTTACCTTGACCGTTGCTGGGCGTCGGCACCGGCGCAGGAACGCGAGGTTTTCCTACAGCTGCTGGATACCGAAGACGATAAATTGTGGCGTTGGTCCATGGGCTACGAGGCCTGTCCGGATGCGCAGCAGGCGCAACTCATCGCCCATATCCGCGCCCTTCCGCTGTGAGTGGCGGCCGTCGCGCTGGCAGGCGACGGCCATGGGGGTGCTGGGCGTCGCCGCCGCCATCGCGTTGATGAGCTGTGCACTGGC
>DDVW01000053.1:147035-196435 GCA_002345545.1 Stenotrophomonas sp. UBA2302 | reverse complement strand
CGCAGCGACGTGAACTAAGACTGGCTATGCGTGCCCATGCGGTTTCCCGGAAGGAAGCGATGGTGGCACCATAGCCGCACTTCACAGGCTTGCCCGCATGTTCAGACCTCTTCCCGTTGCAATCGGATTGCGTTATCTGCGGGCCAAGCGCCGCAATGGTTTCATCTCCTTTATTTCCATGGCTTCCATCCTCGGCATCGCGCTCGGGGTGACGGTGCTGATCACCACGTTGGCGGTGATGAGCGGCTTCCAGAAGGAGATCCGTGATCGTCTGCTGCAGATGTCGGCGCATGCCACCGTCAGTGCCGACGGTGCACCGATGTCGAACTGGCAGCATGCGATCGAGGTGGCGATGAAGGACCCGCGGGTTGCCGGCGCCGCGCCGTATATCGAGATCCAGGGCATGTTGTCCGGTCCGCGGGTGCAGGGCGCCATCGTGCAGGGTATCGACCCGGCACAGGAGCCGAAGGTATCGGTGATCGGCGAGAAGATGAAAAAGGGCGAGCTGGCCAGCCTGCAGGCGGGCGAGTTCAACATCCTGCTCGGCCAGGAGCTGGCGCTGTGGCTGGGCGTGGAGGTGGGTGACAGCGTGGTGGCGACGCTGGCCGAGATCCAGGGCACGCCGATGGGCGGCTTGCCGCGCACCAAGCGTTTCAAGGTGAGTGGCATCTTCGAGGCCGGCTACAACGAGATCGATCGTGGCGTGGCCTTCGTCAACCTGCAGGATCTGGAGCGCGTGCTGCGCATGGACGGCGTGACCGGCGTGCGCCTGAAGCTGCACGACATGGACCAGTCCTACGCGGTGGCGCGCGACCTGGCGCTCAATCTCGACGGCTTTTACCGGGTCAGCGACTGGACCCAGCAGAACGCCAACCTCTACCACTCGCTGCGCATGGAAAAGACGGTGATGGGCATCCTGCTGTCGCTGATCATCGCCATGGGCGCCTTCAACCTGGTGTCCTCGCAGGTGATGCTGGTCACCGACAAGCAGGCCGATATCGCCATCCTGCGCACACTCGGGCTGACGCCCGGCGGGGTGATGCAGGTGTTCATGGTCCAGGGCACCCTGATCGGTGTGTTCGGCACCCTCGCCGGCGTCCTCGGTGGCATCACGTTGACCTTCAACCTTGAGCGCATCCTCGGCCTGATCGAGCGCGTTTTCGATACCAAGCTGCTGCCGGAGGACGTGTACTACATCACCGGCCTGCCAACCGACATGCAGACCGGCGATGTGGTGGTGATCACGCTGGTGGCGCTGCTGATGAGCTTCCTTGCAACGCTGTACCCGGCCTGGCGTGCGGCGCGCACGCAACCGGCGGAGGCGCTGCGCTATGAATGAGAACGCATTGATGGAATCGGTGATCCGCGCCGAAGGACTGGGCAAGACCTACGCCGAAGGCAAGATGCATACACCGGTATTCGACGGTCTGGACCTGGATGTCCGGGGAGGCGAAACCGTGGCGATCGTCGGTGCTTCCGGCGCCGGGAAGAGCACGCTGCTGCACCTGCTGGGTGGGCTGGATATTCCCAGCGCCGGTGAGGTGTATGTGGCGGGGCAGAAAATGTCGGCCTTGTCCGATGCCGAACGTGGACGCCTGCGCAACCGCTCACTCGGTTTCGTCTACCAGTTCCATCACCTGCTGCCGGAGTTCACCGCGCAGGAGAACGTGATGATGCCGCTGATGCTGGGTGGCAGCGATGCCGCCAGCGCCGGGCGCAGTGCCAAGGCGTTGCTGGAGTCGGTCGGGCTCGGCCATCGGCTGGAACACAAGCCGGGCGAGCTGTCCGGTGGTGAGCGCCAGCGTGCGGCGGTGGCGCGGGCGCTGGTCAACCAGCCGGCCTGCGTGCTGGGCGATGAGCCCACCGGCAACCTGGATGACAAGACCGCCGCCAACGTCTTCGAGCTGATGCTGGAGTTGAACCGGGCGCAGCGTACCAGTCTGGTGCTGGTGACCCACGATCGTGGTCTGGCACGCAAGCTGGACCGGGTGCTGGAGCTGCGCCAGGGGCGGCTGCATGAACTTGCGCACAGCCAGGTCTGATCCGGCACGCCTGCTGAACGGTGGAATCGGGATTGATGGAAACGGCCTCTTCAGCGGCGGATGATTGCCGAGTCACGGATACATCCGGATTTGTCCGCCCGTTGCAAGGAGTTGTGCCATGAAAAATCTGTTTGTCGCGTTGATCGCCGCCGCTGCGTTGGCGGGGTGTGCCACGACGGGAAAGCTCTCCAGTGGTGAGCGCCTGGAGCTGTACAAAGCCCATGCCGGAGAGCCGGTGAAGGATTTCCAGTATTTCGGCAGTCTCAATGGCTGGACGGAACTGGGCGACAGTGCGCTGGCCGTATGGACCCGGCCCAACCAGGCGTGGCTGCTGGATCTGGGCGGGCCATGTCTGGACCTGTCCTATGCGCCGGCGATCACGGTGACCAACATGATGGGCCGTGTCTCGGCGCGGTTTGACCGGGTCATCGTCCACGGGAGCGGGCCCGGGCCGCATATTCCCTGCCGGATCGACAGCATCCGCCCGCTCGACGTGAAGGCGCTGCGTGCTTCGGAGAAGGAATTGCGCGAAGCCAAGATCACCGAGCGCGCAGCGGAGCAGGGCAGCGAGGCGGATTGAGCCCGGCGTGGCACAGGAGCGGCGCAAACCGCCAAGAACCAGACAAAAAGCCCGCAATCCAGGTGATTGCGGGCTTTGTCGTTCATGCATCCACCACCGGTCTGGTGACGTGGCCGCTTACGGGTTGGATCCGGGGGCGACGTAGCCGGCCGGTTTTTCGGCGCCGCCGGAGAACAGGAACTTGACCAGCTCTTCTTCCAGGAAGGCGCGGTGTTTCGGATCGCGCGGCGACAGCCGGTTTTCGTTGATCAGCATGGTCTGGTGTGCCAGCCACGCGGCCCAGGCCTGCTTGCCGACATTGGCGAAGATGCGTTGACCCAGTTCGCCGGGATAGGGAACGAAATCCAGACCTTCGGTTTCGCGTTGTTCGTACTGGCAGAAGACGGAGCGGGACATGGCGTATTCCTGTTGGATCAGTGCGCCGGGTGGCGCTCTAGCAGTTTGCGGATCGGTGCGGGCAGGCCGATGTCGGCCAGCTCGGCGGGTGAAAACCAGCGCAGGTCGGCATTGTCGCCAACCCTGGCGGCCGGTACGGCCTTGCGCAGGTGCAGCGGCTGCAGGTGCAACCGGTAATGGCTGAAGGTATGCACGATCAGTGGCAGCTCGCTGGCGCTGTCATAGTCGCCGCTGATGTTGCCGGCGAACCATTCTCGCATCGCACTGTCGGTATCGGCCTGTGGCAGCGTCCACAGCGAGGCCCAGATGCCAGTGGGCGGGCGTTTGTGCAGCAGGATGTGGCCTTGTGCGTCTTCCAGCAGCAGCGCGGTTGCCTCGCGTTCGGGCAGGATCTTGCTGGGCCTGGGCGTCGGCAATGAATCCACCAGTCCCTGCGCATGCGCAACGCAGTTGTCCTGCAACGGGCACAGGATGCAGGCGGGTTTGGAGCGCGTACACAAGGTGGCGCCGAAATCCATCTGCGCCTGGGTGTAGTCGGCCATGCGGCCGGCGGGGACATGGTCGAGCTGCTGGGCGGCCAGCGCCCACAGCTGTTTCTCGATGGCGGGCTGCCCGGGGAAGCCGGCAATGCCGTGGAAGCGGGTCAATACCCGTTTGACGTTGCCGTCGAGAATCGGGAAGGGATCGTTCCACGCCTGGCTGAGGATCGCGCCGGCGGTGCTGCGACCGATGCCGGGCAGGGCCAGCAGCGTATCGAAATCGCGCGGCAGCTCGCCGTCGTGCCGTTCAACACACTGCCTGGCGGCGGCATGCAGGTTGCGGGCGCGGGCGTAATAACCCAGCCCGGCCCAATGCGCCATCACCGCGTCGTTGTCGGCGGCGGCCAGATCGGCCAGCACCGGGAATGACTTCACGAAGCGCTGGAAATACGGAATGACCGTGGCCACCTGCGTCTGCTGCAGCATGATCTCCGACAGCCACACCCGGTACGGCGAGCGCGGGTGCTGCCACGGCAGGTCGTGGCGGCCGTGCTGGTCGAACCAGGTCAGGAGTTGGCTGGGAAAGTCGGGCATGGGCTCGCAGGCGATGGCGGTTGTTCTCGCATCCCTTCTCCCTGCGGGAGGAGGGACTCCGAAGGGCGGATGAGGGGACGGCTTCTATCGCTTTGCTACGCGGGAGCTTCACTCCTTCCTACCCTCACCCCAACCCCTCTCCCGGTGGGAGAGGAGCTTCAGGTCAGTTGCCGCCCAAGGCCTCCGGCAGCAGGGCGTCGACGAAGGCTTCCGGGTCGAACACGCGCAGGTCTTCCGGACGCTCGCCGATGCCGGCAAAACGGATCGGAATGCCGAATTCGCGGGCCAGCGCGAACACCACGCCGCCCTTGGCGGTACCGTCCAGCTTGGTCACCACCAGACCGGTGACGCCGGCGGCGGCATGGAACTGGCGCAACTGCGACAGCGCGTTCTGGCCGGTGGTGCCGTCGATCACCATCAGCACCTCGTGTGGCGCGGTGTCGTCGATCTTGCCGAGCACGCGGCGGATCTTGCTCAGCTCGTTCATCAGTCCGGTCTGGGTGTGCAGGCGACCGGCGGTATCGGCGATGAGGATGCTGGTGCCGCGCGCCTTGCCGGCCTGCAGCGCGTCGAAGGCGACCGAGGCGGCATCGGCGTTCTGCCCCTGGGCGACCACGGCCACGCCGTTGCGCTCGCCCCAGATCTGCAGCTGGGCGACGGCGGCGGCGCGGAAGGTGTCGCCGGCGGCAAGCATCAGGCTGTGGCCCTGGTCCTTGAAGCGCTTGGCCAGCTTGCCGATGGTGGTGGTCTTGCCGACGCCGTTGACGCCGACGGTGAGGATCACAAATGGTTTTGCGTTGGTGTCGATCACCAGTGGCTTGGCGACCGGCTGCAGCAGCGCGATCAGCTCGGCGCGCAGTGCGGCCAGCAGCGCGTTGGCGTCGGCGAATTCGCGCGACTTCATGCGCTTGCGCAGGTCTTCGACCAGCGCGGTGGTGGCCGGCACGCCCACGTCGGCGGTGATCAGCGCGGTCTCGATCTCGTCGAGCAGGCCGTCATCGAGCTTGGGGTTGCGCGAGAACAGGCCGCCGAAGCTGCGCGCGAAGGTACTGTTGCGCAGGCGTTCGCGCCAGCCGAGCTTGCCGGAAGCGGCAGCCGGGGCGGCGTTGGCGGGAATCAGGGCATCATCGCTTTGCGCTGCCGGTGCCGGATCGGTTGTGGTGACTGCAGGGGCGGGCGAGGGCGCGATGGTTTGCGCCGGAACATCCGCCTGCGGCGCTGGAGTGGCCTCTACTGTGGTCCGCGGCATGACCGCGGCTTCGCGGATGGCCGGCTCCGGCTGCGCTTGGTCCTTTACGGTGTCGGTGACGGGCGCAGCAACCGGAGTTTCGAGGGCTGCTGTTTCGCCCAGCGGCGACTCGACTACCGGATCAGCGGTGAAGGCATCAGCGATATCGACCGGTGCCGAGGCTTCGGACGGCGCCTTGGGGAACGCCGCGGCCAGCTCCTCCGTGCTCAGCGTTGACGGCTTTGCGGACTGTTGGGCGTCGTCGTTCTTCTTGCGGCGGAAAAAGCTGAGCATGAGGGAAAAGGCCTGAAATCAGAGGCATATGCTACCACCGGCACCCATGGGGACGCGGTGGCGGATAAACGCGGAGCCGGCGCGGGGCCGGCTCCGGTGGGGTGCTGCGCGGGCGGAGGTTACGCCGACAGTTCCAGCAACAGCTTGTTCAAACGACGCACGTAACCGGCCGGGTCCTTGAGGCTGTCGCCGGCGGCCAGTGCGGCCTGGTCGAACAGCACGTGGGCCAGGTCGTTGAAACGGTCCATATCGGCTTCCGCGTCGAGCTTCTCGATCAGCGGGTGGGCCGGGTTGAACTCGAACACCGGCTTGCTGTCGGGCACCTTCTGGCCGCTGGCTTCCAGGATCTGCCGCATCTGCAGGCCCAGATCCTGCTCGCCGATGGCCAGGATCGCCGGCGAATCGGTCAGGCGGTGCGAGACGCGCACTTCGGCCACTTCCTCGGCCAACGCGGTCTTCAGGCGCGTAGCCAGGCCTTCCTTGGTCTTGGCGACTTCTTCCTGCGCCTTCTTGTCTTCCTCGGATTCCAGCTTGCCAAGGTCCAGGTCGCCTCGGGCGATGTCCACGAACGACTTGCCATCGAACTCGTTGAGGTAGCTCATCAGCCACTCGTCGATGCGGTCGGTCATCAGCAGCACTTCGATGCCCTTCTTGCGGAACACCTCCAGGTGCGGGCTGTCCTTGACCTGCTGGTAGCTCTCGCCGGTCAGGTAATAGAGCTTGTCCTGGCCTTCGATCATGCGGCTGACGTAATCGGCCAGTGCCACGTTCTGCTCGCCGCTGGCATCAACGGTGGAGGCGAAGCGCAGCAGGCCGGCGATCTTCTCGCGGTTGTTGAAATCCTCGGCCGGGCCTTCCTTCAGCACCTGGCCGAAGTTCTTCCAGAAGCCGGCGTATTCCTCCGGCTGGTCCTTGGCCAGCTTCTCCAGCATGTCCAGCGAGCGCTTGGTCAGGGCCGACTTCATCGAGTCGATCACCGGGCCGGACTGCAGGATCTCGCGCGACACATTCAACGGCAGGTCGTTGGAGTCGATCACGCCCTTGATGAAGCGCAGGTACAGCGGCAGGAACTGCTCGGCCTGGTCCATGATGAAAACGCGCTGCACGTAGAGCTTCAGGCCCTTGGCGGCGTCGCGCTGGTACAGGTCGAACGGCGCGCGGCCGGGGGTGTACAGCAGCGAGGTGTACTCCAGCTTGCCCTCGACCTTGTTGTGGCTCCACGCCAGCGGGTCGGTGAAGTCATGGGCGATGTGCTTGTAGAACTCCTGGTATTCGGCGTCGCTGATCTCGGACTTGGCCCGGGTCCACAACGCGCTGGCCTTGTTGACCGCTTCCCACTCCGGCGTGGCCGGCTTGTCGGCCTCTTCGCCGTGGTGTTCCTTCTGCAGCTCGATCGGCAGGCCGATGTGGTCGGAGTACTTCTTGACCAGGTTGCGCAGCTGCCAGCCATCGGTGTAGCTGTCCTCGCCGTCCTTCAGGTGCAGCACGATGCGGGTGCCGCGCTCGGGCTTGTCAATGGTGGCGACCTCGAACTCGCCTTCGCCACGCGAGGACCAGTGCACGCCCTCACTGGCCGGCAGGCCGGCACGACGGCTGTACACGTCCACCTTGTCGGCGACGATGAAGGCCGAGTAGAAGCCCACGCCGAACTGGCCGATCAGGTTGGAGTCCTTCTTCTGGTCACCGGACAGGTTCTTCAGGAACTCGGCGGTGCCGGACTTGGCGATGGTGCCCAGATGGGCGATGGCTTCCTCGCGGCTCAGACCGATGCCGTTGTCATCGATGGTCAGGGTGCGCGCGGCCGGGTCGGCCTCGATGCGGATGCGCAGCGGCGCGCCACCTTCCAGCAGCTCGGGCCGGGTCAGTGCTTCGAAACGCAGCTTGTCGGCGGCGTCAGCGGCATTGGATACCAGCTCGCGCAGGAAGATTTCCTTGTTCGAGTACAGCGAATGGATCATCAGCTGCAGCAGCTGCTTCACCTCGGTCTGGAAGCCGAGGGTTTCCTTCTGGGTTTCTGCGTTCATCGGTCGGACGTGCTCCATGACAGGTGCCGCGAGAGGATGCGGCGGCTGTCTCCACGGGTATGGCTGATTGTTCCGATTTCAAGGCTCGGGTGGACCGGCCTGCCGGTGGTTTATCATTCGGCCCTGTTTTCCGTTGAAGGCCGGTTGCGCCGATGGCACTGATTTTCCGCCCGTTTTCTCCGCTGGCGAGCGCATGAGCGTGCGCGGTCGGCACCCCGTGTCCGCAGGACGCGGGCAGGTACGCATCGTCGGCGGGCGCTGGCGCAATACGCGGCTGCAGGTGCCGGAGCTGCCGGGTCTGCGGCCCACCAGCGATCGCGTGCGCGAGACCCTGTTCAACTGGCTGATGCCCAAGCTGCCCGGCGCGCGGGTGCTGGACCTGTTCGCCGGCAGTGGCGCGCTGGGGCTGGAGGCGGTGTCGCGCGGTGCCGCCTCGGCGGTGCTGGTCGAACGTGATCCGGCGCTGGTGGCAGCCCTGCGTGGCATGGTGGAAAAGCTGGATGCGCGGCAGCAGGTGCAGGTGGTTGCGGGTGATGCACTGCGCTGGCTGGAAACGGCGCCGCCAGCGCAGGCCGACATCGTGTTTGTCGATCCGCCGTTCGCCGATGGCCTGTGGGAGCAGGTGATCCCGCGGCTGACTCGGCACATCGGGGCCGGGGCCTGGATGTACGTGGAAGCGCCGGCGCATCTGCGCCACCCGTTGCCGCCAGAGTGGATGCTGCATCGCGAGGGCGGTACCCGCGAGGTCGGCTATGCCCTGTACCGGCATGCCGCTGCTACACTTCACGACGACTTGAATACGGTAAACAGCGCATGAATTCGGCCAATCGTCGTATCGCCGTCTATCCGGGCACCTTCGATCCGATTACCAACGGGCACATCGATCTGGTGAACCGCGCCGCGCCGCTGTTCGAGAAGATTGTCGTGGGCGTGGCCTACAGCCCGTCCAAGGGGCCGACGCTGCCGTTGGACCTGCGTGTGGAGCTGGCGCGCGAGGGGCTCAAGCAGCACGACAACGTGGAAGTGGTCGGCTTCGACACGCTGCTGGCGCACTTCGTGCGGTCGGTGCATGGCGGCGTTCTGTTGCGCGGGCTGCGCGCGGTGTCCGACTTCGAATACGAATTCCAGATGGCGAGCATGAACCGGCATCTGATCCCGGAGGTCGAGACCCTGTTCCTGACCCCCTCTGAACAGCACAGTTTCATCTCATCCTCGCTGGTACGCGAAATCGCACGGCTGGGCGGGGATGTATCCGGCTTCGTGCCGGCCACCGTGCTGGAAGCGTTGCGCAAGGCCCGCGAAGCCCGCGCGGCCAGTGAATCCTCCAAACAGCTGTAACGAACACCTTTAAAGGGAGAACCACCATGAAGAAAACGATGCGCGTGATGTTGGCCGCTTCGCTGGTGCTGGCCTTCGCGGCCTGCAAAAAGGAAGAAGCCGCGCCGGTTGCCGACGCCCAGCAGGCGCTGGTCGCTCCGGCCAAGGATGACGATGCCGGCTGGAGGAAGTACCTGCAGGCCGTGGCCGTGCAGAACATGGGCAATATCACCGCCAGCCCGTTCCTGTACTACCTGCCGCCGGAGTCCGACCCGGAGTTCGAGGCCAAGTACGGCCGGCAGGTGGAAAGCGCCACCGTCGCCATCAGCCGCGGCATCCAGCCGGGCAACATGCTGGCTTTCGGCTCCTCGGCTTCGGCCAAGATGGCCGACATGATCGACACCGCCTTCAAGGAAGTGCAGGCCGATTCGATGAAGGGCGTGCGCGTGGTGTTCATCGGCGATGCCGCAGACAACGCCCGTGTGCAGACCATCGTGCAGCCGACCGGTGCCGATTACATTTTCGTTGAAGCCAAGTAATACCCGTGCAAGGCCGGGTACGCGCAATGCGTGCCCGGTTGCGGCCGGCAGCAATGCCGCGTCGCAGGCAAGCAGTTGCGGCCTGGCCTGATGGTCATCGCCGGCAGGCGCGGGCATGGAGTAGTGCCATGTCGTTGATAATCAATGAGCTCTGCGTCAACTGTGACGTCTGCGAGCCCGCCTGCCCGAACAAGGCGATTTCCATGGGCGAGACGATCTATGTGATCGACCCGGCCCGCTGCACCGAATGCGTGGGGCATTTCGACGAGCCACAGTGTGTGGTGGTGTGTCCGGTGGAGTGCATCGACCCGGACCCGGACATCGTCGAAACCCACGAACAGCTGCTGGCCAAACTGTATGGCCTGCAGCGCGATCACCCTGAACTTTACGAACCGGAGAATCCGACGGCATGAAACCCTTTGCCCGTTCCCTGTTGCTGTGCGCGTTGGTGTTTCCATCGCTGGCACTGGCAGCACAGCAGCCGCCAGTGCTGGCCACCCAACCTGATGGTGCGGCCATTGCCAGCGGCCACAAGCTGGCTACCGATGCCGGCATGGAAATCCTGGCCAAGGGAGGCAATGCGTTCGATGCCGCGGTGGCGGTGTCCTCGACCCTTTCGGTGGTCGAACCGATCAGCTCGGGCCTGGGGGGCGGTGGGTTTTTCCTGCTGCACGATGCCAGCACCGGCAAGGATGTGATGCTGGATGCGCGCGAGACCTCGCCCGAATCAGCCACCCCGGAGCAGTTCCTGGACAAGAACGGCGAACTGGACCGCGACCGCTCGGTCAACGGTCCGTGGTCGGCCGGTATTCCGGGCCTGCCGGCACTGCTGGTGCAGGTTGCCCGCGATCACGGCCGGTTGCCGCTGACCGAATCGCTGGCGCCGGCGATCCGCGTCGCCCGCGACGGCTTCCCGGTCTACGCGCGCATGGCGCGTGGTTATGAATCCCGTCGCGAGGTGATGGAGCGTTACCCCGGCACCCGCGAGGTCTATCTGCGCAATGGCCGCCCGATCGCCGAGGGCGATCTCTTCAAACAACCGGAGCTGGCCCGCACCCTGCAGCTGCTGGCCGAGAAGGGCTTTGACGGCTTCTACCGCGGCGAGACCGGCAAAAAGCTGCTGGCCGGTGTGAAGAAGGCCGGCGGCCGCTGGACCGCCGAGGAACTGGCCGGCTACACGGTCAAGACCCGCGAGCCGATCGTGTTCAACTACCGCGACTGGAAGATCACCACCGCCTCGCCGCCGTCCTCCGGCGGTATCGCGCTGGCCTCGATGCTGCAGATGCTGGAAGGCTGGGACCTGAAGTCGATGGACGAGGCCCACCGCACCCACCTGGTGGTGGAGGCGATGCGCCGTGCCTACCGTGACCGCACGTTCTTCCTCGGCGACCCGGATTTCGTCGACATCCCGCAGAAGGTGCTGACCAGCCGCGACTACGCACAGGGCCTGCGCGCGACCATCCATCCGGAGAAGGCCACCCCGAGTGACCTTCTGTCGGGCCAGCCGACGCCGCTGGAGGATGACGAAACCACGCATTTCTCGATCATCGATCGTGACGGCAACCGCGTCGGTGGCACGCAGACGGTCAACCTGCTGTACGGCTCGGGACTGATTCCCGCCGGCACCGGCGTGCTGCTGAACAATGAGATGGACGACTTCGCGCTCAAGCCCGGCACCCCGAATGCGTTCGGCGTGATGGGCTACGAGGCCAACGCGCCCAAGACCGGCAAGCGCATGCTCAGCTCGATGACGCCGACCTTCATGGAGAACGATGACAAGGTCATCGTCATCGGCACGCCGGGCGGCAGCCGCATCATCACCATGGTGCTGCTGGGCATCCTCGGTTACGACGCCGGGCTGAGCGCGCAGCAGGTGGCGGCATTGCCGCGCTATCACCACCAGTGGCTGCCGGACGAGATTTCCGCCGAATCCGGTGCGTTCGATGCCGAGACCGCGAAGCAGCTGCAGGCGATGGGGCACAAGGTCGATCTGCCGGGCGACACCGCCGCCGGCGGGCGCGGCTCCAGCCATGTCTGGGGCAACCTGCAGACGGTGGAGTGGGACCGTCGCAGCAACACCCTCAGCGGCGGCACCGATCCACGCAACCCGGTGGGCAGCGCGGCAGTGGACAGCGCGAAAAACTGAGCGCGCTTTCCAGCCCCATGCCGTACCCGCAGAGCCCCGCAGAACGCGGGGCTCTGCTGTTTCCAGCGTCAAAATCCAGGCACCTTCGGCTTGCGAATATTTAACGCCGCAGGGGCGATACTTTTCACATGAAACTATGGTCGATCCGCGGTAATTCGCAAAAACTCGATGGCGGCGCGATGTTCGGCAATGCGCCCAAGGCGGTCTGGGAAAAGTGGGCGCCTGCCGACGAACTCAACCGGATCGAGCTGGCCTGCCGGGCCTTGCTGGCCAGCCCGCTGGCGGGCAAGACGGTGTTGTTCGAAACCGGCATCGGTGCGTTTTTCGAGCCGAAGCTGCGCGAGCGCTACGGCGTGCAGGAGCCGCGCCACATCCTGATCGATTCGCTGCGCGAAGCCGGTTTCGAGCATGAGGACATCGATGTGGTGGTGCTCAGCCACCTGCACTTCGACCACGCCGGCGGGTTGCTGGCGCCCTGGTCGGAAGGGCGCGCGCCGGAGCTGCTGTTCCCCAATGCGACTTTCGTGGTGGGAGCCGAGCACTGGCAGCGGGCGTTGCATCCGCATCCACGCGACCGCGCCAGCTTCATCCCGGAACTCCCAGTGCTGCTGGAAAACAGCGGCCGCCTGGAAATCGTCAGCGGCGAGTATTCGAAGGTGCTGGGCAAGTCGGTGCGTTTCAGCTTCAGCAACGGCCATACGCCGGGGTTGATGCTGGCCGAGATCGTCGGCGTGGAGCAGGCCGATGGTCAGGCGCACGGTGGCGTGGTGTTCTGCGCCGACCTGATTCCCGGCCGCTCCTGGGTGCACGTGCCGATCACCATGGGCTACGACCGCAACGCGGAGCTGCTGATCGACGAGAAGCGCGCGTTCCTTGAAGACAAGCTCGCGCGCGATGTGCGGTTGTTCTTCACCCACGATCCGCAGTGCGCGCTGGCGCAGGTGGTGCGCGATGAGCGGGGCCGTTTCGGCACCGCCCATGAAACGGGCGAGTTGAAGGCGCGCACGCTCGCCGTTGCCTGAGCCAGTCAACTCCGTCTGTTGGAAGGCCCCGGGCACTGGCGCCCGGGTTGCCGCGGCTCAGCCGACCCGCGTGCCGAAGATGCGGTCGCCGGCATCGCCCAGGCCGGGCAGGATATAGGCCTTGTCGTTGAGCCGCTCGTCGATGGCGGCGGTGTAGATCTCGACATCCGGATGGGCGGCTTCAACCGCCTTGATGCCCTCCGGTGCGGCCACCAAGAAGATGCCCTTGATACGGTGTGCGCCGGCACGCTTGAGCATGTCGATGGTGGCGATCAGCGTGCCGCCGGTGGCCAGCATCGGATCCAGGATCAGCGTGTCGCGCTCTTCCAGACGGCCGGTCAGGCGCTCGAAGTAGGGCACCGGCTGCAGGGTCTGCTCGTTGCGCTGCAGGCCGACCACGCTCACGCGGGCGGCGGGAATCAGCGACAGCACGCCGGTCAGCATGCCCAGTCCGGCCCGCAGGATCGGCACCACGGTGATCTTGGCGCCGGCGATGCGCTGCACCTGCACCGGCCCGGCCCAGCCTTTGATGGTGTGGGTTTCGGTCTGCAGATCGGCGGTGGCCTCGTAGGCCAGCAGCGTGCCCAGCTCGTTGACCACTTCGCGGAAATCCTTGGTGCTCATGCCCGGATCGCGGAGCAGGCCGATCTTGTGCTGGACCAGAGGGTGACGGACTTCGACGACTTTCATGGGGTGGACCGGAGAGGCAAAAGGGTGTCCATCTTAGCGCCGGGCAGCGGCGCTGAAATATTGCCGACCCTGGGCTGTCATATCGACGCAACCGGACGGAAATACCTTGCACGCCATCTTATGGAGAGTTCGGGGGCTGGTGTGCACAAGCGTGTTCTGGTGGTGGCGGTAACGAGCGCGGTGGCCTGCATGGCCGCCATGCCGGTGGAAGCGCGGCAGCTTGACTCGGAGGGAACGGCAGTGGTCGCCGCCGGCGCCGCGGTGGCCACCGATCTGGAGCGCATCGAAGTACGTGCGCAGATCGAGGCGCAGGCCCGTGCGGTGGAACTGAAGCGTGATGCCGATGCCATCCAGGATGCGGTGGCGTCCGATTCGATGGGCGACTACCCGGACATGAACGTCGCCGAGTCGCTGCAGCGGCTGCCGGGCGTCAGCGTCACCCGTGACCAGGGCGAGGGCCGCTTCGTGGTGATTCGTGGTCTGGATGCGGCCCTGAACAGCGTCAGCATCGACGGCATCGCCATCGGCACCCCGGAGGACACTTCGCGGGCGGCACCGCTGGACGTGATCCCCACCGATTCCACCGAACGCCTGCGGGTGATCAAGTCGGTCACTCCGGACATGCCCGGTGATGCCATTGGTGGCAGCGTGGTGGTGGAGTCGGCCTCGGCGTTCGATCGTGACGGGCGTTCGCTGAAGGGCAAGGTCGAAGCCAGTCACCAGGAACTGTCCGGCAAGACCAGCCCCAAGGCGGCATTCAATTACAGCGAAGTGTTCAACGACACCTTCGGCGTGGCGCTGGGGCTGAACCACCAGAAGCGCACCTTCGAATCGGACAACACCGAGGTCGAATACGACACCTTCGAGGGGGGCGCCGATGACGACCTGGTTGCCGTCGACCTGCAGCACCGCAAGTACAGCATCGAGCGCCAGCGCACGGGTGCCAACCTCAATTTCGACTGGCGTCCGGACGATGCCAACCGCTACTACCTGCGCACCTTGTACAGCCGTTTCGACGACGCCGAGACCCGCCAGCGCACCGTTTTCGGCCTGGGAGACGGTGAGAGCATCAGCGCGCTGGGCAATGGCCGCTACGAGATCGCCGAATTGCCGGCCGATGCGATCAGCAAACGCATGCGCAACCGCACCAAGGAAGAGGACACCTTTGCCGCCAGCCTCGGGGGCGAGAACCGCCTGGCCAATGCCGTGCTCGATTACCGGCTGGGCTATACCAAGACCCGTGAGCGGGTGAATGACGAGATGGAGGCGCGCTTCGACTACGCCGGTGACGACCTGTCCGCCAGCCTCGACCAGAACAGTGGAATTCCGGGCCTGGGGTTGAGCGACACCGGCTGGATGGACAACGGCAATTACGAATTCGACCGCGTGGTGCTGGGGCCCAAGCAGGTGGACGACAGCGAGCACAGTGCGCAGGTCAATATCCGTTTCGACGGCGAGCGCGGCAGCTACAAGTTCGGCCTGCTCGGCCGCTGGCGCGAGCGCGCGGTCAACGTCGATGAAACCGAACTGCGCCGGGGTCCGGATGTCGATCTGTCCGACTGGAACGGCAAGACCCTCGGCCACCGTGGCGGCAGTCTGGGCCAGGGCATGAACCCGGCCGCGATGCGGGCGTGGTGGGCTGCCAATGGCCACCTGTACAGTGCGCGTCCCGGTGACGTGGCCAGCAACATGATGGCCTCGCTGGAAGAGGACTACACCGCCAGCGAAGACATCTTCTCCGCCTATGCGATGGGCACCTGGGACATCGGCGCGCTGCGGGTGATCGGTGGCGTGCGCGTGGAAGGCACGCAGTTCAATGCCAGCGGCAACCAGGTGGACATCGCTGCCGATGGCGAGACGGTCACGGTGACGCCGCGGACTGCAAGCAACAGCTACACCAGCGTGCTGCCGGGCCTGCACCTGCGCTATGACACCGGCAACAACTGGGTGCTGCGCGGGTCGCTCAACAAGAGCGTGGCGCGCCCGTCCTTCGGCGATGTGTCGCCGCGGCTGGGCGTGAACCGTGATGACGAGGAAGTGCGCGTTGGCAATCCGATGCTGGACCCGTACGAATCCAGCAACGTGGACCTGTCGTTCGAGCGCTATCTGGGCGAGGACGGCACCGGTATTGTCGCGCTGGGCCTGTTCAACAAGTCCATCGACGGCTACATCGTGGAGACCGTCACCAATGAGGATGCCGCCTATCCGGGCTTCGAGGTCACCCGCGCGATCAACGGTGACAAGGCCAGGGTGTTCGGCGCCGAGTTCAACTGGCAGCAGCAGCTGGCATTCCTGCCGGGCGCCTGGTCCGGCCTGTTGCTGGGTCTGAGCGGTACCTGGCTGGACACCGATTTCGATCCGGGCATGGCCGATCGTGCAGATGACGACTTCATGCTGCCGCGTGCGTCCAGGAATGTGTACAGCGCGCATATCGGCTACGAATGGGGCGGCTTCAGCACGCGCCTGGCCGGTGTGTACCGCAGTGAATACCTGGACACCATCGGCAAGAACAGCGCCTATGACATCTACGTCGCGCCGCATACGCAGCTGGATTTCAGCCTGGATTACCAGTTCAGCAGAAACGTGAGCCTGTACCTGGAGGCTTCCAACCTGCTCGACAAGCCGCTGGAGCTGTACCAGGGCGTGCGCTCGCGAACGCTGCAGAACGAGGAATATGGTCGCACCTATGCCATCGGCCTGAAGGTGGCGCTGTGAGGGCCGCACTGCTGTACGCGGCTGTCACGCTGGTGCTGACGGCCTGCCAGCCGGCGGCGGACAGCGTGCCTCCGCCCAGCGCCGCCGATGTGGCCGAAGGTGCCCTGCCAGCGGTGCGCGTGGCCGAGGCGTTGCTGACGCCGATGACGCCGGAGGACAACATCGACTCGCCCGCCAGCTGGACCCGTGCCGATGGCGAGGTCTGGTTGATCGCCACCGCCAAGGCCACGGACAAGCTGGTGGTGTACGACGGCCAGACCGGCAAGCACCTGCGCGATGTCGGCAGCCCCGGTACCGCACTTGGCCAGTTCGATCGTCCCAATGGCATCGCGGTGAGCGGCGACCTGGTGTTCGTCGTCGAGCGTGACAACCACCGGGTGCAGGTGCTGCAGCTGCCCGACTTCAAGCCGCTGGGCGTGTTTGCCGGCGACGATCTGCGCAAGCCGTACGGGCTGTGGATGAAACCATTGCAGGACGGCTACGACGTGTACGTCACCGATTCGTATGACGATGGCGAGGACGCTGCCGGCAACGACATCCTGCCGGCGCTGGAACGCTTGAACGAGCGTGTGCGCCGCTACCGGGTGACGGTTGATGGTCGTGGTGTGCAGGCCGAGCTGGTGCGCAGCATCGGCGACACCACGCCCAGGGGTGCGCTGCGGGTGGTGGAATCGATCTGGGGCGATCCGGGCAACGACCGCCTGCTGGTGGCCGAGGAGGACGAAACCTATGCCAGTGAATTCAAGGTCTACACGCTGGCCGGCGAGTTCACCGGCAACACGTTTGGCAATGACGTGTTCAAGGCGCAGGCCGAAGGCGTGATGCTGCGCACCTGCGGCGAGGGCGGCTGGTGGATCACCACCGAGCAGGGCAAGGATCGCAGTGTGTTCCACCTGTTCGACCGCAAGACGCTGGCCCATGCCGGTGCCTTCCATGGCGACATGGTGGCCAACACCGACGGCATCTGGAACAGTCAACAGGCGTCGGCACGCTTCCCGCAAGGTGCGCTGTACGCCGTGCATGACGATCAGGGTGTGGTGGCGTTCGACTGGCGCGATATCGCTGCGGCCTTGTCGTTGCCCCAGGACTGTGCGCTGTGATGCCTGTACCCGGAAAATCATGGTTGCTGGTGGTGGCGATGGTGGGTGCGGCCGGAGCGGTGGGGGCCGCTCCGGCCGCAGAGCCCAATACCCAGGTGCCGTCGGGCAGCCGGCATTACGCGGCCGGTGATCTGCCCGACCGCATCGTCGCGTCACCGGCACAGGATGCCAGTACCGGGTTTTCGGTGGCCTGGCGTACCTCGCCGCTGGCCACGGAAGCAGAGTTGGAGCTGGCAATCGCCGGTGATTCTCCGGACATGGGCGAGCTGCGCAGGATCACTGCAGGCAACCGCCTGCTGCAGACCGAAAACGGGCCCTCGCAACACCATCGCGCCGATATCGACGGGCTGCAGCCGGACACGCTCTATGCCTACCGCGTGCAGGGAAAGGGCGGCTGGAGCGCCTGGACGCACTTCCGCACGGCGGGTGCGGTCTCACAACCGCTGACGTTGCTGTACTTCGGTGATACCCAGAACAAGAACCTCAGCCACGTCAGTCGCGTCATCCGCCAGGGTTGGCAGAGTGCAGCGGAGGCGCGGCTGGTGCTGTTTGCCGGTGACCTGGTCAGTGGTGGCGACGGCGAGGATGACAACGAATGGGGCGAATGGTTTGCCGCGGGCGGCGGCCTGCTGCCGGGCACGGCAATCGCGCCGGCGGCGGGCAACCACGAGTATTTCGAAGAGTTCGAAGACACCCCGCAGGAGCGTCGCGTGCTGGGCGCGCACTGGCCGGTGAGCTTCGCGCTGCCGGGCAATGGTGTGGCGGCAGCGGCCAGTACCACTTACTGGTTCGATTACCAGGGCGCGCGGGTGGTGGTGCTGGACGGCACCTCGGCGCTGGATCTGGGCACGGCAACGGCGCAGGCGCGTTGGCTTGAGGGTGTGCTCGCGGCCAGCACCCGGCCTTGGAACATCGTAGTGGTGCATCAGCCGCTGTATCCGTTGCGCGCCGAGCGCGACACCTCGGTGCTGGCCGGTCAGATCCGGCCGGTGTTGCAACACCACAAGGTCGATCTGGTGTTGCAGGGTCACGATCACACCTATGGCCGCCGCGCCGGTGACGATGCCGTCCTGCCGCAGTACATCTCCTCGGTGGCCGGGCCCAAGCAGTACCGGCTGTCACCGCAGGCACGGGCGACGATGCGGCCGGTGGCCGAGGATACGCAGCTGTTCCAGGTGCTGCGGCTGGATGGGCAGCAGCTGTCCTACGAGGCGCGCACCGCCACCGGACGCCTGTATGACGCCTTCAGGATCACGCGTGCCGCCGATGGCAGCAAGCAGTTCGACGAAGTCACCGAAGGCCGTATCCCGCAGCGTGATTGCCCGCGTGCCGCCTCACCGAAGGGACGTGCGGACCGTTGCTGGGAATAGGGAACGATGATGCTAAAGCGCAGTCGCCTGTTTTTGCCGTTGTCCTGCTTGCTGGCGCTATTACCCGGAATGGTGGCGGCCGATGCCGACATGCGGCATCCGCTGCAACTGCCGCAGCCATCGCTGGCGCCGGACGAGGTGCTGATGGTGGTGGAGATTCCCGCCGGCGGTACGATCAAGTACGAGCTGGGCAGGGATGGCGAGTTGCGGGTGGACCGCTTCCTGTCAATGCCGGTGGCCTATCCGGCCAACTACGGCTCGCTGCCGCGTACCCTGGCCGGCGATGGCGATCCACTGGATGCGCTGGTGCTGACCCGCTCACCGGTCCAGCCCGGCGCAACGCTGCGCTTCCGCCCGCTGGGTGTGTTGCGCATGCACGATCGCGGCGAGGCCGACGAGAAGATCATCGGCGTGCCGGTGGACGTGGTGGCCCCCGCTTACCGCGACATCCGCACGCTGGATGACCTGCCGCTGATCGAACGCCAGCGCATCGAGGCGTTCTTCCGCGTCTACAAGGATCTGCCCGATGGCGGGGACATCCGGCTTGAAGGCTGGGGCGATGTGGATGAGGCACGCGAGGTCATTTCCCGGTCGTTGCGGCGGCATGCACAGGCAATTGCAGTGCGGCCTGCCGCGATGCCTGGTACGTGAAAGGCTTCACGAAGAAAGCCGGCGTGCGGCACCTATAATCGGGGCGCTTTGATGCCGGCAAAGCATCCGCTTGAAGCGGGGCCGGCGTTGGTTTGAGCGCAGTTGAGGTGGCACGCTTCCCGATGGGGGAGGCGACGGTTGAACCCATTGGCCCGGAGACGGCATGGCAGGCTCCCGGCGGCTTTCACGGAGGATAGGTATGCGAGCGGACAAGGTTTTGATCAGGGCGGGAGCACTGCTGGTGCTGGCGGTTGCCACGGCGGGGGCAGTGGCTGCAGCGCCGCCGCTGGAGGAAGAGATCGTCACGCCCAGCGAGGTGGTGTTCGAAGGCGGGCAGGCCTATGCCGATGCCGGCGATGGCACGCTGGAGCGCCTGCGCAGCCGCCAGCAGGATGGGGAAACCATCTATTACCGGCTGGTCCGCTACGACAGCGAATTCGGTTACGTCGATGCGCAGGGCACGCCTTCGGTGGCGCAGACTTCGCGCAATGATGCGCCGGAGGCGGTGACGCCGCTGCGCTACCACGGCTCGGGCAACCTCTATCGCCCGGATTTCTACAACAGCCCGTACAACCGCGACGCCCGCCAGCGCTACTGGGGCCCGGGCTACTTCGGCAGTTGCAGCCGCTATGACGGCTGCAAGGAAGTGCAGTTCGTACCGGTGGTGCCGTATCGCGTCATCGGTTATTGAGGGGCCCGGGCGGGGTGGAGCATCCACGGACACCCGACGGTCGATACATGGTGGTTCGCGGCCGTCTCTGGCGGGTCGCGAATCCCCGTCTTTCACCACGGGAACACGAGGTGCTCGTCAGTACGCTGATGGCCGCACGCCGGCAAGTGAAAGCCGCATTGGTGGCGGGAGATCCTGCTGCCCTTTCGGCAGCACGTAGCTCGGTCAACGCTGCAAAAATCGCGCTGGGGGAGCGGGGGCCTGTCTGGTGGGAGGATGGTGCCCAGGACTTCAACCGTCACCTGGTCAAGAACACGCATTATCGGGACTGGTATGAGAAGTACATCGGATCGCAGGCCTAGCAGTGCATTGCAGTCACGGCTGCCTGGTTGCACGGTCTAGGCAGAACGGAGAACGGCGGCCACTGGCCGCCGTTCCTGTTGCACGCGAGGTGGTGGATCAGGCCGCCTCGGCCTGCTCGCGGCGCGGGCCTTCCACCAGTGCGCGGCCGATCATGTCCACCAGCAGATCCAGTTCGGCTTCATCCATGTCGAAGTGCGGGGTGAAGCGCAGCGAGTTCTCGCCGCCGTGGATCACGTTGACGCCATGCATGCGCAACCATTCCTCGGTGGAGTTGGCGCCATAGCACTTGAACCGCGGCGCCAGTTCGCACGAGAACAGCAGACCGGTGCCTTGCACCTTGGTGATCGCACCGCCCAGTTTCGCCTTGAGCGCCTCCAGCTTCTGCAGCGCCTGCTCGCCGCGTGCGCGGATGTTCTGCCGCACCTCGGGGGTCAGGCGGGCGAGGGTGGCGCAGGCCACGTCCAGCGCACGCGGGTTGGTGGTCATGGTGTTGCCGTACACGCCCTTGCGGTAGAGGCCGGCAGCATGTCCGGTGACGGCCAGCACCGACAGCGGGAACTGCGCGCCGTTCAGCGCCTTGGAGTAGGTCTCCATGTCCGGCGGATCGAGCTTCTCGTAACCCGGATAGTCAACCAGCGACAGCGTGCCGTGGGCGCGCAGCGCGGCCTGGATCGAGTCGATCAGCAGCAGGCTGCCGTGCTCGCGGGTCAGTTCGCGGGCCAGCTTGTAGAAGCTGGCCGGTACCGCGCGGCCCGGGTCGCCTTCGCCCATCACCGGCTCCAGGAAGACGGCTTCGATGAACCAGTTGTTGCTGCCGGCATCCTCGAACACCTTGCGCAGTGCGGCTTCGTCATACGGGGCGATGGTGATGACGCTGTCCTCGCCGCGGTAGCTGGCCAGGTAGCGGTCGTAGGTCTTGCGGCTGGAATCCGAGTACAGCGCAGGACGGTCGGTGCGGCCGTGGAAGCTGCCCTTGATCACCACGCGCTTGATGGTGGCGCCGGCATGGGCGGCCCCCGGCTCGGTCTGCAGCTTGGCGTTGATGTCGGCGATGCGTGCGGCCAGGCCGACCGCTTCGGAGCCGGAGTTCAGGCACATGAAGTGCGAGAACGGGCAGCCACCGCGGGTATGGCCGATCTCCTTGCGCATGGCCTGCACGAAGCGGCGCTGGGACAGGCTTGGGGTCATGATGTTGGCCATCACCTGTGGCTTGGCCGCGGCGGCCATGATGTCGGCGGGGGTGTGGCCGAAGCCGAGCATGCCGTAGCCGCCGGCGTCGTACAGCACCGCGCCCTTGAGCGAGACCACCCATGGGCCGCAGGCGGCCAGCGCGATGTACGGCACCACTGCGTCATCGGCATAGAAGTTGACGAAGCCGGCCTGCATTGCGGCGATCTGGTCCTTCTCGTCCAGGTCCAGCAGGTCGGCGATGTCTTTCTTGATGCGGTCGTATTCACGGGCGGCGGCGTGGATGGCGCCGGTCAGGTCGGGATGGGCAGCGGCCAGGCGTTCGATCGCAGCATCGTCCAGACCGGTGGTCAGGCGGCTGCCGGCGTGCGCGCGAAGCGGGGCGAGGGGGCCGAGTATGGTCATGCTCATCTCCAGAAGTAACTTGTCTATACCCATTATCTGGAGATTCTGGACATATGGCAGCTGTGATCTCGACGGTTTTTCGGGTAATTTCGTCGAATCGACGATGCTGGTAAGCAATGTGAATATTTCTCCCGCCGATGAGCGCCTGTTGTCCGTACTGCGCGAGGATGCGCGCGCCTCCACCGCGCAGATCGCCCGCCGGCTGGGGCTGTCGCGTACCACCGTGCAGAGCCGCATCGACCGTCTGGAACAGCAGGGCGTGATCGCCGGTTACACCGTGCGCACCCACGAGGACTACGAGCAGGGCCAGGTGCGTGCGCACGTGCTGATCACCGTGCTGCCGAAGAAGATGGCCGCCGTGGTCAAGGCGTTGCGCGATATCCCGGAGGTGCGCAGCCTGCATTCGGTCAGCGGCAACCACGATCTGATCGCGATGGTAGTGGTGGGTGGGGTCAGCCAGATGGATGTGGTGACTGACGCCATCGGCGCCATCGACGGCGTGGAGCGGACCACCAGCGCGATCATCCTGTCGACCAAATTCGAGCGCTGAGCAGGCCGGGCAGCGGGACGGGAACAGGCGTGCATGCCGGTTGAAAGACGCATGGGCGCTACAATCACCGGTTGTTCCCGCACGACGTTCCGGCTTTGAAAAAGTCCGATTTCCACTACGACCTGCCCGAGGCGCTGATCGCCCAGGCGCCGTTGGCCGAGCGTTCGGCCAGTCGCCTGCTGCTGGTGCCGCCGGCCCCGGCGACGTTCGATGACCGCCATGTGCGCGATCTACCGCAGCTGCTGCAACCCGGCGACCTGCTGGTGTTCAACGACACCCGGGTGATTCCGGCGCGGTTGTTCGGGCAGAAGGCCACCGGCGGGCGGGTCGAGATCCTGATCGAGCGCCTGCTCGGCGCGCAGCAGGCGCGCGCGCAGATCGGCGCCAGCAAATCTCCCAAACCGGGCAGCCGCATCACGCTCGATGCCGGTGGCGAGGCGGAGGTGCTGGGCCGCGATGGCGAGTTCTACGTGCTGCGTTTCGACCTTGCCGAGCCGCTGGAAACCTGGCTGGTACGCGAGGGCCGGCTGCCGCTGCCGCCCTACATCCATCGTGAGCCCGGCGCCGACGACCGCGAACGCTACCAGACCGTGTTCGCCCGGCAGGTGGGCGCAGTGGCCGCACCGACCGCCGGCCTGCATTTTGACGAACCGCTGCTGGCACAGCTGCGTGAGCGCGGCGTGCAGTTCGGCCATGTCACCCTGCATGTGGGCGCGGGCACCTTCCAGCCGGTGCGGGTGGACGACCTGAGCCACCACGTGATGCACCGCGAATGGCTCAACGTCGGTGCCGAACTGGTTGAACAGGTGCGTCGCACCCGTGCCGCCGGCGGCCGTGTGATCGGGGTCGGCACCACCGTGGTGCGGGCGCTGGAAAGTGCCTGGCGTAAAAGCGAGGCGATGCCCGACGGCGAGCTGCAGCCGTTCGCGGGGGAAACGCAGATCTTCATCACCCCGGGTTACCGCATCCGCAGCGTCGATGCGATGGTCACCAACTTCCATCTGCCGGAGAGCACCTTGCTGATGATGATCAGCGCGTTCGCCGGCAAGGACCGGGTGTTCGAGGCCTATGCGCATGCGATTGCGCAGCAGTACCGCTTCTTCAGCTACGGCGATGCGATGCTGCTGTTTCCCGGGCCGGCGGAGTAAGCGGGCGCGCACAAAGCGTGCATGAAAATCGCAAATGAGATAGATTCCCATCTTCATTGCCGGCCTTGCCGGCGAGTCCGTATGACCAACCCGGAGAATTTCATGCGCCATCCGAAGTGCGCCGCCGGCCATCTGGCCGCCTTGTGCTCCCTTTTGCTGCTGGGCGCCTGCGCCAAGACCGGTGACAGCACGGCTCCCGCCGCTACCGCCACGGCGGGCGAGGTCAATCTCTACACCACGCGCGAGCCGGGGCTGGTGCAGCCGCTGCTGGATGCGTTCACCCAGGACACCGGCATCAAGGTCAATACCGTGTTGCTCAAGGACGGCCTGACCGAGCGTCTGGCGGCCGAAGGCGAGCGCTCGCCGGCCGATGTGCTGATGACCGTGGATACCGGCCGCCTGCTCGACGTCGTCGAAGCCGGCCACACCCAGGCGGTGCAGTCGGCGGTGCTCGATGCCGCCATCCCGGCGCACCTGCGTTCACCTGAAGGCCAGTGGTTCGCGCTGTCGCTGCGCGACCGCGTGCTGTATGCCGACAAGGACCTGAAGCTGGACGGCTTCACCTACCAGGACCTGGCGGATCCGAAGTGGAAGGGGCGGGTATGCATCCGTTCCGGCCAGCATCCGTACAACACCAGCCTGTTCGCGGCGCTGATCGCCCATGACGGTGCGGAAAAGACCGAGGCGTGGCTGCGCGGGGTCAAGGCCAACCTGGCGCGCAAGGCCGCCGGTGGTGACCGTGACGTCGCCCGCGACATCCTTGCCGGCATCTGCGATATCGGCATCGCCAATGCCTATTACGTCGGCCGCATGAAGAATGCCGAGGAAGGTTCGGAACAGCGCGCCTGGGGCGATGCCATCCAGGTGGTGCGGCCGGTGTTCGCCAATGGTGGCGGTACCCACGTCAACATCTCCGGCGCCGCCATCGCCCGGCATGCGCCCAACCGCGACAATGCGGTCAAGCTGCTGGAGTATCTGGTCAGCGACAGCTCGCAGAGCCTGTACGCACGTGCCAACTACGAATACCCGGTGAAGGCCGGTGTGGAACTGGACCCGGTGGTGGCAAGCTTCGGGCCGATGACGGTCGATCCGCTGCCGTTGGCCGAGGTGGTGGCCAACCGCAAGCAGGCCAGCGAGCTGGTCGACAAGGTCGGCTTCGACAACTGAGGCATGGTTTTCCGCCAGGCCGGTACCCGGAAAAGGGTGCCGGCCTGTCGTTTCACAGGATGTTGATGGATGGTCTGGCGGTGGAATCCGTGGCTGGCAGGAGCGGTAGTGGTGGCGGCGGTGATGCTGGCGCCGGTGCTGGGGCTGGCGTGGGCGGCGGCGGCGGCGGAGGGCAGTGGCGGCCTGTGGGGGCATCTGTGGACCCATGTGTTGCCGGTATCGCTGCTCAACACCGTGGTGCTGTTGCTGGGGGTTGGCGTGCTGGTGGGACTGCTGGGAACCGGCAGTGCCTGGCTGGTGACCGCCTTCGCGTTTCCCGGGCGGCGGGTGCTGGCATGGGCGCTGCTGCTGCCCTTGGCGGTGCCGGCCTATATCGCCGCGTTCGCCTATCTGGATGTGCTGCACCCGCTGGGGCCGGTGCAGGGGCTGATCCGCGATCTGCTGGGCTATGACAGCCCGCGCCAGTTCCGCCTGCCTGATATCCGCCATCTGGCCGGCTGCATCGTGCTGCTGGGATTCGTGCTGTATCCCTATGTCTACCTGACCACGCGCGCACTGTTCATGACCCAGGCCGCCGGCCTGCTGGAAGCGGCGCGCAGCCTCGGGGCGACGCCGTGGCAGGTGTTCTGGCGGGTGGCATTGCCGCTGGCGCGGCCGGCCATCGCGGTGGGCGTGGCGCTGGCACTGCTGGAAACGCTCAACGACATCGGCGCCTCCGAATTCCTCGGCGTGCAGACGCTGACCGTGTCGATCTACACCACTTGGGTCAGCCGTGGCGATCTGGCCGGCGCGGCACAGATCGCCTTGGCGATGCTGGCGCTGGTGGCTCTGCTGCTGTGGCTGGAGCGTCACGGGCGACGGCGGCAGCGCTTTGCCAGCGTGCTGCGGCCGCGGCCGATGCAGCCGCAGCAGCTGCATGGCGGCAAGGCGTTGCTGGCTTTCGCGCTGGGAGCGTTGCCGGTGCTGGTGGGTTTCATCGTGCCGATGGCATATCTGCTGTGGGAGGCGGTGGCGCGCCTGCAGGCCGCCGGCTTCTCGCCGCAGCTGCTGGTGGCGTTGTGGAACACGCTGCGGGTGGCTTTGCTGGCCACGGCGGTGGCGATGGTGCTGGGCCTGCTGGTGGCATGGGCACTGCGGCTGGCGCAGACGCGTCCCGGTCGCACACTGGCCACCGCCAGCAACCGTATCGCCACGCTTGGTTATGCCATTCCCGGCACGGTGCTGGCCATCGGCCTGCTGCTGCCGCTGGGCGGACTGGATGCGCTGCTCAGCCGCAGCTGGGTGGCACTGGGTGGTCAGCCGCAGATGCTGTTGATGGGCTCGGTGACGGTGCTGGTGCTGGCCTACACGCTGCGTTTCCTCGCGGTGTCGGTGGGCGGCATCGATTCGGGTCTGGCGCGTATCCCGACTTCGCTGGACCAGGCGGCGGCCAATCTGGGGGAAGGGCCGGGCGGCATGCTGCGGCGGGTGCATCTGCCGCTGTTGCGGCCGGCACTGGCGGCGGCGGCCTTGCTGGTGTTCGTCGATACGATGAAAGAACTGTCGGCCACACTGGTGCTGCGGCCCATGAATTTTGAAACCCTCGCCACCTGGCTGTATGCCGAGGCGGCGCGGGGAACCTATGAGGAGGGCGCCGTGGCGGCCTTGTTGATCGTGGCCAGCGGCCTGGTGCCGGTGATCCTGCTGGCGCGTGCCGGCACCGCTTACGGGACGGAACATGCACGCTGATACGCAGTTGCTGCTGCAGGACCTGCAACTCGGCTACCACGGGGCGGGAGGCTTCAAGCGCGTGGTCGACGGGCTGTCGCTGCAGCTCGGGCAGGGTGAGATCGGCTGCCTGCTGGGGGCTTCGGGCTGCGGCAAAACCACAGTGTTGCGCGCCATTGCCGGTTTTGAGCCGTTGCAGCAGGGCCGCATCGTGCTGGCCGGGCACGACCTCGCGAGCGCAAAACGCTCGCTGCCGGCCGAACAGCGCCGGGTGGGGCTGATGTTCCAGGATTACGCACTGTTTCCACATCTGGATGTGGAGGCGAATGTGGCCTTCGGCCTGCGCGCCCTGCCACGCGCGCAGCGCCAGGCGCGGGTGCAGGCGCTGCTCCAGCAGGTCGGGCTGGAGGGGCTGGAGGCGCGCTACCCGCATGAGCTGTCTGGTGGCCAGCAACAGCGCGTGGCACTGGCGCGGGCATTGGCGCCGTCGCCGGAGCTGCTGTTGCTGGATGAGCCGTTTTCCAACCTCGACGTGGATACACGGCAGCGGCTGGCCGGCGAGCTGCGCGAACTGCTCAAGGCCACCCGCACCACCGTGTTGATGGTCACCCACGACCAGGGTGAGGCGTTCGCGATGGCCGATCGCATCGGCGTGATGCACCAGGGGCGCCTGTTGCAGTGGGACAGCGCCACCGTCCTGTACCGGTCGCCGGCCGATCCGCTGGTGGCCGGCTTCATCGGCCGTGGCACGGTGGTTTCCGCCGCACAGCTGGGCGCAGGGGAAGGTCGCGTGCTGGTGCGGCCGGAGAGCCTGCGCCCGGATCCGGCCTCGTTGCTGCGGGCCAGGGTGACGGCGGTCGTGTTCCGCGGCCCGGGCAGCTGCGGCTGGGTGGAGCTGCCGGACGGCGAGCGGCTGGAGCTGGATTTTGCTTCCGGGCCGCTGCCGGAAGTTGGCAGCGAGATCGGACTGGCCTGGCACGATCCGGCGCCGGTACGCTTCGCAGATTGAGCGCAGGCGGCTGCGGGTTCGCCCTGCTGTCCCATATCCGCGACAATTGCCGCAACTGACGCCTTATTGCTTCCATGTCCCGATTGCAGTTCACCCTCCAGAACACCGATGGCCGCGCCCGCCGTGGCCAGCTCTCTTTCCCGCGCGGCACCGTGCAGACCCCGGCGTTCATGCCGGTGGGTACCTATGGCTCGGTCAAGGGCATCCTGCCCGAGCAGGTGCGTGCGCTTGGTGCCGAGATCATCCTCGGCAACACCTTCCACCTGTACCTGCGACCGGGACTGGATGTGATTGCCGACCATGGCGGCCTGCACGGGTTCTGCCAGTGGAACGGCCCGATCCTCACCGATTCGGGCGGTTTCCAGGTGTTCTCGCTGGCGCACCGCCGCAAGATCACCGAAGAAGGTGTGACCTTCGCCTCGCCGACCGATGGCGCACGGGTGTTCCTCGGGCCCGAGGAGAGCATGAAGATCCAGAAGGTGCTCGATTCGGACGTGGTGATGATCTTCGACGAGTGCACGCCGTACCCGGCCACCGAAGAGGTGGCGCGCAAGTCGATGGAGCTGAGCCTGCGCTGGGCCCAGCGCAGCCGCAACGCGCATGACGTGCTGGGCAATGACGCGGCGCTGTTCGGCATCGTCCAGGGCGGGGTGCACACCGGGCTGCGCAGCCGTTCGGCCGAAGGCCTGCAGCAGATCGGCTTCGACGGTTACGCCATCGGCGGTCTGGCGGTGGGCGAGCCGGAGCACGAGCGCAACGCCATGCTCGACCACATGCATCCGATCCTGCCGGCCGACCGTCCGCGCTATCTGATGGGGGTGGGCCGCCCGGAGGACCTGGTCGAAGGCGTGGCCCGTGGCGTGGACATGTTCGACTGCGTGATGCCGACCCGCAACGCCCGCAACGGCCACTATTTCACCTCCACCGGCACAGTGCGCATCCGCAACGCCAGGTACGAACGCGACATGGATACGATCGAGCCGGGCTGTGGCTGCCATGCCTGCACCAGCGGCTACACACGCTCCTATCTGCGCCATCTGGACCGCTGCAACGAGATGCTGGCGCCGATGCTGGGCACCATCCACAACCTGTTCTATTACGAAAAACTGATGGCCGACATGCGCGCGGCGATCGAGGCGGGAACCTTCATGGCCTTCCGCGAGTCTTTCTATGCGGCCCGGGGCGTGAGCGCACCGGAGCTGTCGGGACAGTAGCCACACAATGGGCCGGCCCGGGACGCGTTCCCGGAGGCCGTGGCATACTTCACGGCTGACCCCGTTTCGCGGTGACCTTCCGGCCAACGCCGACGGGGCCGCCCAACACCAAGGAATTGACTGATGAATCTGATGGCCATCCTGCTCCCCGTCGCCCAGGCCGCTCCGGCCGCCCCGGGCATAAGCACCTTCCTGCTGCCGATCGCCCTGATCGCGGTCATGTACTTCGTGATGATCCGCCCGCAGATGAAGCGCCAGAAGGAACACAAGGCGATGCTGGAGAAGATCTCCAAGGGTGACGAGGTGCTGACCTCCGGTGGTATCGCCGGCGTGGTGACCGAGATCGGCGACAACTTCATCACCGTGGAAGTGGCCGACAACGTGCGCATCCGCGTGCAGAAGGCCGCCATCGGCAACGTCCTGCCCAAGGGCACGCTGAAGTCCGCAGCCTGAGCTTGATCCCTTTCCGTCACATCGTGGCGCCGTCCAGGTGCTGCGCAGGACCTCGCAATGCTTGAATTTCCACGCTGGAAGTACTTCCTGATCCTGGTCGTCCTGGCCGTCAGCGCGTTGTACGCGATGCCGAACATCTACCAGAAGGACCCCTCCGTACAGATCACCGCCAACCGTGGCGCCCAGCTCGACGACGCCTTGCGTGACAGGATCGTGACCGAGCTTGCCGGTGCCGGCGTGGAGGCCACCTCGGTGGCCCGCGAGGGGGAGAGCATGATGGTGCGCCTGCCCAGCCTGCAGGCGCAGACCGCGGCCAACGACACCCTGCGCAAGAGCCTGGGCGAAAACTACACCGTCGCCCTGAACCTGGCCTCGACGGTGCCGGACTGGCTCAGCAACCTGGGCGGCAAGCCGCTGGTGCTGGGCCTGGACCTGCAGGGTGGTGTCCACTTCGTGCTGGAAGTGGACCAGAAGGCGGCGCTGGACAAGCGGCTTGAAGCCTATTCCGAAGACATCCGCGTCACCCTGCGGGATGCCCGGGTTCCCTACCAGTCGGTTGAACGTCGCGGCGACAACACCATCGTCGCCACGCTGAGCCCGTCGGCGCCGGAGACCGCGGCGGGTACCGCGCGCGAAGCACTGTTCAAGGCGCAGCCGACGCTGGGCTATGAAGTGTCCGACAAACGCATCACAGTGACCGTTCCCGACAGCGAAGTGGCGCAGATCGCCAGCGGCGCCATCGAACAGAACATCGCCACCTTGCGCAACCGTGTGAACGAGCTGGGCGTGGCCGAGCCGATCATCCAGCGGCAGGGCGAGAACCGCGTGGTGGTGCAGCTGCCGGGCGTGCAGGACACCGCCGAAGCCAAGCGCATGATCGGTGCCACCGCCACCCTGGAATACCGTGCGGTGGTGGATGGCAATGCACAGGACGCCATCGCCAGCGGCCGCATTCCGCCGGAGGCCAAGGTCTACCAGCAGCGTGACAACCGCGGCCCGGTACTGCTCAACAAGCGCGTGATCGTGACCGGTGACCAGATGGTGGCCGCCAGCGTCGCCACTGACCAGAACGGCATGCCGGCGGTCAGCGTGACGCTGAACAACGTCGGCGGCCAGCGCATGTTCGACTTCACCAGTGCCAACGTGAACAAGCCGATGGCGGTGGTCTACACCGAGCGCGTGCCGCAGGTGACGGTGGTCGATGGCAAGGAAGTGCGCAGCTTCCGGGTCAAGGAGGAAGTCATCTCCATTGCCAACATCAATGGCGTATTCGGCAAGAATTTCCAGACCACCGGGCTGGAGAAGACCGAGGCCGACAACCTGGCCAAACTGCTGCGTGCCGGTTCGCTGGCCGCGCCGATGGACTTTGTCGAAGAGAAGATCGTCGGCCCCAGCCTGGGTGCGGAGAACGTCGAACGTGGCGTGACCGCGGTGCTGTATGCGTTCCTGTTCACGCTGGTGTTCTTCACCGTGTACTACCGCATGTTCGGCGTCATCACCTCGCTGGCGCTGTTGTTCAACCTGCTGATCGTGATCGCGGTGATGTCGCTGTTCGGCGCGACCATGACCCTGCCGGGCTTCGCGGGATTGGCACTGTCGATCGGCCTGTCGGTGGACGCCAACGTGCTGATCAACGAGCGTATCCGTGAAGAGCTGCGGATCGGCCTGCCGGCGAAGGCGGCGATCACCGGCGGCTACGAGAAGGCATCGGGCACCATCCTTGACGCCAACATCACCGGCATCCTCGCCGGCGTGGCGTTGTACGCATTCGGTACCGGCCCATTGAAGGGCTTTGCGGTGACGATGATCGTGGGCATCTGCGCTTCGATGTTCACCGCCATCACCGTGTCGCGTGCGCTGGCCGTACTTGTGTACAGCCGTCGCAAGAAACTCAAGACCCTGGCCATCTGACGGGAAGAGAGCGAATACATGAAACTGTTCCCGTTGCATCTGATCCCGAACGACACCCAGTTCGACTTCATGCGCACGCGCTGGGTGGCGGTAGCCATCGCCGCGCTGATGTTCATCGGCTCGGTCGGGGTGATCGCCGTCAAGGGCTTCAACTACGCGCTGGATTTCACCGGCGGTACGGTGGTGGAAGTCCGCTTCGAAACCTCCGCTGATGTCGATGCGGTACGCGAACACCTGGAGTCGGCTGGCTATGGCGGCGCCCAGGTGCAGAGCTTTGGCAGTGGCAGCGACCTGTTGATCCGCCTGCAGCCGCAGGAAGTGCCCGAAGGCATCAGCGCCGGCGAGGCCAACAACCAGACCGCACAGGCGGTGCTGGCGGCGGTCTCGTTGCCGGACAACAAAGCCACGGTCATGAGCACCGAGTTCGTCGGCCCGCAGGTCGGCAAGGAACTGGCGATGAACGGCGTGTACGCGGCGCTGTTCGTGATGATCGGCTTCCTGATCTACATCGGCTTCCGCTTCGAGCTGAAGTTCGCCGTCAGTGCGACGATCACCACGCTGTTCGACGTGCTGGTCGTGGCGGCGTTCTTCTCGCTGACCGGGCGCGAGTTCGACCTGACCGTGCTGGCGGGCCTGCTGTCGGTGATGGGCTTCTCGATCAACGACACCATCGTTGTGTTCGACCGCGTCCGCGAGAACTTCCGCAGCCTGCGCGTGGAGCCGCTGGAGGTGATGAACCGCTCGATCAACCAGACCCTGTCGCGCACCATCATCACCTCGCTGGTGTTCTTCCTGTCGGTGCTGGCGCTGTACCTCTACGGTGGCGGCTCGCTTGAAGGTCTGGCCCTCTCGCAGATGATCGGCGCGGTGATCGGCACCGTGTCCTCGATCCTGATCGCCTGCCCGTTGCTGACGATGGGGCCGCTGCGGGTCACCAAGCAGGACCTGTTGCCCAAGGCCAAGGATATCGAGGAGCTGGAGCGCCGCCCGTAAGGGGGAGGTCGCCTCGCGTCACCGGAAAAGCCGCGCACTGCGCGGCTTTTCCTTTTTATTGCATCCATATCATTGCCGGCGTGCCGGCGGCAGCTGTTTTCAGCGTGTGCTTTCCATGCGGTGGCGTCGGTTGTTTTCACTGTTGGCGCGCACTAGCATCATCCGGTTCGGCGCAAGGGCAGTGCATCGTGCGCCGGTTTTCCGCATCCAACCGAGGTTTCCATGGTCATCAAACCGCGCGTACGCGGCTTCATCTGCGTCACCACCCATCCCACCGGCTGCGATGCGGCGGTCAAGGAACAGATCGACTACATCAAGGCGCAGCCCAGGCTCGCTCACGGCCCGAAGAAGGTGCTGGTGATCGGTGCCTCGACCGGCTATGGCCTGGCGGCGCGCATCAAGGCCGCCTTCGGCAGCGATGCGGCGACGCTCGGTGTGTTCTTCGAGCGTCCGGGCACCGAGAGCAAGCCGGGCACAGCGGGCTGGTACAACTCGGCCGCATTCGAGAAATACGCACACCAGGCCGGCCTGTATGCACGCAGCGTCAATGGCGATGCGTTCTCCGACGAGGTGAAGGCCAAGGTCATCGAACTCATCAAGGCCGATCTGGGCCAGGTCGACCAGGTGGTCTACAGCCTGGCATCGCCGCGCCGCAAGCACCCGAAGAGCGGTGAAGTGATCAGCTCCACGCTCAAGCCGATCGGCGCGCCGATCACGCTGAAGGGGCTGGATACCGACAAGGAAGTCCTGACCGAAACCACGCTGCAGCCGGCCACCGCCGAGGAGATCGCCGGCACCGTGCAGGTGATGGGTGGTGAAGACTGGCAGATGTGGATCGATGCGTTGCTGGAGGCTGGTGTGCTCGCTCCGGGCGCCACCACCACCGCCTTCACCTATGTCGGCGAAGAGATCACCCAGGCCATCTATTGGAACGGTTCGATCGGTGCCGCCAAGAAGGATCTGGATGCCAAGGTCAAGGACATCCGCGGCAAGCTGCAGGGTATCGGCGGCGATGCGCGCGTGTCGGTGCTCAAGGCGGTGGTGACCCAGGCCAGCTCGGCGATCCCGACCATGCCGCTGTACCTGTCGCTGCTGTTCAAGGTGATGAAGGAAGCCGGTACGCACGAGGGCTGCATCGAGCAGCTCGATACCCTGTACGACATCCTCTACAACGGCCCGCAGGGCGGTGCCAACGCCGCCGACCACATCCGCCAGCAGCAGGTGGACGGCAAGGGCCGGAGCGTGGCGCTGGTGGATGATGAAGGCCGTCTGCGCGCCGACTACAAGGAAATGGCGCCGGAAGTGCAGGGCAAGGTGCTGGAGCTGTGGCCGCAGGTCACCAACGAAAACCTTTATGAGATCAGCGATCTGGCCGGCTACAAGGCCGACTTCCTGCGCCTGTTCGGCTTCGGCATCGACGGCGTGGATTACGACGCCGACGTCAATCCGGATGTGAAGATCGAGAATCTGGTCGACCTGACCTGACCTGACAGACGAAGGGCCGGCGCATGCCGGCCCTTCTGTTTGCGCGTCGATCGCTACCCGCGGCGGGGCAAGGCCCCGCCTTGCGCACTTTCCGGGTATCAGCCGAAATCGAAGTTCATTTCCGGCCCGGCCGGGCCGACGAAATCGCCCTGCACGTAGTCCACGCCGGCACTGAACAGCAGGCTCATCGTCGCCGCTTCGGAAATGAATTCAGCCAGGGTCACGATGTTGGCCGACTGCGCCTTGGCGGTGATTTCCTGGATCTTGGGCAGCTGTTCCTTCGCCTGCGCAGGGTCGGCGGTGAAGTCGGCATCCAGCTTGAGGAAGGCGGGCTGGAAATGCGCCAGCAGCTGGAACGAATCCAGTCCCGAGCCGAACTGCTCCAGTCCCACCTTGCAGCCCAGTGCCGACACCTCGGCCAGGAACTGCTGGGCGGCGCGCAGGTGGGTGAATACCTTGGCCTCGGGCACCTGCAGCCACAACTGCTCGCCCGACACGCCCTCTGCCAGCAGGGTGTCGCGGATGGCGCTGATCAGACCCGGGTCGGCAAAGGATTCAGGGGTGATGCGCACCGTCAGGTGGGTGCGGTGGCCGGCACGGCGGCGTTCGCCCAGCGCGCGGATCGCATGGGTGACCACCCAGCGGTTGATCGGCGCCAGCAGGCCGTGGTCCTGGGCGATATGCAGGAATGCCGACGGGCTGACCAGCTCACCGTTGTTTTCCAGCAGCAGCGAGGTGTCGTACAGCTGCAGCGGTTCGCCAAGCAGGTTGATCACCGGGCGGAAGCTCAGCTGGAAACCTTCGCCGACCAGCGCTTCCTGCATGCGCTGCACCCAGCGCTGGATGCGTTCTTCCTCGACACGGTCGGCCGCACCCGGATCGAAGACCTTGACAGTGTTGCCGCCCAGCTCGATCGCGGCGCGGATGCAGTCGTTGGCGCGGGTCAGCACCTGTCCGACACTGGCGATCTTCTCGCCGACCTGCACGCCGCCGATGCTCACCGAGACCGTGGCCGAACGCTCGCCGATACTGAACACATGCGAGGCGAAGGCATCGCGCACGCGCTCGGCGATTGTGGTGGTGCTGGCGTAATCACCGCTGCCCAGCAGCGCGAAACTGTGCTCGCCGAAACGCGCCAGCTGCGCGTCATCGCCAATCGTGGCCGCCAGCTTCTGGCCCAGGGCGGCAATCAGCAGGTCGGCCGAGTCCAGGCCGATATCCGGCAGCAGGCGGGCGTAATGGTCCGGCTCGATCAGCAGGAAACCGTACTGGCCATCGCTGCGGCTGACCTGGGCCACCGCGTTTTCCAGGTGCACCATGAACGTGGGCCGGTTGAGCAGGCCGGTGACCTGGTCGCGCTGGCGCAGCTCTTCCACTTCGCGGGCCAGCTCCGGATCGAACTCCTCGCGGCGGCGGAACACCACCTGGAAGCAGCTTTCACCTTCATAGGTGGCCGGGGAGAACTCCATCGTCGCCGGGAAGATGTCGCCATCCTGGTTGCGGGCGTGGATCTCGTACTGGGGTGGCGCGGCCTCGCCCTTGCTCAGTGACTTGAGCAGCTGCTTGAACTCTTCCACGTACTGCGGCGCGACCATGTCCAGCAGCGAAATGCCTTCGACATCGTCGTAGCTTTCATAGCCGAACATTTCCAGATAGGCGTCATTGGCACGGATGTGCATGCCTTCGTGGATATAGGCGATCGGATCGCGCGAGGATGAGATCAGCGCATCGCAGCGGCGCTCGGTCTCGCGCATCTGCGCCTCGATCCGCCGCAACCCACGGCGCGCCTGCAGGTCGGTCCACTCGTTGTTGATCGCCGACAGCAGGTGCTCCGGGCGATGGCGCAACGCGATGGCGCGGATGCCGTTGGCGACCGCTTCGACCAGTGCGTTTTCCTCGATCTGCTCGGCCAGCAGGATCATCGGGATGTCCTTGCCGCTGGAGGCGATCTGCTGGGTCAGCAGCAATTGTGGAATTGTCTGCGACGGTGCGACCAGCACCAGGTCGATCGCCTGGTTGCCCAGGAATTGTGCAAGTTCTTCCGGATTCTGCGGGCGGAAGGGACGGACCGCGACGCCACTGTTGCGCAACGTGCTGACGATTGCTTCGGCATTCTCGGCACTGTCATCGACAATCAGCAGGCGCAAGGTCGTGTCTTTGCTGTTCTGCATTCTGTACTCCCCTCGAACCGAGGTTTAATACACGAAGGGTGTCATGGCGTCCATGCGCCAGACGCTTGCCTGTGACGTACTGCCACCTTGGCGGGTTCAAACGGCATTGCCGGCGGCGTGGCCCGACGCCCAGGCCCACTGGAAGTTGTAGCCGCCCAGCCAGCCGGTCACATCCAGTACCTCGCCGATGAAGTGCAGGCCGGGAACCAGCTGCGACTCCATTGTGGAGGACGAGACCTTGCGTGTGTCCACGCCGCCAAGGGTGACTTCGGCGGTGCGGTATCCCTCGGTGCCGCTGGCCACCAGCGGAAAGCCGGAGAGCAGCTCGGCGGCGGCCTTGATCTGGCGCTCGTCCAGCTGCCGTACCGGCTTGTCGCCGAGCCACTGTTCGCACAGGCGCAGGGCCAGCCGGCGCGGGATCACCTCCGACAGCACGGTACGCAGTTCCGCGGCGCTGCGCTCGCGCTTCATCCGCTGCAGCCACTCGCCGGCATCCAGGCCGGGCAGCAGGTCCAGGCGCAGGTCATCACCCGGTTGCCAGAACGAGGAGATCTGCAGGATCGCCGGGCCGCTGACGCCGCGGTGGGTGATCAGCATGGAATTGCGGAAACTCTGGCCATTGCAATGTGCTTCGACCGGCAGGGCGACACCGCTCAGCTCGGCGAAGCGTTCCTGGTGTTTGCCGCTGAGGGTCAGCGGAACCAGCCCGGCGCGGGTGGGCAGCAGCTCGTGTCCGAAGCGGCGCGCGACCTCATAGCCGAAGCCGCTGGCGCCCATGCTGGGAATCGACAGGCCGCCGGTGGCGATCACCAGCGAGGCGCTGTGGAACACCCCCCGCGCGGTCTGTACGTGAAAGCCATCTGTACCGCGTTCGATGTTCTGCACGCCGCAATCGGTGCGGATCTGCACGCCGGCGGCGGCACATTCGTCCAGCAGCATTCTTACGATCTGCTTGGAGGATACGTCGCAGAACAGCTGGCCCAGTTCTTTCTCGTGATAGGCAATGCCGTGCCGCTCGACCATGTCGATGAAGTCGGCCGGCGTGTAGCGGGCCAGCGCCGATTTGCAGAAGTGCGGATTGGCCGAGAGGAAATTGCCGGGTGTAGTGCCGGTATTGGTGAAGTTGCAGCGACCGCCACCGGACATCAGGATCTTCTTGCCGACCTTGTTGGCATGGTCGATCACCTGCACCAGGCGGCCGCGCTGGCCGGCGGTCAGGGCGCACATCAGGCCGGCGGCCCCGGCACCGATCACCAGTACGTCGCAACGGGTCAGCGTGTCAGCCACGGCCACTCATTCCACCGCGCGCTTGCGCCATACCGGGATGAAATCCAGTTGCTCGTGGTCGTTGAGCAGCTGCACCTCGCCATCCTGGATCAGCACGCTCCAGCGCATCGCCCGCTGTATCTGCCCGCCCCAGCGCTCGACAAACCCGATTGGCAGATCAACCACCGAGAGGTTGTCGAAGCGGCCCAGGTGGCGGCCCTGCTTCTGCCACCAGATATCGGAGGCGTTGCCGCCGTAGTTGACGATCTGCACGCGGCGGCTGCGGTTGCTGGCCTTGCGCACGCGCGACTCGTCCGGATGGCCGAGGTCGATCCATTGTTCGATGTCACCGGTGTAGTCCAACTGCCACAGGTCCGGCTCATCCTCGCAGCTCAGGCCCTTGCCAAACTCCAGCCGGTCCTCGGCATTCAGGGCGAAGGCGAGCAGGCGCACCATCAGGCGCTCATCGGTTTCGGACGGATGCTGGGCCAGGGTCAGGTTGTGGGTCGCGTAATAGCCGCGATCCATGTCGCTGATCTGCAATTCGGCCTTGCGGATGGTGGCGGTGAGTGCCATGGGAATACCGGGAAAGAAGACCGGCCATGATAATGCTTTGCCCCCTTGCAGACCGGATGCCATGTCACCGAGCGATCTTCCCAGTCATCTGCAACTGGCACCCGGCAACTGGGCCAGCCTGCTGGATGGCCTGTGCGCCCGGTTTCCTCGGATTCCGCGGAACCAGTGGCTGGAGCGGTTCGCGCGGGGCAGGGTGCAGGCGCTGGACGGAACCCCGCTGCAGCCGCAGCAGCCTTGGCGGGTCGGGCTGGAGATCCGTTACTTCCGCGAGGTGGCGCAGGAGCCGGTGATTCCGTTCGCCGCGCAGGTGCTGTACCAGGACGACGAACTGCTGGTCGCCGACAAACCGCATTTCCTGCCGGTGATCCCGGCCGGACGCTATGTGCGCGAAACCCTGCTGGCGCGCCTGCTGGCAGCCACCGGCAACCGCGACCTGGTGCCACTGCACCGCATCGATCGTGGCACGGCCGGGCTGGTGCTGTTCTCCTGCAACCGGCGCACGCGTGCCGCCTATCAGCAGCTGTTCGGCAATGGCGGAATCGACAAGGGCTATGAAGCGCTGGCGCCGGCCCTGCCGGAAATGGTGTTCCCGCACGAGCGATTCAGCCGTATCGAACGCGGCGAGCCGTTTTTCCGGATGGTCGAACGCGACGGACCGGCCAATGCGCACAGCCGGATCCGGGTGATCGAACGCATGGGCGCGCTCTGGCGCTACGGGCTGGAGCCGGTCACCGGTCGCAAGCACCAGTTGCGCGTGCACATGGCGGCACTGGGCGCGCCGATCTGCGGTGACGACTGCTATCCAGAGCCCAGACCACGCGGAATTGATGATTACAGCGCGCCGCTGCAACTGCTGGCGCAGCGGTTGGCATTCATCGACCCTCTGGATGGTCGTCAACGTGAGTTCCACAGTGCGCGCCGTCTTGCTCCGTGGGGGGAGTCGTGACGCTGCGGCGGCTGTGATTCCACGCATTCATGGTGTTCGGGGGTGCCGGGCCGGTACAGGCGTGTGAAAGGACCCTCAGCTAAGTTGATGAATTCAATGCCAATATTTACCAAAATCAAACCCGATCCGTATCCGTACCCGGTTTTTATCGCTTTTTAACCAAAAGCCGCGTATCGTTTGCCCCACTGTGCTTGCAAGGGTCACCGTGAATCGTGGCCTGATGCAGTTGATCTAACGATCCGCTCATCGATCCGCTTTACCAACGCCTGCAACTCAGTCTCGGCCCCGATATCCGGTGGCTGCGATTATTTCAACTTATGTTTCAGGAGTTAGTACATGTCTGATCGTCAGACCGGCACCGTCAAGTGGTTCAACGACGCCAAGGGCTTCGGCTTCATCACCCCGGAAAGCGGCCCGGACCTGTTCGTGCATTTCCGCGCCATCCAGGGCAACGGCTTCAAGTCGCTGCAGGAAGGCCAGAAGGTGACCTTCGTCGCCGTGCAGGGCCAGAAGGGTATGCAGGCTGACCAGGTGCAGGCCGTCTAATTTAGACGCCCGCCACCGCAAGGTAGCCAAGAACGCCGGAAGCGAAAGCTTCCGGCGTTTTCTTTTGTCCGTCGTCTGCCGATGACATCGCCGTTTCGGCCGGATGGTTACGATGTCGCTTCGTTCCGACAGGGCTGGCCATGATCAAGGTGCACCATCTGGACCATTCGCGTTCACAGCGGGTGCTGTGGATGCTTGAAGAGCTGGGTCTGTCCTATGCGCTGGTGGATTACCGGCGTGATGCGAAAACATGGCTGGCGCCCAAGGCACTGCGACAGGTGCATCCGCTGGGCAAATCGCCGGTACTGGAGGACGACGGTCTGGTGCTGGCTGAATCCGGCGCGATTCTCGAATACCTGGCCGACCGCTATGACAGCGAGCGCCGGCTGTCGCCCGATGTCCTGCCTGCGCAGGCGCCGGAGCGGCTGCGCTACCGGTACTGGATGCACTATGCCGAGGGTTCGGCGATGCCGCCGTTGCTGATGGCGCTGGTGTTCGGACGCATCCGCAGCGCGCCGATGCCGTTCTTCATCCGACCGGTGGCGCGGATGATCGTCGACAGGACGATGCAGGGCTTCATCGCCCCGCAGCTTGAACTGCATCTGGACTGGATGGAGCGCGAGCTGGGCCAGCGGCGATGGTTCGCGGGCGAGCGCTTTACCGCCGCCGACATACAGATGAGTTTCCCGCTGCAGGCGGCCGCTTCGCGTGCCGGCAGCATGGAGCGTTATCCCTGCTTGCAGGCGTTTTTGACACGGATTGCCGAGCGCCCGGCGTTCCAGCGGGCGGTGGCGCGTGGCGGTGCGCTGGATCTGGCAGCGGGTGCTGGTTGAGCTTGTGGGGCTGGCCGGGTGGCCCCATCTGTCTATGATGGACGGCACGAACCTGCATTTCGACAACCGCTTCCTGCGCGAGTTGCCCGGCGACAGTGAAACCGGACCGCGGCGCCGCGAGGTGCTGGGTGCGGCGTGGTCGCAGGTTGATCCCACCCCGGTGGTGGCGCCGCGATTGCTGGCGCATTCGCACGAGGTTGCCTCGCTGCTGGGCCTCGACGAGGCGCAGGTGGGCAGCAGGGAGTTCGCCGATGTATTTGCCGGCAACGCGCTCTACGCGGGCATGCAGCCGTGGGCGGCGAACTATGGCGGCCACCAGTTCGGCAATTGGGCCGGGCAGCTGGGCGACGGGCGAGCGATTTCGCTGGGCGAGCTGCTGGCCGATGGCCGGCGCTGGGAGCTGCAGCTCAAGGGGGCCGGGCCGACGCCGTATTCGCGCGGCGCCGATGGCCGCGCGGTGCTGCGTTCCTCGGTCCGCGAGTTCCTGTGCTCGGAGGCCATGCACCACCTGGGCGTGCCGACCACGCGGGCGTTGAGCCTGGTGGTCACCGGCGAGGCGGTGGTGCGCGACATGTTCTACGACGGCCATCCGCGGCCCGAGCCCGGGGCGGTGGTGTGCCGGGTGGCGCCGTCGTTCATCCGTTTCGGCACGTTCGAGCTGCCGGCTTCGCGTGGCGATACCACGTTGCTGCGGAAGCTGGCCGATTTCTGCATCGCCCGCGATTTCCCCGAGCTGGGTGGCGTCGGCCAGTCGCGTTACGCCGAATGGTTCCTGCAGGTCTGCACGCGCACGGCGGTGATGGTGGCGCACTGGCTGCGGGTGGGTTTCGTGCACGGGGTGATGAACACCGACAACATGTCCATCCTCGGCCTGACCATCGACTACGGTCCCTATGGCTGGGTGGAGGACTACGATCCGGACTGGACACCCAATACCACCGACGCACAGGGTCGCCGTTACCGCTTTGGCACGCAGATGCAGGTGGCGTACTGGAACCTGGTGCGGCTGGCGCAGGCGCTGTCGCCGCTGTTTGACGAGATGGCTCCGTTGCAGGCGGGGCTGGATGCCTTCCGCGACCGGTATGCCGCCGAAGACCGGGCACATCTGGTCGCCAAGCTGGGACTGGGGCAGTTCCGTGACGGTGACGAGCTGCTGATGGCGCAATTCCGCGAGCTGCTGCACACCGGGCAGATGGACATGACGCTGGCGTTCCGGGCGCTTGCGGAGGTGGACCCCGCCGCGCCGGCGCTGGCGCCGCTGGAGGAAGCGTTCTATTCGCCCGAGGCGCGCGCACAGGTGCTGCCGGCGCTGGGGGACTGGCTGCGCCGGCATGGCCAGCGGGTGCTGGCCGGCGGCCAGTCGCAAGCGGAACGGCGCCGCATCATGCTGGCGGCCAATCCCCGCTACGTGCTGCGCAACTGGCTGGCGCAGGAGGCCATCGACCTTGCCGAACAAGGTGATCCGTCCGGTATCACGGAGCTTCTGGAAGTGATGCGGCATCCTTACGACGAGCAGCCCGGCCGCGAGGCCTATGCCCGCCGGCGTCCGGAATGGGCGCGTGAGCGTGCCGGCTGCTCGATGCTTTCGTGCAGTTCCTGAACCACTCTCCCTGGATTGTTATGACCACTGCCTATCCCGAATGGAGTCGCGCGATCCGCGACGTCGCCGATTTCCCCAAGCCGGGCATCCTGTTCAAGGACATCACCCCGCTGCTGGCCGATGCCCACGGGTTCCGCGCCGCAATCCATGCCATGGCCGAGCCGTGGCGCGAGGCGGGGGTACAGGCGGTGCTGGGGGTGGAGGCGCGCGGCTTCATTCTTGGCGCGGCGCTGGCACTGGAGCTGGGTGTGGGTTTCGTGCCGGTGCGCAAGCCCGGCAAGCTGCCCGGTGCCACGCTCACGCAGGAGTACGCGTTGGAATATGGCAGCGACCGCATCGAGGTCTGCGCCACGGCGATCGCGCCCGATACCCGGGTGCTGCTGGTGGATGACGTGCTGGCGACCGGTGGCACGCTTGCGGCAACCTTGCAGTTGGCCGGCCAGTTGCAGGCCAAGGTATGCGGGGCGGCGGTGCTGGTCGAGCTCGAGGGTTTGGGCGGGCGCGAGCGTTGGCCGGATGGCGTGCCGCTGCAGGCCACGCTGGTCTACTGAGCCGTGACTTTCCCGCCGCTGTGCCGGGTTTGCCTGGATCAGGCGCGCGGGGGATGATCGCGGCGGGTCATCCTGGACGGGCTATGCGGATCTTCGGTGGGGTGCTGCTGTTGCTGGCGCTGTCGGGCTGGAGCGCCTGGTTTGTCATCTGCAATGTCTACGAATTCGCGCCGGCGTTGGATCCGTGGGCGCTGGCCTGCGGCTGGCTGATCTCGCTGTCGGGTTGGGCGCAGGCGTGGCGCGCGGGCAATCGCGCTCGCCGGGACTGGGGCCTGTGCGGTCTGGCGGCCAGCGTCGGCCTCTACCTGCTGCTGATCCATCGTGGCGTGGGGTCGGGTGGCGCATTGCTGACGCTGTTGGCCGTCAGCGCCATCGTCATGGTTGCGGCGGGACGCGGCAGCGCTGCCGCTCGGGTGAAGTCCCATTCGGCTGAGTAGCGCTGACTGGAAATGGAAAAGTCGCCGGTGACGCCAGCCCATGCAGCCGATGGGCAATCCGGGCAGTGAGCGACTCCAGCGGCGACCGGATGTCCGCGCATCCGGTCGCTTCTCAACGGCTTTGGCGTTGAGCGCCGCTGCGGTCAGATCTTGCGCACGCGGAAGCGGCGGCCCTTGATCTTGCCCGCTTCCAGCCGCGCGACCGCGTTGTTGGCCTGCTCGCGGGCGATGGCCACGTAGGAGCGGGTCGGGAAGATATCAATCTTGCCGATCGCCTTGCCCGAGAGCCCGGCATCGCCGGTCAGTGCGCCGAGGATGTCGCCGGCGCGCAGCTTGTCGGTCTTGCCGCCGTCGATGCGCAGCGTGGTCATCGCCGCCTGCGGCAGCTGCGCCGGACGGGCGGTGGCCAGTGGCGTCTTCTGCCAGTTCAGCGGATTGCCCTGCGCCGCTTCCAGCGCGTCGGCGCGGTTGCGCTCGCGGCCGGTGACCAGGCTCAGGGCCAGCCCGCTGCGGCCGGCGCGGCCGGTGCGGCCGACGCGGTGCTGGTAGGTGTCGATATCGGTCGGCAGTTCGTAATTGACCACCACTGCCAGGTCTTCCACGTCCAGTCCGCGTGCGGCGACATCACTGGCGACCAGCACGTTGCAGCTGCGGTTGGAGAACTGCAGCAGCACTTCGTCGCGATCGCGCTGTTCCATGTCGCCATGCAGGGCCAGCGCGGAGAAGCCAAACTGGCGCAGCGAGTTGGCGACCTCGTCCACGTCCTTGCGGGTGTTGCAGAACACCGCCGCCGATTCGGGTGTGTACTTGAGCAGCAGCCCGGCCAGCGCCTTCTGCTTGCTGCTCAGGTCGGTCTCGAAGAACAGCTGGTGGATCGACGGTGCTTCGGTCTGGCCGTCGATGGTGACTTCGACCGGCTCGTTGAGCAGCGCCCGGGCCAGCTCGCGGATTTCTTCCGGGAACGTCGCCGAGAACAGCAGGCTCTGGCGCTCGGTGTGGGTGCGGCCGGCGATCTCGCGGATCGGCTCCTCAAAGCCCATGTCGAGCATGCGGTCGGCTTCATCGAGCACGAAGCAGCGCACCTGGCCCAGATTCAGCGCGCGCTTGCGGGCCAGCTCCTGGATGCGTCCGGGGGTGCCGACCACCACATGCGGGTGATGGACTTCCAGCGAGGCCAGCTGCGGGGCCAGCGGCATGCCGCCGGTGAGCACCAGCAGCTTGAGGTTGGGGATGCCGGTGGCCAGCTTGCGCATCTGCTTGCCGACCTGGTCGGCCAGTTCGCGGGTCGGGCACAGCACCAGCGCCTGCACGCGCAGGGTCGCCGGATCGATCCGGTGCAGCAGGCCCAGGCCGAAGGCGGCGGTCTTGCCGCTGCCGGTGGGGGCCTGGGCGATCACATCAAAGCCTTCCAGGATCGGCGGCAGGCTCTGCGCCTGTACCGGGGTCATCGTGGTGTAGCCCAGCGCGTCGATGCCGGGAGCGAGTGCCGGGGACAGCGGCAGGGAGGAGAAGTCAGTCATGCGGCATTTTCGCAGATGCCGCAGGGCCGTGCCTGCCGCCGTGGGCTCAGAGCAGGGCGCCGACGCCCAGGTTGATCGCCATGCCGCCGGCCAGCAACCAGAGGAACAGCAGCGCGGCCAGCAGCATCGGCCTGGCGCCGGCCTGGCGCAGGGCCGAGACGTAGGTGGTCAGACCCAGCGCGGCCATCGCCATCGCCAGCAGGGCGGTATCCAGCTCGATCAGCGCGCTGACCAGTGGCGCGGGCAGCAGCTGCAGCGAGTTGAAGGCGACCATGCCAACGAAGCCGAAGGCGAACCAGGGAATGGCGATCTTCGAGCGCTGGCCCTTGGTCGCGCCCTTGCCGCGCGCCAGCAGCGCCGACAGGCCGACCAGGAACGGGGCCAGCATCATTACCCGCACCATCTTGGAGATGACCGCGGTATCGGCGGCCTCGACGCTGATGGCACGGCCGGCGGCCACCACCTGCGCCACTTCATGCACGGTGGAACCGGTGAAGACGCCGAACCCGGTTTCATCCAGTGGCATCCAGCCGGCAGCCCGGCCCCACTGGTAGAGCGCCGGGTACAGGAACATCGCCACGGTGCCGAACACCACCACGGTGGCCACGGCCACGGCGACCTGCTCGGTGCGGCCCTTGACCACCGGTTCGGCCGCCATCACCGCCGCTGCACCGCAGATCGAGCTGCCGGCGCCGATCAGCAGCACCTGGTTGCGCTCCATACCCAGCACTTTCGTGCCCAGCCACCAGGCCAGGGCGAAGGTCGAGCACAGCACCAGCGCATCGATCACCACGCCGGCAGTGCCGACCCGGCCGATGTCCTGCAGGGTCAGGCGCAGGCCGTAGAGGATGATGCCGGCGCGCAGCAGGGTGGATTTGGAAAAGCCGACCCCGGTGGCGGCGCGCGGCGCGATACGGCCGTAGAGCGAATTGCCGAGCACGATGCCGATGACGATGGCCAAGGTGAGGGCGCTGATGCCGTGGCTCTGCATCCACGGCAGCGTGCCCAGCCAGATCGACAGCGCGGCGATTGTGGCCGTGAGTAACAGGCCGGGAAGAATGGCGTGGGTGGAGCGCGGCGGCTCCAATGTGGTGGCACTCATAACGATGGGTTATCAGAAGGTGGCCCATCCTGTCGCTGCCTGATTGATCTGTAAAATGGATAATATTTCTATAGTTGACCTGTTTTTTGGATAATCATGTATCTGACCCTGCGCCAGTTGCAGATCTTCTCGGCTATCGCTGAGGCGGGCACCACCACCGCTGCCGGCGAGGCCGTCGGATTGTCGCAATCAGCGGTGAGTGCGGCGCTGGCAGAGCTGGAGAGCCTGCTCGGTCTGGCACTGTTTGACCGGATCAGCCGGCGGCTGGTGCTCAACGGTCATGGCCGTGCGTTGCTACCACAGGCGCGCGCGTTGCTGGCCGGGATGGCGGATATCGAGCGGCGTTTCAGCACACCGCAGCAGGCCGGTGCGCCGGTCCGCTGGAAAGTCGGCGCCAGCACCACCATCGGCAATTACCTGATGCCCGGGCTGATCGCCGGACTGCTGCAGGGAAATGACCAGGCGCATGTCGAACTGGTGGTGGGCAATACCCGCGAAGTCACCAGCGCGGTCCAGCAACTGCAGGTCGATATCGGCCTGATCGAAGGCCCCAGCCACGAGCCGGGGCTGGAAGTGGCGCGCTGGCGTGAAGACGAGCTGGTCATTGTCTATGGCGAGCATCATCCGCAGGCCGGGCAGTGGCGGCAGGGAGCGGATGTGGCCGCGTTGCGGCAGGCACGCTGGCTGATGCGCGAGCCCGGCTCGGGCACCCGCGAGGCTGCCGAACAGGCGCTGCTGCCGCATCTGCACGGTTTTGCCGAGGTGCTGCAGCTGGGCGGCACCGAGGCGATCAAGCAGGGCGCGGTCGCCGGGCTGGGCCTGGCCTGTCTGTCCCGTCATGCCGTGGCCGATCTGGTCGCGCTGGGCAAGCTGCAGGTGCTGGCCACGCCGTTGCCGCCACTGACCCGCCAGCTGTGGGTGGTGCGGCATCCCGGCAAGCGCGTGCCCGACAGCCTGCGCACGTTGCTGGCGCTGCCGGATGAGGTGTTCAGCGAGCGCTGAGCGCCTGCAACGGCAGTGCTGGCCTTACAATACGCGCATGCCTTTGATCACTTTGCAGAACGTCGACTACAGCGTCGGCGGCCCGTTGTTGCTGGAAAAAGTCGAACTGTCGATCGAGCCGGGTGAGCGTATCGCCCTGATCGGCCGCAACGGCGCCGGCAAATCCACTTTGATGAAGCTCATTGCCGGCGAGCTCAAGCCCGACGATGGCGAGATGCGCGTGCAGCAGGGCGTGCGCGTGACCCGGCTGGAGCAGGAAGTGCCGCACGGCGCGGCCGGCAGCGTGTTCGACGTGGTCGCCGATGGCCTGGGCGAGCTGGGCCACTGGCTGGCGGAGTTCCACCGGCTCAGCCATGCCGAGGTGTTCGACGGCGAGGCGATGGGCGATGTGCAGGCCAAGATCGATGCCGCCGATGGCTGGGGGCTGGATCAGCGCGTGGCCGAAACCCTGACCAAGCTGGACCTGGACGGGGAGGCCGAATTCGAACGCCTGTCTGGCGGCATGAAGCGCCGCGTGCTGCTGGCGCGGGCGCTGGTGTCCTCGCCGGACCTGCTGCTGCTGGACGAGCCGACCAACCACCTGGACATCGAAGCCATCGACTGGCTGGAAATGTTCCTCAAGGGCTGGAGCGGCAGCGTGCTGTTCGTTACCCATGACCGCCGCTTCCTGCGCTCGCTGGCCACCCGCATTGTCGAGATCGATCGTGGCCAGGTCACCAGTTGGCCGGGTGACTGGGCCAACTACGAACGCCGCCGCGAGGAACGTCTCAACGCGCAGGCGGCCGAGAACGCCCGCTTCGACAAAATGCTGGCGCAGGAGGAAGTGTGGATCCGCCAGGGCATCAAGGCCCGCCGTACCCGCGACGAGGGCCGCGTGCGCCGGCTCAAGGCGATGCGCAACGAGCGCAGCCAGCGCCGCGAGCTGGGCGGCAACGTCCGCATGGAAGCCGCGCAGGCCGAGAATTCCGGCAAGAAGGTCATCGACGTCAAGGGCGTCACTTTCGCCTTCGGTCAGCGGGTGATGGTGAAGGATTTCTCCACCACCATCCTGCGCGGTGACCGCATCGGCCTGATCGGCCCCAACGGCAGCGGCAAGACCACGCTGCTGAAGCTGCTGCTGGGCGCGCTGCAACCGCAGCAGGGTGAAATCAATCCCGGCACCAATCTGCAGATCGCCTATTTCGACCAGTACCGCGCCACCTTGCGCGAGGACTGGAGTGCGATCGAGAACGTGGCCGAAGGCACCGATTTCGTCGAGTTCAACGGCAAGCGCAAGCACGTGCATGCCTATCTGCAGGATTTCCTGTTCACCCCGGAGCGCGCGCGGGCGCCGATCACCCGCCTGTCCGGCGGTGAACGCAACCGCCTGCTGCTGGCCAAGCTGTTCGCGCAGCCGTCCAACCTGCTGGTGATGGACGAACCGACCAACGATCTGGACGTGGAAACCCTGGAGCTGCTGGAAGAGCTGCTGGGCGACTACACCGGCACGCTGCTGCTGGTCAGCCATGACCGTGATTTCATCGACAACGTGGTGACCTCCACGATGGTGATGGAAGGCGATGGCGTGATCGGCGAGTACGTCGGTGGTTACAACGATTGGATACGCCAGCGCCCGGCACCGCCGCCGAGCGCGATGGCGGTGGCCAAGGCCTCGGCAACTGCGGCCCCGACCACTGTTGCCACACCGGTGCCGGCACCACCGCCAGCACCGGCCAAGCGCAAGCTCAGTTTCAAGGACGCGCGCGAGCTGGAGCAGCTGCCGGCGAAGATCGAACAGCTGGAGATGGACGTGGAAGGCCTGACCGCGGCGATGAACGATCCTTCGTTCTATACCCGCTCCAGCGCCGAAGTCACCGCCCATACCCAGCAGCTGGGCAAGGTGCAGGCCGAGCTGGACGCGGCCTACGCGCGCTGGCAGGAACTGGACAGCTGAGCCGCTTGCCGGGGTTTACCCCGGCCGCGCATGCTGAGGCCTTCCCTTACAGGTGGGCACGGTGATGCGCTACGTGGCAGTGGGTATTGCACTGATGGCGTCGGGCCTGGGCGGCCCGGCGCAGGCGGCGGTGAAAGATGCCACGCCGACCGGTTTCACGGTCGAGAACCAGGTGCTGGTCCAGGCCACGCCGGCGCAGGTGTGGCAGGCGATGACCGCGCAGATCGACCGCTGGTGGCCCAAGGACCACACCTGGTGGGGTGCGGCCTCGACGTTGACGATCGATCCGCGCGCCGGCGGCTGCTTCTGCGAAATCGCCGGCCAGCAGCAGGCGCAGCACCTGCAGGTGGTATTTGTCGATCCGGAAAAGACCCTGCGGATGAGCGGCGGCCTGGGGCCGATGCAGGGCATGGGCCTGCACGGCGTGGCCGAATGGACGCTGCAGCCCGAGGGCGCGGCGACCCGGGTAAGCTGGCGCTACCGCGCTGGCGGCTATACCCCGGATGACCTGTCGAAATTCGCCCCCATCGTGGACAGGGTGCAGGCGCAGCAGCTGGCCGGGCTGGCCAGCTGGTTGCAGCAGTCCCGCTGAGCCGGATCAGTCGTCGGCCGCTTCTGCCGACGCCGCGCCGCCGTCGGCCAGTTCCAGAAATGCCCAGAACGGCACGTTGTCCTCGGCCCAGCTGGCCGAAGCCTCGGACAGCACGTCCAGCAGCGTATCGAAATCCCCGCCGCTGGCCTGGCGCAGGTCCTCGGCATCGTTGAAGAGCAGCGCATAGCCGTTGCCCGGCAGCCACGACAGGTCGCGCAACGCATCGGACAGCGCATCCCAGTTGCGGCTCCAGCCGGCGGGGAAGTCCAGCTGCGTGCCGATGCGCATCAGCAAGGTGCGCTTGTCGCTGCAGGCTTCCAGATCGATGCGCAGCACCTTGAGTCCGGCGTCGCGCGCGGCGGCGGCCAGCCCACCCAGATCGCCGTTACCCACGCCGTAGACGCCGGCCTGGCCGGCATCCTCCAGGCCCATGTCGAAACCGCTGTCACTCATTGCATCCTCCCGTTGGCGGGGACTTCGAAACTGCGGAAGCTGTCGTAGTGGTCATCGGTGTAATACCAGGCGTCGGGCGGATCGCCACCGGTGACGATGCGGCGGGCACCCCGATGCTTCAGGCCGGGCGTATCGACGGTGAACTCGCGGTAATAGCCGCGCTCTCGCTGTGGCAGGCGCTTCTCGCGATTGCCGAACACGCTGCCATCCTGTCGATACGGATACGGGCCACCACGCTGGATCAGGGCGATGGTGTCGCGCGCTTCGGCAGGCAGGAAGGCTGGCAGTGGATCACGGGGTGCGGTGGGGGGCCGTGCGGAATCGACCGGCACGGAAGCAACCCCGTCACTGAGCGATGGCGCGAACTGGGGCGGTGCAGGGCGCTGCACCTCGCGCATGCCCCACAGGCCGCTGACCAGCAG
>DDVW01000053.1:520-146972 GCA_002345545.1 Stenotrophomonas sp. UBA2302 | reverse complement strand
CCGCGCCGACAACACTGCAACAGGACAAAGCTTCCTTTACATCGCCCTTGGTAAGTTGACGCTACCTGCCTACCATTGACGTTGCATCTGCATCGCCCGGCATCGCCGGGCACAGACCCCAGGCATATCCCAAGGAGAATCACGATGGCTTACACCCTGCCCAAGCTGCCTTACGCCTACGACGCGCTGGAACCGTATATGGATGCGGCCACGGTGGAGATCCACCACTCCAAGCACCACCAGACCTACGTCAACAACCTCAACGCGCTGCTGGAAGGCACCGAATACGCCGACCTGCCGATCGACGAGCTGCTGCGCAAGGTCAAGACCCTGCCGGAAAACCTGCAGCAGGGCGTGCGCAACCAGGGCGGCGGCCATGGCAACCATGCGCTGTTCTGGGACGTGATCGCTCCGAACGCCGGTGGCACCCCGGGTGGCGAGCTGGCCAAGGCGATCGATGAGCAGCTCGGTGGCTTTGCCAAGTTCAAGGAAGACTTCACCAAGGCCGCGCTGACCCAGTTCGGCTCCGGCTGGGCATGGCTGAGCGTCACTGCCGACAAGAAGCTGGTGATCGAGAAGACCGGCAACCAGGAAAGCCCGCTGATGGACGGCCGCACCCCGGTGCTGACCATCGACGTGTGGGAGCACGCGTACTACCTGAAGTTCCAGAACCGTCGCGCCGAGTTCATCGAAACCTTCTACAGCATCATCAACTGGAAGGAAGTGGAGCGTCGCTACGCTGCCGCCATCGCCTGAGCGCAAACGGCCTCGCCCTGAGTAGCGGGGCTGGCAGCAGGAAACCAGCGGCCGGGCCACGTTGCCCGGCCGTTGCCGTTTCAGGGCGTGTCCGCCGTGTCGGTGGCGTTGGATCCGAGCAGGCGGATGGTGACCATCAGGCCCAGCGGGCGGCCCTCGCCGGAAGCCCCCTCCATGGGCGGCAGACGCAGCCACTGCTGCGCCACATCGGCGAACTGCCGTACTTGGTAGAGCACATCCATGCCGTGCCCGGAGGGCGCTCCGGGGATTGCCTCGCTGCGGCGAGCGGCCGGATTCTTGCGGGCAGGCTGGAACCCCGGCAGCTGCTGCACCAGCTCTTCGGTGGATGCGGAGAAATCGCCGGCCACCAGCGATGGATAGCCATCGCCGGTGGCGGCGATCCAGGCGCGCAGGTCGGCGGTCTGGTGTCTGCGTGCTTCGGCGTCATCGTTTTCGGGACGGATGCGCACCAGATAGACGTTTACGGTTTTGGAGCCACGCTGCAGGCGCTGCATGCCGGCAGCACTGGACTGGTCGGCACCATGCAGCAGGGTGATGCCATCGTCGATCACGCTGTCGCGGCTGAGCAGCGCATTGCCCCGGCGCAGCGGCTGGCTGGGCGGATCGGCGGTGATGAAATCGCAGCTGTACTGAAGGCGGGCGGCGAGCCAACACGCGGAATTGGGGGTGTCGGGGGACTGTCGCACCTGCTGCACGGCGATCACGTCCGGGTGCAGCTCCTTGAGCAGATCGAAGATGGCCTCGCGTTGTGCGTGCCACTGCGCGACCTCCGCCGGCAGGCGCAGGCTGGCGACTTTCAGGACTGGAGTCACCGGTTGCGCTGTAGCAGTGGAAGACAGCAGTGCGAGCACTGCCAGGCAGCTCCAGCGCATCATTGCGTCGATTCGGATGGGGGATCCGCAGACTAGCGGCTGTGGCGTGGACGGCCTGTGCAGGGTCTCGCGCGGCGCTGTCGCCGATGCCGGCCATCGGCCCGGAAACCGGCCCATCGCACGCCTTCCGGACCGTATCGAGGCGCCAGGGCGGCAGGCACCTCGGCAGGCTGTTGGGTTACGCTTGCAACCCTTGTATTCGCAGGAACGCCCCTAGATGACGAGCAGTACCGTGCCAGCAATGCCGGACCCCAAGGCGCGGATGCCGCGCCAGATCGGTTACATCATCGGCAACGAGGCGTGCGAGCGCTTCAGCTTCTACGGGATGCGCAACATCCTGGTGCAGTTCCTGATCACCTCGCTGCTGCTGCAGGAGATCACCGCCGAAGGCCGTGCGTCCGAGGCCAAGGACATCATGCACAGCTTCATGATCGGCGTGTATTTCTTCCCGCTGCTCGGTGGCTGGCTGGCCGACAAGTTCTTCGGCAAGTACCACACCATCCTGTGGTTCAGCCTGNNTTCCTCGGCCTGGGCCTGATCGCGCTCGGCGCCGGTGGCATCAAGCCGCTGGTGGCCTCGTTCATGGGCGACCAGTTCAACCAGAGCAACAAGCATCTGGCCAAAATCGTGTTCGACGCGTTCTACTGGATCATCAACTTCGGCTCGCTGTTCGCCTCGCTGCTGATCCCGCTGGCACTGAAGAACCTCGGCCCGCAGTGGGCCTTCGGTATTCCGGGCATCCTGATGTTCGTGGCCACCTTCGTGTTCTGGTTGGGCCGCAAGAAGTACGTGCTTGTGCCACTGCCGCCCAAGGATCCGCATTCGTTCGGCAACGTGGTGCGTACCGCTTTGTTGACCAAGGTGCCTGGCCACGGCCGTCCGGGTCTGGTGGTGGCGGTGTTGGGTGTGGTGCTGGCGGCGTCCTCGTTCGCGCTGGTGCCGAGCCTGGGCATCGTGATCTGCCTGTGTCTGGCGCTGGTGGCGATTCTGGCCGGTATCGGCGGCGGCACCATGCTGCAGCTGGACCGCGCCCGCGGCGTGCATCCTGAAATGGCGGTGGAAGGCGTGCGTTCGGTGCTCAAGGTATTGGTGATCTTCGCCCTGACCACGCCGTTCTTCTCGCTGTTCGACCAGAAGGCCTCGACCTGGGTGCTGCAGGGCCAGCAGATGAGCATGCCCAGCTGGTTCACCGCCTCGCAGATGCAGGCGCTCAACCCGCTGCTGGTGATGATCCTGATCCCGTTCAACAACCTGGTGCTGTATCCGGCGCTGCGCCGTTTCGGCATCGAGCCGACCGCGCTGCGGCGAATGACCGCCGGTATCGCCTTCAGCGGCCTGGCCTGGATCGTGATCGGCGGCATCCAGGTGGTGATGGATGGCGGCAACGCGATGTCGATCTTCTGGCAGATCCTGCCGTATGCGCTGCTGACCTTCGGTGAGGTACTGGTCTCGGCCACCGGTCTGGAGTTCGCCTACAGCCAGGCGCCGGCCTCGATGAAGGGTGTGGTGATGAGCTTCTGGAACCTCACAACCACCATCGGCAACCTGTGGGTGCTGCTGTCCAACGCGGCGGTGCGCAACCATGCGGTGACCGATCGCATCGCCAGTACGGGATTGAGCGAGACGGCGTTCTTGATGTTCTTCTTCGCCGGCTTCGCCTTCGTGGCGGCCCTGGCGTTCGGCCTGTACGCGCGGCGTTACAGGATGGTCGACAACTACCGGGCGGCATGAGCATGCAAGGACCGATAACCCTGCTGCTGATCGGCATCACCGCGCTGGTGTCGTGGATGGCGTTCAACAACCGCGCGCTGGCCGACCGGCTGATCCTGTGGCCGCCGGCGATCGACCGGCACAAGCAGTATGACCGGCTGGTGACCTACGGCTTTCTGCATGCCGACTTTGCGCACCTGCTGTTCAACATGATCACCCTGTTCTTCTTCGGGCGGATGATTGAAACGCTGATGCTGAAGATCACCGGGCATTGGTGGGTGTACCTGCTGTTCTACCTGTCGGCGCTGGTGGTCTCGATCCTGCCCAGCTACCTGAAGAACCAGAAGAACCCGAACTACCTGAGCCTGGGCGCATCGGGCGCGGTTTCAGCAGTGCTGTTCGCCTTCATCCTGGTGTCGCCCTGGTCGCTGATCTTCGTGTTCTTCATCCCGGCCCCGGCCATTCTGTATGGCGTGTTCTACGTGGGCTACAGCATCTGGATGGACAAGAAGGGCGGTGACCGCATCAATCACAGCGCGCATCTGGCCGGCGCCGCGTTCGGCGTGCTGTTCATGCTGTGCATGGAGCCGCGCGTGCTGCAGGTGTTCCTCGGGCAGCTTATGAACCCGCGCTTCGGTTGAGTACGTAGGGCTGCCTGCCAGTACCAGCTGATGGTGAAGAGCCATCGGCCTGCCCGGGCCATTTGACTGGATGGCCAGCGGGCGATGGTCCATTACCGTAGAAAACGGGGAGTGTGCAGGACACGCTCCCCTTCCTCGATGCGCGGGTTCTCACGTCCGACAGCCGCCTCGTATCGGAATCAACGGCAGGCGGTCTGCGCCGTTGCGCGAACTCAGCCGGCGTAGTTCTGCAGCAGGCGGGAATAGACTTCGCTGTCGATCTTGTCGAATTCCCAACCCTGGGTTTCGCCGGCGACGGCCAACTGGAAAAGGCCTTCAAGCAGGGTGGTGTCATGGTCGCTGGCGGAAGTGCTGCGCTCGGGCTCGTACATGGGAGATCATCCGTTGGCCAATATCGTTACGGATGGTTAAAGCAGATTCCATGCCAATGAATTCCGTCGGCCTGATGGTGGATTGCCTGGTCAGCTGGTGAGCGAGGGTCAGAAAGTGACGCGTTTGCGCAGGCGTTTCCCGGCCATTTCACGTCGACAGGGCCATCGCGCAAGGCAGAATGCAGTTTCATCACGTAGAGCCGATGCCATGACAATTTCCCGTCCCGAGCCGCATGAGGTCGTTCACGATGCCGCTGGCCATGTTTTCGAACTGCAGGTGGAAGGCGTGCGCGCGCTGCTGGAGTACCGGCTACGCGACGGGGTGATGGTCATCACCCATACCGGGGTGCCGGAGGCGATTGGTGGTCGCGGTATTGCCGGGGTGCTGACCACCGCAGCGCTGGAACATGCGCGTGGCAACGGGTTGAAGGTGGAGCCGGCATGCAGCTACGCGGCGGCCTTCATGCAGCGCCATGGTGAATATGCCGATCTGTTGGGATAATCGGTCAGACATGAGGGCGCCATGGGCGCCCCTTTTATCGAGGAAGTGAAAACGATGAGCAGGTTGGTCCATGTACCGTATGCGGCGGTGGTGATGTTGCTGGTGCTTGCCGGATGCAAGCAGCAGGAACCGGCGACGGCTGTTGGCGAGGCGGCTCCGGTCGAGGTCCCGGCGGGTGTCAGCAGCGAGCCGGAACCTGCGGCTGCGGTCGAGATGCGCGATGTCATCGAGAACACTCCGAGCCATGTCATCGGCATCAGCTATCCGCCGGCCGCAGCGAAGTATCCGGGGCTGGCGGCGGAGCTGGTGGAGTATGCCGAGAACGCCAAGGCCGAATTGCTCAAGGCGGTCACGGCACTGGGCAACGACAAGCCGACCGCGCCGTACGAGCTGTCGCTGGCGTTCGACATGCTGGTCGATACCCCGGCAATCGTGGCCGTGGCGGCCGAGGGCAGCAGCTACACCGGAGGTGCCCACGGTCAACCGCTGGTCGCACGTTTCGTGTGGCTGCCGCAAACGCAGCAGCAACTCACCGCCGAGGCGCTGATCACGGATGTCGCAGGTTGGCAGGCGATCAGCGAATACAGCCAGGAGAAGCTGCTGGCGCAGGCGATGGCGCGCATTCCCTCTGAGGGGGTGGAGCCGGAAGACCAGCAGCGGCAGATCCGCAATCTGTCTCGGATGATCCACGATGGCAGCGGTGCCGAAGCGGCCAATTTCAGCCAGTTCCAGCCGGTGCTGGATGGCGCCGGCAAGATCACTGCGCTGCGTTTCGTGTTTCCGCCCTATCAGGTAGGGCCGTATTCGGACGGCACCCAGACCGTGGATGTGCCGGCGGCGGTCTTGCTGCCCCACGTCGCGGCGCAGTACCGGGAGTTGTTCGCACAACCGTAAACCGTGGAGGGCCAGCGATGGATGCAGGGCTGCAACGACGCGTCGAGGCATTGCTGCAGGAGGCCGACGTCACCCCAGGCGGGGACCGGCCCCAGGACATCGACATCCTTGACCCGCGCTTCCATGCGCGGGTGCTGGCCGAGGGCTCGCTGGGGCTGGGCGAGAGCTACATGGACGGCTGGTGGGAAGCGCATTCGCTGGATGCCTTCCTCACCCATCTGCTGAGGGCGCGACTGGACGAACGCATCCACGGCGGAGGGGAAGTATGGGATGCCCTCAAGGCCAGGTTCCTCAACCTGCAGACCGGGCAGGGCAGTTACGAGGTCGGCCAGCGCCACTATGATCTGGGCAACGATCTGTACCGGGCGATGCTTGGCAAGCGGCTGGTCTACAGCTGCGGTTACTGGCGCAAGGCCGGCAACCTGGATGACGCACAGGAAGCCAAGCTCGAGCTGATCTGCCGCAAGCTCGGCCTGCGCCCGGGCATGCGCGTGCTGGATATCGGCTGTGGCTGGGGCGAGGCGCTGAAGTACGCGGCCGAGCGTTATGGCGTGCAGGGCGTGGGTATCACCATCTCGCAGGAACAGGCCACGTTCGCGCGCCAGCTGTGCGCCGGGCTGCCGGTGGAAATCCGCCTGCAGGACTACCGCGAGCTGGACGAGCCGTTCGACGCGATCCTGTCGGTGGGCATGTTCGAGCATGTCGGGGTGAAGAACTACCGCAGCTATTTCGAAACGGCCCGGCGCTGCCTCGGTGATTCCGGGTTGTTCCTGCTGCACAGCATCGGCACCAATATCAGCCGGGATCGCACCGACCGCTGGATCGGAAAATACATCTTTCCCAATTCGATGCTGCCTTCGGCGGCGCAGATTACCCAGGCGATGGAAGGGCTGTTCGTGCTGGAGGACTGGCACAACTTCGGCACCGACTACGACCGCACGCTGCAGGCGTGGCGCAACAATGTGGAGGCGGCGTGGGAGCGGCTGGATGCGCGCTATGACGAGCGGTTCCGGCGCATGTGGCGGTTTTATCTGGCCGCCTCGATGGCGACCTTCCGCACCCGCCATTCGCAGCTGTGGCAGCTGGTGCTGTCGCCACGCGGAGTGCCGGGGGGGTATGTCGCGCCGCGCTGACTGCGGCAGGTGGACGGCGGAAAAAGAAAACGCCCGGCAATGCCGGGCGTTCTCATTGCAACAACCGCGGATGCTTAGTTGGTAGCGGTGCCCGTGCTCAGGCCACGCTTCTCCAGCAGCGGCTCGATCTGCGGCTCGTGGCCGGCGAAGTTGCGGAACAGCTCCATCGCATCGACGCTGCCGCCCTTGGACAGCAGGGTCTGGCGGAAACGGTCACCGTTGGCGCGGGTCAGGCCGCCGTTCTCGCGGAACCACTTCTGGGTGTTGGCGTCCAGCACTTCCGACCAGATGTAGGCGTAGTAGCCGGCCGAGTAGCCGCCCATGATGTGGCTGAAGTAGGTGGTGCGGTAACGCGGCGGCACCGGCGCGTAGTAGATGCCGTCCTTCTCCAGCGCGGTGCGTTCAAACGCCAGCACGTCCTTCGGTGCCGGCACTTCGCCGACGCCGATCTGGTGCCAGCGCTGGTCCAGCATCGCAGCGCCCAGATATTCGGTGGTCAGGAAGCCCTGGTTGAACTTGGCCGCGGCAATGACCTTGTCCAGAAGTGCCTGCGGCATGGCCGCGCCGCTTTCGTAGTGCTTGGCGTAGTTGGCCAGGATGGTCGGCTCGTCGGCCCACATCTCGTTGACCTGCGACGGGAACTCGACGAAGTCACGCGGCACCGCGGTGCCGGCGAAGTACGGGTACTTCACGTTGGAGAACATGCCGTGCAGGGCGTGGCCGAACTCGTGGAACGTGGTGCTCACCTCGTCCCAAGTCAGCAGGGTCGGCTTGCCGGCCGGCGGCTTGGGGATGTTGAGGTGGTTGGCCACCACCGGCAGGTCCCCGGTCAGGCCCGATTGCGAGACGTAGGCGTTCATCCACGCACCGCCGCGCTTGGACTCGCGGGCATACGGGTCGAAGATGAAGATCGCCAGCTGGCTGCCGTCTTCGTTGAACACGTCATAGACGGTGACGTCTTCGTGGTAGACCGGCAGATCGGTGCGCTGCTTGAAGCTCAGGCCGAATTCCTTGCCGGCGGCGAAGAACACGCCGTCTTCCAGCACCTTCTTCATTTCGAAGTAGGGCTTGAGCTGCGATTCGTCGAAGTTGTACTTGGCCTGGCGCACCTTCTCGCTGTAGAACGCCCAGTCCCACGGCTGCAGTTCGAAGGTCGGCTTGTTGGCGGCCTTCTGCTCGGCGTCGATCATCGCCTGCAGGTCGGCGGCTTCGCGCTTGGCGTTGGCCACGGCGGCCGGAGCCAGCTGGCCGAGCATCGCGTTGACCGCTTCGGGGGTCTTGGCGGTCTGGTTGCCCAGGCCATAGGCGGCGAAGTTGGCAAAGCCCATCAGCGCCGCTTTCTCGGCGCGCAGGGTCATGATGCGCGAGACCAGCGCGGTGTTGTCGTATTCGCCGCCCTTGCTGCCGCGCGAGACCGAGGTTTCGTAGATCTTCTGGCGCAGCTCGCGGTTGGTCAGGTTGGTCAGCGCCGGCTGGCCGGTGGTGTTGAGCAGGGCGATGACGTACTTGCCCTCCAGCTTGCGGGCCTTGGCGGCTTCGGCGGCGGCGGCGATCTGCTCGGCCGACAGGCCGTCGAGCTGCTTGACGTCGTCAACGACGATGAACGAGGCGTTGACCTCGGCCAGCACGTTCTGGCTGAACTTGGTGCCCAGGTTGGCCAGCTCGGCGTTCATGTCCTTGAGCTTGGCCTTGTCGGCGTCGGACAGCTTGGCGCCGGCGCGGACGAAGTTGTCGTGGTACTTCTCGACCAGGCGCAGGCCTTCAGCGTCCAGGCCGAGCTTGGCGCGGTTGTTGTAGAGGGTTTCGATGCGCGAGAACAGCTTGCCGTTGAGGTTGATGGCATCGCTGTGCGCGGCGAATTTGGCCGAATAATCGGCCTGCAGCTGCTTGCGCGCATCGTTGGTGTCGGCGCCGATCAGCGCGAAGAACACGGTGGCGGCACGGTCGAGGATGGCGCCGCTGTTTTCCAGCGCGATGAGGGTGTTTTCAAACGTCGGAGCGGCAGGATTGTTGGCGATCGCCTCCACTTCCTTCAGCTGCTGTGCCATGCCGGCATCGAACGCCGGGGCGAAGTCGCTGTCCTTGATCTTGTCGAACTGCGGGTAGTGCAGCGGCAACGGACTCTCGGCGAAGAACGGGTTGGCCTGTTCGGCCGACTGGCTGGTCGGGGTGGCAGCGCTGACGCTGTAGGCCGGCAGGGCCAGTCCCAGGGTCGCGGCGAGAGCGAGAGCAAGGCGCGTGGTCAAGGTGATACTCCGGTGAAATTCGAAACCCCGAGGGTAACCCGGGCCACCGCCGGCGGGGAGGTGTCAAAGGGCATGGAGGGGGAAACGGCCAGATCGGGTGTGGTTGCAGTGCCGGGGCGTTACCCTGCCGGTCCGGATCAAGGAGCCGCCATGACCACCGCTTTCGAGTTCGACATCACCACGCTGGCCGGTGATCCGCTGCCGCTGGCGGCCTTCACCGGCAAGGTGCTGCTGCTGGTGAACGTGGCCTCGCAGTGCGGCTTCACCCCGCAATACACCGGGCTGGAGCAGCTGTGGCGCCAGTACCGGGAGCAGGGGCTGGTGGTGCTGGGGTTTCCGTGCGACCAGTTCGGCCACCAGGAGCCGGGCGATGCGGCGCAGATCCAGCGTTTCTGCAGCCTCGATTACGGCGTCAGCTTTCCGCTCTCGGCCAAGATCAAGGTCAACGGCGCCGATGCGGATCCGCTGTGGCGCTGGCTCAAGCACGAAAAGCGCGGTGCGCTGGGGATCGCTGCGATCAAGTGGAACTTCAGCAAGTTCCTGGTCGGCCGGGACGGGCGGGTGCGGGCGCGCTATGCGCCAACGGTCCGCCCGGAATCGATCGAGGCCGATATCCGGGCGGCATTGGCCGGCTGACTGCGCCGCCACGGCGGTGGCGGCGCTTGCTTATGCGGGCTGGCCGCTGGCCTGGACCTGCTCGAGCAGGTCGTTGGACTGCAGGACGACCTTGGTCGGATCGCCATGTTCGATCATGGCGCGCTGCAGCGCGTTGCGGGTGGCGGCGGTGACCAGCGACTGCAGGTCGCGGCCGGACTTGCCCTCGGTGGCCTGCGCCAGTTGCGGCAACAGTTGCTCCAGGTCGAAATCCAGCGGCTTGCCGCCCAGCTGCAGGCGCAGGATCGCCTCGCGCGAAGGCTGGTCGGGCAGGCCGATCTCGATCTTGCGCTCCAGCCGCGACAGCAGCGCGCTGTCGATGCTGTCCGGGTGGTTGGAGGCGGCCAGCAGGAACACCTGGCCCTTCCTGGTGCTGATGCCGTCCAGTTCCTGCAGCATCTGCGCCACGATCTCGGTGGTCATCACATCGCCGCCGTCACGCGAACGGGCCACGGTGTCCAGCTCATCCAGGAACAGGATGCACGGCGCCTGCGCGCGGGCCTTTTCGAACAGCTGCTTGACCTTCTCGCCGGAGGCGCCGATGTAGGAGGCCTTGATGTCCGAGGACGAGGCGGCCATGAACGACAGCCCGGACTGGCTGGCCAGCACGCGCGCGACCTGGGTCTTGCCGGTGCCGGGCGGGCCGTACAGCAGGATGCCGCGCGGCACCGGCATGTTCATCTTGGCCAGTTCCTCGGCATGGACCAGCTCCTTGCCCAGGCTCTCGAATTCGCGGCGGGTCTTGGCCGGCAGGATCACATCGTCCCAGCTCAGGCTTTCCACCGAGGTCGAGGACTTGCCGCGCAGCTTGCTGACCGCGGTGATGAAATCCTCATAGGCCGGCTGCCCGGACGGGTGCGAGGACACCACGCTGGTGACCAGGGTGGCCAGATCGCGGCCGGACATGCCGCTGGTCTCGCGTACCAGTTGCTGTTCGGCCGGGAAGGGCAGGTTGGCCTTGGCGAACTCGGCCGTGAGGATGCGCTCGCGCGCGTCGGCATTGGGTGCGGGCAGTTCGATGGCGGTGGTGAAGCGCGACATCACCGCATCGTCGAGCAGCTCGCGGCGGTTGGTGGCGCCGATCACCAGCACATTGCCGCCGCCTTGGTTGAAGCCATCCCATTCGGCGATGAAGGTCTGCACCAGCTCGTTGCCGAAGGCGTCCGAATCGCGGCCGCCGCGGCGGGCGAAGGCACTTTCGCACTCGTCCACGAACAGGATGGTGGGGGCGTTCTTGCGGCATTCGTCCCAGATCTTCTTGACCTTCGGGCCGGTATGGCCGATGTGCTCGCCCTTCAGGTCGGCGATGGTCACCGCCTTGAAGGTGCAGTTGACGTGTTGCGCCAGCTTGCGCGCGATCAGGGTCTTGCCGGTGCCCGGCGGGCCCCACAGCAGCATGCCCTTGGGCAGTGGCGGCTGGCCGGCGGCAAAGCGGTCCACCAGCTGGATCACCTGCTGCAGGGTGTCATCGGGGATGGCCACGTCCTTCCAGCTGGTTTCCAGCTTGGCCAGGGACTCGAGCCGGGTGTTGATCGTGACCAGACGCTGCTGCTCGCGCTGCAGTGGTTCGGCCGCCTTGAGCAGGGCGTTCAGCGGGCCGGCATGGGCGGTCAGGCCGGGCACCGCGTTGGCAGCCACCTTGCCGGCGATCACGGCCAGGCTGTCGCTGACCGAACGGATCTGGATGCAATCGGGCGTGTGGCCATTGAGCGGCAGCCGGATCAGCGCGACCGGATCGTTGCCGGGATTGTCGGTGAAGCCGACGAACACCGCCTGGGAGTTGTCGCCGGGTTCGGACAGGTTCCAGCTCAGGATCGGATCGGCCGGGTTTGGGGCGGGCACGCGCACGGCCGGGTAGGGATGCTTGCGGCCGTCGGTGTGCTTCTGGCCGAACGCCAGTGCCTGCAGGCTGAAGCTGGAAAGCTGCTCCAGTGCCTCCAGCTCGGCTTTGGCCGCCTTCCTGGCCAGCCGCTTGCGGCCGAGCCACACCATCGCCGCGTAGGCGACGGCGGTAATCCAGAGCCCGCTTCCGAACCAGAACATGGGATTGATCAGCAGGAACGGCTCGTTTGCCACGATCCGCAGCAGGGTCCAGGGCGCAATCCCGGTCACGCCCATCAGCACCAGCAGCGCGACGATGATGCCCAGCCACAGGCCGTTGTTGCCATTGCACAACGCCCGCAGGGTCAGGGCGCGGCCCCAGGTACCCTTGGCGGCATTGGCCAACACCTCTTGCCGCTGCCCGGCCAGCGCGGCATCCCATGGGCCACGCATGGCGCCAACGGCTTTCTCCGCTTCGGTGTAGGCGTGTTTAATCGCGACCTGCGCTTCCTGCATGGTCTGTTCGCTTCTGGATTTTTCGAGCTCCAGCTCAATGCGCTGCTGTTCGATGAAACTGGTGCGGGAACTGCTTGAACCCATGACAACGATCCCCTGAAAAAAATGGGCCGGATCATCATGACCCGGCCCATTCACTATAAAAGGCGGCACTGTATTCGTTAAGACTGTTTCTTGGCGAAAGTACGCATTGGAAATGCAGTGGCCTGATTGTCCGGTTCATGGGGTACCCGGGAGCCGTGCGTGCCCGGCACATGGTGCAGGTCGGCCGGTATTTACAGGCTGTCGCAACTTATGCCGCGGATACGTGGGCAATGCTGGCTGCCGGTTGAGCGACAGCCAGCGGCCAGTTGCAAGGGAGGGCACCGTGCCGGTTGCGCACGGTCCCGGCCGTGCTCAGGAGTGTGGCGTACGCGCCGAGCGGTTGGACCACAGGAAGCCGAGCACCAGGATGACAATGGTGACGAACTGGGCGCACAACCCCTGTACGGTCGGGTAGATGCCCAGCAGTTCGACGCGCGGTGCGTGTTCCAGCCAGGCGATGGGCAGGTAACCGGCTTCCTGCAAGGCCGAGACCGCCTTGCCGATCAACACCACCGCCAGTACCGCGACCAGCAGCGAGCTGAGGCGGAAGAACTGGGCGATGGGCAGGCGGCGGCTGTAGCGCACCATCGCCCAGCCCACCGCGGCCAGCAGCAGGGCGGCACTGGCGCCACCGGCGATGACGCTGCCCTTGTTGCCCTGGTTCCAGATCGCGGCATAGAACAGGATGGTCTCGAATACTTCGCGGTAAACCACCAGGAACACCAGCGCCAGCAGGAAGAATCCGGAGCTGCGGTTCAGTGCGTGCGACAGCTTTTCCTGCACATAGCGCTGCCAGGAGTCGGCGTGGCTCTTGCCGTGCATCCAGATGCCGACCCAGACCAGCACCATGGCCGCCAGCAGCGAGCCGAAGCCTTCGGTCAGTTCACGGCTGGCACCGCTGATGGTGATGACCCAGGTGGCCAGCCCCCAGGTGACCAGCCCGGCCAGCAGCGCGGAGCTCCAGCCGGTATGTACCCACGGCAGCATCTCGCGACGTTCGGCCTTGCGCAGCAGGGTGACGATGGCGATGACGATGAGCAGCGCCTCCAGCCCTTCGCGCAGCAGGATGGTGAAGGCCGCCACGAAGCTGGATGCCCCGGAGCTTTGCTGCGACACCAGCAGTTGCCCGGCGTTGTTGAACAGAGCGTCGAGTTCGTCGACCTGGACCTGCAGTTCACCGGCGGGTGTATTGGCGGCGATGCCGGAGCGGACCCGTGCCATGGCGGCTTCGATCTTCACCATCAGCGCTTTGTCACGGGCGGCCAGCAGCGGCTCGACCGGCTCGAAACCGTCCAGGTAGGCCGACAGCGCCAGCGTCTTGGCGGCCTTGGCATCGCCGTTCCGGTAGGCATCCATCGCCTGTTCGAGCAGCTCGCGGGCGGTGTCCAGAGAGGTTGCCGGTGCGACTTCCTGCGGCTGTGCCGCTGCATCCGGATGACGGCGCAGATAGGCCACGATCGCGTCGGCGTTGTCCTGCCCCACCTGCTGGGCCAATGCCGCCGGTGTCCGGCTCACGTAGCCTTCCAGGTCCACCGCCTGCGAGGGCGGGAGGGCCTGCAACAGCTGGCGCCCGCGTTCGGCCTGTTCCTCGGGGAAGGCCAGCGCGCCGACATAGGTGGCCAGTGCCCAGCGATCTTCTTCCGGCAGGCTGGCGTAGCTGACCATCGAGGTGCCCTCCAGTCCCTGGTCGATCACCTGGTACAGGCCGAAAACGCTGCGCTCGCGGGCACGTCCGGCATCGGTGAAGTCGATCGGCGGCGGGTCCAGACCGGCACTGGCTGGACCGTCGCCGGCACCGGTGGTGCCATGGCAGCTGGCGCACAGCGGCGCGTACAGCGCCTTGCCGCGTTCGAATTGCGGCGGCTGGGTCGGCAGCAGGGGGATCGGGTGATAGGTGACCAGCAGCGCGGCCAGATCGCGGGACATCTGCGCAATGGTCTCGGGTGCGGCCTTGTCGGCAATGGCCGCCTGCAGTTGCCGGGCCTGGGTACCGAGTTCTTCCGAGCCGGCAACGGGGGGCAGTTCGGCGATGGCCGCCGCCGCGGTCGCCGAGAATTCCTGCATTTCGCCGTATTCGAGCGGATTGACCACGACGCCGTCGCGGACCGCCTCACGGTAATCCACCGCGATGTAATCCAGCAGCCGCCAGGTGGTGGCGACCGATGTGCCGGAAGCCAGGGCGGGCGTAGACAACAGAAGGGCACACGCCAACAGCGGCGCCAGAAGCAGACGTAGGGTCATGGCTGGATAGTGAGAATTGTTCTCACTTGATGATACAGGAAGATATCCGCCGGCTGCATCTGTTTATGCGCGGCGTTCTTCACCCGGTCGGCGTGAACCGATGCAGCGGCATCGCCACCAGTCGCGGTTGGGCGGTCAGCGCTGCGGTCGCCGGGGACTTGGCAGCCGTTGCGCGGCAATGGCGCATGGTGGCCAAGTCCGTGCGCACGGATCAGACGGTGCTGCGGAGCCGTGTCCGCACCACCGTCTGTTGTGGCTCACTTCTCGACGAAGGCGCGCTCGAACACGTAATGGCCGGGCGTGCCGATGCGCGGCGAAACCTCGAAGCCGCGTGCGTCCAGCACGTTGCGCAGGTCGGCCAGCATCTGCGGGCTGCCGCAGATCATGAAGCGGTCATTGGCCGGGTCGAACGGCGGCAGGCCCAGCGCCTGCGGCATCGCCCCGGTTTCCATCAGCGTGGTCAGGCGGCCGTGGTTGCGGAACGGCTCGCGGGTGACCGCCGGGTAATACAGCAGCTTGTCACGGACGATCTCGCCGAGGATCTCGTCTTCCAGCAGTTCCTTCTCGAAGTACTCGCGGTAGGCGAGGTCCTTTTCGAAACGCACGCCGTGGCAGACGATGACCTTCTCGAAGCGCTCGTAGGTTTCCGGGTCCTTGACGATGCTCAGCCATGGCGCCAGGCCGGTGCCGGTGCCCAGCAGGTACAGGTGCTTGCCCGGGTGCAGGTCGCTGATCAGCAGCGTGCCTGTGGGCTTCTTGCCGACCAGGATCGTGTCGCCGGGCTTGAGATGCTGCAGCCGCGAGGTCAGCGGGCCGTCCTGCACCTTGATGCTGAAGAAGTGCAGCTGCTCTTCCCAGTTGCCGCTGGCCAGCGAATAGGCGCGCATCAACGGGCGGCTGCCTTCGTTTTCCAGGCCGATCATCACGAACTGGCCGTTCTCGAAGCGGAAGCCGCTGTCACGGGTGGTGGAGAAGCTGAAGTAGGCGTCCGTCCAGTGACGGACTTCAAGCACCGTTTCGGTGCCGTAAGCGGAAGACATGCCGGGATTCTTGTCGGATGAGCAAACCACGCCATTCTAGCAAACCGGCCTGCCGTGGCCGGATGCGACGTTTTGTCGCCGTCGGGGCGGAGAACGAAATGACTGCGGGCGGGCAGCTTGCACGCTGCTGCGGATGACGCATCTTCCGTGTCGCGGTCGGTATTTCAGCGGTAGCCGGCAGCCTGCAGTTCGAACAGTTCGGCGTAACGCCCGCCAGCGGCCATCAGCTGCTCGTGGGTGCCGCTGGCCTCGATACGGCCGTCGGCCAGTACTAGGATGCGGTCGGCCATGCGTACCGAGGAGAAACGGTGCGAGATCAGCACCGCGGTGCGCTTGTCCGACAGTTCCTTGAAACGCTGGAACACCTCGTATTCGGCGCGTGCATCGAGTGCGGCGGTGGGCTCGTCGAGGATCATCACCTGCGCATCGCGCATGTAGGCACGGGCGATGGCGATCTTCTGCCATTGCCCGCCGGACAGGTCCACGCCGGTCTTGAAGCGGCGGCCGATCTGCTGCGCGTAGGCTTCGGGCAGGCTGTCGATGACCGCATCGGCCAGTGCCCGGTGCGCCGCGTCCTCGATACGCGGCTGGTCGTCCATCGCTTCGACCAGACCGACACCGATGTTTTCGCCGGCGGTGAGGTTGTAGCGCACGAAGTCCTGGAAGATCACCCCCATGTTGGCGCGCAGCTCGTCCAGGTCGTAATCGCGCAGGTCGTGGCCATCAAGCAGGATGCGGCCTTCGTCCGGGTCGTACAGCCGCGCCAGCAGCTTCACCAGCGTGGTCTTGCCGGCACCGTTCTCGCCGACCAGTGCGATCACCTCGCCGGCGTGCAACTGGAAGTCGAGATGGCGTACCGCCCAGCGTTCGGCCTCGGGATAGCGGAAGCCGACATTCTCGAACACGAAGCCCTCGCGGATCGGCCGCGGCACCGGCAGCGCATCGGGGCGCGAGTGGATCTCCGGTTCGATCGCGAAGAACGAGAACAGATCGTCCAGATACATGGCCTGGCTGGCGACTTGTGAAAAGCCGGTCAGCAGGCCTTCGAGCAGTTGCCGCAGGCGCTGGAAACTGCCGGCCAGGAAGGTGAGGTCGCCGATGGAAAAATCACCGCGCACCGTGCGCCAGGCGATGTAGCCGTAGGCGACGTAGTAGCCGAGCGTGCCCAGTGCCGCCAGCAGCGTGCCCCACAGCGCCCGCTTGCGCGCCAGCCGCCGGTTGGCCAGGTAGAACCGCGCCGCCAGCATCCGGTAACGCTCGATCAGGAAGCGGTGGAGGTTGAAGATCTTCACCTCCTTGGCGGTTTCCACGCTGGCGCCGGTCTGGCGCAGGTAGTCGAGCTGGCGCCGTTCCGGGGTCCACTGGAAATTGAGCGAGTAGCCGATCGCGTTGAAATGCGATTCGCCGAGGAACGCCGGCACCAGCGCCAGCGCCAGCAGCGCGATCAGCCACGGTGCATAGATGACCAGGCCGACCGCCAGGCTGGTGACGGTGATGGCGTCCTGCAGCTGGCCGAACAGCAGGCTCATCAGGTTGCTGCGGCCCAGCGTCTGGCGGCGCGCGCGGTCGAGCTTGTCCTGCACATCCGGATCTTCGAAATCCTCAAGATCCAGCTTGGCGGCATGCTCCATCAGGCGGATGCTGCTGGCGTTGGTGAACAGCTCCGAGAGCAGGGAATCGGCATAGCCCACTAGCCGACCGAGCAGATCCGAGCCGATCGCCAGGCTCAGCTCGATGCCCAGCAACAGCAGCAACTGGCCGAGCAGGCCGCTGGCCAGCGCCTGTTCCAGCGGTGGGAAAGTGCCGGGCAGGCCGGCCAGCCGGACCGCCTCGTCGATGATCAGCTTGCCGACATACAGCATCGCCACCGGCATCAGCGAGCGCACCAGGCGCAATCCGAGGCTGCACAGGGCCAACGTCGAACTGGCTTGCCAGATCATCCGCAGGAATGGCGGCAGGTTGCGCAGGGCGCGGAACCGTTCGCGCAGTTTCAGCGGGGCAGCGGGAGGAATCGGTGGCGGCATCGGCGGGATCTGTGGGCGGGCGGCTCGGCGGTGGTCATTGTGCCGGAGCGGAAGCGCGGCCAGTTGTCGCCGTGCAGGCTTACTGGCGCGGACCTTCCGGGGGCGGCGGGTCGGAGGACTGCAGCGCCTTGGGCAGATGCCAGTCGTAATGCATGGCCATCATCCGCAGGCCGAAACACAGCCCGGCACCGGCCAGCGCACAGGGAATGGCCGGCAGGTCCAGCCAGTAGCCCAGCGCCACCACCGCCGCACCGGCCAGCGCGGCCACGGCATACAGCTCGGCCTGCAGCACCAGCGGCACCTGGGCCAGCAGCACGTCGCGGGCGATGCCACCGCCAATGCCGGTGAGCATGCCCAGTGCGGCCGCCAGTGGCGGGGCGATGCCGAAGGCCAGTGCCTTCTGCGTGCCGGCCACCGCGAACAGCGCCAGGCCCATCGCATCGAACATCCGCACCGGATACTGCAGCCGCTGGATCAGCGGTTTCCAGTAGAAGGTGACGATGCCGGCAGCCAGGGTGATGGCTGGATAGCGCCAGTCGCTGATCGCCGCCACCGGTGTGGCGCCGATCAACAGGTCGCGGGTGATGCCACCGGCCAGCGCTGCGGCAAACGACAGCACCAGCACGCCGAAGATATCCAGATGCCGACGCACCCCCATCGTCGCCCCGGACAGGGCGAAAACGAAGGTGCCGATAAGGTCGAGGATCAGTACCAGGGTTCCCATGCCGGGCTATTGTGCTGTCTGGCGCCGCCGGCAGCTACCGGCCACCTGAACAGGTGCGTGCAGCCGCGCGCAACAGCGTGTGCCGGCAGGGTGGGCGGGTGCGGGGCGCACTTTGGCCTAAAATGGGCGGCTCCACTCCCGCCAGCCCCCGCAAGCGAGCAAGACGTGACATCGATCAAGCAGGAAGACCTCATCCAGTCCATCGCCGATGCGCTGCAGTACATCTCGTACTACCACCCGGCCGACTACATCAAGAATCTCTCTGCCGCCTATGAGCGCGAGGAATCGCCGGCCGCCAAGGAAGCCATCGCGCAGATCCTGATCAACTCGCGCATGTGCGCCGAGGGCCACCGGCCGATCTGCCAGGACACCGGTATCGTCACCGTGTTCCTGGAAATCGGCATGAACGTGCGCTGGGACGACGCCACCATGGGCGTGGAGGACATGGCCAACGAAGGCGTGCGCCGCGCCTACGCCTATCCGGACAACAAGCTGCGCGCCTCGGTGCTGGCCGACCCGGCTGGCAAGCGCATCAATACCAAAGACAACACCCCGGGCGTCGTCAACGTCAAGGTCGTCCCCGGTGACAAGGTCGAGGTGATTGTGGCCGCCAAGGGTGGTGGCTCCGAGGCCAAGAGCAAGTTCGCCATGCTCAATCCGTCCGATTCGATCGTCGACTGGGTGCTCAAGACCGTGCCGACCATGGGCGCCGGCTGGTGCCCGCCCGGCATGCTCGGTATCGGCATCGGTGGTACTGCCGAGAAGGCGATGCTGCTGGCCAAGGAATCGCTGATGGAGCCGATCGACATCACCGATCTGCAGGCCCGCGGCGCTTCCAACCGTGCCGAAGAGCTGCGCCTGGAGCTGTACGAGAAGGTCAACGCGCTGGGCATCGGTGCGCAGGGCCTGGGCGGCCTGACCACGGTGCTGGACATCAAGGTCAAGGATTTCCCGACCCACGCCGCCAACCTGCCGGTGGCGATGATCCCGAACTGCGCCGCCACCCGCCACGCCCACTTCACCCTGGACGGCAGCGGCCCGGTGATGCTGGACCCGCCGTCGCTGGAAGACTGGCCGCAGATCACCTATGACGCCTCCAAGGGCACCCGCGTCGATCTGGATAACATCACGCCGGAAGAAGTGGCCAGTTGGAAGCCGGGCCAGACCCTGCTGCTCAACGGCAAGCTGCTGACCGGCCGCGACGCCGCGCACAAGCGCATGGTCGACATGCTCAACAAGGGCGAAGAACTACCGGTCGATCTGAAGGGCCGCTTCATCTATTACGTCGGCCCGGTCGATCCGGTGCGTGACGAGGTGGTGGGCCCGGCCGGCCCGACCACCGCCACCCGCATGGACAAGTTCACCCGCCAGATCCTTGAGCAGACCGGTCTGCTGGGCATGGTCGGCAAGGCCGAGCGCGGCCCGGCGGCGATCGAGGCGATCCGCGACAACAAGTCGGCCTACCTGATGGCGGTTGGCGGCTCGGCCTATCTGGTGTCCAAGGCGATCAAGGCGGCCAAGGTCGTCGGTTTCGCCGATCTGGGCATGGAGGCGATCTACGAGTTCACCGTGCAGGACATGCCGGTGACCGTGGCCGTGGATTCCACCGGTGAGTCGGTGCATACCACCGGCCCGCGCGAATGGCAGGCCCGCATCGCCGGGATTCCGGTGGTGGTCGAGTAAACGGCAGCGTCAGGCTGTAGCGCTGCGATGGCCCGGGCTATGCTCGGGCCATCGTCGTTTCCGGGGCCGGCCGATGCGCAGGTATGTGGGGTTTCTGGTTGTGTTGCCGATGCTGCTGGCCGGTTGCGGCACGGCGAGCTGGCGCGATGCGCCGAGGGGCGATCCGGGCGCCTGTGTGAATTCCTGCCAGGGGCGTTACCAAGCCTGCATGGCTGATACCGGCAGTTACGGCGACTGCGCCGAGGCCAGCCGCCAGAGTGCCTGTGAGCGCATCACCGACCCGGAGCTGCGCGGCGCCTGCCAGACATCGCAGGCCTTCTGCCAGAGCCGGTCACGCAGCGCGGTCTGCGGCGAACGGCTGGGCAACTGCATGGCCGGCTGCAACTGAGGCAGGGTTTCAGAATTCGTCGTTGGCCAGCTGCTGCAGCCCGGCGAAATCGAGGATCTCGACCACATTCAGGTGCGGCAGCGCGATCAGGCCCTGCTGGCGCAGCTTGGTGAACGTGCGGCTCACCGTTTCCATGGTCAGGCCGAGATGGTCGGCGATATCGCTGCGTCCCATCGGCAGTGACACGCGGTTGCCAACCTGGCCGCGCTGCGCTTCGCGTGCGCACAGGCGCAGCAGGAAGTCGGCCAGCCGCTCCGGCGGCTGCAGGCGGGCGAGGGCGAGGGCATTGGCCTGTGCCGCATCCAGCTCCTGGCAGGCGCGCTGCAGCAGCTTGCGCTCAAGGTGCGGGTAACGCAGGCGCAATTCCCGCATCTGCGGCACCGGCACCCGGCATACGCGGCTGTCGGCGATGGCCTCGATGTCGTAACGGTGGTTGTCACTGCCACTCAGTCCCACGTAGTCGCCGGGCAGCGCGAAGCCGCTGACCTGGCGGCGGCCATCGGCCAGCGTCCGTACCAGCCGCAATGCGCCGGCGGTGACCGTGTAGATGTGCGAGCGGGGCTCGCCGGTGCGGGCCAGCGTCGTGCCCAGCGGGATCTGCTGCGACACGGTGATGTCTTCCAGTGCCTGCACTTCATCGCAGGACAGCGCCGAGCACACCGCCAGATGGCGGACAGTGCAATGCAGGCATTCGCTGAGGGCGCTGCCTTCCATCCTGTCGGACGCTGTGGAGGATTGCTCGGGACCGGGCACGGGCCGGGACATGGTGTTGGCACACGGGGGAGAGTGGCAAATGATACTTCATACGGTCGGTGGGGGTGCTGTCCGGCTAGAATTGGCCTCCGTTTCCCCCACCGAGTTGCAGGAGTTCCGCCCGTGATCAAGCCCCGTACCCCGCCCGGCATCATGGAGTTGTTGCCGCGCGAGCAGATCGCGTTCCAGCGCATGCTGGACGTCATCCGCCGCAATTACGAGCGCTTCGGGTTCCTGCCGGTGGAAACCCCGGTATTCGAGTTGTCGGATGTATTGCTGACCAAGTCCGGTGGTGAGACCGAGCGACAGGTGTACTTTGTGCAGTCCACCGGCGCACTGGCCAATGCCGCCGAATCCGCCGACAAGGGCGGCCTGCCGGAGCTGGCGCTGCGCTTCGACCTGACCGTGCCGCTGGCCCGTTACGTGGCCGAGCACGAGCACGAGCTGACCTTCCCGTTCCGCCGCTACCAGATGCAGCGCGTCTACCGTGGCGAACGCGCCCAGCGCGGGCGCTTCCGCGAGTTCTACCAGTGCGATATCGACGTGATCGGCAAGGATGTGCTGAGCATCCGCTATGACGCCGAAGTGCTGGCAGTGATCCATGCGGTGTTCTCCGAGCTGCGCATCGGCGACTTCGCCGTGCAGCTGAACAACCGCAAGCTGATGCGTGGTTTCTTCGAGGCGCAGGGCGTGGCCGATCCGCAGCAGCAGGCGCTGGTGCTGCGCGAGGTCGACAAGCTGGACAAGCGCGGCGCCGACTACGTGCGCGAAACGCTGGTCGGTCCGGACTTCGGTCTGCCGGTCGAGGCGGTCGAGCGCATCCTGGCCTTTGTCGAAGTGCGTTCGTCCTCGCATGCCGACGCGCTGGCGCAGATCGATGCGGTGCTGGCCAATGCCGGGCAGGGCGCCAGCGAGTCGCTGCGCACCGGTGCGGCCGAACTGCGCGAGGTGCTGGAGCTGGTCAAGGCATTGGGCGTGCCGGAAAGCGCGTACTGTCTGAACTTCTCCATCGCCCGCGGGCTGGATTACTACACCGGCACCGTCTACGAGACCACGCTGCTGGATCATCCGCAGATCGGCTCGATCTGCTCCGGCGGTCGCTATGAGGACCTGGCCAGCCACTACACCAAGTCGCGCTTGCCGGGCGTGGGCATCTCCATTGGCCTGACCCGTCTGTTCTGGCAGCTGCGCGAAGCCGGGCTGATCGACGGCATCGCCGAAAGCAGCGTGCAGGCGATGGTGGCGCTGATGGACGAGGCGGCGATGCCGCACTCGCTGGATATCGCCCGCCGCCTGCGTGCCGGTGGCATCAACACAGAAGTGCAGATGGAGCCGAAGAAGGTCGGCAAGCAGTTCCAGTACGCGGCCAAGGCCGGTATCCGTTTCGTGGTGCTGGCCGGTGAGGACGAGCTGGCGCGTGGCGTGGTCGCGGTCAAGGACCTGCTGCGCGAGCAGCAGTTCGAAGTGGCCCGCGAGGAGCTGGCCAGCACGCTGCAGGTGGAGCTGGAACAGGCCCGCGCGATGGCGCGCTGAGTCGCAGAGATTCCGGTTTGATCAAAGGCCCCGCAGTGCGGGGCCTTTTCATTTTGCGGAACCGGCATGGTGCAGCAGGCCGGTACGGACATGAACCGAACTGCCGTGCCGGTTCTTGCGGGTTTGACCTTCTGCACGTCACGCACTAATGTATTAGCACGCTATTACATTGATACAAATGAAACCGCGCATCGACACCGAGAAAGAGAAGCCCTCCGACGCCCCGCTGAAAGCGTTGGCGCGCGCGCTGGCCGCGCTGGACAAGCCGCAGGAAGTGCAGGCCTTCCTGCGTGACCTGTGCACGCCGGCCGAGCTGGAGGCCATGGCCGACCGCTGGCGGGTGGTGCCACTGCTGCGCAAGGGCGTTCCCTATCGCGAGATCTACGACCTGACCGGGGTCAGCGTCACCACCATCGGCCGGGTCGCGCGTTCGCTGGAACACGGTACGGGCGGTTACGCCACGGCCATCGCGCGCATCGCCCCGCGCAAAACCGAATCCAACTGAGACAACTGCATGAGTGCTTCCACCACCGCGCCGGCACGTGACCGGCTGCGTATCGCCATCCAGAAAAGTGGCCGCCTGGCCGATCCCGCGCGCAGTCTGCTGGCCGCCTGTGGCCTGAGCTGGCGGCAGAGCCGCGACAAGCTGTTCTGCTTCGGCGAATCGCTGCCGGTCGATCTGCTGCTGGTGCGCGATGACGACATCCCCGGCCTGATTGCCGATGGTGTCTGCGATCTGGGCGTGGTCGGTCTCAACGAGCTGGACGAACAGGCCAAGGCGCGCCGCCAGATCGGTCTGCCCGATGCCTACCAGCCACTGCGTGGACTGGGATTCGGCCAGTGCCGGCTGATGATCGCCGTCCCCGAGGAGTGGGAGTGGCAGGGCGTGGCCCAGCTGGTGGGCAAGCGTATCGCCACCAGTTATCCGGCCATCCTCGGCGCCTGGTTGCAGGAACAGGGGGTCGATGCCCAGGTTGTCGAGCTGTCGGGTTCGGTGGAGATCGCCCCCAAGCTCGGCACCGCCGAAGTGATCTGCGATCTGGTTTCCAGTGGCGCCACGCTCGCCGCCAACCAGCTCAAGCCGGTGGAGGTGCTGCTGGAAAGCGAAGCGGTACTGGCCGGACCGGTACACGAACCGGATGACGCCCGTGCCGGGCTGATGGCGATGCTGCTGCGGCGGCTGGATGGCCTGAGCAGGGTGCAGGACCAGAAGCTGCTGATGTTCAGCGCGCAGGAAGACTGCATCGATGCACTGGCACGGCTGCTGCCTGATGCCGATCCGTTGCTGCGCCTGCCTGGCGGCAATGGCGGTACGGCGATCCGCCTGCAGACCATGTGCAACGGCGCGCTCAGCTGGCAGCGGCTGGAGGAACTGGAGCGTGCCGGCGCGCAAGGATTGATGGTGCTGGCTGTGGAGAAGTCGCTGGCATGAACATGCTTGAGTGGAATGCCCTGGATGCCGACGCCCAGCGCCGCGCATTGACCCGCCCGGTGCAGGCCGTTGCCGCGCAGACCCGCGAGACGGTTGCCGCGCTGATCGCGCAGGTGCGTGCCGCAGGTGACGATGCCTTGCGCCAGATCAGTGCCCGTTTCGATGGCATCGCACCGGAAAGCTTTGAAGTTTCCGAGGCCGAATTTGCCGCTGCCGAGCTGGCGGTGCCGGCCGAATTGCGTATCGCCATGCAGCAGGCCGCCGCGCGTATCACCACCTATCACCGCGCTGGCATGGCGACACCGTATGCGGTGGAAACCGCGCCGGGCGTGAGCTGCGAAAAGATGATCCGCCCGATCGGTCGTGTCGGCCTGTATGTGCCGGCAGGCAGCGCGCCGTTGCCCTCGACCGCGCTGATGCTGGGAGTGCCGGCACGTCTGGCCGGCTGTCGTGAAGTGGTGCTGTGCACGCCGCCGCGCAAGGACGGCAGTGCCGATCCGGCAGTGCTGGTGGCCGCGCGGCTGACCGGCGTGCATCGCGTATTCAAGATCGGCGGGGCGCAGGCGATTGCGGCGATGGCTTACGGCACCGGTTCGGTACCGGCGTGCGACAAGCTGTTCGGGCCGGGCAACAGTTTCGTGACCGAAGCCAAGCAGCAGGTCGCGCAGACCGGTGCGGCCGCCATCGACATGCCCGCCGGTCCTTCCGAAGTGCTGGTGATCGCCGATGCCGGCGCCAATCCGGCGTTCGTTGCCGCCGACCTGCTGTCGCAGGCCGAGCACGGCCCGGATTCACAGGTGCTGCTGCTCAGCGATGATGCCGCGCTGATCGCCGCCGTCGCAATGGAGGTGGAGCGTCAGTTGGCTGCGCTGGAGCGCGAGGATATCGCCCGTCAGGCGCTGGCATCCTCCCGGCTGATCCGGGTCGAGTCGATCCAGCAGGCGTTCACCATTTCCAACCGCTATGCACCCGAGCACCTGATCCTGGCGCTGCGCGAGCCGCGTCACTGGCTGGAGCAGGTCGAAGCAGCCGGTTCGGTATTCCTGGGTGACTACACGCCCGAAGCACTGGGTGATTACTGCTCCGGCACCAATCACGTGCTGCCGACTGCCGGTGCCGCGCGCGCCTACAGCGGCGTCAGTGTGGCCAGTTTCCAGAACCAGATCAGCGTGCAGGCTGCCAGCGCCGAAGGTATCGCCGCCATCGGCCCGTGTGCGTTGACGCTGGCACGCGCTGAAGGCCTGGGCGCACATGCCAATGCCGTCGCGGTACGGCTGGAGGCGGCATCGTGAGCGGCGTGCTCGATCTGGTGCGTGCCGATCTGCGCGACTTTGCCGGCTATTCCTCCGCGCGCAGCGCCAAGCTCGACGGCGATGTCTGGCTCAACGCCAATGAATCGGCCTGGGCCAATCCGGGCGATGCGCAGGCCAGCTGTCGCCGCTATCCCGATCCGCAACCGCAGGCACTGCGCGCGCGGCTGGCGCAGCTGTACGGCTGCCAGTCCGAACAGCTGCTGATTGGCCGCGGCAGCGACGAAGTCATCGATCTCCTGGTGCGCGCCCTGTGCGAGCCGCGACGTGATGGCGTGCTGTTCACGCCACCGGTGTTCGGCATGTATGCGGTCAGTGCACGCCTGCAGAACGCGCCGGCGCTGGAGGTGCCGTTGTGCGATACCGCCGACGGACTGGTTCCCGATATCGATGCAATCATCGCCGTCGCCAGGCAGGGCAATGCCAGGCTGGTATTCCTGTGCTCGCCGTCCAACCCGGGCGGGCGCAGTATTCCACTGGTGCAGGTCGAAGCCGTGGCCAGCGCGTTGCGTGGGCAGGCGCTGGTGGTGGTGGACGAGGCCTATGGCGAGTTTGCCGGAGAACCCTCGGCCACTACGCTGCTGTCGCGTTACGACAACATCGCGGTGCTGCGCACCCTGTCCAAGGCCCATGCGCTGGCCGCTGCCCGCATCGGCTGTGTGATCGCCGATGCCGGGCTGGTCGCGGTGCTGCGCCGCTGCCAGGCGCCGTATCCGATTCCCACGCCCTGTTCGCAGCTGGCGCTGGATGGGCTGGACGAAGCTGCGCTGGCGCAGACCCGCACCCGCATCGCCACCGTCATCGCCGAGCGGCAACGCCTGCAGGCGGCCTTGTCGGTACTGCCGGCAGTGCGCCGTGTGTATGCATCGGATGCCAATTTCCTGCTGGTGCGTTTTGCCGACGCGCAGGCCGCGTTCGAGGCGCTGCTCGCTGCCGGCGTGGTGGTGCGTGACCAGCGCGCCGCGCCGCAGCTGCATGACGCCCTGCGCATCACCATCGGTACCCCCGACCAGAACAACCGCGTGCTTGCCGCGCTTTCCGCCCTGGAGCCAGTTGCATGACCCCCATTCTGTTTGTCGATCGCGATGGCACGTTGATCGAGGAACCGGCCGATTTCCAGATCGATGCCTTCGAAAAGATCCGCTTCGTCAGGAACGTGATCCCGGCCATGCTCAAACTGCGTGATGCCGGCTACCAGTTCGTCATCGTCTCCAACCAGGACGGGCTGGGCAGCGAAGGCTATCCGCAGCAAAGCTTCGATGGCCCCAACAACCTGATGCTGCAGATCTTCGAAAGCCAGGGCATCTCCTTCCGCGAGGTGCTGGTGGATCCGAGCTGGCCGGCCGACAACAGCCCCAACCGCAAGCCGGGCATCGGCATGATGCTGTCCTACCTGCAGGACCGCTCCATCGACTGGGCGCGCTCAGCGATGGTCGGCGACCGGCCCACCGACATCGAATTCGCCGACAACATGAAGATCCGTGGCTTCCAGCTGCATACCGAACAGTTCGGTGGGCAGTGGGACTGGGACGCCATCGCCCATGAGCTGGCCGATGCGCCACGCCGGGCCAGTGTGCGCCGGGATACCAAGGAAACGCAGATCCGCGTGTTCGTCGACCTGGACAAAGTGGCCGATTCCAGGATCAGCACCGGCCTGCCGTTCTTCGACCACATGCTCGACCAGATCGGCCGCCACGGCGGCTTCGCTCTGGAAGTCGAGGCCCGCGGTGACCTGCATATCGACGAGCACCACACCATCGAGGACACCGGTCTGGCGTTGGGGCAGGCATTGCGTGAAGCACTCGGTGACAAGCGTGGCATCGGCCGCTACGGTTTCACCCTGCCGATGGACGAAACCCTGGCCAGTGCCGCACTGGACTTCAGCGGCCGCCCGTACTTCGTGTTCGAGGGCGACTTCAAACGCGAGAAGGTCGGCGATATGCCCACTGAACTGGTGCCGCACTTCTTCCGCTCGCTGTGCGATGCCGGTGGCCTGAACCTCAACCTCAAGGTGGAAGGCGACAACGACCACCACAAGGTCGAGGCCTGCTTCAAGGCATTGGCGCGGACCTTGCGCCAGGCTATCCGCAAGGAGGGCACCGAGCTGCCTTCGACCAAGGGGGCGCTGTGATCCGTGTCGGGTTGATCGATGCAGGCGGCGCCAATCTCGGCTCGGTGCGCTATGCGCTGGAGCGGCTGGAGGTGGACGTACGCATGGTGCGCACCGCCGCGGAGCTGGAGGACGTGCAGCGGGTGATCCTGCCGGGCGTCGGTGCCGCCGCCGCCGGCATGGCGCGCCTGCATGCGCAGGGGCTGGTTCAGCCGCTGCGTGCGTTGCAGGTGCCATTGATGGGTATCTGCCTGGGTATGCAGCTGCTGTTCGAGCGCTCGGAAGAAGGCGATGTGGAATGCCTGGGCCTGCTACCGGGCATCGTCCGTCGCCTGCATCCGGCTGTTGGTGTGCGCGTGCCGCATATGGGCTGGAACAAACTGCTGGCGCTGCGCGAGTCGCCGCTGCTGGAGGGGGTGCCGGCCGGTGCCAGTACCTATTTCGTGCACAGCTATGCCGCCCCGGTGACCGCCGACACGGTGGCGGCCTGTCACCACGGCGGCCTGTTCACCGCGGTCGTGCAGCGCGGGCGGCTGTGTGGCGCGCAGTTCCATCCCGAACGTTCCGCCGGCCCCGGCGCGCGCATTCTGCGCAATTTCCTCGAGACCGAATTCGAATGAGCTTCACCGTCTACCCCGCGCTGGATATCCGCAACGGCAATGTCGTGCGCCTGCTGCAGGGCGATTACGCCCAGCAGACCACCTATGGCGATGATCCGTTGCCGCGCGCACAAGCCTTTGCCGCTACCGGCGCGCAGTGGATGCACCTGGTCGACCTGGATGCGGCCAAGGCCGGCGGCTACACGCTGGCGCCACTGCTGGCGCAGATCGCTGCGCAGACCACGCTGAAGGTGCAGACCGGCGGCGGCGTACGCGGCCGTGACGATATCGCCCGCATTCTCGATGCCGGCGCCAGCCGGGTGGTCGTCGGTTCACTGGCGGTGCGCCAGCCCGAGGCCGTGGAAGCCTGGTTGGGAGAGTTCGGCCCGGAGCACCTGACCATCGCGCTGGACACCCGCCAGGGCGCCGATGGCGTCTGGCGTCTGCCGGTCCACGGCTGGACCGAAACCGCCGATGTCACCCTCGACGAACTGGCAAGCCGCTATGCCGCCGCCGGCATGCGCCACCTGCTGTGTACCGACATCGCCCGCGACGGCATGCTTTCCGGCCCGAACATCGCGCTGTACGCGCACCTGTCGGCGCTGCTGCCCGCCGTGGCGGTGCAGGCCTCGGGCGGTGTGCGTGACGTGGCTGACATCCGCGCCGCCGAGGCCGCCGGATGTGCGGGAGCCGTGCTGGGCAAGGCGCTGCTGGAAGGTCGCCTGCAGCTGCAGGAGGCGCTGGCATGCTGAGCCGCCGCATCATTCCCTGTCTGGACGTGCGCGAAGGGCGAGTGGTCAAGGGCGTCAAGTTCCGCGACCACGTCGACATGGGCGACATCACCGAGTTGGCGTTGCGCTACCGTGATGCCGGCGCCGATGAGCTGGTGTTCTACGACATCTCCGCCAGCCCGGAAGGGCGCTCGGTGGATCGAGCGTGGATCGAGCGGGTTGCGCGGCTGATCGACATCCCGTTCTGCGTGGCCGGCGGCATCCGTGATGTCGCCACCGCCCGCCAGATACTGAATGCCGGCGCCGACAAGATTTCCATCAACACCCCGGCGCTGGAACGCCCGGCGCTGATCGGCGAGCTGGCCGATGCCTTCGGCCAGCAGTGCGTGGTGGTCGGCATCGATTCCATCCGCGAGCCCGACGGCCAGTGGCGGGTGCGTTCCTATACCGGCGACCCGTCCAAGACACGCGACGAGGCACGGTTGACGCTGGACTGGCTGCGCGAGGCACAGCAGCGCGGCGCCGGTGAAATCGTGCTCAACTGTATGGACAGCGATGGCGTGCGACAGGGCTTCGATATCGCCCAGCTGCGCCAGGCGCGGGCGCTGTGCACGGTGCCGCTGGTCGCCTCCGGGGGTGCCGGTACACCGCAGCACTTTGCCGATGTGTTCGAACAGGCCGATGTCGACGGTGCGCTGGCTGCCAGCGTGTTCCATTCCGGCAGCATCGCCATTCCGGAGCTGAAGAAGTTCCTCCGCAGCCAGCAGATCGAGGTGCGTGATGCCAACTGAATTCAAATCTTTCGATGCCAGCACGCTGGACTGGGACAAGGTCGACGGCCTGATGCCGGCCATCGTGCAGGATGCCGCCACCCAGCGGGTGCTGATGCTCGGTTACATGGACCGCGACGCGCTCACCAGAACCTGCGACAGCGGCAGGGTCACCTTCTTCAGCCGCAGCAAGCAGCGGCTGTGGACCAAGGGCGAGAGTTCCGGCCACCACCTGGACGTGGTGGCGATCCGCGCCGACTGTGATGGCGACACCCTGCTGGTGAGTGCGCGAGCGCACGGCCCGACCTGCCATACCGGCAGCGTCAGCTGCTTTGCCGACGCCCCTGGCAATTTCCTCGGCGCGCTGGATGCGCTGGTCAAGCAGCGTGAGCACGACCGCCCGATCAACAGTTACACCACCCGCCTGTTCGAGGAAGGGCCGCGCCGCATCGCGCAGAAAGTGGGCGAGGAGGGCGTGGAAACCGCGCTGGCCGGCGTGGTGCAGCTGGATGAGGACCTGCTCGGCGAATCGGCCGACCTGCTGTTCCACCTGATCGTGCTGCTGCGCTCGCGCGGCCTGTCGCTGGAGGACGCGGTGGCGGTGCTGGAGCAGCGTCACGCCAAGGCGGCGGAAAAGGCCGCCCACTGAGTGCCGCCGTGGGGGAGATTTGTCCCCCGTGGCCGGGTGACCAGCCCAACCCGGCACGTTGTCGGGTGTAGATGGCAGAAGAGCCGGCAGTGCCGGCTCTTCTTTGGGTTCGCTCAGGTGGACTGGCTTCAGATCGCCTTGGCCAGTTGCGCGGCCAGGCCGGCATAGCTGCCGGGGGTCAGCTCGCGCAGGCGCTGCTTGGCCTCGGCCGGCAGCTCCAGCGACTCGATGAACTCGCGCATCGAATCGGCGGTGATGCCATGACCGCGGGTCAGGGCCTTGAGCTGCTCGTACGGATTGGGCAGGCCGTGGCGGCGCATCACCGTCTGCACGGCTTCGGCCAGTACTTCCCAGGCCGCGTCCAGATCGGCGTCCAGACGCTCCGGGTTCACGGTCAGCTTGCCCAGGCCCTTGGCCAGCGAATCCAGTGCGATCTGGCTGTGGCCGAAGGCGGTGCCCACGGCGCGCAGCACGGTGGAGTCGGTCAGGTCGCGCTGCCAGCGGCTGATCGGCAGCTTGGCCGAGAAGTGTTCGAACAAGGCGTTGGCGATGCCGAAATTGCCTTCGGCGTTTTCGAAGTCGATCGGGTTGACCTTGTGCGGCATGGTCGAGGAGCCGACTTCGCCTTCCTTGAGCTTCTGCTTGAAGTAGCCGAGCGAGATGTAGCCCCAGATGTCGCGGGCCAGGTCGATCAGGATGGTGTTGGCGCGACGGGCGGCATCGCCGATCTCGGCGACGTTGTCGTGCGGCTCGATCTGGGTGGTGTAGGGGTTGAACACCAGGCCCAGCGAGGTGACGAAGCGTTCGGCGAAGGCCGGCCAGTCCACGTCCGGGTAGGAGACGACGTGGGCGTTGTAGTTGCCGACGGCGCCATTGATCTTGCCAGTCAGCTCGACCGCATTGATCTGCTTGATCTGCCGCTCCAGGCGGGCGACGACGTTGGCTATCTCCTTGCCCAGCGTGGTCGGCGAGGCGGTCTGGCCGTGGGTACGCGAGAGCATCGGCTGCGTGGCTTGGGCGTGGGCCAGCTGGCGCAGCGAGGCGGCGATGCCGGCGTAGGCGGGCACGACCACCTGCTCGCGGGCCTCGGCCAGCATCAGGCCGTAGGACAGGTTGTTGATGTCCTCGGACGTGCAGGCGAAATGCACGAACTCCAGCGCCGGGGACAGCTCGGCGTCGTCCTTGAGCTGTTCCTTGATGAAGTACTCCACGGCCTTGACGTCGTGGTTGGTGGTGCGCTCGATTTCCTTGACGCGGGCGGCGTTGTCGACCGAGAAACCGTCGGCCAGCGCGCGCAGCCGGGCCTTGCCGGCGGCGGAGAAATCGGCCAGCTCGGTGATACCCGGCTCGGCGGCCAGCGCCAGCAGCCATTCGATCTCGACCTTCACGCGGGCCTTGATCAGGCCGTACTCGGAGAAGATCGGGCGCAACGCGTCGATCTTGCCGGCATAGCGGCCATCAAGCGGGGACAGGGCGAGCAGGGTGGCTTCCGGGCGGGAGATATCCGTCATGTCGGCAGGCAATGGGGCAGTGGCGGGGGCGCATATTCTACGCCGATGGCGCGGCCAGGCTGGATCACGGTTGCCGGCGCAAACGAATTGCTTCCGGGTGATCGGCTAGATTGCGGCTTCAGGCGCGGCCGAAGTTGCCGCTGGAATTTCCAACCGTTGGAGGAATCCTATGAAAACGCGTGTCGAACACGACAGCATGGGCGAGCTGCAGGTGCCGGCCGAGGCGCTGTGGGGGGCGCAGACCCAGCGCGCGGTGGAGAATTTCCCGGTATCCGGGCAGCGCATGCCACGGGCCTTCATCCGGGCGCTGGGGCTGATCAAGGGCGCGGCGGCCGAGGTCAATGCCGGGCTGGGGCTGCTGCCCAAGGGCGTGGCGCGTGCGATCCAGGCCGCCGCAACCGAGGTGGCGGTGGGCGCGCACGACGCGCATTTCCCGATCGACGTCTACCAGACCGGCTCGGGTACCTCCTCGAACATGAATGCCAACGAGGTGATCGCCACGCTCGCAAATGCCAGCGGCAAGGCCGGCAAGACCGTCGTGCACCCCAATGACCATGTCAATCTGGGGCAGAGTTCCAACGATGTGATCCCCACCGCGATCCGTGTCTCGGCCCAGCTGGCCACGGTCGAAGCCCTGCTGCCCGCCCTCAAGCACCTGCGCCGGACCATCGACAGGCGTGCGCGTGGGCTGGGCAAGGTGGTCAAAACCGGGCGCACGCATCTGATGGACGCGATGCCGCTGACCTTCGCCCAGGAATTCGGGGCGTGGTCGGCGCAGTTGGCCTCGGCGCAGGCGCGGATCGAGGACAGCCTGAAACGGCTGCGCCGGCTGCCGCTGGGCGGCACCGCGATCGGCACCGGCATCAATGCCGATCCGCGCTTCGGCGGCAAGGTGGCGCGGGCGCTGTCGACCACAACCAAGGTGAAGTTCGACAGCGCCGACAACAAGTTCGAAGGGCTGGCCGCGCAGGACGACGCGGTGGAGCTGTCCGGCCAGCTCAATGCGCTGGCGGTGGCGCTGATCAAGATCGCCAACGACCTGCGCTGGATGAATGCCGGGCCGCTGGCCGGGCTGGGCGAGGTGGAGCTGCCGGCGCTGCAGCCGGGCAGCTCGATCATGCCGGGCAAGGTCAATCCGGTGATTCCGGAGGCGACGGTGATGGCCGCCGCGCAGGTGATCGGCCACCACACCGCGATCACCGTGGCCGGGCAGACCGGCAACTTCCAGTTGAACGTGACCCTGCCGCTGATTGCCGCCAACCTGCTCGATTCGATCCAGCTGCTGTCCAGCGTGATGAATCTGCTGGCCGACAAGGTGATCGCCGGGCTGGTGGTCAAGCAGGAGCGGGTGGGGCAGGCGCTGGCGCGCAATCCGATCCTGGTGACCGCGCTGAACCCGATCATTGGTTACGAGAAGGCCGCGGCGATCGCCAAGCGCGCCTACAAGGAGCAGCGGCCGGTGCTGGAGGTGGCGGTGGAGGACAGTGGGCTGTCGGAGGTCGAATTGAAGCGGCTGCTGGACCCGGCGGCGCTGACCCGTGGCGGCATCCACGGGCAGTGAGGATGCGCAGTCGCAGTGCCGGGCATCTCCCGGCACTGTCGCGTGCAATCAGCGGATGGCGCGCAGATTGGCCAACGCTTCGTTGTATTCCTTGAATTCGGGAATACGCTGGCCGATATCGGCCGGGAACACCTGCTGCCCGGCCGGCAGTGGGATCGGCAGCGAGCGCGTGCCGGAATCGGTGCCGTGGGCGGCGCTGTCGGTCAGCGTGTTCTGGCGCAGGATCTGCAGCTTCACGAAGCTGGTCTGCAGCATCTCGCGCTGCTCGGCGGTGAGCGGTATCTCGATGTCGTCCACGCGCAGGCGGCCGTCGGGGAGGATGTCCAGGTTCGGATACGGCGCGCGGCGGATCGCGATCCGGTCGCTCATGACCTCGGCCTTGGGCTTGCTGCGTTCGGCGCGATGGTCGGCATATTTTTCGCGGTCACAGCCGGTGGCCAGCGTGGCGATGGCCACCAGAACGAGTAACAGCAGCTTTTTCATGACAGCACAGGGTGTTGCGACGGGAGCGGTATTTTACCGCCCCTGCCTGAATGCCGCTCAGGGCAGTTCGACCTGTCCGTCGCGGCACTTGTCGATGCTGCCCTGGTCCATCGTGGCGTAGGGCTTGAACGCGGGGACGGCGGCGGCCAGCTGCTGCTGGGTGGCCAGCAGCGCCGGCAGCTGGTCGCAGATTTTCGCCGCGCGGGCTTTGAGCTGTTCGGCCTCGGCGTTGATCCGCTGCTCGATCTGGCTGGTATCGCCGGAGAAAACCCCCTTGATCGCCTCGCCTGCGGCACGCACGCCAAGATTGGCGCCTTGCACGCCGATCTCGATGCCGGCATCGGCTACTGCGACCACCTGCGCGCGGTAGCGCAGCGCCAGTGCACGCTGGCTGGCGTCGAGCGGGATGGCGGCATCGTTGATCAGCAGGCTGCCATCGGGCGCGATTTCGACCTTGGCGCCACTGTGCTTGGAAACGCTGATGTTGCCTTCGGCCAGCTGCTTGCGGGCGACGTCGGTGGCCTCGCGGACTTTCTGCCCCAGCGTGGTATCGGCGGCCGGATCATTGGCCTGCGGACGTTCGCCACAGGCGGCTAGCGGCAGGGCCAGGACGAGCGCGATCAGAGGTGTGACAAGGGTTTTCATGGTGTGCGGTCCGTTGCGGAGGGTAGGGGTCAGCGCTTTTTCGGCAGCTCGATGCTGCCGCTGACGCCGGTGTGACGGATCGAGCCGCTGCCTGTGCGCTGCACGCGCAGGCTGGCCGCATTGTGGACTTCCAGGTCGCCGGAGCCGATCGCCCCCAGGCTGACGTCGCCACGGGTGTCGTGCACCTCGACATCGCCAGAGCCGACCCGTTCCAAGCTCACGTTGCCCTGCACGCCATGCAGCTCAAGGTCGCCGGAACCGACCGTACCGATCCGTGCGTCGCCGCGTACGCCCTTGACGCGGGCGTCGCCCGAGCCGAGCGAGAGCAGGTGCAGCGCGCCGATGTTGTCGAACTGGAGATCGCCGGAACCGACTGCCGCAGTGGCCAGACCCTTGATGTCGCGGGCGGTGACATCGCCGGAGCCGACGTCGGCACTCATCGAATGGGCGCCGGTCAGCGTGGCGTCGCCCGAGCCGACCTTCAGCTGTACCAGGACGGTGTCCGGCACGGTGCCGGACACATCCAGATAGGCATAGGTGTTGCCGCTGAAGTTGAAGTTCAGGCCCTGGTTCTTGCGTTCCAGGGTGACCACCAGCTTGTCACCCACCTTGCGCTGGCTCAGCGACAGCTGCTCCAGCAGGTCCTGGGTAGAGGCGCAGGCGCGGCCTGCCAGCGCAGCCTTGGCAGCGGGGCTGGCCTGCAGGCGCAGCTCATGGCTGTTGACCTCGAACACCACGGCCTTGGCACCGGCAAGGTCCAGTTCCAGTGCCTGTGGTTGGCTGAATTTGCACTGTTGTTCCGCCAGGGCGCTGGCCGGCAGCAGGGCCAGGGTGAGCAGCAAAGGGAAAGTTTTCATCGGAATTCCTCGCAGTGCACAGGGGTCAGATTTCACCGGCACGCCGTTGCCGCAGCCAGATGGCGGCGGCGATGAACACGACGCCGAACGCCGCACCGATCCACAATTGGGGCTCGGCCAGGACCGACAGCTGGCTGCTGGCGGTGAAGCCCTGCAGTGCCGACTGCAGCGACGTGTTGTCAGACGCCCTGGCGGTATAGGCCAGCTCGATGCCCGGCACGGTGCCCAGCAACAGGCGGCCGACCACGTTGGCCCAGAACCAGCCGGCATTCATGCCGAACAGCTTCATCAGCCCGAACCAGCTGACGATCACCCCGGCGAACACCGGCAGCATCACCGCCCACAGGAACGGCTTGCTCCTGGCCCAGGCCGAGCACAGCAGCAGCCAGCCGGCGGTGGGCAGTGCCCACAGCGCATAGACCGGAATCCAGGCGAGCATGCCGCCAATGATGGTCAGCGGGTTGGCCGGTCCCCAGACCAGGGTCATCGGGTTGCCGCCATGGGCCATGGCCACGATGCTGATCATCAACGCGAAGCCGAGCAGGGTGAGAATGGCGGCGATCACCGCCAGCACCGGCGCCACGACCAGCGCGCTGGCCAGCTTGGACAGCACGGTCTGGGTATCGGACAGCGGCAGCGATTTCCAGAACAGCACGCTGCGATCGCGACGGTCGTCATACAGCGCGCCCAGGCAGTAGAAGAACACCACGAAGGCCAGCACGATGAACGGCCAGGCCGAGCTGAGCAGCAAGGTGAAGTCGATGCCCTCGCTCCACTTGGCCATATCCTTCGGCGTCATCTGCGCGGTCAACAGCCCCAGGTCCAGGCCGTTGACATTGATGCCGTTGATATGCAGGTCGCCGTTTCGCGCGGCACGGTTGGCGGCGAACAGTCCGGCGATGATCGCCATCAGCGACAGCAGCAGTGAAATGCCGCCGGCGATCAGCGGTGCCCACAGGAAGCCGCCACGGTTTTCCCAGTATTCGCGCTTGAGCAGCCACTTGAACTTGCCCATCGGGGTGATGTGGTGGAGGGCGTTCATGCGTAGGTTCCCTTCATGATGGCCACGAACAGGTCGGCCAGGCCGGGGTTGCGGGTTTCACCGAGGGCGGCGATGCGGCTGCGTTCGACACCATCGAACAGCAGCACGGTCTTGCCGAACGGCAGGCTGCGTTCGTCGATCGGTCCCAGTTCGCGGGCGGCCTGCAGGGTATCGGCCGAGGCCAGCAGCTCGGTGTAGCGTCCGCTGACACTGTCCATGTCGGTGTCGAGCACGATCTTGCCGTCACGGATGAACAGCACGTCGGTGAGGATGTGCTCGATCTCTTCCACCTGGTGGGTGGTGATGATGATGGTCTTCTGCTCGTCGAAGTAATCCTCCAGCAGGCGCTGGTAGAACTCCTTGCGGTACAGGATGTCCAGACCCAGGGTCGGCTCGTCCAGCACCAGGATGCGGGCGTCGATGGCCATCACCAGGGCCAGGTGCAACTGCACCACCATGCCCTTGGACAGTTCGCGCACGCGCTGCTTGGGCTGCAGCTTGGTGTTGGCCAGGAAGCGCTCGCAGCGGGCGCGGTCAAAGCGAGGGTGCACCCCGGCGACGAAGTCGATGGCTTCTTTCACCCGGATCCAGCGCGGCAGCACCGCCACGTCGGCGATGAAGCAGACATCATTCATCAGCGCGTCGCGCTGGGTGCGCGGGTCCATGCCCAGCACGCGCAGCTCACCCTCGAACGGGGTCAGGCCGAGCAGGGCCTTCAGCGCGGTGGTCTTGCCGGCGCCATTGGGGCCGATCAGGCCGACGATGCGGCCCGGGGCGATGGCAAAGCAGGCGTTGTCCAGCGCTGTGTTGTGTTTGTAGGCCTTGCGCAGGCCGGTGGCGGAAACAACCGTGTCAAGGGCGGCATTCATAGTGTGGTTCCCGGTGGCAGCAGATCGTCCATCGTCAGGCCCAGTCGCTGGATGCGTTCCAGCACCCCGGGCCACTCTTCGGTAAGAAAGCGTTGCCGCTCGTTGCCGCGCAGTTTGAGGGCGGCCTCCTCGGTCATGAACATGCCCAGGCCGCGGCGTTTTTCGACTAGGTTCTCGTCGGCCAGCTCCTGGTAGGCGCGCGACACCGTGATCGGGTTCAACTGGTAGTCGGCCGCCACCTGGCGTACCGAGGGCAGGGCATCGCCCGGTTTCAGCAGGCCGTCCAGCATCATCGCGATCACGCGATCCTTCAGCTGGCGGTAGATGGGAGCACCATCGCTCCACTGGATGTCGGTCATGTTCAGCTCCGCGGGTTCAGCGACTGTGCGAAGGAAAAATAGGGCAGTGCCAGGCTGGTGCGTATCCGCCTGGTGGGCCGTTTCGCGGGTTTGGGGTCGTTGGCATCCTGCGCATCACCTGCTGCTTCGGTTGCATAATCCCGGACGCGGGTGCGGTCGGTTTCAGGCGTGGCGAAACAGCCGGACAACAGCAGTGCGCCACTGGCCAGGGCGATCTGCAATGCGTGCTTGTGGCTTCTGCTGTCCATGTCGGCTCCCTTGATCAGGGTGGCTGGTGTTGTATGCAACTATAACACCGACACGGTGCTTTGCAACTATTTCTGTCAGCGGTTTGCCGCCACCGTGCGTGACTGCCGCCGACGACCGAGGAGAAGGCTTATGGGTATTGGCAAGTTCATGATTTCCCTGTTTTTTGTCGCATTCGCCGGGATGGCTTCAGGCGCTGCGGCCGGACCTTTGCTGGACCACGACTACCGGCCACTGGCCGGGCAGGGTGAAATCAATCTGAACCAGCGCTATGGCGGCAAGGTGCTGCTGATCGTCAACACCGCCTCCAAGTGCGGCTTCACTCCGCAGTACGAGGGGCTGGAGGCGCTGCAGCAGGAGCTGTCCGCGCGTGGCTTCTCGGTCCTGGGCTTCCCGTCCAACGACTTCAAGGGCCAGGAGCCGGGCACCGAGGCGCAGATCCAGGAGTTCTGCACGCTGACCTACGGAGTGAAATTCCCGATGTTCCAGAAGGTGCATGTGATCGGCCCGGAAACGACGCCGCTGTACCAGGACCTGAGCCGTGCCACCGGCGTGGCGCCGGGCTGGAATTTCCACAAGTACCTGGTGTCGCGCGACGGGCGGGTGGTGGCGCAGTTCCCGAGCAAGGTGCGTCCGGATGATCCGGCGCTGCGTGCGGCGATCGAGCGCGAACTGGCCGCCCCCGCGCCTGGCCGCTGATGTGCCTCGACAATGGCGGCATGCGTGCGACAATGGCGCCCCTCGCGCCGACCGCGGCGTTTGTTCACTTCCAGGAAAGCAGCGAATGAAGATGGGAAAGCGCGGCGCCGCGGCGTCGCTACTGATTCTGGCAATGGCGGCACCGGGTGTCGTGATGTCGCAAACTGCCGCCCCGGCGGCTACCAAGGAGATGTCTGTTTTGACCTCGGATCGTGAAAAAGTCGGTTACGCCATCGGTATCGATGTGGCCAGCTCGTTCGAACCCATCGCTTCGGAAGTGGACGTTGCCGCGCTGCGCCGTGCCATCGAGAACGCCTTTGCCGGTGGCCAGCCGCTGCTCTCGCAGGAAGAGGCGCAGCAGACCGACCAGGCGCTGCGTACGGTGATGATGGCCCGTTCCGGCCAGCAGGTGCCGGGCATGGCACCGGGCAGCCAGCCGCCGTCGGTGGACAAGGAGAAGGTCGGCCTGATGCTGGGCGGCTATGCGGTCGGCCCGTCGCTGGCGCCGATCAAGGACGAGATCGATCTGGATGCGACGTTCCAGGCCATCACCACCGTGTTCAGCAAGGGCACGCCGCTGATGGACCGCCAGCAGGCGCAGGCCACGCTGCAGGCGTTCAGCACCGCGCAGCAGAGCGCTGCGGCCGGCAAGAACCGTGAGCAGGGCAATGCCTTCCTCGCCAAGAACAAGACCCAGCCGGGCGTGGTGACCACCGCCTCGGGCCTGCAGTACCAGGTGATCCGCCCGGGCAGCGGTGAGCGTCCGGTGGAAACCAGCCGCGTGCGCGTGAACTACGAAGGCAAGCTGCTGGACGGCACCGTGTTCGACAGCAGCTACCAGCGCGGCGAGCCGGTCGATTTCGGCCTGAACCAGGTGATCAAGGGCTGGACCGAGGGCGTGTCGCTGATGCCGGTCGGTGCCAAGTACCGCTTCTGGATTCCCTCCGAGCTGGCCTATGGCAGCAGCGGCACCCCGGGTGGCCCGATCGGTCCTGATGCGACCTTGACGTTTGACGTCGAGCTGCTGGGTATCCTGCAGTAAGGTCGACGGAGTACCTGTTCCATGCGTGTTGCGATTTTCGGTACAGGCTATGTCGGTCTCGTCACCGGGACCTGCCTGGCCGAAGTAGGCCATGACGTGGTCTGTGTCGATATCGACCAGGCCAAGGTCGAGGGCCTGAACCGGGGCGTCATCCCGATCTACGAACCGGGACTGGCGCCGCTGGTGAGCGCCAACCATGCCGAATCAAGGCTGGCGTTCACCACGGATGCGGCTGCCGCGATCGCGCATGGACAGGTGCTCTTCATCGCGGTCGGTACGCCGCCCGACGAAGACGGCAGTGCCGATCTGCAATATGTGCTGGCGGTGGCGCGCACGATTGGCCGCCATCTGCAAGCGCCGGCCGTGGTGGTCAACAAGTCGACGGTGCCGGTCGGTACCGCCGACACGGTGCGCGCGGCGATCGCCGAGGAACTGGCGGCACGCGGTGTGGAGATCGCCTTCGAGGTGGTCTCCAACCCGGAATTCCTCAAGGAAGGCGATGCGGTGGCCGACTGCATGCGACCGGACCGGATCATCATCGGCTCCGACAGCCCCGAAGCGGTGGCGACCCTGCGCCGCCTGTATGCGCCGTTCAACCGCAACCGCGACCGGGTGGTGGAGATGGACGTGCGCTCGGCCGAGCTGACCAAGTACGCCGCCAACGCGATGCTGGCGACCAAGATCAGCTTCATGAGCGAGATCGCCAACATCGCCGAACGGGTGGGGGCCGATATCGAGCAGGTGCGCAAGGGCATCGGCTCGGATCCGCGCATCGGCTGGCACTTCATCTATCCCGGCGCCGGTTATGGCGGTTCGTGTTTCCCCAAGGATGTGCAGGCGCTGGCACGCGCCGCCAGGCAGCACGGGCATACGCCACAGTTGCTGGACGCGGTGGAAGCGGTCAACGACGCGCAGAAGGGACACCTGTTCTCACTGCTGCAACGGCATTACGACCATGGCGAAGACGAGGGCGTGCACGGCAAGACCTTCGCGGTGTGGGGGCTGGCGTTCAAGCCCGATACCGACGACATGCGTGCCGCTCCCAGCCGGCGCCTGCTGGGCCAGCTGTGGGAAGCGGGAGCAAAGGTGCGGGCGTTCGATCCGGAAGCGATGGCCGAAGCACGGCGCATCTTCGGTGAGCGCGAGGACCTGGTGCTGTGCGATTCCGCATTCGCGGCGCTGGAAGGTGCCGATGCGCTGATCGTGGTCACCGAATGGAAACAGTTCCGCAGCCCCGATTTCACCCGCTTGCGCCAGGCACTGGGCGATGCGGTGATATTCGACGGCCGCAATCTCTATGACCCGCAGGAAGTCGAGGCCGCCGGCCTTGGTTACTACGGAATTGGCCGGGGGCGTTCCCTGCATGTCTGATTTTTCCACCAACGAGCGCGACCAGGCGCTTGAAGCCCGTCTGATCGAGCTGGAAATGCGCGTCTCCTTCCAGGAGCAGGCGCTGGCCGAGATGAGCGAGGCGCTGGCCGACGCCCGCATGCAGGGTTCGCGCAACGCCGACCTGTTGCGCCACCTGCTCGATGACCTGGGCAAGGTGCGTACCGCGCTGTACGCCGATGCCGCCGACGAACCCCCGCCCCCGCATTACTGACGATCTGCCATGAGCGATACACTCCGAGACCAGCTCCTTGGACTGGGCTTCAAGCCTGCGCCCAAGCCGGAGCGCAAGCCCGATTTCCGCCGTGATGGCCGCCCGCAGGGCAAGCCGGGGCAGGGCCGTCCGCAGGCGGGCAACAAGCCCGGCCAGGGCGGCAAGCCCACGCATGCCGGCAAGGCGGCAGCGGGCGGCCAGCAGCGCGCGCGCAAGCCGCGTTCGCAGGAAGACATCGATCTGGCCAAGGCCTATGCCATCCGTGCGCAGCGCGAGAAGGACGAGCGCATTGAAGCCGAGCGGCAGAAACAGGAAGAAGCCCGGCTGCGCCGCGAGGCGCGCGCCAAGATGGAGGCGTTGATCAAGGACAAGGGTCTGAACGATCCGGAGGCCGATATCGCCCGCCATTTCGAATACGGCGGCAAGATCAAGCGCATCTACGTCAACGCCGAACAGCTCAAGGCGCTCAACGCCGGTGAACTGGGTGTGCTGCAGCAGAACGGCCGCTACATCCTGGTGACGGCGGCGCTGCTGGCTGAAGCCGAGGCGGTATTCCCGCCGGGCGTGGCGCTGAAGATCGACCCGGCGGCGCCGTTGGCCGATGATCCCTACGCCGACCCGCAGTACCAGGTGCCGGACGATCTGGTCTGGTAACCCGCAGACGATGAAGTGGAAAGAAAAGGCGCCGACAGGCGCCTTTTACGTATCCGTCAGTTCACGGGCGCGACATGTTTTCGTGGCGGCACGTAATACCAGGCGATCAACGCACCGGCCAGTGCGAAGAAGCCGCCGGCGATGAAGGCCGCCTTGCCATCGCTGAACTGCCACAGCTGGCCGGCGATCAGCGCGCCAAGCACGCCGCCGAGCCCGGACGAGAAGCCGTAGAACAGCCCTTGCCCGTGGCCGTTGAGCTGGCCGGGGAAGTAGCGCGCCAGCAGTTGCATCGCCGAGGCGAAGAACGCGGCAAAGCCCAGGCAATGAGTGGCTTGGGCGATCAGCATGACCGGGATGTTCTCCGGCCAAAGCGCGGTGGCCCACCAGCGCAGCGCGGCGCTGGCCATGGAGATGATCAGCAGCCAGCTGGCGTCCCAGCGGCGGAAGAAGCGCGAGATCAGGAAGAACACCGCCACCTCGAACACCACGCCGACCGTCCACATCAGCCCCAGCAGCGAGGTGCTGTAGCCGTGCTGGTCCATGTAGAGCGAGAAGAAGGTGTAGTACGGGCCGAACGAGAGCTGTTCGAGGAAGGCAGCGATGAAGAACGCCAGCACCGGCTTCTGCCGGACGATGGCCCAGAAACCGCCCTCGCCATGGGTGCCGGTGGGGATGTCGCGGGCGTAGCGGTTGAGGAAGGCCGAGCCGATCATCAGCCCGAACAGCGGCAGCATCAGCCACGGCAGCTTGCCGGCGCCATGGTGTTCGATCAGCCAGCCGAAGCTGGTCACCACGGCGATGAAGCCGAACGAGCCCCACACCCGGATCAGGCCGTAGCGGTGGCTGTCACTGCCCAGATGGGTGAGGGTGATCGATTCGAACTGCGGCATCACCGCGTTGTAGAAGAAGCAGAACGCGATCATCACCGCATACATCGACCATTCCGGTGCGGGGACCAGGAAGCCGGTGAAGGTGAGCAGGGTGAGTACGCAGCCGATCCGCAGCCAGTAGATGGGCCGGGGCGAGGTGGCCGCCAGCGAGGTCCAGGTGCTGGGCGCGACCACGCGGGTGGCGTACCACAGGCTCATCATCACGCTGATCGCGGTGACGCTCATTCCCCGCGACTGCAGGTACAGGCTCCAGTACGGGGTGAACGCGCCGAGGGCGGCGTAATAGAAAAAGTAGAAACTGGACAGCCGGGCGACGGGAACCGTCGCACCCGGCGTGGATATGGAGGTCATGGAAACCGCGGTGGGGGCATGGACGGACAGGAATGCCGCGCAAGCAGGAGCGACGGCAGGGCGCTGGCGTGCCCGGGGCTAGTGTGACGGCTGTCCGTCCATTGGCAGATCACTCGGGGTCGTAATCGAGATTGGAGGCAAGCCAGCGTTCAGCCTGGACAATGTCTACGCCCTTGCGTCGCGCGTAGTCGCTGACCTGCTCCTTGGAGACGCGACCGACCACGAAGTACTGGCTCTGCGGATGGCTGATGTAATAGCCGGACACCGCCGCCGCCGGCAGCATCGCAAAACCTTCGGTCAGGATCATGCCGGCGTTGTTTTCGGCATCCAGCAACTGGAACAGCGTGCGTTTCTCGCTGTGCTCCGGGCACGCGGGATAGCCGGGAGCGGGACGGATGCCGCGGTACTTTTCGGCGATCAACGCCTCGTTGTCCAGCAACTCGTCGCTGGCATAGCCCCAGTACTCGGTCCGCACGCGGTGATGCAGGCGTTCGGCCAGCGCCTCGGCCAGACGGTCGGCCAGTGCCTTGAGCAGGATCGCGCTGTAGTCGTCGTACTCGCCGCGGAAGCGCTCCAGGTGTGGTTCGATACCGAGGCCGGCGGTGACGGCGAAGCCGCCGATCCAGTCCTGCTTGCCGCTGCCCTCCGGGGCGATGAAGTCGGCCAGGCAGAAGTCCGGGCGCTCGGCCGGCTTGTCCACCTGCTGGCGCAGGAAGTGCAGGGTGGTGGGAGTGGTGGCGGCGTTGATGACCACATCATCGCCACGGCTGTTGGCCGGCCACAGCGCGAACACCGCTTTTGCGGTCAGCCACTTTTCCTTGACGATTCTGTCCAGCATGGTGCGCGCATCGTGGTACAGCTCGCTGGCCTGCACGCCGACGATCTCGTCGGTGAGGATGGCGGGGAAGCGGCCGGCCAGTTCCCAAGCGCTGAAGAACGGCGACCAGTCGATGTATGGCACCAGGTCATCGAGCGGCCAGTCGTCGAACACATGCAGGCCCGGTTGCTGCGGGATCGCCGGTTCGTACTGCGCCCAGTCGCAGCTGAAGCGCTGGCCGCGCGCGTGCTCCAGCGACACCAGCCGCTTGGCATCGCCACGGTTGCGGTGACGCTGGCGGATCTCGGCGTAATCGGCCTCGGTGGTGGTGACGAATGGTGCGCGCAGATCCTCGGAGATCAGCGACTGCGCCACACCAACCGCACGCGAGGCGTCCTTCACCCAGATCGTCGGCGACTTGTAGTGCGGGTCGATCTTCAGCGCGGTATGCGCGCGCGAGGTGGTGGCGCCGCCGATCATCAGCGGAATGGTCAGGCCCTGGCGCTGCATCTCGCGGGCGACATGGCCCATTTCCTCCAGCGAGGGCGTGATCAGCCCGGATACGCCGATCAGATCAGCGTTCTCGGCCAGTGCGGTGTCGATGATCTTCTGCGCCGGCACCATCACCCCGAGGTCGATCACCTCGAAGTTGTTGCAGGCCAGCACCACGCCGACGATGTTCTTGCCGATGTCGTGCACGTCGCCCTTGACCGTGGCCATGACGATCTTGCCGTTGCTCTTGCCGGTATCGCCGGTGCGCAGTTTCTCGGCCTCGATGTACGGCAGCAGGTAGGCCACCGCCTTCTTCATCACGCGCGCGGATTTGACCACCTGCGGCAGGAACATCTTGCCGGCACCGAACAGGTCGCCGACCACGTTCATGCCATCCATCAGCGGGCCTTCGATCACATCCAACGGGCGCGTGGATTGCTGGCGGGCTTCTTCGGTGTCTTCCTCGACCCACGCATCCAGGCCGTGCACCAGCGCATGCGCCAGCCGATCACGCACCGGCTTCTCGCGCCAGCCCAGGTCCTCGACCTTCTTCTCGCCCTTCTTGCCCTTGTAGCGCTCGGCGATTTCCAGCAGGCGTTCGGTGCCGTCCTTGCGGCGGTTGAGGATCACGTCCTCCACCCGCTCGCGCAGTTCCGGATCGAGCCGGTCGTAGATCGGCAGCGCACCGGCGTTGACGATGCCCATGTCCATGCCGGCCTTGATGGCGTGGTACAGGAACACCGAGTGGATCGCCTGGCGCACGGTCTCGTTGCCGCGGAAGGAGAACGACACGTTCGACACGCCGCCGGACACATGGCAGTGCGGCAGCGTGCGCTTGATGATGCGGGTGGCCTCGATGAAGTCCACCGCGTAGTTGTCGTGCTCCTCGATGCCGGTGGCCACGGCAAAGATGTTCGGGTCGAAGATGATGTCCTGCGGCGGGAAGCCTACTTCCTCGGTGAGGATGCGGTAGGCGCGGGTGCAGATTTCCACCTTGCGCGCGCAGGTGTCGGCCTGGCCGTCCTCGTCGAAGGCCATCACCACCGCGGCGGCGCCGTAGCGGCGCACCAGCCGGGCCTGTTCGATGAACGCGGCTTCGCCTTCCTTCAGCGAGATCGAGTTGACCACGCTCTTGCCTTGCAGGCACTTCAGCCCGGCCTCGATCACGCTCCACTTGGAGGAGTCCACCATCACCGGGATACGGGCGATGTCCGGCTCGGACATGATCAGGTTGAGATAGCGGGTCATCGCCTTCTCGGAGTCGATCAGGCCCTCGTCCATGTTGACGTCGAGGATCTGCGCGCCGTTGGCCACCTGCTGGCGGGCCACGTCCACCGCTTCCTCGTAACGGTCTTCCTTGATCAGTTTCTTGAACTGCGCACTGCCGGTGACATTGGTGCGCTCGCCGACGTTGATGAACAACAGGTCCGGGGTGATGACCAGCGGTTCCAGCCCGGACAGGCGGGTATACGGGTGCTGGCTCATGCCGCCTGCTCCTGTTGCGTGGGAAGGGCGCGCGGCGGGATGCCGGCGACGGCCTCGGCAATGGCGTGGATGTGCGCAGGCGTGGTGCCGCAGCAGCCGCCGACCAGGTTCAGCAGGCCGGACTGCGCGAACTCCTTCAGCGTGGCGGCGGTTTCTTCCGGGGTTTCGTCGTATTCGCCGAAGGCGTTGGGCAGGCCGGCGTTGGGGTGCGCGCTGACGTAGCCGCTGGCGATCGTGGCCAGGGTTTCCACATGCGGACGCATCTGGGTGGCACCGAGCGCACAGTTGAAACCGATCGACAGCGGCTGGCTGTGTGCCATCGATGCGTAGAACGCCTCGGCGGTCTGGCCGGACAGGGTGCGGCCGGAGGCATCGGTGATGGTGCCGGAGATCATGATCGGCAGGCGCGCGCCACGTGCGTCGAAGGCTTCCTCGATGGCGAACAGCGCCGCCTTGGCATTGAGCGTGTCGAAGACGGTTTCCACCATCAGCGTGTCGGCGCCGCCGTCGATCAGGCCTTCGATGGCTTCGCGGTAGGTGCCGCGCAGCTGGTCGAAACTGGTGTTGCGAAAGCCCGGATCGTTGACGTTGGGGCTGATCGAGGCGGTGCGGCTGGTTGGGCCGAGTACACCGATGACGAAGCGTGGTTTGTCCGGCGTGGTCGCCTCGATGGCGTCACAGCACTGCCGCGCCACCTGTGCGCCGGCCTTGTTCAGCTCGTAGACCAGGTGCTCGAGGTGGTAGTCGGCCTGGCTCACCGAGGTGGCGTTGAAGGTGTTGGTTTCGACCAGGTCGGCGCCGGCTTCCAGGTAGGCGGTATGGATGCCGGCGATCACCTCGGGGCGGGTGAGCAGCAGCAGGTCGTTGTTGCCCTTCAGGTCATGCTCGCAACCGGGCCCGTGCGCATGGGTGCTGTCAAAGCCCCCGGCAAAGCGCTCACCGCGATAGTCGCCTTCTTCCAGCCGGTGGCGCTGGATCATCGTGCCCATGGCGCCATCGATGATCAGGATGCGTTGCTGGAGAGCCTGCAGCAGCAGGGCGGCGCGGTCGGGGTGGAGCCAGGGGAGGGAGCGCATGGGGGACTCGCTGTATCGGGATCAGGATTTGTGGGCGATCAGGGAAATGACTTCGAAATGCGGGGGACGTTTCTCGCGGGTCACGGTCTCAAGGCTGGATACCTCAAGCCCGGCTTTCTCCACGAACTTGCGCAGTTCCTTGCCGGTGAAGCCGAGATTGACGTGGCCATAGGCTTCCACCGCGACCTTGTGCTCGTGCCGGGCAAGGCTGCACAGCATCAGCCGGCCACCCGGTCGCAGCACGCGTGCGCCCTCGGCCACGGCTTTGGCCGGTTGCGCGGCATAGGTCAGCGCGTGCATCAGCACCACCAGGTCGAAACTGCCGTCGACGAATGGCAGCGCATGCATGTCGCCTTCGCGGACTTCGACGTTGGGCAGTTTGCGCAGGCGCTCGCTGGCGGCGGCGACCACGCGGGCGCTGGTGTCGATGCAGACATAGCGCTGTGCATGCGGCGCCAGCAGTTCGGCCAGCACGCCGTCGCCGGAGGCGATGTCGAGCACGTCGCCGGTTTCCAGCAGCGGCAGGGCACTGCGTGCCAGCGCTTCCCAGGTGCGGCCCGGCGAATAATGCCGTTCCATGTCACCGGCGACGCTGTCGGCCCAGTTCTGGTCGGCGGCGCGCATCGCCAGCACGCCGGGGACGCGCTCGGCATCCTGGCGCAGCAGCGGGTCATCGCTGCCGTTGCTGAGCGCATGCCACAATGCACGCTGCGCCGGATCCAGCGCGGCATCGTCAAAGCGGTAGTAGGCCGACACCCCGGCACGGCGGTCGCGCACCAGCCCGGCTTCCTTCAGCCGCGCCAGATGGGTCGAAACCCGCGGCTGCGCCAGCGTGGTGATCGCCGACAGCTCGGCCACGGTCAGTTCTTCCTGCTCCAGCAGTGTCAGCAGACGCACGCGCGTCGCATCGGCAAACACTTTCAGACGGGTCGACCAGTCTTCCAGATCCATAAATATCTACCTATCGAGATAGAGAGATATTCTGCTGCTGCAACGCGGCAGGGTCAAGGCGCGGAAGCAGGCGGAGAGGAACGTGGAGGCGCGAATCTGAATCGGCACCTGCCGGGGCACTCAGAAGCCGTGCTTATGCCGCGCCCCTTCCATGTTCTTCGCACCCTTCCCGAGTCGACAGTTACAATCGAAACTTCGTAATGCCCTGGGAGGGGTGTAGTGGATTTCAGCTTTTCCGAAGAACAACTGATGTTGCAGGACGTGGCCCGGCGCATCGCCCAAGAGAAGATCGGCCCCAGCGCCGAACACCACGATGCCACCGGCGAATACCCGCTGGAGAACATCCGCCTGCTCGGCGAGAACGGCCTGATGGGTATCGAGGTGCCGGCGGAATACGGCGGCGCCGGCATGGATCCGGTATCCAGCGTGCTGGCGATCATCGAGGTGTCGGCCGCCGATGCCGCGCATGCCACCATCATGTCGGTCAACAACTCGCTGTTCTGCAATGCCGTGCTCAACCATGGCAGCGAGGAGCAGAAGCAGCTGTACGTGCGGGCGATTGCCGAAGGCCGCGAAATCGGCGCCTTCGCGCTGACCGAATCGCAGTCCGGTTCCGATGCCACCGCGATGCGCTGCCGCGCGGTCAGGCAGGACGACGGCACCTACGTCATCAACGGCCAGAAGAGCTGGATCACCTCCGGTCCGGTGGCGCGCTACATCGTGCTGTTCGCGATGACCGACCCCGGAAAGGGCTCGCGCGGCATCACCGCTTTCATGATCGACACCACCCGTGCGGGTTTCGGCCGCGGCAAGACCGAGCCGAAGCTGGGCGTACGCGCCTCGGCCACCTGCGAGATCGAATTCCAGGACTACGTCGCCCGTGCCGAAGATGTGATCGGTGTTGAAGGGCAGGGCTTCAAGATCGCGATGAGCCTGCTTGATTCCGGACGTATCGGCATCGCCTCGCAGGCGGTAGGCATCGCCCGTGCCGCCTATGAGGCGTCGCTGGCCTACGCGCGCGAGCGCAAGTCGTTCGGTGCGCCGATCGGCAGCTTCCAGATGATCCAGGCCAAGATCGCCGACATGAAGTGCAAGCTGGATGCGGCGCTGCTACTGACCCTGCGCGCGGCGTGGCTGAAGTCGCAGGGCAGGAAGTTCTCGACCGAGGCGGCGGTGGCCAAGCTGACCGCCTCGGAGGCGGCGATGTGGATCGCCCACCAGGCGGTGCAGATCCACGGTGGCATGGGCTATTCCAAGGAGATGCCGCTGGAGCGCTACTTCCGTGATGCCAAGATCACCGAGATCTACGAAGGCACCAGCGAGATCCAGCGCATGGTCATTGCCCGCAACGAGACCGGCGTGCGCTGAACTACACCGGCAGAGGCGAGGCGCGCGACCAGAGCCCTATCGGAGACCGCGACCTGCACTGCTGCTGCAAGTGGCGCAAAAAGAAGCCCCGGCAATGCCGGGGCTTTTCGTTGCATCTGTTTCGACCGGTCAGCGGTCCTGCTGCACGGTGCGCACCTGGTGCTGCTCGATGTATTCCTTGGACTGCTCGTCGAGCTTGTCGCCCAGCATGCGGCGCACGGTGACGAAGAACAGCGGGATCAGCAGCACGCCGATGATGGTGGCAAACAGCATGCCACCAATCACGCCGGTGCCCAGCGAGTGGCGGGCATTGGCACCGGCGCCGGTGGAGATGGCCATCGGCAGCACACCGAGGATGAACGCGAAGGAGGTCATCAGGATCGGGCGGAAGCGCAGGTGCGCCGCTTCGATCGCCGCCTCGCGCAGGGTCTTGCCCAGGGCGCGCTGCTCGACCGCGAATTCCACGATCAGGATCGCGTTCTTGGCGGCCAGGCCGATCACCGTCACCATGCCGATCTTGAAATACAGATCGTTCGGCAGGCCGCGCATCAGCGAGAACACCACCGCGCCGAGGATGCCGATCGGCACCACCAGCAGCACCGCCACCGGAATCGACCAGCTTTCATACAGCGCGGCCAGGCACAGGAACACCACCACGATGGACAGCACCATCAGCAGCGTCGCGGCGTTGCCGGCGAGGATTTCCTGGTAGGACATGCCGCTCCAGTCGAAGCCGAAGCCGGCCGGCAACTCGTCATGCACCAGGTTTTCCATCGTGGTCATCGCCTGCCCGGAGCTGCCACCGGGAGCCGGTGCACCGACGATGTTCACCGCCGAATAGCCGTTGTAGCGGTTCAGCGCCGGCGGGGCGTAGATCCACTCGGACTTGACCACGGTGCTGAGCGGAATCATCGCCGGCTGGCCATCGGCATCCTTGGACAGGGTGCTGGGCACGTAGTAGCTGCGCAGTGATTCCGGACCGGTGCGGTAGGCGGCATCAGCCTGCATGTTGACGCGCTTGATGCGACCGCCATAGAAGAAGTCGTTGACGTAGACCGGTGCCAGCATCATCTGGATCGCGGTGTAGACATCATTGACCGACACGCCCATGGCCTGGGCCTTCACGCGGTCCACCGACAGCTGCAGCTGCGGCGAATTCTCCAGCGTGTTGGGGCGCACGCCGACCAGCGACGGGTCCTGCGAGGCCGCACCCAGCAGGGTGTTGCGCGCCTCCATCAGCGCATCCTGGCCGGCGCCGGCACGGTCCTGCAGCCACATGTCGAAGCCGCCGAACTGGCCCAGGCCCTGTACCGTGGGCAGGTTGACGAAGAAGATCTGCGCATCCTTGATGCCGTAGGCCTTCTTGTTCATGGCCTGGATGAACTCCGGCGCGGTGACCTTGCGCTCATCCCAGTCCTTGAGGCGGATGAACGCCATGCCGACGTTCTCGCCCATGCCCAGGAAGCTGAAGCCGGTGACCTGCATCATGCCTTCGAAGGCGTCTTCCTTCTGCAGCGTGCCCAGCAACTGGTCGAACACGCCCATGGTGCGGGTCTTGGTGGCACCCGGCGGCAACTGCACGATGGCCAGCGCATAGCCCTGGTCCTCTTCCGGCAGGAAGCTGCCCGGCAGGCGGGTGAACAGGAAGCCGCACAGCACCACCAGCAGGCCGAACACCATCATCCAGCGCGGTGCGCGTTTGATGACGCCACCGACCATGCCGACATAGCTGTGCTCGACCTTGCCGTAGTACTTGTTGAACGTGCGGTAGACCCAGTTCGGCTTGTCGTTGTGGGTCGGCAGCAGGAACGCCGCGCACAGGGCCGGGGTGAAGGTCAGCGCCAGCAGGGCGGAGAAGCCCATCGAGATGGCGATGGTCAGCGCGAACTGCTTGTAGATCTCGCCCGAGGCGCCGGGCTGCATGGCGCTGGGGATGAACACCGCCGCCAGTACCACGGTGATCGCCACCACCGCGCCGGTGATCTGGCCCATCGCCTTCTGTGTGGCGGCCCGTGGCGGCAGGCCTTCCTCGGTCATGATGCGCTCGACGTTCTCGACCACCACGATGGCATCGTCGACCACGATGCCGATCGCCAGCACCATCGCGAACAGAGTCAGCTGGTTGATGGTGAAGCCCAGCATCAGCATGCCCATGAAGGTGCCGAGCAGGGCCACCGGGATCACCAGCGTGGGGATGATCGTCGCGCGGAAGTTCTGCAGGAAGATCAGCATCACCAGGAACACCAGGATGATGGCTTCCACCAGTGTGCCCACCACTTCCTTGATCGAGATCTTGACGAAGGTGGTGCTGTCGAACGGGGTGAACCAGCTCACGCCCGGCGGGAAGCTGGGGGCCAGCTCGTCCATCTTGGCGCGCACCGCGTCGGACACGTTCAGCGCGTTGGCACCGGGCAGCAGCTGGATGGCGAAGGCCGCCACCGGCTTGCCGTTGTACTTGGTGTCAAAGCCGTAGGTGGTTGCTCCGAATGCGACCGTAGCCACGTCCTTGAGCCTGACCACGCTGCCGTCGCTGTTGGCGCGCAGGATGGTGTTCTCGAACTCTTCCGGCGAGCTGTAGCGTCCTTCTGCGGCCACCGTGGCGGTGAACGCATGGCCGTTGGGCGCCGGGTCGCCGCCCACCGAGCCGGCGGCGAACTGCAGGTTCTGGGTGCCGATGGCGTTGTACACATCGGTGGCGGACAGGTGGTAGCCCTGCAGCTTTTCCGGGTTCAGCCAGATGCGCATGGCGTATTCGGAGCCGAACTGCTGGGTGCTGCCGACGCCCGGAACGCGCGAGATCTGCTCCAGCACACGCGCGCCGACGATGTCGTTGAGCGCGTCGCGGTCGATCGCACCGTCATCGGAGCGCACGCCGACGGCCATCAGGAAGCCGGCATTGGCTTTGGCCACGACTACGCCCTGCTTGGTCACCTCCGAGGGCAGGCGCGGCGTGGCCAGCGCCACCTTGTTCTGCACCTGCACCTGGGCGATGTCGGCGTCGGTGCCGCTGTCGAAGGTCAGGGTGATGGTCACCCGGCCAGTGGAGGACGACGAGGAGTTGAAATAGACCAGGTTGTCGATGCCGGTGAGCTGCTGCTCGATGATCTGGGTGACCGATTTCTCGGCGGTGGAGGCGCTGGCACCGGGGTAGGTGGCCGAAACGGTGATCTGCGGCGGGGCCACGCTGGGATAGGACTCGACGCCCAGGTTGAGGATGGAGATCACCCCGCCCAGCGAGATCAGAATGGCCACCACCCAGGCGAATACCGGGTGGTCGATAAAGAATTTAGGCATGGGAGCGGTCCGTTATTCCTTCGTTTCCTTCGCCGGCGCCGGAGCGCTGGTGGCGGGCGCGGCGGCGTTCGGCTGCCACGGCGTGGCCTTGGCCGGGGCCCCTTCCTTGACCTTCTGGATACCGGACACGATGACCTGGTCACCGGCTTCCAGACCGGAGGAGATCAACCAGTTGCCACCCTGCTCGTTGCCCAGCGTCACCGCCTTGCGCACGACGTTGCCGTCCTTGCCGACCACCAGCACAAAGCCGCCGCGGGTATCCCGCTGTACCGCCTGCTGCGGGACGAGGAAGGCGTTGTTGCGCTCGCCGAGGTTGGCCTTGAAGCTGACGAAAGAACCCGGCAGCAGCACATGCTCGGGGTTGGGCAGCTGGGCACGCAGTGACACCGCGCCGGTGGCCGGATCGACCGTGGTGGCGGAAAAGTCCAGCGTGCCTTCGTGTGCATAGGTCGAGCCGTCGGGCAGGTTGACACGTATGGTGGTCTTGCCATCGCCGGCCAATGCCACGGCACCCTTTTCCTGGGCTGCGCGCAGCGTGCCCAGCTCTTCGGCGGTCATGGAGAAATTCACGTACAGAGGGTCGATCTGGTCGACCGTGGTCAGCAAGGTGGCTTCACCCTGGCCGACCAGCGCGCCCTCGGTCACCTGCTGCTTGCCGGCAAGGCCGGAGATCGGCGCGGTGACCCGGGCATAGCCCAGGTTGATGCGGGCGCTGGTGACGGCCGCCTGTGCCTGCTGTACCGCGGCCGCACTGCTGCGCTCGGCGGCCTCGGCATTGTCCAGGTCGGACTGGGAAACAAACTTCTGCGGTGCCAGAGTGCGGGCACGGTCGGCGGTGGTTTTGGCATTGATATGGGTCGCGCGGGCGGCGCTCAGCGCGGCCTCGGCCGAAGCCAGCGCGGCCTGCAGCGGCGCAGGATCGATCTGGAACAGCGGCTGGCCTTCCTTGACCGTGCTGCCTTCTTCATAGATGCGCTTCTGCAACACCCCCGGAATACGTGCGCGGACATCGGACGAGCGGAACGGTGACAGACGGCCCACCAGCTCGCGCTGCAACGGCAGCGTCTGCGGGGTGGCGTCGATCACACCCACCTCCGGCGGTGGGGGCGCGATCTGTGCCTGTTCTTTCTTGCAGGCCGCCAAAGCGAACGCGGCGGCGAAGGCAAGTGCAAGAATGCGGAGCGGGGAGGTCATGAGGAGTAACTCCGGGAGTTGTTTTTATGGGTAAGCGCGACAGCGTCCCCGTGCGTGGCGAACGCGCGCAGGAAACTGTCGGTGGCGAATTCGGCCCAGCGGCGGCGCTGTGCAGCGTCGTCGCGGTGGGGGACATGGAAACGCTGACGCTCGAAGTCCTGGCCGGCGAGCATGCTAAGTAACAGCTCGGCCATGAACTGCGGGTCGTCATGGTGCAGGCGTCCACGCGCTATCTCGGTTTGCATCCATTCAGCCATGTGATCGCACAGCGTCTCGACGCTGCCGAGGTACATGAACTTCGATTCCTCGCGGAACTCCTGGATGCCTGCGACGATCACCCGGGCCGTCTGGCGTACCTCTGGCTGGTTGCGGTGCTCCAGATAACCCAGCGCGAAACCCAGCAGAATTTCCCGCAGCGGCTTTTCGGAGCTGACGGCAAGGGCGGAGGTGGCGGTGGAGACATGCAGCTGCATGGCCCTGCGCAACAGGTCGCGCTTGCAACCGTAGCGGCTGTAAAGCGTCTGCTTGGAGCAACCGGCACGCGCGGCCACCGCACTCATGCTCAGGCGCATGCCCTGGACGGCGAGCAGTTCGCGCACGGCATCGAACACGCGAAGATCGCGTGCATCGTGGGCGCTGTCGGCGGCAGGGGAGGTCGGCACAGGGGCTGGACTATACCGTCCAGTACAGGATTAATACAGTTATTTTTCCACTTCTGTTTCATGGGTACGGGAGAATTGCCGCTGCCGTTGTGCCCTACACCGTCCACCGGTGGTTGCCGGAATCTGTGGTGTTGGCGCAAACCATTGCGGTGCCGCCCTTTGCCAGACATTTCCATGCCGTCCTGCAGCAAGGCGTGGGGCCGGGTGAAGGCTACAATCCGGCTTTCTCCAGCGAGCACCCGCCAGAAGCTCCCTCATGAAATCGCAAAACCGTAGTGCGAAGTCTGCCAACAGGAAATCTGGTTTATCCCCCGCATCCCCATCCTCCTCTACGGCTCCGGCGGCTGTCCTGTCGCTGGAGCCTGTTTTCATTGCGCTGCGCAAACACTATCCCGTCGCGGCGCAGGACCAGGCACTGGCCTTCGCCGCCGCGTTCTACCAGCGGATGGATGCGGAGGAGTTCAGCCTGCACCCGGCTGAAGACTGGGCGCGCCACGCCGCCGGAATGCTTGAATTCGCCCGGGTGCGCAAACCCGGCACGGCCAGTGTGCGGGCCTTCAATCCGACCTTGAAGGAGTACGGCGGGGATACGGCGCATACGGTGCTGCAGATCGTCAACGACGACATGCCGTTCCTGGTGGACTCGGTATCGCTGGCACTGGCCGGGCAGGGCATCGGTATCCATGTGCTGGGGCATCCACTGATCAGACTGTCGCGCGATACCGCCGGCAAGCTGCAAAAGGTCGGTGAAGGCACGGTCGAATCGGTGATGCTGCTGGAGATCGAGCGGCAGCCGGCCGCTGCGCTGCCGGCACTGGAGCAACGCATCCGTAGCGTGCTGGAAGAGGTGCGTGCGGCCGTCAACGACTGGGAGCCGATGCGCAACCGGGCGCTGGCGCTGGCCGATGAGCTGGCGACACGGCCGTTGCCGGTGGACGATGTTTCGCGCACGGAGGCCCAGGAATTCCTGCGCTGGGCCGCCGACAACCACTTCACGTTCTTCGGCTACCGCGAATACAAGGTGGAAAAGCGCAGTGGAGAAACCGTGCTGGCCGCCTGCGAAGGCACTGGCCTGGGGTTGATGCGTGGCACCGAGGGCTCACCGCCGCGTCCGGTCAAAGGGCTGGCAGCGCAGGGCTTGAGCGACAGCCGCCAGCTTGCCGATGTCCTGATCCTGACCAAGACCAATGCCCGCTCGCGGGTCCATCGTGGCGGTTACATGGACTACATCGGCGTGCTGGAGTTCGATGCCAAGGGCCGGATCATCGGCGAGCAACGCTTCCTCGGCCTGTTCACTTCCAGCGCCTACAGCTGCCGCCCGTGGGAAATCCCGCTGGTGCGGCAGCGCTATCAGAATGTGATGCAGCGTGCGGGCCTGAGTGTGTCCAGCCACAGCGGCAAGGCGCTACGCCATATCATCGAGTCGCTGCCACGCGAGGAGCTGTTCCAGTCCAGCGAGGACGAACTGTTCCGCACCGCGACCGGCGTGCTGGGATTGCAGGAGCGTGCGCGCAGTCGCATGTTCCTGCGCCGTGACCGTTTCAGCAGTTTCATCTCCACGCTGGTTTTCCTGCCGCGTGAGCGTTTCAATACGGATGTGCGTCTGCGTGTGGAAGCCATGCTGCGTGATGCGTTGCAGGGGGAGCACGTGGACTCCAGTGTGGTGTTGGGTGACTCGCCGCTGGCGCAGCTTCACCTGATTGTCCGGCCCCGGGCCGGTGGGAATCTTGAGCCGGATACCGGCGATTTGGAGAAACGTTTGGCTAACGTATTGCGCAACTGGCAGGACGATCTGCGTGAGGCATTGATCGCCAGCCACGGGGAAAATGAAGGACTGCGGATCGCCTCGCGGATCGGCAAGGCACTGCCGGCCGGCTATATCGAAGATTCCAGCGCCCAGATCGCCGCTGCCGACGTGGCGCAGCTGGATGCGTTGACCGGCCCCGACGATCTGCGCCTGAGCCTGCAGACGCTGCAGCGCGATGGCGCGGAAGGCCTGCGGCTGAAGCTGTATCGCCAGCTCAAGGACCTTCCGCTGTCGGACGTGCTGCCGATGATGGAGAACATGGGACTGCGGGTGATGGCCGAACGGCCGTACCGGCTGATGGTCGACAACGCGCCGGTATATGTGCAGGACTTCGAGGTCGAGTCGGCCATCGGCCCGATCGATCCGGTCCGTGCCAATGCCGCCTTCAGCGAAGCGTTTGCGCGTGTGTGGCATGGCGATGCCGAGAACGACGGTTTCAACCGGCTGGTGCTGGGGGCGGCGCTGGACTGGCGCCAAGTCTCGATGCTGCGCGCCTACTGCAAGTACCTGCTGCAGATCGGCGTACCGTTTTCGCAGGCCTATGTCGAGGGCACCTTCAACCGTTATCCGCTGCTGGCACGATTGATCGTCGAGCTGTTCGAGGCCCGTTTCGAACCGGCTCCGGTGACCGGCAAGGCGGTGCTGGATGTGCAGTTGGCGCAGTTCAAGATGCTGGCCGGTGATGATGCGGGCACGCTCAAGTTGCTCGATGGCGTGGTCGCGGCGCGCAAGGGCAAGCGTGATGCACGCATGGCGCTGGTGCGCGAGGTGCTGGTCAAGCTGCTCGATGGCGTCTCCAGCCTGGATGAGGACCGCATCCTGCGCAGCTTCATCGGCGTGATCGAAGCCACGTTGCGCACCAGCTATTACCTGCCGCGCAAGGACGGTGTGCGTGCCGATGGCGGGCCTACCGACTACATCAGTTTCAAGCTGGAAGCGGCCAAGGTGCCGGACGCGCCGAAGCCGCGCCCGTACCGCGAAATCTGGGTGTGTGGACCGCGCGTGGAAGGCACTCACCTGCGCTTTGGCGCGGTGGCCCGTGGCGGCCTGCGCTGGTCTGACCGCCGCGAGGATTTCCGTACCGAGGTGCTGGGCCTGGTCAAGGCACAGATGGTGAAGAACACGGTGATCGTGCCGGTCGGCTCCAAGGGTGGTTTCTTCGCCAAGCAGTTGCCGGACCCGTCCGTGGATCGCGATGCCTGGTTCGCCGAGGGTGTGGCCTGCTACAAGCGCTTCATCAACGGACTGCTCGATATCACCGACAACATTGTCGACAACGCCATCGTGCCGCCGCAGGGCGTGGTCCGGCATGACCTGGACGATCCCTATCTGGTGGTGGCGGCCGACAAGGGCACCGCCAGCTTCTCCGACATCGCCAACGGCATCGCTGCCGCGCATGGTTTCTGGCTGGATGACGCTTTCGCGTCCGGTGGCTCGGTCGGCTACAGCCACAAGGGCATGGGTATCACCGCCCGCGGTGCATGGGAGTCGGTCAAGCGCCACTTCCGTGCGCTGGGCCGGGATTGCCAGCGGCAGGACTTCACCGTGGTCGGCATCGGCGACATGTCCGGTGACGTGTTCGGCAACGGCATGCTGCTGTCCGAGCACACCCGTCTGGTGTGTGCGTTCGACCATCGCCACATCTTCCTCGACCCCAACCCGGTGGCGGCGACCTCGTTCAAGGAACGCGCGCGCCTGTTCACCGTGCCGCGTTCGAGCTGGACCGATTACAACAGCAAGCTGATCAGCAAGGGCGGCGGCATCTATCCGCGCTCGCTGAAATCGATCGAGATCACCCCACAGGTGCGCGAGGTGCTGGGCATCGACGCCGGCATCAAGGCAATGACCCCGACCGAGCTGATCAGCGCCGCGCTGAAGGCACCGGTCGACCTGCTGTGGAATGGCGGCATCGGCACCTACATCAAGGCCGCCAATGAAACCCATGCCGAAGTCGGAGACCGCGCCAACAGCGGCCTGCGCGTCAACGGCGGCGAGCTGCGCTGCCGGATCGTGGGCGAGGGCGGCAATCTCGGCATGACCCAGCTCGGCCGCATCGAGGCCGCGCAGGCCGGTGTACTGCTCAACACCGACTTCATCGACAACTCGGCCGGTGTCGACACCTCCGACCATGAAGTCAATATCAAGATCCTGCTCAACGATGTGGTGCGTGCCAAGAAGCTCACCGTCGCCCAGCGCAACAAGCTGCTGGCGTCGATGACCGACGAGGTCGCCGAGCTGGTGCTGATGGACAACTACCGCCAGAACCAGGCCATCAGCCTGATGGAGCGGATGAGCGCAAAGCGGCTCGGTTCCAAGCAGCACTTCATCCGCACGCTGGAACAGCAGGGGCTGCTTGATCGCCAGATCGAGTACCTGCCGTCCGATGCGGAACTGTCGGCACGCAAGCTGCGTGGCCTGGGCCTGACCCGGCCGGAACTGGCGGTGATCCTGTCCTATTCCAAGATCGTCGCGTTCCAGCAGCTGCTGGATTCGGATATCCCCGAAGACCCGTACCTGTCCAAGGAGCTGCTGCGCTACTTCCCGCAGCCGCTGCAGAAGAAATACGCCGGCGCGATGGAGACGCATCGCCTGAAGCGCGAGATCATCGCCACAGCGGTGACCAACCAGACCATCAACCGCATGGGCGCCACCTTCCTGATGCGCATGCAGGAGGACACCGGCCGCACCGTGGCCGAGGTCGCCAAGGCCTACACCATCAGCCGCGAGACGCTGGATGCACGGGCACTGTGGGAGCAGATCGATGCGCTCGACGGGACCTTGCCCGAGGCTGTGCAGGTGGACGCGCTGGAAGTGATCTGGAAACTGCAGCGTTCGTTCGTGCGCTGGCTGCTGGGTCGGCCGGGGGCGATGCCGGGCATCACCGCCGCGGTCGATCGCTACCAGGGGCCGTTCAACGACATCCGTGTTGCTTCGGGTGTGCTGCCCGACTCGCAGCGACCCGCGTACGAGGCGAGCGTCGTGGCGTGGAAGGAAAAGGGATTGCCGGCGGCATTGGCCAAACAGTTGTCCGAGCTGCAGTTCCTGGAGCCGGCATTCGACATCATCGAGCTGGCCCGTACCCGCAAGCTCAAGCCGGTGGACGTGTCCAAGGTCCACTTCCGCCTGGGTGAGGCGCTGCAGATGCCGTGGCTGTTCGAGCAGATCGACGCGCTGGAGGTCAACGGCCGCTGGCATGCGGTGGCTCGCGGCGTGCTGCGTGATGAGCTGGCCACGCACCAGCGCGTGCTGACCGGGCAGGTGCTGTCGATGAAGGGCAGTGGCGCCGAGGCCAAGGTCGCCGCGTGGATCAGGCGCGATGACAGCAGCCTGCGCTTCACCTTGGCGATGCTGGCCGAACTGGCCGAGCAGAAGACCCTGGATTACCCGACTGTGTCGGTTGCGGTGCAGCGGCTGGGCCAGTTGGCCGCGCACGGCGCGTAGGCCGGCCGATGTGAGGACGGGCCCCACCGGGGGCCCGTTCCTTTCCGGAGCGGCCCGTGCCGGAACAGAGAGTTGCGTTTGACAGCGACGCTGCCGCATGGGCGGTTGCAGGGTATGCTCGACAGCCGAGTCCGCAACGATGAATGGCTGTGTCCCCCCGTATCGCTTTTCTTGCCAGCTCAATCGATGCCGCCCAAGAGGCCCGTCAGGCACTGGTCGCGCGCTATGGCGGCGTGGATCCGCAAGATGCCGATGTGCTGTGCCCGCTGGGCGGTGATGGCTTCATGCTGCAGACGCTGCACCGCCACGGCAGCATGGGCAAGCCGGTGTTCGGCATGAAGCTGGGTACTGTCGGCTTCCTGATGAACCACTACCGCGCCGAGGACCTGTTGCAGCGCCTTGCACAGGCCGAGCCGGCGCATCTGCGTCCGCTGGAAATGGTCGCGCAGACCGAGTCGGGTACCACCACCGGCTCGCTCGCCTATAACGACGTGTCGCTGCTGCGGCAGACGCGGCAGGCGGCCCACATCGGCATCGACCTCAATGGTCAGGAGCGGGTAGCCGAGCTGATCTGTGATGGTGTGCTGGTCTCCACGCCGGCCGGCAGCACCGCCTACAACTATTCAGCGCACGGGCCCATCCTGCCGCTGGGCTCCAACACCATCGCGCTGACGCCGCTGGCACCGTATCGTCCCCGGCGCTGGCGTGGTGCGATTCTCAAGGCGGAGACCGAAGTGCGTTTCCGCGTGCTGGACCCGTACAAGCGGCCGGTCAGCGTCACGGCCGACTCGCACGAGACCCGCGACGTGGTGGAAGTCACCATCCGCGAATCGCGCGAGCGCCAGGTGACGCTGCTGTTCGATCCGGAACACAATCTGGAAGAGCGCATCCTCAGCGAGCAGTTCATCTTCTGATGAACACCGCCATGGAGCGGGTGAGAGGCAACGCCGGAGACGGCACAGGAAAGGGCTGCAAACATGGGTGACAACACGCCACGGCTGCTGACGGTCGCGGTGACTTCGCGCGCACTGTTCGATCTGGAGGAAGGCCACGCATTGTTCGAGCGCGAAGGGCTGGAGGCCTACGCGGCCTACCAGCGCCTGCATGAGGACGATGTGCTCAGGCCCGGCGTCGCCTTTCCGGTGGTGCGCAAACTGCTGGGCTTGAACAGCCGCACACCTGGCGAAGTACCGCGGGTGGAGGTGATCCTGCTGTCGCGCAACTCGGCCGATACCGGCCTGCGCATCTTCAATTCGATCCAGCACCACGGGCTGGACATCGTACGTGCGACCTTTACCGCCGGTGAGCCGACCTGGCCCTATGCCAAGCCGTTCGGTACCGATCTGTTCCTGTCGGCCAACCCTGAATCGGTGCGAAGGGCGTTGCTGCATGGCATCGCTGCGGCGACGATTCTGCCGCACAGCATGGCCGAGGTGTCAGCCGCGTCGGCGGTCGCCACCGATACCGGGCGGCCCTCGTCGCAACTGCGTATCGCCTTCGACGGTGATGCGGTGATCTTCGGCGATGAGAGCGAACGCATTTCCCGCGAACAGGGGGTGGAAGCATTCGGCCGGCATGAGCAGGAGCGGGCACATGAGCCGCTAAGTGGCGGCCCGTTCCGCAATTTCCTTTCCGCGCTGCATGACCTGCAGGCGGCATTTCCTGCCGGCGAGGCGGCGCCGATCCGCACCGCGCTGGTCACCGCGCGTTCGGCGCCGGCGCATGAACGGGTGATCCGCACGTTGCGCGAATGGGGTGTGCGGCTGGACGAGGCGCTGTTTCTCGGTGGACGGCACAAGGGGCCATTCCTGGAGGCATTCGGCGCGGACATCTTTTTCGATGACTCGCAGCACAACATCGACAGCGCGCGCCTGCACGTTGCTGCCGGCCATGTGCCGCACGGGGTCGCCAATCCGGATTGACTTTTGAACAGGGAGCTTCCGCGGCCAGCGCGGTGCCGGGATTACCGGCAAACATGGCCGCTGTGCTAGGATGCCCCCGCTTTCGCGAGTTTTTCCCATACTCCTTGCGGTGTTGCACCGTCATTCTGGTCCGAACGAACGCGGCGGACCCTTCTCGCGAAGTACCCACCCGGATGATGAAGGGGCGGGGCTTGTCCCCGACGGGCGGCTTTTTGTCTGCCATTCCTTTCCGCTGCTGCCGCCTTGATGTGGCCGGCCGGGTGTTTCGCGCGTTGTGCGGGACTGGGCCGCAGTCCTCCCGCACGACGCATAACGCGCCCTTGCGCAGTGTCGTCACGTGCTTCACGTGCCGGCAGCTACACAGGAGATACAACTCGAATGACCATGCGTATTGCCATTCTTGGCGCCGGCCCCAGCGGTCTGGCACAGCTTCGTGCGTTTGAATCCGCCCGCCGTGGCGGCGCTGAAGTCCCGGAAATCGTCTGTTTCGAGAAGCAGTCCGATCTCGGTGGAATGTGGAACTACACATGGCGCACCGGGCTGGATGCCTATGGCGAACCTGTACACGGCAGCATGTACCGCTACCTCTGGTCGAACGGCCCCAAGGAAGCGCTGGAATTTGCCGACTACAGTTTCGAAGAGCATTTTGGTCGCCCCGTCGCCTCCTATCCTCCGCGTGCAGTGCTGCGCGACTACATCATGGGCCGCATCGAAAAGAGCGGCGTGCGTGACCAGATCCGCTTCAACACCGCCGTACAGTGGGTGGAATATTCCGAAGAAACCGGGCGCTTCAGCGTCACCGTGCGCGACCTGAAGAAGGATGAGCTGCAGACCGAGGAATTCGACCGGGTGATCGTTGCCACCGGCCATTTCTCCACACCGAACGCGCCGTTCTTCGAAGGGCTTGAGCAGTTCCCCGGCCGCGTGCTGCATGCGCATGATTTCCGCGATGCCTGCGAGTTCGCCGACAAGGACCTGCTGCTGGTCGGCAGCAGCTATTCGGCCGAGGACATTGGCACGCAATGCTACAAGTACGGCGCCAAGTCGGTGACCTTCAGCTATCGCAGCGCACCGATGAGCTATGACTGGCCGGCCGCATTCGACGAGAAGCCGCTGCTGCTGCGCTTGGAAGGCAATACCGCGCACTTCGCCGATGGCAGCTCCAAGGACGTGGATGCCATCGTGCTGTGCACCGGCTACCAGCACCACTTTCCGTTCCTGTGCGATGAGCTGACCCTGCGCACGCGCAACCGCCTGTATCCGGGTGACATCTACAAGGGCGTGTTCTGGATCGACAATCCGAAGCTGATGTACCTGGGCATGCAGGACCAGTACTACACCTTCAACATGTTCGATGCGCAGGCCTGGTATGCGCGCGACGTGATCCTCGGGCGCATCACGTTGCCGGATGCCGAAGCGATGCGTGCAGACAGCCAAGCCTGGGTGCAGCGAGAGGAGGCGACGCGCTCCGACAGCGAGGACATCGACTTCCAGGCCGCATATGTGCGCGACCTGCTCAACGCCACCGACTACCCGGAGTTCAAGGTCGAAGCGGTTGCCGAGCTGTTCAAGCAGTGGAAGGTGGACAAGGTCGCCGACATCCTGGGTTACCGCAACAAGAGCTATCGCTCGGTGCTGACCGGCACGCTGGCGCCGCCGCACCATACGCCATGGATGCAGGCGATGGATGACTCGCTGGAAGCCTTCCTGGCAGACGAGGTGGTGGAAGACCAGCCGATGCGTCGCACCGCCTGAGCGGGCGCTGGCAGGTGGCGGATGGATTCCGCTGCCTGGGCCACGCAACGCATGGATGCCATAACGGCGTCCGACCAGACAAAAGGGCAGCCCTGAAGCTGCCCTTTTGTGATTGCAGGCAGGTGAGTGCCCGGACTCAGCCGAGGATGCCTGGCAGGTCCAGCCCCTTCTCCTTGGCGCAGTCGATGGCGATGTCATAACCGGCATCGGCGTGGCGCATGACGCCGGTGCCGGGGTCGTTCCACAGCACGCGGGCGATGCGCTTGTCGGCCTCGATGCTGCCGTCACAGACGATGACCACGCCCGAATGCTGCGAGTAACCCATGCCGACGCCGCCGCCGTGGTGCAGGCTGACCCAGGTGGCGCCACCGGCGACGTTGAGCATGGCGTTGAGCAGCGGCCAGTCGGAGACGGCGTCGGAGCCGTCCTTCATCGCTTCGGTCTCGCGATTGGGCGAGGCGACGCTGCCGCTGTCCAGGTGGTCGCGGCCGATCACCACCGGCGCGCTGAGCTCGCCGTTGCGGACCATCTCGTTGAAGGCCAGGCCGAGCTTGTGGCGCAGGCCCAGGCCGACCCAGCAGATGCGCGCCGGCAGACCCTGGAAGGCGATGCGCTCGCGCGCCATGTCCAGCCAGCGATGCAGATGCGGGTCATCGGCGATGATCTGCTTCACCTTGGCGTCGGTCTTGTAGATGTCTTCCGGGTCGCCGGACAGCGCCACCCAGCGGAACGGGCCGACGCCGCGGCAGAACAGCGGGCGCACGTAGGCCGGCACGAAACCGGGGAAGTCGAAGGCATTCTTCAGGCCTTCGTCGAAGGCCATCTGGCGGATGTTGTTGCCGTAATCCACGGTCGGGATGCCGGCGGCGTGGAAAGCCAGCATCGCCTCCACATGCACGCGCATCGCGGCCTTGGCGGCGTCGCGGACCTTCTCCGGGTTGGCCTGCTGTTCGGTGAGCCACTGCTCGACCGTCCAGCCGATCGGCAGGTAGCCGTGCACCGGGTCATGCGCGCTGGTCTGGTCGGTGACCGCATCCGGGCGCACGCCACGACGGACCAGCTCGGGCAGGATCTCGGCGGCGTTGCCGAGCAGGGCGATCGACTTGGCCTCACCGCTGGCGGTGTATTTGGCGATGCGCGCCAGCGCGTCGTCGATGTCGCTGGCCTGTTCGTCCACGTAGCGGGTGCGCAGGCGGAAATCGATGCTGCTCTGGCGGCATTCAATGGTCAGGCTGCTGGCGCCGGCCAGCGAGGCGGCCAGCGGCTGCGCGCCGCCCATGCCGCCCAGCCCGGCGGTGAGGATCCACTTGCCGCTGAGGCTGCCGCCGTAGTGCTGGCGGCCCATCTCCACGAAGGTTTCGTAGGTGCCCTGGACGATGCCCTGGCTGCCAATGTAGATCCAGCTGCCGGCGGTCATCTGCCCGTACATCATCAAGCCCTTCTTATCGAGCTCGTTGAAGTGCTCCCAGTTGGCCCAGTGCGGCACCAGGTTGGAGTTGGCAATGAGCACGCGCGGGGCGTCCGGGTGGGTGGGGAACACGCCAACCGGCTTGCCCGACTGCACCAGCAGGGTCTGGTTGTCGTCCAGCCGCTTGAGGGTTTCCAGGATCTTGTCGTAGCTCTCCCAGTCGCGCGCGGCGCGGCCGATGCCGCCGTAGACCACCAGCGAGGTGGGGTCTTCGGCCACTTCGGCGTCGAGGTTGTTCTGCAGCATGCGGAACGGCGCTTCGGTCTGCCAGGACTTGCAGTTGAGCGTGTTGCCGCGCGGCGCGCGCGGGCTGCGGGAAGGGTCGTGGCGGGTCATCAGTCTGTTCCTGGTGAAAAGTCCGCACAGGGATGTGCGGGTTTTTGCGAAGGATTCGCACGTGTGGAAAAGTCGAGGCAGGCGCGCAGCACCTGTTGCAGGGTGTCGCGCACCGCGGTGGCGCGGGCAGGGGCGTAGGGCGTGGGCCAGCTGTGCACCTCCACATCGCCCGGCGCCGGCTCGTACATGTAGCCGCGGCAGGCCAGCTCCATCTGTAACGTATGCACGCCGGCGGGCACGTTGCTGTAGTGGCGGGTGATCCAGCCGCCCTTGAAGCGGCCGTTGCGCACGTGGCCCAGACCGCTCAGCGCGCACAGGTTCTCGACCACATCGGCCAGCGCGTTGTCGCAGGCCGTGTCCGGCTCGCCGGTGGGGCCGGCGGTGCCTAGGTTGAACTGCGGCAGCTGGCCGTCGAACAGGTGCGGGATGTTCGAGCGGATCGAGTGCGCGTCATACATCACCACGGTGCCGTGGTCGGCGTGCAGGCGGGCGATCTCGGCGGCCAGCGCGGCGTGGTAGGGCGCGAAGTACGTGTCGCGGCGGCGGGCGATCTCAGCTTCGTCCGGCTCGCAGCCCTCGCGGTACAGCGGCTGGTTGTCGAAGGTGGTCAGCGGGCACAGGCCGGTGGTGTTCTGGCCCGGGTACAGGCTGACGCCGGACGGATCACGGTTCATATCGATCACCGAGCGCGAGATGGCGGTGCGCACGGTGGTGGCGCCCAGCTCACGCGCGAAGGCGTACAGCTGGTGCACCCACCAGTCGGCGTCACGCCGCGCCAGCCACGGCGAGACGAACCGCCGGGCCAGTTCGGCGGGCAGTTCGGTGCCGGTGTGGGGGAAGCTGACGATCAGCGGCGCGGTGCCGCGATGGATCTGCAGCCACTCCGGCGTGGCGCTCATGACACGGCTTCCACATGCGGCAGCACCGCGTCCAGACCGTGGGCGAGGGCGCCGCTGCGCACCAGCTCGGTGGCGGCGACCATGTCCGGGTGGAAATAGCGGTCATCCTGCAGCGTCGGTACCTGGGTGCGCAGCGTGGTGCGCACGCTTTCCAGCGCCGGGCTGGAGGTCAGCGGGGCGTGGAAGTCGCAGCCCTGCGCGGCGGCCAGCAGCTCGATGCCGACCACGTTGGCGGCGTTTTCGGCCATCGCCAGCAGGCGGCGGGCGCCGTGCGCGGCCATCGAGACGTGGTCTTCCTGATTGGCCGAGGTGGGAATGGAATCCACGCTGGCCGGGTAGGCGCGCTGCTTGTTCTCCGAGACCAGCGCCGCGGCGGTGACCTGCGGAATCATGAAGCCCGAGTTCAGGCCCGGCTTGGGAGTGAGGAAGGCCGGCAGACCGGACAGCGCCGGGTCCACCAGCATCGCGGTGCGGCGCTCGCTGATCGAACCGATCTCGCAGATCGCCATGGCCAGCATGTCAGCGGCGAAAGCGACCGGCTCGGCGTGGAAGTTGCCGCCGCTCAGTGCCTCGCCGGTATCGGTGAACACCAGCGGGTTGTCGGACACGCCATTGGCTTCGATCTCCAGCGTGGTGGCGGCCTGGCGCATGACGTCGAATGCCGCGCCCATCACCTGCGGCTGGCAGCGCAGGCAGTACGGGTCCTGCACGCGCACGTCGTTGTCGCGGTGCGATTCGCGGATGGCCGAGCCGGCCATCAGCTGGCGCAGGGTGGCGGCGGTGGCGATCTGCCCGCGCTGGCCACGAATGCTGTGGATGCGCGGATCGAACGGGGTGTCCGAGCCCTTGGCTGCTTCCACCGACAGTGCGCCGGTGACCAGCGCGGCCTGGAACACCGTTTCGATCTCGAACAGGCCGGCCAGCGCGTAGGCGGTGGAGTACTGGGTGCCGTTGAGCAGGGCCAGCCCTTCCTTGGCGCCGAGGGTCAGCGCGCTGTGGCCGATGCGGGCCAATGCATCGACGGCTGGCATCCGTACGCCATCGACGAAGGCTTCGCCCACACCGATCATCACCGTGGCCAGATGCGAGAGCGGGGCCAGGTCACCGGAAGCGCCGACCGAACCCTGGCACGGAATGACCGGAATGAAGTCGTGCTGCAGGAAGGCTTCCAGCAGGGCCAGCGTTTTCGGATGGATGCCCGAGGCACCCTGGGCGAGGCTGGTGAGCTTGAGCGCCATCATCAGCCGCACGACGTTGGCCGGCATCGGCTCGCCGACACCGGCGGCGTGGGACAGTACGATATTGCGCTGCAGGGTTTCCAGATCCTCGCGCTCGATGCGCACGCTGGCCAGTTTGCCGAAGCCGGTGTTGATGCCGTAGACCGGCGCGCCCTTGGCGACGATGGCCTCGACCACCTGCGCGCTGCGCAGCACGGCGGCGCTGGCCGATTCGTCCAGGCGCACGTGGGCGCCCTGGTAGATCTGGCGCCACTGGGCTAGCGGAACGTGGCCGGGACGAAGCACGAGCGGGGAATTCATCGGGTTACTCCAGTGGATTGCAAGACGGGGACAGGGCGGTTGCAGGAGCGACGTGAGTCGCGAGTGGTTTTCTTGGGGGAGGACTTCTGGTCGCGACTTATGTCGCTCATACAGGTGTCGTTCTTACGGGGATGTCGGCTGGCCGCGGAACACGCGCGTGTGCAGCGGATTGAAGCCCATGCGGTAGACCAGATCGGCCGGCGCCTCGATGTCCCAGATCGCCAGGTCGCAATCGAAGCCGGCGGCCAACTGGCCGAGCCGGTCGTGGCGGCCGAGCGCGCGTGCCGCCTCGCGGGTGAAGCCGGCGATGCACTCGGTCACGGTCATGCGGAACAGTGTGGCGGCCATGTTCATGGTCAGCAGCGGGCTGGTCAGCGGCGAGGTGCCGGGGTTGCAGTCGGTGGCCAGCGCCATCGGCACGCCGGCCTCGCGCAGCTGTGGAATCGGCGGCACGGTGGTGTCGCGGGTGAAATAGAACGCGCCGGGCAGCAGCACAGCGACGGTGCCGGCCGCGCGCATCGCGCCAATGCCGGCGTCATCGAGATGTTCGATGTGGTCGGCCGAGAGCGCGCCGAAGCCTGCGGCCAGTTCGGCGCCGTGCTGGTTGGACAGCTGCTCGGCGTGGATCTTCACCGCCAGCCCGTGTTGCCGGGCGGCTTCGAACACCTGCCGGGTCTGCGCCGGGGTGAAGCCGATGTTCTCGCAGAACACATCGACCGCTTCGGCCAAGCCTTCGGCGGCGATGGCCGGGATCATCACCGCGCAGACCTCGTTGATATAGGCCTGCGCCTCATGGCTGGGCGGCACCGCATGGGCGCCGAGGAAGGTGGGCACCACCTCGACCTGGCGCAGCTCGCCCAGCTGGCGGGCCACGCGCAGCTGGCGGGACTCGTCGGCCAGGGTCAGGCCGTAGCCGGACTTGATCTCGATGGTGGTGACGCCTTCGGCCAGCATCGCGTCCAGCCGCGGCAGCGTGGCGTCGATCAGCGCGGCCTCGTTGGCGGCGCGGGTGGCGCGCACGGTGGAGACAATGCCGCCGCCGGCACGGGCGATATCGGCATAGCTCACGCCCTGCAGGCGCTGCTCGAACTCGCCGGCGCGGTTGCCGGCGTAGACCAGATGGGTGTGGCAGTCGATCAGGCCGGGGCTGATCCAGCGTCCGTCGCAGTCGATGCGCTCGGCGGCGTCGAAGTCCGGCGCGGTGGCGACCGGACCGGTATGGACGATGCGGCCATCAAGCGCAGCGAGCACGCCATCACGGATAATGCCCAGCCCGCCGGTGGCGTCGTCCAGGGTCATCAGGTGGGCGTTGTGCCAGAGCGTGTCGCAGCGCATGTGCAGCTTCCGGTTGTATTTGTATATACAATAATTGCGGTAACCGGAGAGTGTCCAGTGATTGCCAGCGCCGCCCCCCAGACAACCTGCTTCCATGCCGCACAGGCGCTGCTGTCCGAAGGCTGGGCGCGCGATGTGCGCATCGAGTGCGCGCAGGGGCGGATCACCTCGGTCGTCACTGGAGCCTCGCGGCAGCACGGCGATCACACCCTGTGGGCGGTAGTGCCGGGGCTGGGCAACCTGCACAGCCATGCGTTCCAGCGGGCGATGGCTGGCCTGACCGAAGTGGGCGGAGCCCGCGGCGACAGCTTCTGGAGCTGGCGCGAGCTGATGTACCGCTTCCTGGACCGGCTGGACCCGGACACGTTCCAGGCCATCGCCGAGCAGGCCTATATGGAAATGCTCGAAGCCGGTTTCACCCGCGTCGGCGAGTTCCACTATCTGCATCACGCGCAGGACGGTAGTCGTTACACCAACCCGGCCGAGATGGCCGTGCGCGTGGCCGCCGCGGCCGCCAGCACCGGGCTGGGGCTGACCCTGCTGCCGGTGTTCTACGCCCATGCCGACTTCGGCGGGATGGCGCCGGCACCGGCGCAGCGGCGCTTCCTGCACGACATCGACGGTTTCGCCCGCCTGCTGGAAGGCAGTACGCAGGCGCTGGCCGATCTGCCCGACGCTGTGCTCGGACTGGCGCCGCACAGCCTGCGCGCGACCACCGAAGCGGAGTTGCAGGCGCTGGCCGGCATGACCAGTGGCCCGATCCATATCCATATCGCCGAGCAGGTGCGCGAAGTCGAGGCCTGCCTGGCCTGGAGCGGGCAGCGCCCGGTGCAATGGCTGTACGGCCATGCCGCGGTGGATCAGCGCTGGTGTCTGGTCCACGCCACCCACGTCACGCCTGAGGAAGTGCGGCTGATGGCCGACAGCGGCGCGGTGGTCGGCCTGTGCCCGATCACCGAGGCCAATCTGGGCGACGGACTGTTCCCGATGCGCGAGCACATCGCCGCCGGTGGCCGTTTCGGCGTCGGCTCCGATTCCAATGTGCTGATCGACGTGGCCGAAGAGCTGCGCCTGCTCGAATACGGCCAGCGGCTGACACTGCGCGGGCGCAATGTGCTCTCGCCGGGCGCGCTTTCCAGCGGCCGCTGGCTCTACCAGCAGGCGGCCGAGGGCGCCGCGCAGGCGCTGGGCGTGCCGTCTGGGCTGTCCGTCGGCGCGGCGGCGGACCTGGTCGAACTTGATCCCGGGCATCCCTCACTGCTTGGTCGCCACGGCGACAGCCTGCTTGACAGCTGGTTGTTTGCTGCACGTAATGGAGCGGTTCGCGCGGTCTGGCGCAATGGCCGCGAACTGGTCAGGGAGGGCCGGCATATACACCGTGACGCCGTGAGCGCACGCTACCGCGCCGCATTGGGCCGGGTGCTGGCATGAGTTCCGCATCCCCGCCAGCCTCGTTCTTTCCAGGGAATCCCGAGTGACGGGCAAGAAAAAAGCCACCCTCAATCACCGCATCCGCAGTGATATCGAAAGCCGCATCCTCAGTGGCGAGTGGGAGCCGGGCTTCCGCATTCCGTTCGAACACGAGCTGATGGAGCAGTACAAATGCTCGCGGATGACGGTGAACAAGGTACTGACCACGCTGGCAGAGAGCGGCATGATCGAGCGCCGACGCCGCGCCGGATCCTTTGTCGCACGGCAACCGCCCCACCTGGAACAGGTGGCGCTGGAAATCCCGGATATCCACCTGGCGGTGACCGACCGCGGGCACGAATATGGATTCCAGCTGCTGGAGCAACAGCTGCGGCCGGCCGATGCCGCCGCGGCGAAGGAAGTGGAGCTGGTCGGCGAGGGCATGCTGCTGGCGATGCACTGCCTGCATCTGGCCGACGGCAAGCCGCTCGCGCTGGAACGGCGGCTGATCAATCCGGAGGCGGTGCCGGAAACACTCACCGTGGATTTCTCCACCCATGCACCGGGCAGCTGGCTGCTGCAGAACGTGTCATGGACGCGCGGTGAGCATCGCATCAGCGCGGTGGCGGCCACCGCGGCGGAGGCCAGGCTGCTGCAGGTGCCGGCCGGTACCGCCTGCCTGGTGATCGATCGCCAGACCTGGCGCGGCGAGCAGCAGATCACCTGGGTGCGACAGATGTTCCTCGGCGATGCCTACGACCTGATCGCCCGTTTCGCGCCGGGCGGGAAAGGCTAGGAAAGAAGGCAGCGGAACTGTAAACGGGTGAGAACAGCAGCCCCCGGCCTTTGCGTGGCGGGTTTCACTGGCTCCCGTTGTTATCGTTCCCGGGCTCTCGCCCTTGCCCGTTTCTCTGCCCCGTTCCTGTCCTTCAGATGGTGCTGCACTGGCGCCAGCGTACCGGCTCGTCGCTGCCCGGGCGCGGGTTGAGCTGGATGCGCACGGTGCGCAGCGCCGGGTAGCGCTCCACTTCGCGGCAGATCAGGGGCCACACGGTCGCATCATCGGCGGTGCGTTCGATTGACAGCGTGAGCCGGGTCACCCAGATGCCACTGATCACCCCGGGAGTACGTGCCAGCGCCTTGGAGACGTTCTGCTGGTAGCGCAGCAGGGTTTCCGGGTCCGGGTCCTGCTGCAGATCCTCGGCAGCCATGCCGGCGGTCGGGTCGGCAACGTTTCCGGAATCAGGAAGCGCGGGCACGGCGGCGACAGGCGGGGCAGGCGTATGGGAGGGGGGCTGGGTGGCGGCGCTCGAGGCAGCCCCTGCATTCGTGTCCTGGAGCGTGCCGTAGGTCATGCCCGCGAGCAGCCCCAGCGTCAGTGCGGCAAGTGAGGAGATACCGGTATGGCGGACGGCTTCACGGTGGGCGATACCGGTGACGGTGTCGCGGGTCTGCGCGGGTACATAGGCGCAGAGCAACTGCCACAGGTTGCGCTCATCCAGCACTTCGATCGACTGTTGGGTGGCCGCAGCCAGACCGTCGCGCTCGACGCGGCCCTCGGTGATCAATATTCCATTGTCCGCCTCGGTCAGGCGCATGGCCGAGGCCAGCTCGTTGATGTCCTGCGCACCGAAACGGTAGGCGCGTCCATGCTTGCACGACACCAGCCACAGCGCATTGTCGCCGGCCATCAGGAAGTCGCTGCTGGTGCCGTGGTCGTCGGTGACTTCGGCCGCCGTATCACGCAGGTTGCGCTGATCGGCCAATGCCAGCCGCACAATGCGGGAAAATTCGCGCCAGCGCATGCCGGCCAGTGCCGCCAGGCCATGGGCGATCTCGGTCCGCTTCCGTCGCACCAGCCACAGATAGGCAACTGCGAGGAACCACAACGCCAGCGCAAGCGCCAAGGCGAGAATCCAGGGAAGCATCAACACACCCGCATGACAAACCAGACAGGACGCAAGTGTATAGGTGCCAGCGTCTGTGAAGTGTGCTGGCGGACAAGGGTCAGGGGGATGTCGCGGCGACCGGCCAGTAGTGGCTGTCAGGCACCGCGCGTGCGCCGAAAATGGCCTGGCCCACGCGCACCACGGTGGCGCCCTCTTCGATGGCGATCTCGAAATCGCCGGACATGCCCATGGACAGCTCCTCCAGCCCGATACCGTCCGGTACGGTCTGGCGCAGGCGGTCACGCAGCTCGCGCAGGCGCACGAAACAGGCGCGGACCTGATCCGCTTCGGCCGAAAACATCGCCAGCGTCATCAGGCCGCGGACACGTAATGCACCGAATTGCGGCAGGGCGTGCATGAAATCGGCCACCTGCTCGGGTGGCAACCCGTATTTGCTGTCTTCGGCTGAGGTGTTGACCTGGACGAAGACATCCAGCGAGCGGCCTTCATGCTGCAGGCGTCGATCCAGCGTTTCCGCCAGACGCAAGCTGTCCAAGGCTTGGAATTCGTGGGCGAAGCGGGCCACCAGCTTGGCCTTGTTGGTCTGCAGATGGCCGATCACCGACCACCGCAGGTCCGCCAGATCCTGCATCGCCTCCCACTTGTGGTGGGCTTCCTGCACTTTGTTCTCGCCAAGGAAGCGGCAGCCGGCGGCATAGGCCAGGCGGATGCGGGCTTCATCAATGGTCTTGCTGACCGGCAGCAGTCGTACGCTGCCCACGTCGCGGCCGGCACGCTGGCAGGCCGCCGCGATGCGCGCCTGCACCACGTCGAGGTTGTGACGGAAATCCCCCTCGGTTTCAGCACGCGGATAGCGGCCATGCTGTTCGTGGCGGGTGGCGGTGGGAATGGAGTAAGTGCCGGGCGTATTCACGGTGGTCTCGCGGGTAAGGCGCCGGACAGGGCCGGTCGCATCGGGGCCTGCCATTATCGCGCTTGCTCGCCGGGAAGCGACCTCAGCCGGAGCGAGGGCAAGCTCCAGGCACAAAAAACCCGCCATCCGTGGCCGTATGGGGAGGGAGACAAACGGCACGGTACTGCTGGCGGGTAGGAAGATTCTGCATCAGCTTATGTTGCTTTGCAACATCAGTGGGGTCCGGTGGTTGTCTGCGGCTTGGTGTCCTGTCGCTCGGTTTGTGCCAGCCGTTGCTCGAGAGCCTCCAGGCGGGCGTTCAGCGCCTCGATATCGCTGCGGCCGGGAATATCCATGCGCCGCAGGATGCGCTGCATGCGTTCCTCGAAGGATTTTTCGACCCGGTCCCAGGCACCGCTGGCCCGCTCACGGGCCTGGCCGAGTGTGCTTTCAACATTGTCCTGAACGCCGCTGTCAGGCGCGGAGGCGTGCCGCGAGCGTTCTTCGGCGGACTTGCCTTCCTTGACCAGCGAATCGAACAGCCGGCTGCCTTCGCTCTGGGCCAGGGAGAATGCGCCCAGCCCCGCCAGCCAGACCTGCTGGGCGGATTCGCTGACGCGTCGGCCCAGACGCTCGGCCTGTTCCGGGGTCGCGGTGGTGTCATCTTCGGGGCGGGATTGATCGGCGTTCATGCATGTGCTCCTGGGTGGAAGGGAACCTGCCCATCACCCTAGCGGCGCACTTGCGTGGATGGCGTGATGGCGCCGGGTTCAGCCCAGCTTTTCGGCCAGCACGCGCTGGATTTCCGATTCCACCATGCCCTTCATCGCTGACAGCAGGAAGCCCAGCTCGGCCTTGACCCGCACCGCACCGGGCAGCAGTTCGATACCACCTTCCACGCCGGAACGGGCGAAGCGCAGCGTCTGGTTTTCCCAGCGGGTGGATACCTCGAAGCGTTCCTCCAGTTTCTTTGCCACCTCGGCGATCGCGTTGCGCGCAGCGTCATCGGACAGGGAGTGGGCATGGCGGATATCGATGGTGGACATGGGCTGGCTCCAGGGAGACTGGTGGAAAGGAAGGAGCGGCATTGTGGAGACACTGGCGACGCACTCCAAGTCCTGCGGCCATCTTCTGCAATATCAAACGAACTGATAATCTGCGACGGTGCGCACACTGCAAGTCCATTTCAGTAACCGGCAACAGCCCGATCAGCCCTTGAAATGGGGCGTTCAACGCATTGTCCGGCATGCATCCGGCCAGGTAGGGCTGGGCGATGACCGTGTTGGCCCGCTGTTGCTGGCACAATTCTGTGTGGATGAGCGCGGCGTGTGGCTGCAGGTGGCAAACGGTATCCGTGGAATCCACGTCAATGGCCGTCCGGTACGCCGCATGGCGCTGCTGCGTGCCGGCGATGCGGTCTATGCCGAAGGTGCCGAACTGCTGCTGCAGGGCAGCAGTGAGCAGGTCGCGCATCCACCGCCGCCCCAAGAAACGGCCGATGAGGACATGCGCTTGCTGCTGCGCGGTGTCGGTGGCCGCTACCACGGACGCTGCTTCACCCTGGATCGTGCACGCACGATTGGCGCCGATCCGCACAGCGACATCGTGATCGACGAGCCGGCCTTTGCCGGGCAGCACGCGCAGGTTGAACGCCATGGCGAACGGGTGCTGCTGCGCGACCTCGGTTCAGCCGACGGCACCCGGGTCAACGGCATGACGGTGCGCCACTGTTGGCTGCAGGCCGGCGACCAGTTGGTGTTCGAGGGCGGCCACCGGTTCGTGCTGGAGATTCCGCTGGACCCGCGGGGTATGCCGGAAGCGCTGCCCGGTGGGGAAGGGGCCGATGATCCCGAGTCGGAGGAAAGTGTCACGCACATCCCCGCGCGTGGTTCCCGGCGCTGGCCGTGGCTGCTGCTCACGGCGGTATTGCTGGGCGCCGGCATCAGCGCGCTGCTGCTGTTCGGCGTGCGCTGAGCACCCCCGGAAGGGTCGTTCAAGCCGTTGCCGCGGCAGCTTCCGGGAGGCATGCCAATGCATGCATATGCAACCTTTTCCGGGGCCCCCAAGCCTGTTGCGCTGCGGCATACTACGGCTTCAGCCCAGCAGGTGTGATATGACGCGCGCATTCAATTTCAGTGCCGGCCCAGCCACATTGCCGGAATCGGTCCTGCGCCAGGCGCAGGAGGAAATGTTGGAATGGAATGGCGTGGGCGCGTCCATCGTCGAGATCAGCCATCGCAGCGCCGACTTTGTCGCGGTCGCTGCCAAGGCCGAAGCCGATCTGCGCACGCTGATCGGTATTCCCGATACCCATGCGGTGCTGTTCCTCGGCGGCGGTGCCACCACCCAGCAGGCGCTGCTTCCATTGAACCTGGCCGCTCCCGGGCAGCGGGCGGATTACCTCGTCACCGGCCACTGGGGCAAGACCGCGATCAAGCAGGCGCGCCCGTATGTGGACGTGAACGTCGTCGCCAGCGGCGAGAGTGGCGGCTTCCGTGATATTCCCGAGCGGGCGCAGTGGCAACTGTCCACGGATGCGGCCTATGTGCACATCACCGCCAACGAAACCATCCATGGTGTCGAGTTCCGTGACGCGCCGGATGTAGGCGGGGTGCCGCTTATCGCCGATTTCAGCTCATCGATCGCCTCCGAGCCGATCGATGTCTCCCGCTATGGCGTGATCTACGCAGGTGCGCAGAAGAACCTCGGCCCGGTCGGCATCACCGTGGTGATCATCCGTCGCGACCTGCTTGAGCGGGCCGGCCAGCCGCGAGCGGACATCTTCGATTACCGCTCGCACGCCGCGCGCGATTCGATGCTCAACACGCCGCCGACCTGGAACTGGTATCTGCTCGGTCTCACCGTGCAGTGGATGCTGGCGCAAGGCGGGGTGGAGGAGTTCGCCCGGCGCAATGCGCAGAAATCCGCACTGGTGTATGCGGCCATTGACGGCTCCGGCGGCTTCTATCGCAACGAGGTGGCCAGCGCGGTGCGCTCGCGGATGAACATCCCGTTTGTGCTGCCCAGTGCCGAGCTGGATGCCCGTTTCGTTGCCGAGGCCAAGGCCGCCGGACTGCTGGCACTGAAGGGCCACAAGGCGGTCGGCGGTATCCGTGCGTCGCTGTACAACGCCATGCCGCTGGAAGGGGCGCAGGCGCTGGTGGCGTTCATGGGTGATTTCCAGCAGCGCAACGGCTGACACATTCCCGCCGGGCGCATCGCGCCGGCCTGTAACAGGTAGACGACTCCATGGCTTCGAAGCCAAGCAAACCCGCCAAGAAAACCTCCTCTAAAGTCGCCGCCAGAAAATCCACCGCGGCGAAAGTTGAAAACAAGAAGCCCGCCGTGGATGTGCTGCCGCTGGCCAAGCCGGTGCTGTCGGATGTGCGCGCCAAGATCGACCAGATCGACCGCAGCATCCAGGCGCTGATCGCCGAGCGCGCGCGGTTCGCCCACCAGGTCGGCAAGGCCAAGGGCAAGCTGGCGGCCGCGGTGGATTACTACCGGCCCGAGCGCGAGGCGCAGGTGCTGCGCATGGTGGTGGACCGCAACGAAGGCCCGCTCAGCGATGAGGTGCTGGTGCATGTGTACCGCGAGATCATGTCGGCCTGCTTGGCGCAGCAGGAGCCGCTGAAGATCGGTTACCTCGGCCCGGAAGGCACCTTCAGCCAGCAGGCCGTGCTCAAGCACTTCGGCCGTTCGGCGATGGGCCTGCCGATGGCCAGCATCGAGGAAGTATTCCAGGAAGTGGAAGCCGGCAACGCCGATTTCGGCGTGGTGCCGGTGGAAAATTCGGGGCAGGGCACCATCCAGATCACGCTGGACATGTTCCTCACCTCCAGTCTCAAGATCTGCGGCGAAGTGGAGCTGCGCGTGCAGCAGTACCTGATGTCGCGCAGCGGCCGCATCGATGACATCGAGCGCATCTACGCGCATCCGCAGTCGTTCATGCAGACCTCGGCGTGGCTGCGCGCGAACCTGCCCAAGGCCGAGAAGATCCCGGTATCGAGCAATGCCGAAGGCGCGCGCCGCGCCCGCAATGCCGATGACGCCGCCGCGATCGGCGGTGAGAGCGCAGGGCATGTCTACGGCCTGAAGAAAGTGGTGACCAAGCCGATCCAGAACGACGCCGACAACACCACGCGTTTTCTGGTGATCGGCCGCCAGTTCTTCCCGGCGTCCGGGCATGACCGTACCTCGGTGCTGGTGTTCATCCATGACAAGCCCGGCGCACTGTTCGATGTGCTCAGCCCGTTCGCCCGCCATGGCATCAGCATGAACCGCATCGAGTCGCGGCCCTCGCACCAGGCCAAGTGGGAATACGGCTTCTTCATCGATCTGGCCGGCCATATCGAAGATGCATCCATGCAGGCGGCGCTGGCCGAGCTGAAGTCGCACTCGGCTGAAATCAAGGTGCTTGGCTCCTATCCGGTTGCCGTCCCCTGAGCCTGCCGCAAGCGGCAGGTTCATCGCCTCTTCCCCGGCCTGCGGGGGAGGGCGTCCAAGGGCGGGATGATGGTGCCGCAGCCATGTGCCGGCACGCCGATCCGCCTCCCTCCATGCTCCCGGCCGCGCGCCGGGAGAGAAGAACGTAGAGAGACCGCATGACTTCCCAGCCCTACTGGATTGCACGTAAAGGTTCGGCCCTGCAGGGCACGCTCGCCATTCCCGGCGACAAGTCGATCTCGCACCGGGCGGTGATGTTTGCCGCGCTGGCCGATGGCGTTTCGCACATCGAAGGCTTCCTGGAAGGTGAAGACACCCGTGCCACCGCGTCGATCTTCGCGCAGATGGGGGTGCGCTTCGAGACACCCTCGGCCTCGCAGCGCATCGTGCACGGTGTCGGCGTGGATGGCCTGCAGGCACCGCAGGGCACGCTGGATTGCGGCAACGCCGGCACCGGCATGCGCCTGCTCGCCGGCCTGCTGGCGGCGCAACCGTTCGATACGGTACTGGTGGGCGATGAATCGTTGTCCAAGCGGCCGATGCGCCGCGTTACCGGGCCGCTGGCGCAGATGGGCGCACGCATCGATACCCGGGGCGATGGCACGCCACCGCTGCATATCCACGGCGGCCAGCCGCTGCAGGGCATCCATTACGAGCTGCCGGTGGCCAGCGCCCAGGTGAAGTCGGCGGTGCTGCTGGCCGGGCTGTACGCGCAGGGCGAAACGACGGTGGTCGAACCACATCCCACGCGCGATTACACCGAGAGCATGTTGCGCGCCTACGGTGCCGAGATCGAGTTCGAACCGGGCCGGGCGCGGTTGCGTGGCGGCCAGCGGCTGCGCGCCACCGATATCGCGGTGCCGGCGGATTTCTCGTCGGCGGCGTTCTTCATCGTCGCCGCCAGCGTCATTCCCGGCTCCCATGTGCGGTTGCGCTCGGTGGGGCTGAACCCGCGCCGCACCGGCCTGCTCACCGCGCTGCGGCTGATGGGGGCGGACATCAGCGAGGAAAACCACGCCGAGCACGGCGGCGAGCCGGTGGCCGACCTGGTGGTGCGCTATGCGCCGCTGCACGGTGCGGAAATTCCCGAAGCGGTGGTGCCGGACATGATCGACGAGTTCCCTGCGCTGTTCGTGGCTGCGGCCGCGGCCTCCGGGCAGACCGCGGTGCGTGGCGCCGCCGAACTACGGGTCAAGGAATCGGACCGGCTGGCGGCCATGGCCACCGGCCTGCGCTCGCTGGGTCTGCGCGTGGATGAAACCGACGATGGCGCCACCATCCACGGCGGTCCGCTCGGCAGCGGCACCATCGAAAGCCATGGCGACCACCGCATTTCCATGGCCTTCGCCATTGCCGGCCAGCTCAGCACCGGCGAGGTGCGGATCAACGACGTGGCCAACGTGGCGACCTCGTTCCCGGGATTCGACACGCTGGCCACCGGTGCCGGCTTCGGACTCGAGGTGCTGCGCTGACAGCGCCGCGGATCAATTGACGATGGCCTGCCGGGCGTGCGTTTGCCGCCCGGTGTTGCCGGCAGCCGCAGCGTCCGCCTATTCGGCCGGTTTGAAGTCGAACGGGATATCCAGCGTCGCCTGCATCGGCTGGCCGTTGCTGTGCGCCGGCTGGAAGCGCCAGCCGCGTACCGCATCCAGGGCTGCGCGGTCCAGGTCGCGGGCACCGCTGCGCTGGATCACCCGCGCATCCAGCGGCTCTCCGCTGACGCCCACCACCACCTGCACCACCACCGTGCCACTGTCGCCGCGGCGCAAGGCACTGGCGGGATAGGTGGGCGGCGGGCTTTGCCCCGGCAATGGGACCGGACGGTCATCCAGAACCACGGCGGCCGGTGTCGGCGCGGCTGGTGCGGAGGGTGGCGCTGGCGCTGTTTCGGCAACAGGTTGCGGTGGTGGCGTGGTTTCCACCAGTTGCGGCCGTTCCTCTTCCGTGTCCGGGCGGGCTTCTGGCATGTCGCTGGCCCCGGTTCCGGCGGCGCGTGGCTCTGGAAGCGGAGTGACGTCGCCTGCGCGCGCTTGCGGTTGCGCCGGATCGCTTGCAGGGGCCTCATTGTTGCGGCGGATGTTCAGCCACACGATGCAGAACAGCAGCAGGCCGGCACAGAACGCGATGCCGATGATTTTCAGACGGCTGTGCGCCAGCGGCGTGAGGTCGTGATCGCGGTATGGGGAACGCTTTGCAGACATGGGCTTGATCGGGTTGGACGGGCTGATTCTTGCACAGCAGACGTGAGTCACGCGGCAGAGATCGGCGGTTCGGGCGATAATTGCCGCATCCATCCGTACACAGTGCCGCCTCCATGCTTGATCCCGCCCTTCTTCGCCAGCAGCCCACCGAACTTGCCGAACGCCTGCGCACCACGCGTGGCTACGATCTGGACGTGGCGGCGTTCGAAGCCCTCGAGGCTGACCGCAAGCGCATCCAGGTGCGTACCCAGGAGCTGCAGAGCCTGCGCAACAGCCGCTCCAAGGCGATCGGCCACGCCAAGGCCAAGGGCGAGGATGTGTCGGCGATCATGGCCGAAGTGGCCGCGTTTGCCGATGAACTGAAGGCCTCGGAAATCCAGCTGGACGAATTGCGCGAGAAGATCGAGGCCCTGTCGCTGGGCATCCCCAACCTTCCCGCAGAGGGTGTGCCCGCCGGCAAGGACGAAACCGGCAACGTCGAAGAATTGCGCTGGGGCACGCCGCGTGAGTTCGACTTTCCGGTGCTGGACCACGTCGAGCTCGGCGCACGCAAGCACGGACTGGATGCGGAAACTGCCGCCAAGCTTTCCGGCGCGCGCTTCACCGTGTTGCGGGGGCAGATCGCCCGCCTGCACCGTGCGCTGGGCCAGTTCATGCTGGACCTGCACACCGGGGAGCATGGCTACGAAGAAACCAACGTGCCGGTGCTGGTCAATGCCGATTCGCTGCGTGGCACCGGCCAGTTGCCCAAGTTTGAAGAGGATCTGTTCAAGACCACGCTGGGCGAATCCTCACGCTACCTGATCCCGACTTCCGAAGTGCCGCTCACCAACATCGTGCGCGACGAGATCCTCGACGCCGAGCGCCTGCCGCTGCGCATGACCGCCCATTCGATGTGCTTCCGTTCCGAGGCGGGCAGCGGCGGCCGCGACGTGCGCGGCATGATCCGCCAGCACCAGTTCGAGAAGGTCGAACTGGTCAGCATCTGCAAGCCGGAGGACAGCGAGGCCGAACACCAGCGCATGACCCGCTGCGCCGAAACCGTGCTGCAGAAGCTGGGGCTGCCCTATCGCAAGATGCTGCTGTGCACCGGTGATATGGGCTTTTCGGCGGTCAAGACCTACGACCTGGAAGTCTGGCTGCCGTCGCAGCAGACCTACCGTGAAATCTCATCGTGCTCGAACTGTGGCGATTTCCAGGCGCGGCGCATGCAGGCGCGCTGGCGCAACGATGCCGGCAAACCGGAACTGGCCCATACGCTCAATGGGTCCGGCGTGGCGGTGGGTCGGGCGATGATCGCGGTGATGGAGAACTACCAGAATGCCGACGGCTCGATCACCGTTCCGCAGGTGCTGCGCCCGTACATGGGCGGAGTGGAGCAGATCGGCTGAGATGGCATGCTCCCGACGCACTGATGAAAGGCCCGCAGCGATGCGGGCCTTTTTCGTCACGGTTTGGAAATTTCCAGGGAGCGCCACTTTCCGCCATTGCCGTGAAGTGGCCGACTCGACAGCAGACGGTTCAACAGTGGCGAAGAACGGACAGCCTGCGCTCGACGGCCGCAGGTGCATCGTGGAGGAGGTGGGCAGTGGGTACGGATGGACCAGATAGTGGCAGATCAACAGTCGTGGCCCGTTGTCATGCTTCCTGGGAATTCAATACAGGACTGTTTATAGTCTGATTTGTAAATTCAGGATGGAAGTGGTTGAATTCGCATGTTCGTTCCATTTTCGGGATCAATCCATGCAGGACCTCAACGACCTCTACTACTTCGCGATGGTGGTGGACCACGGCGGCTTCGCGGCCGCCGAGCGGGCACTGGGGATTCCCAAGTCGCGCCTGAGCCGGCGTATCAGCCAGCTGGAGACCGAGCTGGGTGTGCGCCTGCTGCAGCGTTCCACGCGCCGCTTCGCGGTCACCGACGTCGGCATGAGCGTACACCGGCATACCCAGACCATGCTGGCCGAGGCGCAGGCCGCGCGTGAGGTGGTGGATCGCCTCAGTGCCGAGCCGCGTGGGCTGGTACGTGCCAGCGTGCCGGTGTCGCTGGCGCAGATGCAACTGCCACGCCTGCTGCCGAAATTCCTGGCGCAGTACCCCAAAGTGCGGCTGCAGCTGAATATCAGCAATCGTCGGGTGGACATCATCAATGAAGGCTACGATGTCGCACTGCGTGTGCGCTCGCGCCTGGATGATGACGGCAGCCTGGTGATGCGCAGTTTCGGCCAGGTGCAGGAGCTGCTGGTGGCCAGCCCCGCCTATCTGGACAAGGCCGGCCGGCCAGCCTCGCCGGAGGAGTTGACCAGTCACGTCACCCTGAGCATCAGCGAGGACGAAGCGCGGCAGCGCTGGGAGCTGCATGGTCCCGGTGGCGAGGTGCGTCGCGTGGACCTGCAGCCGCGCGTGGCCGGCTTCGATTTCCCGCTGCTGCAGTCGATGGTCAAGGACGGCTTCGGTATCACCATGTTGCCGGAGACCGTCTGCGCTGAGGCGGTGCGCAATGGCGAACTGGAGGTGGTACTGCCGGACTGGTCGCTGCCGCAGGGCATCTGTCATGCGGTGTTCGCTTCACGGCGCGGGTTGCTGCCGGCGGTGCGGGTGTTCATCGATTTTCTGGCCGAGCACCTGCCGCCGGAGCTGGAGGCCTCGCGGCTGCATTGCGGGGGTGCCTGCGAGCGCGCCAAGGAAAAAATACGCGCCTCGATGGCGGGTTCACTGGCGATCGAAGCGGGTTGAACAAAGCGGGGGCAGGCATGCGAGAATACGCGGCCGGATACGCCCGCCGTATCGGGTCTGGAACAACAACGGGCAGATGGCCGAGCGGTTGAAGGCACCGGTCTTGAAAACCGGCGAAGGGTCAAACTTTCCGTGGGTTCGAATCCCACTCTGCCCGCCAAAGTTGCTGGAAAAACCGCTGGCAACAGCGGTTTTTCCATTTTTTGAATCCTGTATCGCCCTGGTCTCTGCTGCGGGCCGGGCGTAGGTGGACAGGCATGAGCCGGCCATGGCAAAGACGTTTGGCTCGGCAAATGACCACACCCGGGTCACCCGTATGCCATGGGATCAAGCGCGGTCGCCTCTACGAGCTTCGCATCGGATCATGGACCTACGAAAACTCATTCTGGCTCTGACCCTGATCGGGGCCCTGGTGCCGTTTGCCAATACCTTCTATGCCGGTTTCACCGTGCAGCGCCAGCAACTGGTGGATACCACGCTGGATGGCAACTACGCCTACGCCAACAAGCTGGCCGGGAGTACCGAGGATTTCCTGCAGTCCGCGCAGTTGCAGCTGGCCTATACCGCGCAGTTGCTGGCGGTGAAAATGGACGATGTGGCCAGGCTCGAAGGCGAAGCGGCACGCCTGCGGATGATGAGCAAGAGTTTCAACTCGATCACCATTTTCGACGCGACCGGCACGGTACTGGCAACCTCACCCGAAACGCTGGGCTTGCAGGGCAGGGTATTGAACAGCGAGGCGGTGAAGGCGGCATTGCGCGAGAAGCGGCCGCTGATCAGTGAGCCCTACCAGTCGGCCACCGGCAACTTCATCGTGTTCATCAACCATCCGATCGTATCCGGATCCGGGCGCTATCTCGGGGCGGTCGGCGGTGCGATCTACCTGCAGAAAGAGAACATTCTCGACCGCCTTCTGGGCCAGCATTTCTATGTGGACGGCTCCTACCTGTTTGTGGTCGACAGGCACAAGCGCATCATCTATCACCCGAATCCAGACCGGATCGGTGACGTCGTGCAGAACAATGCCGTCGTTGAGCGTGTCATTACCGGGGAGTCTGGCATGGGCCAGACCGTCAACTCGCGCGGTATCAAGATGCTGGCGGGGTATGCACTCGTCGCATCAACGGGGTGGGGCATCGTGGCGCAGCGCCCGGAGGAAGCCACCTTGGCACCGCTGACCCAACTGATGCGGAGCACCTTGTACAAGGCGTTGCCGGCCACGCTGCTGACCTTGATCCTGATCCTGTGGAGCGCGCGGTTGATCTCGCGGCCGCTGCGTCTGCTGGCTGACGGTGCGCGCAAGATGGAAGACCCGGCGTCGGCCAGGGACATTGGCGAGGTGAAATCCTGGTACTTCGAATCACGCGAGCTCAAGAAGGCCCTGTTGATCGGTGTGGACGCCATCCATAAAAGTTTCAGCAAGCTGCGCGAAGACAATGCCACCGACCCGTTGACCAGACTCGGCAACCGGCGCCGGATGGATGAGGCGTTGGCGAATTTCGAGAGCCGGGCCGAGGCGTTTTCTGTCATCACCATCGACATCGACCACTTCAAGGCGGTGAACGACACCTACGGGCATGATGCCGGTGACCTCGCATTGCAGCACCTGGCCAGATGCATGCGCGAGGCCTGCCGGACGTACGACATTCCGCTGCGCGTGGGTGGCGAGGAGTTCGTGATCTTGCTGCCCGCGACCACCCTTGTCACGGCGGCCCAGGTGGCTGAGCGTCTGCGGGTCACGGTGGAGCAGATGGTTGTCCCCACGGTGGGGTCGCTGACAATCTCCCTGGGGGTAGCGAGCTGGCCACAGAGCGCACTTGAAATCGAGGCGGTGATGAAGGCCGCCGATGAGATGCTGTATGTCTCCAAGCGCAGTGGTCGCAACCGGGTGTCGGCGTATCCTCGAGAAACGGATGCGGTGTATTGACCTTCTCTTGCGCTGGATCGCGCGCCGGCCGACGGCGCGCCATCTGCGTTACCCTTGCGCCGCCGATAGCCTGTAGTGCCTCCAATGCCCTGCGCTGAACTGACAAATCCCGATGAATACTGGATGCGCCACGCGCTGGCCTTGGCCGATCGCGCGCAACGCGAATTCGACGAGATTCCAGTGGGTGCGGTACTGGTGGGTGCCGAGGGGCAGCTGCTGGGCGAGGGTTGGAACCTCAATATCGCCAGCCATGACCCGAGCGCGCATGCCGAGATTGTCGCCATGCGTGAGGCTGGCAAGCGCCTGGGCAACCATCGGCTGGTCGGTTGCACCCTCTATGTGACGCTGGAGCCCTGCGCGATGTGTGCGATGGCGCTGGTGCACGCCCGTATCGCGCGCGTGGTGTTTGCCGCCACCGACCCCAAGACCGGCGCCTGTGGCAGCGTATTCGACCTGGTCGCCGATCCCCGGCACAACCACCAGGTGGAAGTCAGCAGCGGTGTGCTGGCGCAGCAGGCGAGCATGCGACTGACGAATTATTTCCGCGCAAAACGGGGGCGCCCGTTGCTGGAACTGCCCGAAGCCTGATTGCTTCGGGCTGCACGTATTCGTACGGAGCCTTCTCCCGGCAGGCGTTTTCCGGGAGTGGGCGGGCGCGGGATGCCTGCACGAGGGTGGCGGATTCGCCTTTGTTTCGGTGCGACAGGGCCGAACGAGCACCGCGGTGCAATCGTCTTCAGTCCAATGGCCCGCACGCAGGCCCTGTGTAGAGTTTCAACCCGGAGTGGTGCGGCGGCGGGCCAGTACGGCTTCGCGATGGGCGATGTAGGCGTTGGCGGCGAGGATGATGCTGGCTCCCAGGACGGTCCAGTGGTCCAGGGTTTCACCGAACAGCAACCAACCCATCACCACCACCAGTGGCAACTGGGTGAAGCTGATCGGGGTCAGCGCGGAGACTTCCCCCAGCTTCAAGGCGCGGGTCCACAGCAGCTGGCCGATGGTGCCGAGTACGCCGGTGGCCGCCAGCCACAGCCAGGCGATGCCGCTTGGCCACACCCACACGAACAACGCCGGAATCAGCGACAGCGGTACCCAGAACACGTAGGTATAGAACACCACCGTATCCGCGCCATCAACGCGGGTGAGCTGCTTGATCTGGATCGCGACCAGTGCACTGAGTACCGCCCCCAGTAGCGCGATGAGGGTGCCGGCCTCGAAGCCATGGGAGCCCGGGCGCACAATCACCAGCACGCCGATGAAACCGGTGATCACCGCGGCCCAGCGGCGGATGCGCACCTTCTCGCCCAGCCACAGCACGGCCGCGATCGTGACGAACAGCGGCGTGGAATACGACAGCGAGATGGCCAGTGACAACGGCAGGTGGCCCAGTGCCCAGAAGCCGCACAGCATCGAGGCCAGGCCGATCAGGCTGCGCAGCAGGTAACGCGGCAGTTGCCGGGTACGCAGCGGGGCGTGGCCGGGGCGCAACAGCAGCGGCAACAGCGCCAGCAGGCCGAAGCTGTTGCGGAAGAACGCCACTTCCTGCGTAGGCACATGCCGGGTGGCCAGCCGGATGGCGACGGCCATCAGGCCGAAGGCCATCGCGCTGCCGAACATCAGCAACGCGGCCCGCACTGCGGCGGGCCGGGCAGGGGGAGCGATGGGGCTCACCAGTGTGCGCCGACCAGTCGGGGTTCCGGTTCGATCGGAACCCCGAACTTCTCCAGTACCGAGGCCGAGACGCGGCGGGCGAAGGCCAGCAGTTCGCTGCCGGTGGCGGAGCCGTGGTTGACCAGCACCAGGGCGTGGTCGGGCGACACCCCGGCATCGCCCTCACGCTGGCCCTTCCAGCCACAGGCCTCGATCATCCACGCCGCCGACAGCTTGCGGCTGCCTGCGCCACTGCCGGGATAGGTCGGCAGTTCCGGGTAGTGCTGCAGCAGTAGTTGCACCTGTTCAAGCGGCAGGATCGGATTCTTGAAGAAACTGCCGGCATTGCCGAGCACGGCAGGGTCGGGCAGCTTGCGCTGGCGGATGGCCATGACCGCACGGGCGACGTCCGCTGCGGTGGGCAGGGCAATCGCCATCGCCTGCAGCTGTTCGCGGATGCCGGCGTAGTCCAGACGCAGCTCGTGCAACAAGGGCAGGCGGAATTCGACGGCGGTGATCAGGTAGCGATCGGGTTCGGCCTTGAACACGCTGTCGCGGTAACTGAACCGGCAGGCGGCCTGGTCCAGGCGCACCCAGTCGTGGCACTGCCGGTCCCAGGCTTCGACGGTCTGGATGAACTCGCCGGCCTGTACGCCGTAGGCGCCGATATTCTGGATCGGGGCGGCGCCCACCGTGCCGGGAATCAGGGCGAGGTTCTCCAGTCCCGACAGCCCCTGTGCCAGCGACCACATCACCAGTTCGTGCCAGATGACGCCGGCACCTGCACGCACGATGGCGTGATCGGTGCGATGTTCGAGGATGTCGATATCGCGGTTGTCGAACACCAGCACGACATCGGCCGGATCGGCCGCCAGCAGCACGTTGCTGCCGCTGCCCAGCACCAGCAGCGGCGCGTCACCGATGCCGGCCAGCGCCTGCGGCAATGCACTGGCATCGCCCACGCGCAGCAGGCGTGGTGCCGAGGCGTGGACGTGGAAGGTGTTGAAGGGGTGCAGCGAGGCGTTTTCGAGCAGCGACCAGGCGCGGGCGACAGTCGTCATAGCGGAGCGACGGCGCCTCCGGACGGGGCTTCCCGGCGGCGGCGGATCGCATCCACGCAGTCGCCGATCAGGCCGGGGCCTTGAAAGATCAGGCCGCTGTAACACTGCACCAGCGCCGCGCCGGCCGCCATCTTTGCGACCGCGTCGGCACCGGAGCCGATGCCGCCCACGCCGATCAGCGGTACCGACTCGGGCAGGCGCGCACGCAGGCGGCGCAGCACGAAGGTGGACTGGCCCAGCAGCGGTGCACCGGACAGGCCACCGGCCTCCCGGGCCAGCGGATCGTCTTCCACCGTCGGCCGGCCGATGGTGCTGTTGGTGGCGATCACGCCATCGACCTGCAGCTCGCCCAGTACCCGCGCCGCCGCATCGATGTCGCGGTCGCTCAGGTCGGGAGCGACCTTCACCAGCATCGGCACGCGCCTGCCATGTGTGGCCGCCAGTTTTTCCTGCGCCTCGCGCAGGCCGGCGACCAGCTGTCGCAATGCCTGTTCTTCCTGCAGCTCGCGCAGCCCGGCGGTGTTGGGCGAGGAAATGTTGACGGTGATGTAGTCGGCCAGCGGATACACCTTTTCCATGCAGGCCAGGTAGTCGGACAGCGCGTCCTCGTTCGGCGTGTCCTTGTTCTTGCCGATATTGATGCCCAGCGGACCGCGCCGGTTGCGCGCGCGCCCGACATTTTCCACCAGCGCATCGACCCCGAGGTTGTTGAAGCCCATGCGGTTGATGATGGCGTTGTGCAGCGGCAGGCGGAACAGCCGCGGCTTGGGATTGCCGGCCTGTGGTCGCGGGGTGACGGTGCCGATTTCGACGAAGCCGAAGCCCAGGGCGAACAGCGCGTCGATGTGTTCGCCATTCTTGTCCAGGCCCGCCGCCAGCCCTACCGGATTGGGGAATTCCAGCCCGAACACCGTGGTCGACAGCGGCCTGATGCTCCCGGAAAGCAGCGACGTGGTGCCGGTGCGCCACGCGAGGTCCAGCGCGGACAAGCCAAGGCCGTGCGCGCGTTCGGCATCGAGAGAGAACAGGAACGGGCGGGTGATGGAGTACATAGAGCTCGGTTCAACGTGGGGGCGTGAAGGGTGGGGCCGGCCTGCCTTGTCCGTGGCACGGACATCGTGCAGGACAGCCGGCCATCCCGCGGGCCTGTTTCAGGCGTTCAGCGTGGCCAGCCAGGCCAGGCCGCCGAAGAACAGGATGAAGACGAGGATGGCGAGCACCCACAGCGCCACCGATACCCAGCCCAGGACCAGACCGGTGATGGCCAGGCCATCGCCGTCAAGCCGGCCATTGCTGCGACGGATCTCGCCGCGCGCCATGTGACCGAAGATGATGCCGCCGAGGCTGCCCAGGAACGGCAGCAGGGTCCAGCCGAGGATGCCGGCCACCAGGGCGATCACCGCATAGGTGCTGGTCTGGCGTGGTGCGGGAATACTCATCGCGAAAACTCCATCTTCGAAAAATTGAAACCCTCTCCCGCAGGCGGGAGAGGGGCGGGGTGGAGGCGGCTGTTGCAGCGCCGCCTCATCGTTCGGTGGCTCCGGTCACGACGGGAGCCGATGCCATCACAGGTCGAACTTGATGCCCTGGGCCAGCGGCAGCGAATCGGAGTAGTTGATGGTGTTGGTCTGGCGGCGCATGTAGACCTTCCACGCATCCGAGCCGGACTCACGGCCACCGCCGGTGTCCTTCTCGCCACCGAAGGCGCCGCCGATCTCCGCCCCGGAAGTGCCGATGTTGACGTTGGCGATGCCGCAGTCGCTGCCGGCCGCAGACAGGAACTTCTCGGCGGCTTTCAGGTTGGTGGTGAAGATCGACGAGGACAGGCCCTGCGGCACGCCGTTCTGCATGTCGATGGCCTCATCCAGCGTGCTGTACTTCATCACGTACAGGATCGGTGCGAAGGTCTCGTGCTGGACGATCTCGTCGCTGTTTTTCAGGCCGGTGACGATCGCCGGCAGCACGAAGTTGCCCGGGCGGTCGAGGGCGGTGCCGCCGGTTTCCACGGTGCCGCCAGCCGCCTTGGCCTTCTCGATCGAGGCCAGGAACTGCTGCACGGCTTCCGGGCTGTTCAGCGGGCCCATCAGGTTGGCCGGGTCAAGCGGATCGCCGATCTTGCCTTCGACCTGCTTGTAGGCCTTGACCAGCGTGGCCAGCACATTGTCATAGATGGATTCATGCACGATCAGTCGGCGGGTGGTGGTGCAGCGTTGCCCGGCGGTGCCCACCGCGCCAAACACGATGCCCGGCACGGCCAGCTTCAGGTCGGCGGTCTCGTCAAGGATGATGGCGTTGTTGCCGCCCAGTTCCAGCAGGCAGCGGCCCAGGCGCGCGGCAACCTTCTGGTTGACGGTGCGGCCGACCTGGGTGGAACCGGTGAAGGAGATCAGCGGCACGCGACGGTCGTCCACCATCTTTTCCGACAGCGCGGTGCCGGCATCGTTGATCAGGAAGAAGATGTCCGGGAAGCCGCCGGCCTTCAGTGCCTCGTTGCAGATCTTCATCGAGGCGATCGCGGTCAGCGGGGTCTTGTTGGACGGCTTCCAGATGCAGATATCGCCACAGATCGCGGCCAGGAACGAGTTCCACGCCCACACCGCGACGGGGAAATTGAAGGCCGAGATGATGCCGACCAGACCCAGCGGCTGGTACTGCTCGTACATGCGGTGGCCGGGGCGCTCGGAATGCATGGTGTAGCCGTACAACATGCGGCTCTGGCCCACGGCGAAATCGGCGATGTCGATCATCTCCTGCACTTCGCCGTCGCCTTCGGCCTTGGACTTGCCCATTTCCAGCGCGACCAGCGAGCCCAGCGCATCCTTGTTGGCGCGCAGCGCGTCGCCGCACAGGCGGATGGCTTCGCCGCGGCGCGGTGCCGGGGTGGTGCGCCATACCTTGAATGCTTCCTGGGCGCGGGCGATCACAGTTTCGTAGTCGGCCTCGGTGGAGGCCTGGACTTCCGCGATGACCTCGCCGGTGGTGGGATTCCGCGGCTTGAGGACACCTGCGCCGGTGGCGCTGGACCACTCGCCGTTACCCAGATAGGTGCCAGCGTTGGAGGCATCGAGGCCGAGCGCCTTGAGCAGTTCAAAGGACATGCAAACTCCTGATTGCTATTGCTAATAGAAGGTGCCGCTGGCAATGGCGGGGGACAGCGTGCGGTCTCGGGATTTTAGCAGGCCACCGCAGCCGCTGCCTGCCGGGAGGGTGTCGAATGGCATCAAGGTCATGCGACAATGCCGCTCCTCAAGGCTCCGTAGCTCAGCTGGATAGAGCGGTCCCCTCCTAAGGGACAGGTCGCACGTTCGAATCGTGTCGGGGCCACCATCTTTTCGCGGCTTGCGGTGTGGTCTCCGCGTCGGTCGATTTTCCCGGTGCGTTTGTCGATGCATTGCCGTTTTCTTGCCCTTGTTTCCCGATGCGATGCCGGTTGCCGGTGCCTGCGGGCCGCGCTGCTACGTGGGGTGCGATGAAGCGGCAGATGACTTTTGGCATCGCCAATGGCGTGGCCTCGGGCGCGCTGTGGGGGCTGGTGTTCCTGGCCCCGGCGGTGCTGACCGATTTCTCGCCGTTGCAGTTGGCCGCCTCGCGCTACCTCGTCTACGGGCTGATCGCGCTGATCCTGCTGGTACCACGCTGGCCGGCATTGCGGGTGCATATCGGCAAGGTCGAATGGACCGCGCTGACCTGGCTGAGCCTGCTCGGCAATCTGGTGTATTTCATATTGCTGTCCATCTGCGTGCAGTGGAGTGGTGGCGCCTCGGCGGCGCTGATCGTGGGTATGGTTCCCGTGCTGGTGGCGGTGTTGGGTTCACGCGAGCCGGGCGCGGTGCCGCTGTCCCGGCTGGCGCCGGCGCTGGCGTTGTGTGTGGCTGGAGTGGGAGTGATGGGCTACGTGGCGCTGGCGTCCTCCCATGTTTCCACTTCCAACGCGCAGCGATTGACCGGACTGCTGTGCGGCGTCGGCGCGCTGCTGTCGTGGACGGCCTATTCGGTGGGCAATACGCGCTGGCTGGCGCGCGTGCCGCAGGTGTCCGGGCATGACTGGTCGCTGCTGACCGGCGTGGCGACCGGGGGGCTGGCCTTGCTGCTGGCACCGGTGGCCTTTGCCGGTGGCGGGGAGGGGCACACGGGCGGGCAGTGGGCCGGCTTCTGGGCGATGGCGGCGGCAGTGGCGATATTCGCCTCTATATTGGGCAACGCCTGCTGGAACCGGGCGAGCCGGGCACTGCCGCTGACGTTGGGCGGGCAGATGATCGTGTTCGAAACCCTGTTCGGGCTGATCTACGGTTTTCTGTGGCAGCAGCGCTGGCCGCTGCCGCTGGAAATCCTCGCGGCGGTGTTTCTGGTGGTGGGCGTGGTCTGGAGTGCGGCCGCGCATCGCTCATCGCTGCCGGCGACCGATCCGGCCTGAGCTGTCCGCGCGTTGGCGCCTGGAAACGCGGCGGATGCGGAGAGTGGCCGCATCCGGCCCTGGTGGACCGGTTCGGCTTGCGACAGGAGGCCCGGTGCGAGCGGGGCCGTGTTCGCCGTCGCTTGCAGGAAAGATGGGCGACGTTCGCGTTTGATGACATATGCAACTTTTAACGGCCACTTCGACGACGAAGCCCGTAAAAAGTATTTTGCAATGCAACAGTTGACAGCCTGTTCAATGCCGGGTGAATCTTGAGCGCATGAACACGTCACTGTCCCTTGACCGCACCCTGCAACCGCCTTCCGGCGGACCGCATGCCGTGTCCGGGCAGTCGATTATCACCACCATTATTACCGTCACCATTTGCCCGGTGCGGCCCGTCGTCTTCGTGTAATTTCCGAAAACCACGGCCCCGCACCCGGATCAGGATGCGGGGAAACTCCATCCAGATGCGTGTCGGGGCCTCCTGCAGAGGTTGATCCGATGTCGTCAGTTACCGTTTCTTCCGCCCAATCCGCTGAATCTTCCGTGGATGCCGCCGTCCGTACCATCGTGCACAAGTTTGGCGGCACCTCGGTGGCCAATGCCGAGCGTTACCGTCATGTCGCGCAGCTGCTGCTGGCACGCGAGGAAACGCTCCAGGTCACCGTGGTATCGGCGATGAAGGGCGTGACCGATGCGCTGATTGAACTTGCAACCCTCGCCGGGGCCGCCGATCCCCAGTGGCGCGAACGCTGGCAGGAGCTACGCACGCGCCACAATGACGCAGCCGTGGCGCTGCTCGGTGAACGCGCCGGAGCCACCCTTGAATGGCTGGATGGCCGCTTCCAGCGTCTGTCCGATGTGCTCTCTGCACTGGCGGTGATCGGTGAACTGCCGGGCGAGGTGCTCGATCGCGTGCAGGGAATGGGTGAGGTGTTTTCCGCGCATCTGCTGGGTCACTACCTGCAGGCACTGGGCGAAGACTGCGCGGTGCTCGATGCGCGGGAAGTGCTGGTGGTGGAGCGCACGCCGCTGGGCGTGGTGGATGTCGACTGGCAGACCAGTGCATCCAAACTGGCCCACTGGCGCAGCCAGCATCCGGCGCGCCGGGTGGTGGTGACCGGCTTCGTCGCACGTGACAGCAAGGGCCATATCACCACGCTGGGCCGCAACGGCAGCGATTTCTCCGGTGCGATCTTCGCCGCGCTGTTTGCCGCCGACGAGCTGCACATCTGGACCGATGTGGATGGAGTGTTGTCGGCCGATCCGCGCGTGGTGCCCGAGGCGGTGCAGCTGGACACGCTCAGTTATGACGAGGCCTGCGAGCTGGCCTACTTCGGCGCCAAGGTGGTGCATCCGCAGACGATGACGCCGGCGATCAAGCGCGGTTTGCCGATCATCATCCGCAACACCTTCGAGCCCGATCATCCGGGCACGCGCATCACCGCCGAAAGCTCCCGGCGCGGGCCGATCAAGGGCCTGACCCTGAGCCCCGACCTGGCGGTGCTGAATCTGGAAGGTACCGGCCTGATCGGTGTGCCGGGTACCGCCGAGCGGGTATTCGCGGCGCTGCGCAACGCGCAGGTGTCGGTGGTGATGATCTCGCAGGGCTCGTCGGAGCATTCGATCTGCTGCGTGGTCAAACAGGCGGAGTCCGAGCGCGGGCGTGCCGCACTGCTGCAGAGCTTTTCGCACGAACTGGCGGCCGGTCAGGTGCAACGGGTGCAGTTGCGGCAGGGCGTCAGCGTGCTGGCGGCGGTGGGCGACGGCATGGCCGGGCAGCCGGGTGTGGCCGCACGCCTGTTTGAATCGCTGGGGCGCGCGCAGGTCAACATCCTCGCCATCGCCCAGGGCTCGTCCGAACGCAATATCTCCGTGGCCATCGACAGCGCCGATGCCAGCCTGGCGCTGCGTGCCGCGCATGCCGGTTTCTGGTTGTCGCCGCAGACCTTCTCGGTGGGCGTGATCGGGCCGGGCAATGTCGGCGCGGCGTTGCTGCGGCAGTTGCACGCCGCTCAGCCGCAGCTGTTGGCCAAGGCGCGGCTGGACCTGCGACTGCGTGCGGTGGCTTCGCGCAGCCGCATGCTGCTGAACGAGTGCGGCCTGAAGGATGACTGGAAGGCGGCGTTCGATGCGGATGCGCAGCCGGCCGATCTGGACCAGTTCACCGAACACCTGCTGTCCGCGCGCCTGCCGCACACGCTGATCATCGATTGCAGTGGCAGTACCGAGGTGGCCGACCGCTATGCCGGCTGGCTGGCCGCCGGCATCCATGTGATCACGCCGAACAAGCAGGCTGGTGCCGGGCCGCTGGTGCGTTACCAGACCATCCGCGAGGCGGCGGCGGCCAGCGGCGCACGCTTCCGCTACGAGGCGACCGTTGGCGCCGGGCTGCCGGTGATCACCACCCTGCGTGATCTGGTCGATACCGGCGATGAGGTCACGGCGATTGCCGGTATCTTCTCCGGCACGCTGGCGTGGCTGTTCAACAAGTACGACGGCAGCGTGCCGTTCTCCGAGCTGGTGGGGCAGGCGCGGGCGATGGGCTACACCGAGCCGGACCCACGCGATGACCTGTCCGGCGTGGACGTGGCGCGCAAGCTGGTCATCCTCGCGCGCGAGGCCGGTTATCCGCTCAGCCTGGAAGAAGTGGCGGTGGAAAGCCTGGTGCCCGAAGCCTTGCAGCAGGCCAGCGTGGAGGACTTCATGCAACGTCTGCCGGAAGTCGATGCCGGTTTTGCCGAGCGGCTGGCCGATGCGCAGGCATGTGGCAACGTGCTGCGCTATGTCGCGCGCTTCGAGCCGGGGCAGCAGCCGACGGTCGGGCTGGTCGAGCTGCCGGCCGATCATGCCTTCGCCAATCTGCGCCTGACCGACAACGTGGTGCAGTTCACCACCCGCCGATACTGCGACAACCCGCTGGTGGTGCAGGGTCCGGGCGCGGGTCCTGAAGTCACCGCCGCCGGCGTGTTCGCCGATGTGCTGCGGGTCGCGGCCGGTGAGGGAGCGCGTCTGTGAGCGGCTGGGCACGTGCGTTCTCTCCGGCATCGGTCGGCAATGCCGGGGTCGGCTTCGATATCCTCGGCCACGCCATTGCCGGGGTGGGGGATACAGTCGCGGTGCGGCGCATCGACACGCCGGAAGTGCGCATCGGCGCCATCCGTGGCACCACGGTGGATCTGCCGTTGGACGCACCCGGCAATACTGCAGGCGCCGCCCTGATCGCCTTGCGCGAGGCCTTGCAGCTGCCGTTCGGTTTCGAGCTGGAAATCGACAAGGGCATCCCTTTGGGCTCGGGCATGGGCGGCTCGGCGGCTTCCTGCGTGGCCGCGCTGGTGGCTGCCAACGCGCTGCTGGACCAGCCGCTGTCGCGCGAGGCGCTGTATCCGTTCGCGCTGGCCGGCGAGGCGGTCGCCAGTGGCGGACTGCACGGCGACAACCTCGGGCCGATGCTGCTGGGCGGGCTGGTGCTGGCAACCGCCGACCGGCTGGTGCGTATTCCCGTGCCGGCCGAATGGCACAGCCTGCTGGTGCATCCGGACGCGGTGCTGGAAACCCGTCGCGCACGTGCGGCCTTGCAAGGGGCCTACGAATTGAAGGAATTCGTCGCCCAGAGCGCGAACCTGGCGCTGGTGCTGACCGGTTGCCATGCCGGGGATGCGGCACTGGTGCGCGCCGGACTGGCCGACGTGCTGGTCGAACCGCGTCGTGCGCCGCTGATCGGCGGTTTCGAGGCGGCCAAACAGGCGGTACTGGCGACTGGTGCCATGGGCGCCAGCATCTCCGGGGCCGGTCCCAGCATCTTCGCGTGGTTCGAAACACGCGAAGCCGCCGAAGCCGCCGCACCCAAGGTGCGCGAGGCATTCGCCGCCGCCGGTTTCGACAGCCAGAGCTGGGTATCCCCGTTGAACAGTCCGGCCGCGCACCTGCTCTGAACCCCTCATTTCCGCAGCAACGGCTCGGGCCGCGGCTGTCGTGCACCTCTCACGGAACCCCTGTCATGGATTTCATCTCCACCCGCAACAACGCTCCCGCCGCCACGCTCAGCCAGGCCATCGCTGCCGGACTCGCGCCGGATGGTGGCCTGTATGTGCCGCGCCAGCTGCCTGCCGCCCGCGAACTTCAGGCCGGTGAATCACTGGCGGACACTGCGGCAGCGCTGTTGCAGCCGTTCTTTGCCGGTGATGCGCTGGAGCCCGCGCTTGCCTCCATCTGCCGCGAAGCGTTCGACTTCCCGGCGCCGCTGCAGTCCCTGGCCACCGCCAACGATCACGTTCTGGAGCTGTTCCACGGGCCGACTGCCGCGTTCAAGGATTTCGGTGCGCGTTTCCTCGCCGCCAGCCTGACGCGCCTGCGTGCCGGTGAGGAGCGGCCGCTGACCATTGTCGTGGCGACCTCAGGCGATACCGGCGCCGCCGTTGCAGCAGCCTTCCACAAGCAGCCGAATCTGCAGGTGGTGGTGCTCTACCCGGATGGCCGCGTGTCACCGCGCCAGGCGCACCAGCTCGGCTGTCTGGGCGGCAACATCCGTGCGCTGCGCGTGGCCGGCTCCTTCGATGACTGCCAGGCCATGGCCAAGCAGGCGCTGGGCGATGTCGAACTGCAGGCACAGGTGCCGCTCAGTTCGGCCAACAGCATCAGCCTTGGCCGTCTGTTGCCGCAGATGAGCTACTACGCCCATGCCGCGCTCACGCATCAGGCGGCGCATGGCGGCCTGCTGAACTTCGTCATTCCCACTGGCAACCTCGGCAATGCGATGGCGGCGGTGATGGCCCGCGCATTGGGCGTGCCGCTGGGGCGCATCGTGCTGGCGACCAATGCCAACCGCGTGCTGCCGGACTATTTTGCCGGCGGTGACTATACGCCGCAGGCCAGTGTCGCCACGCTCGCCAACGCCATGGATGTCGGCGCACCGAGCAACTTCGAGCGGCTGCGCTGGCTGTACAACGGCGACGATGCGGCGCTACGCAGCGCGTTCGTGTCACGCGCGGTGGACGATGCCACCATCCGCGACACCATCGCCGCACGCTACCGCCGCTTTGGTGAAGTGTTCTGCCCGCATACCGCCACTGCCGTGCAGGTGCTGGAGCAATTGCGGGCGAGTGGCGAAGCGGCTGCCGGTGAGCACTGGGCTGTGGCCGCGACCGCACATCCGGCCAAGTTCGAATCGGTGGTCGAGCCGCTGATCGGCCGTGAGGTGCCAGTGCCGCCGGCACTGGCCGAACTGCTGCAGCGTCCGGCCCACGCCGAGCCGTGTTTGCCGGAATACGCCGCGTTGCGTTCGGTCCTGCGGGGCTGAGTGCGACGGCCCTGTCCGGCCGGTGTCGTACCGGACAGGGCGGATGGCAGGATGGCTGTCTTATGGGGTGGCGGCGTTACAGCAGTTCGCGTACCCGTTCCGGCGGGCGACACAGTGCCGTGCCCTTGGCGGTGCGCACGATCGGGCGATTGATCAGCTGCGGGTGCATCGCCATTGCCTCGATCAGCGCGGCCTCATCGTCCCGCTTCTGCGCCAGCTCCAGTTCGGCGTAAGCAGCCTCCTTGTCGCGCAGCAGGTCGCACGCGGGGATGCCCATCTCGTCGAGCAGACGGCGCAACGTCGCCGGATCCGGCGGGTTTTCCAGGTAGTTGATGACCTCGATGTCGGCCCCGGCTTCCTGCAGCAGGGCGAGTGCGCCGCGCGAGTTGGAGCACCGGTTGTTGTGCCAGATTGTCGCCTTCATCAGAACCACTCCAATAGTGAAACACCGACGCCGACATAGGTGGCGCGGTGGTTGTAATCGATCATGCTCTCGCCATAACCGTCGAACACCTGCACGTGGCCACGCAGCAGGTTGTTGATCGGGAAGCCGTAATCCAGCTGCATCGAGCCGTGCGAGCGGTCGCCACTGCGCAGCGAATGGCGCGCGCTCAGCGAAAGTTCGTGGCCGTTGCGGTTGTAGACCAGCGTCGCATCGCCGCGACCGATGTAATCCTCGATATCCGGGTTGTTGTCATCGCTGCCGCTTTCGGGGATGCGGTACCACGGGCGCAGCATCAGCGCCCAGTTCTCGCGGTCCAGTCCGACGTTCAGCATCACCCGGTTCCAGCTGCGCGAGAGCGGATCGCTGCGGCCATTGGACTGGTGGTTGAGGCTGATGCCGGTCATGCGTCCATTCCAGCCCAGCAGCGAGTAGCCGTTGCGGAAGACCAGCATCACTTCGGGCTCGTAATTGGTCTCACGGAATGGCCGTGAGGTTTCGCTGTTGTATGCCTGCCAGCGCGAGCTCTGGGTATAACCCGCCCATATATCCCCGTTGTCGCCAAACAGGTTTTCAGCCAGCTTGGTCTTGAAGCTGAGCTGGAACTTCAGCTCGGTGCTTTCCAGCTCCTCTGGACCGTTGACCGCGTTGTTGGGGTTGGGCGAATGCGGCCGCACATTGGGCTTGCTGGTCCAGAAGGCGGGCAGCAGGTACACAGGCTTGTAGGCGCGCAACTGGTACAGGCCGAGCTTGGAGTCCTTGGCCAGCTCCCAGCGGCTGTCCAGCAACGAACCACGCCCGGCGTTGGCCACGGCGGCGCCCAGGTCGTCATGGGCAAATACTTCGTTGCGCGAGGGTGACGGGCTGTCCAGCGCTTCCGCCGCCTTGCGTGCCTGTTGTGCGGCGGCGGCAGCGACATCCGCCGCCCGGGTGTCCTCGGGCGTGCGGCCCAGTGCCCGGTCATAGCAGGCCAGACGGATGGCGTCGGATCTGAGGGCGAAGCAGGCCTGCGGCGAGGCAGGATCGGCAAGCGCATCCTGGGCCAGTGCCGTGGTATTGGCGGCTCCCAGAAGCAACACGATGGCAAGCGCGAGGGGGCTGTTACGCATGGGCGGTGTCCGGTTGCTGAAAATGAAACCCTTGTGTGCGGGATGTATCCCTGCAGGGGTTGATCGTTGAGGAAAAGCAGGTCGGCGACGATTGTCGGCGATTGCCGCATCAAACGCGCGTCGTGATGCGGCGAGGGCGGGGTTCAGACGAACCAGGCGATGGCAAAAACCATCAGCATCGCCGCGGCCAGCCCCAGTTTGAGGGCAATGCCCAGCACGATGCCGAGCCAGGTGCCCAGTCCTACCTTGGTCGCCTGGCCGAGCTTCCGCCCGTGCAGGTACTCACCGGCCAGAGCTCCGGCAAACGGGCCGACAAACAGTCCCAGCGGCATGAAGAACAGGCCGGCGAGGGTGCCGATTACCGATCCGGCCAGGGCCAGCCGGCTCGCGCCCACCCGCTGGGCCCCCGCCACTGTCGAGAGCACATCCACCAGCAATGAAATCGCGGTCAGTACGCCAAGTACCAGTAGTGGAACCCAGCCTATCCGCTCGAAGCCATTGGTTCCGGCCGCCAGCAGGAACCCGGCGTACATCAGCGGCACGCCGGGAATTGCCGGCAGGATGATGCCGGCAATGCCGGCGGCGACCAGCAGGGCGGCCAGTGCGTACAAGATGAATGAAAGGTCCATGCGTGCCTTTTTTGGGGTTGACAACGCGGATTTTGCCCCGTTGCATTTTCTCTGATGTCGAGTTAACTTGCAGCCGCTGAGCTTGGCAAGGTCACCGTGAATCGTGGCCTGATGGGTAGATCGATTGATTTGCTGCATCGTTGCACCTCGCTTCCTCCTTGCAATCAGCCGCCTCCAGGGGCGTATCCATCAAACGAGAGAGTTACAGGGAGTTAGTCGAGATGTCTGATCGCGAAACCGGTACCGTCAAGTGGTTCAATGACGCCAAGGGCTTCGGCTTCATCAGCCGCGAAAATGGTGAGGATGTCTTCGTGCATTTCCGTGCCATCCAGACCCAGGGCTTCAAGAGCCTGAAAGAAGGCCAGCAGGTCACTTTCACGGTTGTCCAGGGCCAGAAGGGCCTGCAGGCTGACGCTGTCCAGCCAGTCTGAGTCCTTGCGACTGGCAATGAAAAGGCCCGCTCATGCGGGCCTTTTCATTTGTTGCATCCGGAAGCCGCTGTCGATCAGCGCAGGATCACCCGGCCATTCACCACGCGAACGTAGGTGTTCTCGCGGATGCCGCCCAGATCCTTCTGGTTGACGACGATCACGCGACCATCATCCATCCGCACCTGGATGTCATAGGAGTTGCCGGTGACATTCTGCTGGATCTTGTTGCCGGCCACGGCGCCGGCAGCGGCACCCGCGGCGGCGGCAATGTTCTTGTTGCCACGGCTGCCACCGGTGTGATCGGAGATCTCATGGCCGGCGACTGCGCCGACAATGCCGCCGAGGATGGCGCCGGTCGCGGCAGGAGCGGCGCGACCGGAGGCCAGCGTGTCGATGCGGGTGACGATGCCGCAGTCACGGCACTGGCTCTGGCCGTAGCCGTTGTTGTAGCCGCCGTTGTTGTAACCACCACTGCTGTAGCCGGGGGAGGTGGCGCAGCCGGCCAAGGCGAGGCTGGCGATGGCGCCTGCAGCAATCAACTGGATCTTCATGGGTCTTCTCCTTGGCGGTTGGAATGAGGGACAGCGGGTGCTGTCCTGCATTCGAATCGTGTCGGTTCGCACGTGAATGGCATGCCAACCACGTGCGCCGGAGGCGGATTACCTGAAGTCCTGGTGACAGGCTTTGCAGTCTTCGCCCAGCTTCTGCAGGCTGACCGCAAGAGCGGCGCAATCGGCGGGCGGATTGGACAGGGCCTCATTGAGGGTGGCGCGGAACTGGCTGGCATGCCGCTGGAAGCGCGCATCATCCTTCAGTGCGGGGAAGGCCAGATCCATGTCGTTGGACAGTGCGCGCATCGTCTGCATGCGTGGCGTCACCTCATTGGGTGCGCAACGGTTCTGCTGCTGGCTTTCACGCAGCAATTGCGACTGCTTGGCCAGGACGGTCATCAGGCTGTCGGGGAAGTGGTCCTTGCGTTCCTGGATCGCACGCATCGCCATCACCGTGGCGACCACGCCGATCAACAGGCCCAGGATCAGGACGATCAGATAGCGCGATGCCTTGGACTGGCTGCGGACAGGAGGAGTGGGGTCGGACATGGGCAAGGATTCCAGACGAAAGAACAATGATGGTACGACGTCCGGACGGTATGCGGCCACGGTTAAAATGGGCGCATGAAAGAGCAATTGCGTGAGCGGTTTGCCGGTATCGACCGGCTGTACGGTGCTGGCAGCATCGCCCATCTGTCCGGCTGCAAGGTTGCCGTAGTGGGAATGGGCGGAGTCGGGTCATGGATCGTGGAAGCACTGGCACGCTCGGCGGTCGGGCGTCTGGTCCTGATCGATGCCGACGATATCTGCGTTTCCAACACCAACCGGCAGCTGCCGGCACTGGCCGGCCAATACGGACGCAACAAAGCGGTGGCGATGGCCGAGCGTTGCCGCGCCATCAATCCGGACATCGAGGTAGAGGCGGTGGAGGCGTTCCTGACACCTGCGAACATGGCCGAGCTGCTGGACCGGGGCTTCGATCTGGTGATCGATGCCTGCGACAGCTTCCGGGTCAAGGTCGAGGCCATCGCCTGGTGCCGTCGGCGCAAGCTGCCGATGATCACAATCGGCGCGGCCGGCGGACGCACCGATCCGACGCTGGTGCGGGTGCGGGATGTGTCGCGCACCGAGCATGACGCGATGATGGCGCTGATCCGCAAGAAGCTGCGTGCCGAGTTCAATTTCCCCAAGAATCCGCAGCGTTACTTCGGGGTGTCGGCGATCTATTCACTGGAGAACGTCAAGTATCCGCAGGCCGATGGCAGCGTCTGCGGGCTGCGCCCCAACCTCGGTGCGGACGCCGCACTGAAGCTGGACTGCGGCGCCGGGCTGGGCGCGGCGACCCACATCACCGGCGCGTTCGCGTTTGCAGCGGTGGCGCGGGCGCTGGAAATCCTGTTGAAGTCACGCACGGAAAGCTCGCCGGGCGTGGTGTCCGGCGCCAGCGGATAAAACTCAGCTCCCGCCGGTGGGAGGAAGGCTGAACAGCCGTTGCGCATTGGCGCTGGTCTGTCGGGCGATCTCGGTGGCCATCTGCTGCCGCAGCTGCGCGATGGTTTCAAGGATCACGGGCAGCCGCGCCGGCTCATTGCGTTGGCCGCGGATGGCACTGTCCGGCTGGTCCGGCGCATCGGTTTCCAGCAGCAGGTATTCCAGTGGCATCGTCGCGGCAAGCTGCCGCAGGCGATTGGCGCGCGTGTACGTGACCGGACCACCGAGCCCGATCAGGAAACCCATGTCCCACAGCTGCCGGGCCTGCTCGGGGCTGCCCGAAAAACTGTGGATCACGCCGCGCAAGCCACCGACCCGCCGCATCGTGTGGATCACTTCATCCATGGCACGACGCGCATGCACGATCACCGGCAGGTCGAATTCGCGCGCCAGCACCAGCTGTCCGTGGAAATAGTGGCGCTGCAGTTCCCGATCGAGGCCGTCGACGAAAAAATCCAACCCGCATTCGCCCACGGCGCAGGGGCGTTCGCGCTCGATCCATTCGCGCAGCGCATCCAGATGCTCTGGCCGATGTGCGTCCAGGAACATCGGATGCAGGCCGTAAGCAGGATACAGTCCGCGCTGCGCCGCACACACCGTGCGCAGTCCGGGCCAGCTGGCGGCGGTGATGGCCGGAACGATCTGCACGCCCACACCGGCAGCGCGGGCGCGCTCGACCACTGCGAGGCGGTCCGCATCGAACTCGGAAGCATCCAGATGGCAGTGGCTGTCGACCAGCTGCACGGCTTCAGCGTTTGTGTGGAATGACCGTGGACTCCGACGGCGGATCCTTGCGTCGCTTCCAGCTGGCCAGCAGCAGGGTGCCAAGGCCGAACAGGATCTCATCCATGAACGGGATCGGGTCGGGCAGCAGCAGGCTCACCGCGAACAGCGCCGCAGTGATCTTGAACAGGGTCGGGTACCGCAACTTGCGCGCCCAGGACAGCAGCGGCGACAGCATCGGGCTGGACATGTGAGGGGCCTGCAGGGAAAGAAGAGGGAAGACGATCGCAATATTGAGGCGAATCCTGAACTTTGTAAGGGCCTTTGCCTGAAATACCTGTCTGTGTTCAGCTTTATCGTGGTGGAATCGCCAACAGGTCAGCGCGGATGGGCCGCAGGGAGCCGACAATGAAGAGCAACACGACAACGATTCTGGTCGCCGCGGGCGCGCTTCTGGTGGGCGGCATCGCCACGGCAGCTTTCATGAGCGGCCGTGAGCGGGCGCCGGGTACGCCAGTGGCCGACAGCACCAACCCGATGTTGGACAACGCCACACTCACCGATGACGCCGCCCTGAGCGACGCCCTGGCTGCCGGCGGCAAGCTGGAATATGCCGATGTGCTGAAGGTCGCGCCGGTGACACAGAAAGAGCGCGCCTACGCCACGGTGACCGGTAGCGAACCTATCCGCGAAAGCTCCACCAGTACCGTTCCGCATGAAGTGTGCGAGGACGTAGTGGTGCAGGAGCGCCTGCCCGAGCGTGACGGCAATGTCGGCGGCACCGTCGCCGGTGCGGTGATTGGCGGCCTGCTGGGCAACCAGGTGGGCGGCGGCAACGGCAAGAAGGCGGCCACCGCCGCGGGTGCGGTAGCCGGCGGCGTGATCGGCAACCAGGTGGACAAGCGCCATGCGGGGGGGCGTGTCGTCAGCCGTACCGAGCGCCAGTGCCGTACCGAGAACAGCACGTCCGAGTCCTCGCGGGTGACCGGCTACAACGTCACCTATCGCAATGCCGATGGCAGCACCGGCAGCATGCGCATGGACAGCAAGCCGGGCAGCCGCGTCGCAGTGGGCAATACCAACCAGACCGTCGGCTATGACGTGACCTACCGCTACGACGGTGCGGAAAAAACCATCCGCATGCAGAGCCGCCCGGACAGCGACCGGCTGCCGGTGATCGATGGCCAGGTGGTCACCCAGACCGCGGCGGTGGAGCAGGACGTCGCCCGCCACTGACGCCTGTCCGGAAGAACGGGCCGGTCGGCGTAACCGCAGGCTGGCGGGTGCAACAACAGGAACGCCCCGCAAGAGGCGTTCCTGTTTTTATTTGCGGTGAACCGTTGCGGCAGATGGCCTGTTCGCGCCGCATCCATACCGGTAAGGCTTCGGCGCGCAGGAGACCCGTCAAAAACAATGCCCGCAACCGGTGGTGCGGGCATTGGCTTTTTCTGGATTGCCTGGAAGTCACTGCCTTGCAGCGACGATTCCCCGAGGCCGCCTGTTACGGCTGGACGTCCAGTCCTTCCACCTTCTGCCACCCCCTCGGCAACAGGTGGCCACGCGAAGCACGTGCACCCACGTAGGCGTCCAGATCCTTGTACGACAGACTCATGGTGCGCTGGCCGCTGCGCACCTGCAGGGTGTTGCCGGGCGACACCGCGACCACCGCAACCACACGTTCGGTAGCGAGCTTGGCCCGCGGGATCTCGATGATCTTGTTGCCCTTGCCCTTGTCCAGCTCGGGCAGGTCGGTGGCGGGAATGGCGAGCATGTTGCCGGCGCTGGTGACCGCGACGATGCGGTCGGTTTCCGGGTTGGCGACCACCGCCGGTTGCAGCACGCTTGATCCGGTGGACAGGTTGAGCATCGCCTTGCCGGCCTTGTTGCGGCCGGTGAGGTTCTCGAAACGGGTGACGAAGCCATAGCCGTGCGAGGAAGCCAGCACGAAGCGGGTGTTGTTCTCACCGCTGGCCAGGGTCACGAAGGAACTGCCGGCGGCCGGTGAGAAGCGGCCGGTCAGCGGTTCGCCATTGCCGCGTGCCGAGGGCAGGGTGTGCACCAGGGTCGAGTAGGCACGGCCCTCGTTGTCGAGGAAGGCCACCTGCTGGGTACTGCGGCTGCGGGCGATGCCCAGCAGGCTGTCGCCTTCGCGGTAGGAGAGGCCGGTGCCGTCGATGTCGTGGCCCTTGGCGGCACGTACCCAGCCCTTTTCCGACAGCACTACGGTCATCGGCTCGCTGGTGACGAGCTCGGTCTCGTCGATGGCCTGTGCGGCGCCACGCTGCACCAGCGGCGAACGGCGTTCGTCTCCAAACTTCTTGGCATCGGCGATCAGCTCGTCCTTGACCAGCTTGCGCAGCTTGGTGGTGCTGCCCAGGATCGACTGGATGTAATCCCGCTCCTTGGCCAGCTCGTCCTGCTCGCCGCGGATCTTCATTTCCTCCAGGCGCGCCAGCTGCTTCAGGCGGGTATCGAGGATGTAGTCGGCCTGGTCCTCGCTCAATGCGAAGCGGGCAATCAGCGCGGCCTTGGCATCATCCTCGGTACGGATGATGCGGATCACCTCGTCCAGGTTGAGGAAAGCGACCAGCAGGCCATCCAGCAGGTGCAGGCGGCGCTCGACCTTCTGCAGGCGGTGGTTGAGGCGGCGGGTGACGGTGTCGTAGCGGAAACGCAGCCATTCGGACAGCAGCGTTTTCAGGTTCTTGACCTGCGGGCGTCCATCCAGGCCGATGACGTTCAGATTGACGCGGTAGCTGCGTTCTAGGTCGGTGGTGGCGAACAGGTGTCCCATCAGCTGTTCGGCATCCACGCGGTTGGAGCGCGGAATCAGCACCACCCGCACCGGGTTGGCGTGGTCGGATTCGTCACGGATGTCTTCCAGCCACGGCAGCTTCTTGGCGCGCATCTGCGCGGCGATCTGCTCGATCACCTTGGACGGCGAGACCTGGTGCGGCAGCGCGGTGACGACGATGTTGCTGCCTTCCTTGAGGAAGGTGGCACGCGCGCGCACGCTGCCATTGCCGGTTTCGTAGATGTTTCGCAGGTCCGCCGCCGGGGTGATGATCTCGGCGGTGGTCGGGTAATCCGGGCCCTGTACGTGCTCACACAGATCGGCGACCGTGGCCTGCGGATCATCGATCAGGCGGATCAGTGCGCTGACGGTCTCGTTGAGATTATGCGGTGGTACGTCGGTGGCCATGCCCACGGCAATGCCGGTGGTGCCGTTGAGCAGCAGGTGCGGCAGGCGTGCCGGCATCCAGGTGGGCTCTTCCAGCGTGCCGTCGAAATTCGGTGTCCAGTCGGTGGTGCCATGGCCCAGTTCGCCCAGCAGCACTTCGGCGATTGGCGTCAGCTTGGATTCGGTGTAACGCATGGCCGCGAACGATTTGGGGTCGTCGCTGGAGCCGAAGTTGCCCTGGCCTTCGATCAGCGGATAGCGGTACGAGAATGGCTGCGCCATCAGCACCAGCGCCTCGTAACAGGCCGAGTCGCCATGCGGATGATACTTGCCGATCACATCACCCACGGTGCGCGCGGACTTCTTCGGCTTGGCCGCGGCGTTGAGCCCCAGTTCGCTCATCGCATAGATGATGCGGCGCTGCACCGGTTTCAGGCCATCGCCAATGAACGGCAGGGCGCGGTCCAGCACCACGTACATGGAGTAGTCGAGATAAGCGCGTTCGGCATATTCGCGCAGCGGTTGCTGCTCGTAGCCATGGAAAACAGTGCGGACTAGATCGGTCATTGCGGGAGGGAGCTACCTGTTGAGCGAAGTCCGGCGGGACCGCCGGCTTCCTGATCAAGTGATTATCCGGATGCCAGCGGGGATGCCAAGCCAGTATCTGCGATGGTTGCGAAAGGGACCGCCGTACAGTGCCTGTGTGCGTTGGCTGGAATCCTTTCCCGCAACTGGCTCTGGTGCGGCGCAAGCGTCGTGGCTGGAGAATTCTCTGCCGGAGCAGAACAACTTGCATCAATCCAACGCGCACAAAAAAACCCGCTTTCGCGGGTTGTTTCGTTTGAGTCGTGGTGCCCAGGAGAGGACTCGAACCTCCACGGAGTTGCCCCCGCTAGCACCTGAAGCTAGTGCGTCTACCAATTCCGCCACCTGGGCGACTCAGGAGGAGAATAATGCCGGGACCGGAATCTGATGTCAACGGTTGATTGCGACTTTCCGTCCTGCACGGGTGATGGCGGAACCGGCGGCACATCAACCGGATGCAGTCGGCTATGAGCAGAGCTGAAGATGCAGTATCGCGAGCAGATCGTGATGAATCAGACCAGCGTGACCGAAGGTCATATGGGCTGCCCGGCAGCGCCGGTCAGCGGTGCCGACCAGGGGTTGAAGCACATCAATATTCCCTGGTTGTTGCAGCCGTACTTCTGCCCGGTGCTGATCCGCATGCGTTCGCAATGTGGGCGCTTGGCAGGTTGCCCGAATTGCACGGATTTCGCCCTCAGCCCGGCGCCTGTTCCAGCGGCAGGATGATGTTGCTCAGCCGCCAGCGCAGCCCGTCACGGGTAAGCACGAACACGATGTCGCGACCGTCGCGGGTCTGCGTGGTGGCGGTGAAACGTGACACTGATTCGTAGCGATGGTGGGCGTCGCGCAGCGGCCGGGCCGGGGTGGGAGGGGCGTACGTATCGCCACCGGCCGTGTCGCCGATCACCCGCTTCCACACACCCTGGCCCTCGAGCAGGGCACCGATGCCGACCGGGGTCACCAGCGTATCGACCCCGGCACCGGCCAGATTGCCGGCCACGCCCAGCGCCACCGCGCCCAGCAGGCTCGATTGCAGTTCCGGTCCGCCGCGGCGGACCACATAGTCGCTCAGCTGCGCCTTCAGGTTGACGCGCAGCTTCGGAAAATCCACGTGGCGCGAGAGCTGCGCGGTATCGCGCTCCTCGATCGCCTCGCTGATGCCGTGGATCGCCAGATACGGGCCGGCGACGACATAGCCGCCGGTGGCCACGAGCAGGGCCAGGATTATCGTCAGCAGCACCTTGTTCATCGTCCATCCTCCTTGGCGGGGCAACCAAAGCCTGCCGCAAAACCGCGGCGGCAGGGTGAACAATGACCCGGGCGGCGCCGGCGTGTCGGTCGCAGCGATTGCGATGCGGCCGTGCTGACATGGCCGCAGCATTGCCGGCGGTGCACACTTGCCGCTCTTCGCCATACCGGATGCGCTTCCGCCATCCGCGTTTTCCCGGGAATCGATTCATATGCGTCTGCTGCACACCTCCGATCTCCACCTCGGCCAGAACTTCCTCGGCCAGTCGCGCGAAGCCGAACATGCGGCGTTTCTGGACTGGCTGGTCGGGCAGGTACAGGCGCACCGGGTGGATGCGGTGCTGGTGGCTGGTGACGTGTTCGATACCGGCACCCCGCCCAGTTACGCGCGCGAGCAGTACAACCGCTTCATCGTCGCCCTGCGCGATACCGGCGCGCGGCTGGTGGTGTTGGGCGGCAACCATGATTCGCCGGCGATGCTGTCCGAATCACGCGGGCTGCTGGCGCGGCTGGACACGCTGGTGGTGCCCACGCTGATGGCCGAGCCGCAGCAGCACGTCTACCGGATTCCCGGTCGCGACGGTGCGCCGGGCATGATCCTGTGCGCGGTACCTTTCATCCGTGCCCGCGATGTGGCGCGCAGTGAGGCCGGGCAGAGCGCCGATGACAAGCGTGGCGCGATGATGGAGGGCATCGCCGCGCACTACGCGCGCATCCACGCCGCCGCCGTCGCGATGCGCGAGGCCGAAGCCGCACCGCTGCCGATCGTGGCCACCGGCCACCTCACCACGGTCGGGGCCAGCACCAGCGATTCGGTGCGCGAGATCTATGTCGGCTCGCTCAACGCCTTTCCGACCAGTGCGTTCCCGCCGGCGGCGTACATTGCGCTGGGGCATATCCATCAGCCGCAGAAGGTCGGCGGGCTGGAACACATCCGCTACAGCGGCTCGCCGATTCCGCTCAGTTTCGACGAGGTCGGGCAGGCCAAGCAGGTGCTGCTGGTCGAGTTGCAAGGCGAGCAACTGCAGTCGGTGACACCGCTGCCGGTGCCGTGCTTCCGGGTGCTGGCGCGGGTGGCCGGCACCCTGACCAGCCTGCCGCAGCAGCTGGCCGACGTGGCCGCGCGGGTGCCGTCCGGCGAGCTGGGCTGGGTCGAGGTCACGGTGGAAACCGATGACTACCTGCCGGATCTGCAAAGCCGCATCGCCGCGCTGGTCGAGGTGTTGCCACTGGAGGTGCTGCGCATCCGGCGCAAGCGCAGCAACGTCAGCGCGGTGATCGATGCCGCCGACGGCCAGCATCTGGACGAGTTGCAGCCGCGCGAGGTGTTCGCGCAGCGACTGGCGCAGGAGGAAGATCTTTCGGAAAAGCGGGTAGCCGAGCTGCACGCCTGTTTCGAACAGGTGCTGGCCGCGATCGAAGGCGGAGAGCCGGCATGAAGATCCTCTCGCTGCGGCTGAAGAACCTCAATTCGCTCAAGGGCGAAACCCATCTGGATTTCACCGCGCCGGCCTTTGCCGATGGCCTGTTCGCCATCACCGGGCCCACCGGCGCCGGCAAGACCACACTGCTGGACGCCATCTGCCTTGCGCTGTTTCACCGCACCCCACGCATGGCCACCCTCTCGGCCGCACACAACCCGCTGATGACCGAGCACACCGCCGACTGTCTGGCCGAGGTGGAGTTCGAGAGCCGTGGTCAGCGCTACCGGGCGTTCTGGGCGCAGCGACGCGCTCGCGACAAGGTCGATGGCCGCCTGCAGGCGCCGCAGGTGGAACTGGCGCTGGCCGACGGGACCATCATCACCACCTCGATCAAGGAGAAGCTGGAGGAAACCGAGGCCCGCACCGGGCTGGATTTCGACCGTTTCACCCGCTCGGTGTTGCTGGCGCAGGGCCAGTTCGCCGACTTCCTCAACAGCTCCGACAAAGATCGCGCCGAGCTGCTGGAGCAGCTCACCGGCACCGATATCTACAGCGACATCTCCCAGCGCGTGTACCTGCGCACCGACCAGCTCAAGCGCGAGGTCGAACAGTTGCAGGCCCGTGCCGGCGGCGTGCAGTTGCTGCCCGAGTCCGAGCGCACGGCACTGCAGGAGCAGGCTGAGCAGCTGGCCGCGCAGCTGCCGCCGTTGCTGGCCGCGCAGCTGCACAGCCGCGAGGCGTTGGCCTGGCGGCAGGAGCTTGACCGGTTGCAGGCACAGCTGTGCGCGGCCGACACGGACACGCGCGCCGCGCAGCAGGTGCTGGACGATGCCGCACCGGCACGCGAGCGGCTGCAACGCGCGCAGCCGGCCGAAACGGTCTGGCCGGCCTGGAACCACTGGCAGCAGGCGCGACAGGTGCTGGCCGAGGCCGTTGATGGGCATGAGCGTGCGCAGCAGCGGCAGCTCGAACAACATCAGCGCGAATGCGATGCGCTGTGGACGTGTTTGCAGCTGGCGCGGCAAAGCGCGCAGGCCAGCAGCGATGTATTGCACCGCGATGAGCAGCAGCTGGAGCAGCTGCAGGCGACCCAGAGCGGTCTTGCCGCTCACGCCCAGCTCGGCGACAAGTTGCCGGGCTGGCGTGCGGGGTTCACCCAGTTGCAGGCCGCCAGCCAGCAGTTGGCACAAACGCAGCAGGCGCTGGGCGATGCGGGCGACAAGCATGCACAGGCACGTGATCAGCTGCAGGCCGGCGACGCCCAGCGGGCAGGGCTGGTAACGGCGCTGGAGCAAGCCATCGCAAAGCGGGACACGCAGGCAGGACAGTTCAGTGCTGCCAGCACTGGCACCAGCCTGGAGGCGCTGCGCGCTTCGCGCGACCAGCTGCGTGAGCGTTATGGCGCTCTGCGTGATCTTTCGCCGCTGGCCGAGAAGCGACAGATGCTGCGCGCGCAGATCAGCGCCGAACAGGCGCAACTGCAGCAGCTGCAGGCCGCGCTGATCGATGACGGACAGCAGCTGTCAGCTGCGCAGAGCGCGCTGGCTGCCGCCCAGGCAACCCGCGATGACCGCCAGCGCATCGCCGCGCTGGAGTTGCAGATCATGGATCTGGCCGGACATCGCGCCGTGCTGGAAGACGGGCAGGCCTGCCCGCTGTGTGGCGCCACCGAACACCCGGCCATCGAGCAGTACCGGCAGCTGGACCCCAGCGCCGCGCAGGCCGCCGCCAGTGCCGCTGAACAGCAGCATCGGCAGGCCTACGAACAGCAGCAACGCAGCGAGCTGCAACTGGCGGCGCGGCAATCGGAACTGGAGCGCGCCAGCAAACAACTGGATGCCTTGAACGGGCAGTTCGCCGCGCTCGGCACCGAGTGGACAGCGCGCTGCGCGCAATTGCAGCTGACGCTGTGCGAAGAAGACGAACAGGCGGCGCTGCAGGCCGAACTGGATGCCACCCGTGCAGCGGGCACGCAGCTGAGTGAGCAGCTGAGCCGGATCGAACAGCTGCAAGCCGCGCTGCAGGCCGTTCAGCAACACTGCAACGAACAGCAGCTGGCGTTGGACCGCCATGACACCCGGTTGCAGGGCCTGCGCGAGGCGTTGGCGCTGGCCGCCGGCCGCGAGCAGGAGCTGCGTGATCGCCACGCAGCGGCCATCAGCGAAGTCGAGCATCTGCGTGAGCAGTTGTCGACCGATCTGCCTGAAGGCGATCTGCCGGCCGATACCGGCGCGTGGTTGCAGCAGCGTGAGCAGGAGTGGACGCAATGGCGCCAGCGCGAAGCCGAACTGCTGGCGCTGCAGCAGCTGCTGGTCCAGCGCCGCAGCGATGCCAAACAGGCGGGCGAGCAGGGCAGTCACTGGCAGCAGCGCTGGGACGAGAGCGGCCATGCCGCCGAACCGGGTCAGGCACTGGCGCCGGTGGCTGACGCCACCGCAGAGCTGCGCCCCGCCGCCACGCAGCTGCAACAGGTACAGCAGCAGATGCAACAGGCCGCCGCCGCATCGCACGCGGCCGAGGTGCTGCGGGAGAGTCGCACGCAAGATCTGCATCTGGCCGAAACCCGGCTCGATGCAGCGCTGCGCGAACACGGCTTCGCCGACGTCGAGGCGCTGCTGGCCGCGCGCCTGCCGCCCGAACAGCGTCAGCAGCTGCAGGCGCAGCAGGATGCACTTGCCCATTCGCTGGCCGATGCCCGCAGCCGTGCGGCGCAGTTGCGCGAGCGCGAGCAGTCGCTGCAGGACAGTCCGCGCAGCGATGCCAGTGCCGGGGAGCTGGAGCAGCAGGCGCTGGGCAGCGAGGCGGCCGTGCAGCAGGTGCGCGACCAGGCTACGGAACTGCGTACCCGGCTGGAGCTGGATCAGGCCCAGCGCAGCGGCCTGCAGGCGCTGCACGCGCAGATCGACGAGGCCGGCGCGCGGCTGGAGCAATGGCAGCACCTCAACGGCCTGATCGGCTCGGCGCAGGGCGACAAGTTCCGCACCTTCGCCCAAGGCCTGACCCTGGACCAGCTGGTGCGGCTGGCCAACCAGCACCTGCAACGGCTCGATGGCGGCCGCTACCTGCTTGCCCGCGCCGGTGTCGGGCTGGCGCTGAGTGTGCTCGATACCTGGCAGGCCGACGTCCGCCGCGACACCCGCACCCTGTCCGGCGGTGAGAGCTTCCTGGTCAGCCTGGCGCTGGCACTGGGCCTGTCGGACCTGGTCAGCCACAAGACCCGCATCGACTCGTTCTTTCTCGACGAAGGTTTCGGCAGCCTGGACCCGGATTCGCTGGATGTCGCCCTGGACGCGCTGGACAGCCTCAACGCCCAGGGCAAGCTGATCGGCATCATCAGCCATGTCGATGCGGTCAAGGAACGCATCCCGGTGCAGATCCAGGTGCGCAAGACCCGCGGGTTGGGGCACAGCACGGTGCTGAGCCCCTGAACCGGGGGCGTCCTGCGGGCCGGTAGGATCGCCTTCCGGGCAAAAAGCCCGGCGTTCCGAGCTCAGGAACTCGGTGGCCCGAGAAAAAGCTCCGTACGCTGAGCAGAGAGCTGGGAACTCCGGGCAAAGTGCTCCATCGCACCAATTCGGCAGGCTGGGTTGGATTCATCACCCCGGCATCACGGAAAGCTCAAAGGCGCTGGGTTGGTAGAGCTCACCCAGCCGACCGCCCTGCGGGATTGATTCGCTCTAACGGTGCCCGCACGATGGCCAAGTCAAAGCGGGCAAGGGGGCTGGTTGGTATGAATCAAGCGCTACAGGTCGGCACTAGCGCCCGCGGCGTGCGCGGCGGCCCTCGTTGCCCTGTTTGGCCGCAAGGCTCTGCGCGAATTCCGGGAAGGTCTCGGCGATCGATGCCGCATCCGGCAGGACATAGAACACTCCGCCGCGCTCGAAGGTGGGTTGGATGATCTGCTCATAGAACCCGGGCGAGACGTTGATGCAGCCGTGGGTGACGCGGTTGTCGTCCGGTGTGGGCGAGGCAAGGCGCTCTGCGCGTCGCTCGGTCGGAACACCGGTAGCGGTGGGGTGCATGGAAACTGCCGAATCGTAGTCCACCCACAGCACGCGCCCGGCATCGATCGATGGGCCGTAGCCGCCCACGAAGCGACCGGCCGGCGTGGTGCGATCCTTGCCGGGAATCTCGCGAAGCGCCAGACCGGCGATGCCCGGGGCGGTGTGGTCACCCACTGCCGAGCCGAACAGCCCCGGCGTCGCGCCGCGAAGACGGCCGTCACCGCTGAACACCAGGATCTGTGCGGCGGTCTTGTCCATGATCGCGAACGGATAGCCATGATTGTCATTGGCTGCGACCACCCAGCCGGCGAGTTCAATCACCGTGTCCGATACGTCCTGGTCAGGCGGGAGCTGATCGACGGCAGCAACCGGTTGCGCGGCTGCCTCCCCGGCACTGGCAACGCCGATGCCGGCGAAGACCAGCGCCATTGCCAGTGCGACGTGAGTGATGTGGATTGCGGGGCGTTTAAAGGTACGGATGGGCGGTTCCTTGGAATGAAAGCCTGCGTGATGGAAGGAAACCAGTGGCCGACAAAGGCCACCGGAATCCCGGGGTCAAGCGCCTGTGTCAGCCGCGCGGCGTGCGCCGGGGAGCACTTTCGAGCTGCTGGACGCGGCCTTCAAGCTGATCCAGCCGCTGGTTGGCCTGCTGCGCGGACTGGTTGGCGGATTCGGCACTCTGCGCCGCGCCCTGCACCCGCGTGTCGAGCTGGTCGAGGCGCGAGTTGATCCCTGCAAACTCTTCTTTATAGGTCGCGCAGGAAGCGAGGCCTGCCGTGGCGACGATCGCCACAGCAAGCGTACGTGCCATCACTAGATGTTGTCTGGTCAGAAACATTCCACTACTCCTTCGTCTTGGGGCCTCTGGAATATAGCGGGCTTTTGGCGGCAGCCCGGATCCGCTTTCAGCTGATATTGGAATACGTGTAGGGACAGTGAAGGCCGGAAAAAATGAATTGGACGTGTCCATCCGGCATCACAGAAAATCCCGAAGCACTGTGTTAATGGACTCCAGCCCGGCTGCGGAAAACGAAGGAAATGATGCTGCGTTTCAGGCGGACCGGGGAGGCGGGTAATTCCAGTCGGCAGTGGGCACGGCTCAGTGATGACCTGCCGTGTGGGCTTCGGCCCAGCGGCGCAGCAATACCAGAGTTTCAGCCCAGGCCTGGCTGCAGAAGCCCAGGTATTCGCTATGCGGGTCCCAGCCGAGATGGTGGAACTCCAGCACCGTCATCGGTTCACCTTCGTGCGGCAGGCCGCGCCAGGTGCCGGGGCTGGCGCGACGGGAGAGGTCGAAGCGGATCTCGGTACCGAGCCATGCCGAGGCCGGACTCATGCTGGGATGGTCGCTGATGACCTCCCAGCGCACGCGCTGGTCGGGGACCGTCTCCAGCACCTTCATCGCCACCACGCCATGGCCGGCGCCCGGGTTGTGGCTGAGGAGGGTGGCACCGTCGATTACCGACTGCTGGTGCGCGATCCACCATTGGCTCAGTCCCCCGGCGGTGGCCAGCCCGGTATACACGGTGGACAGGGGAGCATCGATCCAGAGCTGGTGATGGATGGCGGTCATGGCGGCGGCCTCCTGTCGGGTGGTACCGGCAAGGGTGCCGCAAACCGTGGCAGCGGGTGTGAAACCGGCCCGATCAGAATTCCAGGTCCAGCGCCGCGCACAGGTAGTCGATGAACGGCGCCAGCGTGGTGTAGTCCTTGACCAGGGTCTGGCGCAGCTGCGGGCTGCACATCTGCGCATCAGTCAGCGGGCGTGAATACACCCAGTTGCGCTGTTTCAGATCCTCGATGTGCGGGTGATCGGCTGGGTAGCCGCGTGGCGGCCGCTGCAGCTTCTCGTCGGTATCCATCGTGAAGCGGCGGGTGATGGCCGGGTCGCGCACGGCGCGCTCCCAGCTGGCCGGGTTGTCGAAAATGAACTGGCGCACCTTGCGCATGTTCTCCGGCTCGGGATGCCACAGGCCGCCGCCGAGGAAACAGTTGCCCGGCTGCAGGTGCAGGTAGAACAGCGGCACGATCTGCAGGCGGCGACGTTCGTGGTAGAAACGCGCGCCCTGCCAGGTCTTGTAAGGCGATTTGTCGTGGGAATAGCGCGCATCGCGCTGGATGCGGTACAGCGATCCGCCCACCGTGCGCGGATCGGCACGGAAATGTGGGCTGATCGCCTCGATATCCGGCTGCAGGTCGCCGATCAGGCGCAGGAACGGCTGGCGCAGATGCTCTTCATACTGCGGCTTGTGGTCGTTGAACCAGGTCTTGTTGTTGTGCGCGGCCAGCCCGTGCAGGAACTTGAAACTGGCGTCGGAAAAATAGGCGGTCATAGCGATTGCTGCAGGTGCTGGCCCCAGTGCTGCAAGTGCTCCAGCAGGGCGAGGCGCTCGGGTTGGTCGTGATGTTCGGCGCGCAGTTGCTCGATCTGCGCGAAGTACTGCGGCAGGGTCTGCTCACCCAGTCGGGCGGCTTCGTCGAACAGGCGCAGGCGGCGGTAGTCGTCCCAGCGCGAGCGGTCCTCGCCGTGCAGCGTGTGCGGGTGGTTGCGGGCACGGTAGCGGAACAGCAGTTCCGGCAGGCGCGGGTCGCGGAAACGGCTTTCCAGTTCGGCCAGCGCTTCGGGCGGGGCGGTGCGTACCTTGGGCATCAGCGCCTTGTCGCCGTCGGCGAGGAAGCCGTCGTACAGCGAGGCGTCGGCATCGACTGGGCCGGCCGAACGTTCGCCGGCGAACACGCAGCGCACCTTCTCGGCCAGTTCCGGGCCGAGTGCACGCAGCTGTTCGACCTTGGCTTCAATGGCGGCCGGGTCGATGTCCAGACGGGCGAAGTCGGGCGCGCGCAGGTGGTTCCAGGCCACCAGCGCCGGCACCTTGTTCAGATGCACTTCCTTCAGCGGCACCCGCTGCTGGCCTTCAGGCAGGTCGGTGGCACGGGTATACAGGCGCGCGGCGATCTCCTCGGCCGACAGGTCCAGCAGCTGCTGCACGTCGCCCTCCAGATCGAACACGATCACCCGGTTGCTGATGTGCGGGTGGCGGGTCAGCGGCAGCACCGGTGCGGCGCACAGCCGGTTGGCCGGGTAGCGCATGGAGATGTGCAGTACCGGTGTCATCGCCACCACGTCCAGCAGGCTGCCGACAAAGCGCTTGTCGCGCAGCTTCAGCGCGTAGTCCCACATGCGCGGCTGCGCCTGCCGGAAGCGGCGCGCCATGCCGATGGTGGCGTAGACGTCGGACAGCGCCTCGTGGGCGTCGCCTTCGCGCACGTCGTTGGCGATGGCCAGGTGTTCGAGCTTGAACGAGGTGGCGCCGTCCTCGCGCTGCGGCCACTCGATGCCGTCCGGACGCAGCGCGTGCACCAGCCGCAGCATGTCCAGCAGGTCCCAGCGCGAGTTGCCGCTGCGCCATTCGCGCTCGTAGGGGTCAAAGAAGTTACGGAACAGACCGTGGCGGACGAACTCGTCGTCAAAGCGCAGCGTGTTGTAGCCCAGCGTGCAGGTCTGTGGCCTGCTCATCAGGTCGTTGATACGGGCGAAGGCTTCGGCCTCGCTGACGCCTTCGGCCAGTGCGTGCTGCGGGGTGATGCCGGTGATCAGCGTGGCGATGGGGGAGGGCAGCAGGTCGTCGGCCGGCTTGACGTAGAAGCTGACCGGCTCGTCGATCACTTCCAGCTCGGCATTGGTGCGCACCGCCGCGAACTGGGCGATACGGGTGCGGCGCGGGTCCTGGCCGAAGGTTTCCAGGTCGTAGAACAGGAAGCTGCCACTCATCAGTGCGCTCCTTCCAGTACCGGCAGCTGTTCGTGGACGATCCGTTCCAGCGCGGCCCAGTCCATCTGCTCCAGCGTGGTGTGGCCGGCGGTGGCGTCGGCAAGGATGCGCTGCTGGATGCGGGTGCGCTCCAGCGCCACGGCATAAGGCGTGTGCAGGAAAGTGACCATCGTGTAGTGCGGTACGAAGCGGGTGGGCCAGCGTGCCTGCAGCGCCTGTTCCAGCTCGCGTTGCAGCAGGAAGGCCGGATCGGCCACCTGGTCGCGCATCTCGATGTAGTTGTCCAGCGCCATCTGCTGGATCGCCGCGGCGTTGGGCTTGCGTTCGCGTTCGAACCGGGCGAAGGCCTGCGCGGTGTCGGTGTTGGCAGCCAGCGCATCTGCCAGGAACACGCAGTCCTCGAACGCGCAGTTCATGCCCTGGCCGTGGAACGGCACCATGGCATGGGCCGCATCACCGATCAGCACCGCTTTGCCGTCCAGATGCCAGCGGTCCAGGTACAGCGTGCCGAGCAGGCCCGGCGGGTGCTGTTCCCAGTCGCGGCGCAGATCGGGAATCAGCGGCACCGCGTCGGCGAACTCACGCTGGAACAGCGCCTGCGCCTCGGCGCCACTGCGCACATTGGCGAAGCTGGGCTCACCTTCGTTGGGCAGGAACAGGGTGACGGTGAAGGTGCCTTCGTCGTTGGGCAGGGCGATGCACATGTAGCGGCCGCGCGGCCAGATGTGCAGCGCGTTGGGCTCGATCTGGAAGCTGCCATCGCCGTGCGGCGGGATTTCCAGCTCCTTGTAGGAGTGGTCGAGGAACTCGGTGCGCTCGCCCAGTGGCGACTTGCGGTTCATCGCCGCGCGCAGCGCCGAGCCGGCACCGTCGGCACCGATCAGTGGCGTGTCGAAGTGGATGTCGTGCGGCGAATCGTCACGGTCGTCGATGAAGCGTGCATAGCCGGCATCGAAATCCACCGTGTGCAGGCGGCGATGGAAGTGGAACCGCGCACCGGCCTCTTCGGCCAGCTGCAGCAGGGTGACGTTGAGTTCGGCGCGATGCACTGACCAGATCACCTCGCTGTCATCGCGGCCATAGCGCTGCAGCTCTGGCGCACCGTTGCGCGGATGCACCATGCGCCCGCGCATCATCACCGCCTTGGCCATCACCGCCTCTTCCACGCCGGCCTGGCGCAGCGCATTGCGGCCGCGTTCGGCCAGCGCCAGGTTGATCGAGCGGCCGGACTCGTAGTCGGCGATGCGCGGATCGCCGCGACGCTCGTAGACGGTGATGCGCCAGCCCTGGCGGGCCAGCAGGATGGCCAGCAGCGAGCCGGCCAGGCCGGCGCCGATCAAGGTGAGATGACGCGTGGGAGAAGTGTTCAAATCAGTGTTCCGGAGCGGTAGCCAGGAAGGGGCGAGGCGGCTGTGGATCAGATGCCGGCCCAGGCTTCGACCTCGTCCACGAAGCGGTAGACATCGCGGTAGCGGTTGTACATCGGTGTGGGCGAGATGCGGATCACGTCCGGTTCGCGCCAGTCACCCAGCACGCCGACCGACTGCAGGTATTCGAACAGCGAACGTCCCTGTTCACGACCACCGGCCACCCGCAGCGACAGCTGGCAGCCGCGGCGTTCCGGCTCGGTCGGCGTGATGATCTGCAACACGCCAGCCAGACGCGCGCGGACCATCATTTCCAGATAGCCGGTGAGCTTGAGCGACTTCTCGCGCAGGGCCGGCATGCCGGCTTCGTCGAACAGCGCCAGCGAGGCGCGCAGCGGTGCCAGCCCGAGCACGGGCGGGTTGCTCAGCTGCCAGCCTTCGGCGCCGACTTCCGGGATGAATTCCGGTGCCATCTGGAAGCGCGTGGCCTGCTCGTGGCCCCACCAGCCGGCAAAGCGCGGCAGCGAAGTGTCGCGTGCGTGGCGTTCGTGCACGAAGGCGCCGGCGACCGCGCCGGGACCGGCGTTGAGGTATTTGTAGTGGCACCACACCGCAAAATCCGGGGCGATGTCATGCAGCGCCAGCGGCACGTTGCCGACCGAATGGGCCAGGTCGAAGCCGACATTGGCACCGTGCGCACGCGCCAGCCGGGTGATCGCGGCCAGATCGAACACCTGCCCGCTGCGGTACTGCACGCCGGGCCACAGCACCAGCGCCACGCGCGATCCATGTTCTCCCAGCGCCCGCTCGATGGCCTCCATCGAGATCGTGCCGTTGGGTTCGTCCGGCTGCACTTCGATCAGGTCGGTGGCCGGATTGAAACCGTGGAAACGGATCTGCGCTTCGACCGCATGGCGGTCGGTCGGGAACGCACCGGCCTCCATCAGGATCGCCGGGCGCTCGCGGGTCGGCCGGTAGAAGCTGACCATCATCAGGTGCAGGTTCACGCTGAGCGTGTTCATCGCCACCACTTCGCCGGGCTGTGCGCCGACCACGCGGGCCAGCGAATCGGCGACCAGCCGGTGGTAGCCCATCCAGTGCGTGGGACCGGTGAAATGACCTTCCACGGCGATGCTGGCCCACAGGTCCATCACTTCCTGCACCATGGCCCTGGCGCCCTTGGGCTGCAGGCCCAGCGAGTTGCCGACGAAGTAGGTCTGGTCGGCGGACTGGTGCTGCGGAATCAGGAACTGGCTGCGCAGCTTGCGCAGCGGATCGGCGGCATCCAGTGCGGTGGCGTGGGCCGGGGACAGGGTTTCGTTCATCGGTACGCGGGCGTTGAGTAAGAGCCCAAAGTGTACCTGTCCCGGCGTGGTTGCCGGATGCGGATGCGGGCAGTTGCGCGAGCCGGGCGGGGCGCTGTCAGATCTCGGGCGACGCCGGCGTCGGCAACGGATGCACGGTGCCGCAGTGCCCGCAGGTGCGATGCTCCAACGAGGAATGAAAGCGGTCGAACACCTTGGGCAGGTCGGTCTCGATGTTCTTCAGGTGGAAGAACTCTTCGTGGATCTTGTGGTTGCACTGCGGGCAGAACCACATGAAGCCGTCGAGTTCGTGCTCCAGGCGCTTGCGCTCGATCACCAGCCCGATCGAGCCGGGCATGCGCTGCGGGGAGTGCGGCACCCGCGGCGGCAGCAGGAAGATCTCGCCGGCCCGGATGGGGATGTCGCGCACCGCGCCATCCTCCTGCACGCGCAGCACCATCTCGCCTTCGAGCTGGTAGAACCACTCCGGGCCCTCATCCCAGTGGTAGTCGCTGCGGCTGTTCGGTCCGCCGACCACCATCACGATGAAATCACCGTTCTCGATCATCTTGTTGCCGACCGGCGGCTTCAGCAGATGCCGATGCTCTTCGATCCAGCCGAGCAGGTTGAGGGGCATTGCGTGCATGCGGATACCTAGAAAATGGGACGTGCCAAGGCCCTGGGCGCGGGCAGGGTCGTGGCTGCTACTTCAGTGGCGTTTGCCGTGGAGCGGCACGAATGACAGTGCCTTCTCGTAGGCCGGCTGCAGTTGTTCGGAACTGCCGACGTCGATGCCCATCTCGCTGACCCGGCCATCGCGCAGGCTGTAGACCCAGCCGTGCACCATCAGTTTCTGCCCGCGCTCCCAAGCATCTCTGATGATGGTCGAACGGCAGGCGTTGGCCACCTGCTCGATCACATTCAGTTCGCACAGGCGGGCGTGGCGCAGCTCCGGATCATCAATCAGGGAAAGCAGCTTTTCATGCTTCTGGGCGACGTCGCCGACATGCCGCAACCAGTTGTCGGCCAGCCCGACGCGGGTCTGGTTCAGTGCCGCATGCACGCCGCCGCAGCCGTAGTGGCCGACGATCAGGATGTGCTTGATCTTGAGCTGGTCCACCGCGTACTGGATCACGCTCAGGCAATTCAGGTCGGTATGCACCACCACGTTGGCGACATTGCGATGCACGAAAATCTCACCCGGTGCCATGCCGATGATCTGGTTGGCCGGCACGCGTGAATCGGAGCAGCCGATCCACAGGTATTCCGGATTCTGCTGCGTGGACAGTTGCCGGAAGAAATCCGGATCTTCCTTCGCGATCCGGTCCGCCCAGGCGCGGTTGTTCTGCAGCAGCTGATGGATGTCTTTCATGGTGAAGCTTCCCTTGCGATCTTGGAGGGGGAGGGCGTCGCCACCGTGTCAGGGGCGACGTCGCAGGAAATGGGGCAGGTCAGTCGCCGTCGGCGGCTTTATCGCGAAGCCGGCGCATCCATTGCGCCAGCTCATGGGATTCAGGCGTGGCCAGGCGTTCCAGGTGTGCAATCACCGCCAACTGGTTGGGCTCGGGGTGGTTCTGGCTAAGCTTCAGTGTGATCTGTGTGTGCTCGACGGTGAAACGGAAGCCGACAATGCCACGCAGCTGGCGGAGGTGGTCATCACGCTCTGGCTCAAAGCGCCAGTCCTGGCCGACGCTGGCCTCGAACCGGTTACTCAGTGCGCTGACCAGCTCGGCCAGTGCGTTGGGGTCGTTGAATGGCTGCAACTGACCACGCAGTTCGGCGGTGGCGTAATCCCATGTCGGGACACGGGCGATGTGCAGCTTGTCCGGATACCAGCTGGCCGACACATAGCCATGAGGGCCGTCCACCAGCACTTTGGCGATGCCGTGGCGCTGCGCCTGCGGATTGGACCGGGCCCAGTGCCCGAGCAGTTCGATCTGCTGCCCTTGACGACGGTAGAGCACCGGAATACGGCTGATTTCAGGCAGGCCATCATCACCGGTGGTCAGTAGCGTGACAAAGGCGTTGCGCTCCAACAGGTGGTCCAGCCACTGCAGATCCTTTTCATCGAATGCGCGGGGACTGAACATGCGTCGCTCAGGCCCGGCCGCCCAGGGATTGCACCATGCGGCCCGACAACTGTTCGTCGTCGCCCTGCGGCGGGGTCACTTCGTGAAGGGAGAAACCACGCTGCAGCGCGTCTTCCTCATCCAGGCCGTCGAAGGCGACGAACTCGGCGTCGAACAGCTGCGCGCGGGCGGTATCCTCGCTGTCGTAGCTCAGGGTGTTGCCGTCGCTGTCCAATACTTCGGCGGTACCGGCCGGACGCACCCGCAGCCGGGCCCAGATCAGCGTGTTGCCCAGATGGGCAAGCCACCATTGGTCGGAAGGGGCGTGGGTGTCGTTCATTTCAGTACCTGCGAAAAGAGCCAGAGCAGCAATGCCAGGCCCAGTGCCAGCCACATCACGATCAGGGCAAGGCGGGCGGGTGTGGCCAGGCCGCTGAGGGCGCGATCGTCCAGCGTGCGGTAACGGCCGCTCAACAACCAGTGCAGCGCCTTGCCGTCGAGAAAGGCGAAGTCGCCGAACTGCGCGGCAGTGGCGGGGTGGCGGTCGCGGATATGGATCAGCGTCAGTGGCCAGAAAATCAGCAGCGCACTGAAGCCGGCGATGGCTACGCCGATGAAGCACAGGGCGAGGAAGAGGATCATGGACGGGCCAGGAACGAATGGGAAGGAACGGACAGAAAGAGCAATGCCTGCTTGCGCACTGTTTCGGCTTTTACCCGTTTTCCGTTCCTCATCACTCGTTCCTTGCTGTCAGAATTCCGCCGAACCCGGTGCGCGCGGATAGGGAATGGCGTCGCGGATGTTGGACAGTCCGCAGACGTAGACCACCAGCCGCTCGAAACCCAGACCGAAGCCGGCGTGCGGCACCGAACCATAACGGCGGAAGTCGCGATACCACTGGTAGTGCTCCGGATCCAAGCCGAACTGCGCCATGCGCGCGTCCAGCACGTTCAGGCGCTCTTCGCGCTGGCTGCCGCCGATGATCTCGCCGATACCCGGGGCCAGCACGTCCATCGCCGCGACGGTCTTGCCGTCATCGTTCAGGCGCATATAGAACGCCTTGAAGTGCTCGGGATAATTGGTGACCACCACCGGGCGGCCGACGTGCTCTTCGGTCAGCCAGCGCTCGTGCTCGGTCTGCAGGTCCAGGCCCCATTCGACCGGGTAGTCGAACTTCTTGCCGGACTTTTGCAGCAGGCTGATCGCGTCGGTGTACTCGATGCGCTCGAACGGAGCGTTGACGAAGGCTTCCAGGCGGGTGATGGCGTCCTTCTGCACGCGCTCGGCGATGAAGGCCATGTCGTCGGCACGCTCGTCGAGCACCGCACGGAACAGGTACTTGAGGAACTCTTCGGCTACGCGCGCGTTCTCGGCCAGGTCGGCGAAGGCGATTTCCGGCTCCACCATCCAGAATTCGGCCAGGTGGCGGGTGGTATGGCTGTTCTCGGCGCGGAAGGTCGGGCCGAAGGTGTAGACCTTGCTCAGCGCCAGCGCATAGGCCTCGACGTTGAGCTGGCCGGACACGGTCAGGAAGGTTTCCTTGCCGAAGAAGTCGCGGCTGAAATCGACCTCGCCGTTGCCGGTGCGCGGCAGATTGGCGCTGTCCAGCGTGGAGACGCGGAACATCTGCCCGGCGCCTTCGGCGTCGGAGGTGGTGATGATCGGTGTGCTGATCCAGTAGAAGCCGTTCTCGTGGAAATAACGGTGCACGGCCTTGGACAGGCAGTCGCGAATGCGGGTGACTGCGCCGAACAGGTTGGTGCGCGGGCGCAGGTGCGCCACTTCGCGCAGGTACTCCGGCGACATCGGCTTGGGCTGGATCGGGTAGGTCAGCGGGTCTTCGACCCAGCCGACGATTTCCACGTTCTCACCCTGAATCTCGAAACTCTGGCCCTTGCCCTGCGATCGGACCAGTTTGCCGGTGGCGATCACCGAGCAGCCGGGGGTCAGCTTCTTGATTTCCTCGAAGTTCCCCAGCACGTCGGTGGCGACGACCTGGATCGGTGCAAAGCACGAGCCGTCGCTGACGTTGACGAAGGCCAGGCCCGCCGAGCCGCGCACTGTACGCACCCATCCGCGAACCGTGACTTCTCCGCCTTCCGGGAACTTCCCGGCAAGGGCGTGTGCAACGCTGACCACCGTCATGACTTGAATCCTCTGTTGATCGAATCGACCTGTGAATAGGGGATTTTAGCGGGACTGCCGCAGACAGGCGAGGCATTTGTCCGCCGCTTGCGGTCCGGTCACGCTGCCCATACCTATAATGGATACGTGATTCTGCTGGAGTTGCCCATCATGACTGTCCGCCTGACCCCTGTCGCCCATTCCCGCGTGCAGCGCTTCGTCGCCTCCACCCCGGGAGCTCTGGGACTGCGTTTCGGTGTGACCCGCACCGGCTGTTCGGGATGGGGGCACATGACCGACCTGGCCCGGGAACGACGCGACGATGACACGGTGTTCGAACAGGATGGTGTCCATATCTATGTCGATGCCGCCAGCCTGGCGCTGGTGGATGGCACGGAGATCGACTTCGGCAAGCAGGGCCTGAGCGAGACGTTTACCTTCAAAAATCCCAATGCCGCCGCTGAATGCGGCTGCGGCGAGAGTTTCACCACCGACGCGGACAAGGCCTGACGCGGCCGCAGCGGCCCGGGCGTCCGGACTCCCCGTCCATTTTCCAGTTTCTTGCGGATTGGCGCTCGCGCTGCCATAATTCGCGGCTTCCTGCGCCATCCGGCCCAGGGTTCTTGCTCCACCGCATACCACGGCGGGGGGCTGTCCGGCCCGCAAGGGCCACATCCGAAAGGTAGAAAAACATGAGTCGTCATTACGAAGTCGTGTTCCTGGTCCATCCCGACCAGAGCGAACAGGTCCCGGCCATGATCGAGCGCTACAAGGCGCTGGTCGAAAATGGCAACGGCACCATCCACCGTCTGGAAGACTGGGGCCGCCGCCAGTTGGCTTACCCGATCCAGAACCTGGTCAAGGCCCACTATGTTCTGATGAACATCGAAGCCGACCAGTCGGTGCTGAACGAACTGACCGAAAGCTTCCGCTTCAACGACGCCGTGCTGCGCAACCTGGTCATCAAGCGTGACGAGGCCGACACCGAGCAGTCGCTGATCATGAAGAGCAAGGACGAGAAGGGTGACAAGCCCGAGCGTGGCGAGCGCCGTCGTCGTGACGACGAAGAAGGTGCCACTTCCACCAATGACGAAGCCGGCGACGAAGCCGCCGCTTCTGCTGAATAAGGAGCACACCCATGTCCAAGTTCTTCCGTCGCCGCAAGTTCTGCAAGTTCACGGCTGAAGGTGTGAAGGAGATCGACTACAAGGATCTCAACACCCTGCGCCAGTACCTGACCGAGAACGGCAAGATCGTGCCGAGCCGCGTCACCGGCACCAAGTCCAAGTACCAGCGTCAGCTGGCAACGGCCGTCAAGCGCGCCCGTTTCCTGGCCCTGATCCCGTACACGGACAACCACGACGTCTGAGGACAGAAGTGAGTGGCGGCCACGCGCCGCGGAAGTGGGGAGTGAGAGGTGTTGTCCCTCACTCCTCGCTCCTCTCCACTCACTCCTTGCCTCCCACCCGTCCATTCGGACAGCAAGCGTTGCGGCACCTGACGGTGTCGCTAACGAATAACGGAGCAACAACATGAAGCTGATTCTTCTGCAGAAAGTGGTCAACCTTGGCGGCCTGGGCGATCTGGTCGACGTGAAGCCGGGTTATGGCCGCAACTTCCTCGTGCCGCAGGGCAAGGCCGTGCCGGCCACCGAGGGCAACATCGCCGAGTTCGAGGCCAAGCGCGCCGAGTACGAAGCCAAGGCCAAGGCCGCCCATGACGGCGCCGAAGGCCGCGCTGCCAAGTTCGAAGGCGCCAGCGTCACCATCGGTGCGCACGCTTCGGCCGAAGGCAAACTGTATGGTTCGGTTGGCCCGCGCGACATCGCCGAAGCGTTCACCGCTGCCGGCCTGGAGCTGAGCAAGAGCGAAGTGATCCTGGGCGAAGGTGCATTCCGCTCGGTGGGCGAGTACGACGTGGTAGTCAAGCTGCACGCCGACGTGGAAGCCACCGTCAAGGTCATCGTCGAAGCCGACGCCTGATCCGCGCTGCATATATGTAAGGGAACCGGGCGCCGAAAGGCGCCCGTTTCTTTTTCAGGCGGGGCCGGCACCAGTGCTATGCGGTGTCGCTATACTCAGTCCCCAGTGCCGTACTCATGGCGTTGAATTTCCGAATATATCAACGACTTGAGGGCGGAAAAGGAACCTTCCGGAATCTTCTCCGCGGCGTTGGCCTGCGGCTTCCGGCGCCAGGAAACAGACTGACTCCATGCGTCTATCCACGATCAAGCTTTCCGGTTTCAAGTCGTTTGTCGATCCGACAACCCTGCATCTGCCGACCAACATGACCGGCGTGGTGGGGCCCAACGGCTGCGGCAAGTCCAACATCATCGATGCGGTACGCTGGGTGATGGGCGAGAGCTCGGCCAGCCGCCTGCGTGGCGACTCGCTGACCGACGTGATCTTTTCCGGGTCGGCTGGACGCAAACCGGTATCGCAGGCCACGGTCGAACTGATCTTCGACAACAGCGACCATACGATTTCCGGGGAGTACGCCTCGTTCAACGAGATCTCGGTCAAGCGCACGGTCAGCCGCGATGGCAGCAGCAACTACTACCTCAATGGCACGCGCTGCCGCCGCCGCGATATCACCGACCTGTTCCTGGGCACCGGCCTGGGGCCGCGCAGCTACTCGATCATCGAGCAGGGCATGATCAGCAAGATCATCGAGGCGCGTCCGGAAGACCTGCGCGTGTTTCTCGAGGAGGCGGCCGGCATCTCCAAGTACAAGGAGCGCCGCAAGGAAACCGAAACCCGCATCCGTCATACGCGCGAAAACCTTGATCGCCTCAGCGACCTGCGCGAGGAGATCGGCAAACAGCTGGAGCACCTGAAACGCCAGGCGCGGCAGGCCGAACAGTACCAGGCGCTGCAGGAAGAGCGTCGGGTCAAGGATGCCGAGTGGAAGGCACTGGAATACCGGGGGCTGGACGGCCGTCTGGGCGGACTGCGCGAGGGATTGTCACGCGAAGAGACCCGGCTGCAACAGCTGATCGCCGAGCAGCGTGAAGCCGAGGCGCGGATCGAGACCGGACGGCTGCAGCGCGAAGAGGCGGCCGATGCATTGGGCCAAGCACAGGCGGAGGTCTATCAGGTGGGCAGCACGCTGGCACGGCTGGAGCAGCAGATCCAGCACCAGCGGGAGATGTCGCAGCGGTTGCACAAGGCGCGTGACGAGACGCAGCAGGCATTGGCCGAGCTGGGGCAGCACATCAGTGGCGACGAAGCCAAGCTGATGGTGCTGCGCGAAGCGCTCGACAACGCCGAGCCGCAACTGGAGCAGCTGCAGGAAGACAACGAGTTCCGCCAGGAGGCACTGCGCGAGGCCGAGGCGAAGCTGGCCGACTGGCAGCAGCGCTGGGAAACCCACAATCGCAGCACGTCCGAGGCGACCCGTTCGGGCGAGGTCGAACGCACCCGTGTGGATTACCTGGACCGGCAGATCCTGGAGGCCGAGCGCCGCCGTGAGGCGCTGCTTGCCGAACGTGCCGGGTTGGACCTGGAATCCCTGAGCGAAGCCTTCGAGCAGCTCGAGCTGGAACATGAAACGCAGAAGGCCGCTCTGGACGGATTGAACGAGCAGGTGGAGGCGCGCCGGGAAGCCGTTGCCGCCCTGCAGGAGCAGCAGCGCGCCAGCCAGACCGAGTTGGCCGAGGTACGCAAGCAGGCGCAGGGTGCGCGTGGTCGACTGTCCTCGTTGGAAACCCTGCAGCAGGCCGCGCTGGGCCAGGAGCAGGGGGCGGCAGTGGCCTGGTTGAAGGCGCGCGGGCTCGATTCGGCGGCACGGGTCGGCGAGCGCATCACCGTGGAAAGCGGCTGGGAGAATGCCGTGGAAAGTGCGCTGGGTCAGCTGATCGAAGGCGTGCTGGTGGATGCCCCCGAAGCGCTGGTCGATGCGCTGGGTGAACTGGGTGAAGGCCGCATCGCGCTGGTTTCCGGGGTTGATGGCACGGCCGACTTCGCGCCGACCTCGCTTGCTGCAAAAGTCAGAGGACCACTGGCGATCCGCCGCTTGCTGGCGCGGCTGCATGGTGCCGATGATCTGGCTCACGCCAACCGCCTGCAGCGCGAGCTGGCTGACGGGGATTCGATCATCACCCGCGGTGGGGAGCGGCTGGGCGAGGGCTGGGTGCGGGTTTCCCGTTCGGGCGCGGCCAAACAGGGCGCGCTGATGCGCGAGCGCGAGATCGTCGCCCTGCGTGAGCAGATTGAAGTCCTGCAGGAGCGCGAGGCGGCGCTTGAGCAGCTGTTGTCCGGTTTCCGCGAGCAGGCCTTGGCGGCAGAACAGCAGCGTGAAGAAGCGCAGCGGACGCTGCACCAGACCCACCGCAGTGTTTCCGAGCTGGCCGGCCGGCTGCAGAGCCAGCAGGGCCGGTTGGAGTCGGCGCGCACCCGCATCGGGCGCATCGAGGGGGAACTGTCGCAATTGCTGGAAACCCTCGACAGCAGCCGCGATCAGGCCAGCGAGGCACGGGTACGGCTGGAGGATGCCGTTGTAAGCATGGGCGATCTTGAAAGTGGCCGCCATGCACTGGAGAGCGAACGCCGGCAACTGACCGAGGCGCGCGACCTGTCACGCGATGCCGCACGCAGTGTGCGCGAGGCCATGCATGCGCTGGCCTTGACGCTGGAATCGCAGCGGGCACAGGTAACCTCGCTGAGTCATGCACTGGAACGCATGTCCAACCAGCGCGGCCAACTGGACTCGCGTCTGGGTGAACTGCACTTGCAGCTGGATGAGGGCGATTCACCGGTTCTGGCATTGCAGGCCGAGCATCAGGCCGCCCTTGAACAGCGGGTACATGTGGACCGTGTGCTGACCGAGGCGCGCGCGCAGCTGGAAGGCATCGATGCGGAGCTGCGGGGGCTGGAGCAGACCCGCCACCAGCGTGATGAGCAGGCGTTGGCGCAGCGCGAGCGGATCTCCCAGCGCAAGCTGGACCAGCAGGCGCTGGTGCTCAATGCCGACCAGTTGGCCGCCGCCGTGGAGAAGGCCGGCTTCGTACTGCAGGACGTGATCAACACCTTGCCGGATGAGGCCAAGCTCTCCGAATGGGAACAGACGGTGCACCAGATCGATGCGCGCATGCGGCGGCTGGAACCGGTCAACCTGGCCGCGATCCAGGAATACGGTGAAGCCTCGCAGCGTTCGGAATACCTGGATGCGCAGAACGTGGACCTGACCACCGCGCTGGAAACGCTGGAAGATGCGATCCGCAAGATCGACCGTGAAACCCGTGGCCGCTTCAAGGACACCTTCGACCGCGTCAATTCTGGCGTGCAGGCGCTGTATCCGCGCCTGTTCGGTGGCGGCCATGCCTATCTGGAGCTGACTGGCGAAGACCTGCTCGACACCGGCGTGACCATCATGGCGCGGCCGCCGGGCAAGCGCGTGTCCAGCATCTCGCTGCTGTCCGGTGGCGAGAAGGCGATGACCGCGGTGGCGCTGGTGTTTGCGATCTTCCAGCTCAATCCGGCACCGTTCTGCCTGCTCGATGAGGTCGATGCACCGCTGGACGAAGCCAACGTCGGCCGCCTGGCCAGCATGGTCAGGGAAATGAGCGAGAAGGTGCAGTTCCTGTTCGTCAGCCACAACAAGGCGACGATGGAAGCGGCGCACCAGCTTTCCGGCGTGACCATGCGTGAGCCGGGCGTCAGCCGCCTGGTCAGTGTGGATCTGGAAGAGGCCGCACGTTTGGCCGGTGCGGCCTGACGTGCCATTCTTTACCTGACTGAACAACTCCCCGGAGAACGTATCGAATGTCCGACATGGCACTTCTGCGCATCGGCATCCTGGTTGCCGGCCTGCTGCTGGTTGCAGCGATCTTCCTGTTCGGGCGTCCGGCAAAGACGCCACAGGGCAAGCGCAGGGAACCGCCGGAAGCCGAGCGCCCGCGCCGTGAACCGGTACTGGGAGAGCCCGGGACCGATACTGCCGCTGCTGAAACCGAGGCTGATACTGCTGTTTCCCAGCCCGAGCTGGGCCTGCCAGACGCGGAGCCTTCTCCATCAGGCAGTGATCTGGGCAAGCGCCCCAGCCAGGATTTCGACAAGATCGTCTCGCTGTATGTCGCCGCGCGCGCCGGCGAGGTGCTGCGTGGCGAGGACATCGTGGTGGCCGCCGAGAAAACCGGACTGGTGTTCGGTTACATGAATGTCTTCCACCGGCTGCTCGATGCCCATCCCGAGCGCGGTCCGGTGTTCAGCATGGCCAGCATCATGAAGCCCGGCAGCTTCGACATGACCAACATCCGTGAGATGGAGACGCCGGCGATCGCCTTCTTCCTGACCCTGCCGGCGCCGATGACCGCGCTCGATGGCTGGGAGAAGATGCTGCCCACGGTGCAGCGCATGGCCGAGCTGCTGGACGGTGTGGTGCTGGATGACAGCCGCAACGCACTCGGCCGCCAGCGCATCGCGCATATCCGCGACGAGTTGCGCGCCTACGACCGCCAGCATCAGGCGCCGCCGCTGACCAAGGCACCGCGCTGGTAAAGGGCGTATCGACGGGATCTGCAAAGCCCCGTTCGCGGGGCTTTGTTTTTGGGCGAACACCTGCGGCTTTACCCTTGCTGGCGGGGGCCAGGTCAACCACGGCTTGGCGCCGCGAAGGCGCTAAAATCGGCGCATGACCACAGATACCTCCGCCCGGCAGCGCATTGCCGCGCTGCGCGAGCAGCTCCGCCTGGCATCGCACGCCTATCACGAGAACGACGAACAGCTCATCCCTGATGCCGATTACGACCGGCTGATGCGCGAGCTGGAAGCGCTGGAAGCGGCGCATCCGGAGCTGGATGACGAACAGTCGCCCAGTCACCAGATTGGCGGCAAGCCGTCCTCGCGCTTTGCCGAGGTGGTGCATGCGGTGCCGATGCTGTCACTGGGCAACGCCTTCACCAATCCGGTGCCGAAACCCGGCGAGGATCCCGACAAGGAAGTGCGCGATTTTGTGCGCCGAATTGAGGAAGTGTTGGGTCGGCACGATCCGGTTTTCGCGGTCGAGCCGAAATTCGACGGCCTGGCGATCAGCCTGCGCTACGAGAATGGCGTATTCGTGCAGGGCGCCACCCGTGGCGATGGCGCCACCGGCGAGGATGTGACCGCCAATCTGCGGCAGATCAAGGTGATCCCGCAGCAGCTGGACGGCGAGGGCTGGCCGCAGGTGCTGGAGGTGCGCGGCGAGGTATACATGCCGCGTGCCGATTTCGAGCGCTACAACGAGCAGGCGCGCCTGCATGGCGGCAAAGTGCTGGCCAACCCGCGCAATGGCGCGGCCGGCTCGCTGCGCCAGCTCGATGCGAAGGTCAGCGCGCAGCGTCCGTTGAGTTTCTATGCCTATGGCCTGGGCGAGGTGCAGGGCGGCCAGCTGCCGGCCACGCACTCGGCCACGCTGGCGCAGCTGGCGCACTGGGGATTCCCGGTCAGCGAGCTGTGCCAGGTGGTTGCAGGCGTCGATGGCCTGCTCGGCTACTACCGCGATATCGGTGAACGTCGCGATGGTCTGGCTTTCGACATCGATGGCGTGGTCTACAAACTCGACGACCGCGAGGGCCAGCAGGCGATGGGCTTCGTCGCGCGTGCACCGCGTTGGGCCATCGCCCACAAGTTCCCGGCGCAGGAGCAGACCACTACAGTCGAGGCGATCGAAATCCAGATCGGCCGTACTGGCGCCGCCACGCCCGTTGCACGGCTGAAGCCGGTACATGTCGCCGGCGTGGTGGTGACCAATGCCACGCTGCACAACGCCGACCAGATCGCGCGGCTGGACGTGCGCGTGGGCGATGCGGTGATCGTGCGTCGCGCCGGGGATGTGATTCCGGAAGTGGTCAGCGTCATCGCCGATCAACGCCCGGCGGATGCGCTGCCGTGGCAGATGCCAGCTGCCTGCCCGGTCTGTGGCGCGGAGATCGTGCGCGAAGAGGGCGAGGCGGTATGGCGCTGTTCGGGCGAGCTGAGCTGCCCGGCGCAACGCAAGGAGGCCATCGTCCATTTCGCATCGCGCAAGGCGATGGATATCGATGGCCTGGGCGACAAGTACATCGAGACACTGGTCGATGCCGGCATCGTGCGCGGTGTGGCCGACCTGTATGCACTGGACCGTGACCAGCTGCTGTTGCTGAAGCTGGCGCTGGATACCGATTCACCGCAGGCGCTGGCCGCACAACTGGGCCAGCATCTGCAGCCCGAAGGCAGCGGTGACACGCTCAATCACATTCTCCGGCTGGATGCGGGTGATAGCGGTTGGCGTGCTCAGGTACTGTCGCTGCCGGCCCGTTTCCAGTGGAATACGAAAAAGATCGCCACCCGTTGGGCCGACAACCTGATCGCTGCCCTGCAGGCCAGTCGTCGTACCACGCTGGAGCGGCTGCTGTTCGCGCTGGGCATCCAGCATGTCGGCGAGAGCACCGCCAAGGCGCTCTCGCTGTGGTTCGGTGACCTGGAGCTGATTCGCCATCTGCCGTGGCCGATGTTCAAGCGGGTGCCGGATATCGGTGGTGAAGTGGCGCGCTCGATCGGCCATTTCATGGCGCAGCCGGGCAACCAGCAGGCGATTGACGACCTGCTCGCGCGCGGTGTGCAGATCACCGACGCGCATGCCCCGAGTGCAAAGTTGCGGGCGGAGTTGACGCTGGCCAACCTGCTGTCGGATCTGGAAATTCCCAAGGTCACGCCGGTGCGGGCCAGGCAACTGGCGCAGGCGTTTGCCTCGGTCGAGACCATCCGCGACGAAAGTGCGCACAACTTCGTCACTGCCGGCCTGCCGGCGGAAACCGCCAATGCGCTGGTGGCGTGGCTGGACGTGGATGCGAACGCGGCGTTGCTGTCGGCGGCCGGCAAGGCGCTGGACGAACTGCTGGCACGTACACCGGAAGCAGGCCAGCACAGTGATGGCGTGCTCGAAGGCAAGACCGTGGTGCTGACCGGCACTCTGGCGCAGATGAGCCGCGATGACGCCAAGGCCCGGCTGGAAGCGCTGGGGGCCAAAGTCGCCGGCAGCGTCTCGAAGAAAACCAGTTTTGTCGTGGCTGGCACCGAGGCCGGCTCCAAGCTGGACAAGGCCAACGAACTGGGCGTGGAAGTGTGGGACGAGGCACGCCTGCTCGCCTTCCTGGCTGACAACGGGGAAAACGCATGAGCAATCCATTGAAGGCGCGTATCGCTGCATCCGACGACTTCCCCCGCATCATCAGGATGGTCCGCGATTTCTATGTCGAGGATGAAATCCTGTACCAGCCGGGGCTGGTCGAACCGGGCTTGCGCTCGCTGCTTGAAAACGCCCGTCATGGCGCGGTGTTGCTGCTGTCCAGTGATGACGTTGCCGAGGCCGGTTACATCACCCTGGGCTGGTGTTTCAGCGTGGAGCAGGGCGGGCGCTTCGTGCTGCTGGACGAGCTGTACCTCACACCGGCGGCGCGCGGTCGGGGCTGGGGCCGCAGGGCGCTGGATCTCGCGCGTGACTGGGCTGCTGCGCAGGGCGCCGCGGTGATCCGCCTGGAGGTGAACCACCACAATGCGCGGGCCAAGAAGCTGTATCTGTCGGCGGGCTACCGCGACGATGCGCGCGACATCCTGACGCTTTCCCTGGGCGACAGCGCGCCGGGTCTGCACCCATGATCACGATGCTGCGCAAGCGTGCCGCCCTGAACGCATTGGTCCGCGACTTCTTCACCCGGCGCGACGTGCTGGAAGTGGAAACGCCGATCATGTCCGCGGCCGGCAATACCGAGCCGAATATCGACGGCTTCCAGACCCGCTTCAGTGGCCATGTCGATGCCGGCTCGCCGCTGCGCTGGCTGCGCACATCGCCGGAGTATCCGCTCAAGCGGCTGCTCGCCGCCGGTATCGGTGACTGCTATGAGCTGGGCAGGGTGTTCCGCAATGGCGAAGCCGGTGGTCGCCACAACCCGGAATTCACCATGCTCGAGTGGTATCGGGTCGGCTGGAATCACCATCGCCTGATCGATGAAACCATCGAGTTGGTACAGGCCGCGTTGGCGCAGCGGGGGCGTCAGGCCACGGTGCGCATCCTCACCTATCGCGAGCTGTTCCTGCAGACGCTGGGGCTGGACCCGTTCCTGGCCGACGAGACGCAGTTGCGCGCCGGGCTGGGAGAGATTGCCATCGATCCGGCTGGGCTGAACCGTGACGACTGGCTGGACCTGCTGATGAGCCATCGCATCCAGCCGCTGTTTCCGGTTGATTGCATCACCGTGATCCATGACTGGCCGGCCACGCAGGCGGCACTGGCGATCATCCGCCCGGGCGAGCCGCCAGTGGCCGAGCGCTACGAGCTGTATCTGGGGCCGGTGGAGCTGGCCAACGGCTATCACGAGCTGGGCGACGCGATTGAACAGCGTCAGCGCTTTGAGCGTGACCTGGCCGTGCGTCTGGCGCGCGGCGCGGCCTTGCCGCCCCTTGATGAACATTTTCTTGCCGCCTTGCCGACGATGCCGGCCTGTGCCGGTGTGGCCGTCGGGGTGGATCGCCTGCTGATGGCACTGGAGGGCACGGCTCGTATTGCCGATGTGCTGGCGTTCGATTTCGCGCATGCCTGAGCGAAGCGACACATCCGGTCATGGATTGCAGCACGCCGGATGCCGATGATGATGCTTCGATCACGCCTGTACGTGCAGTGTGTGACAGCGGGTTCCATCGGATGTCGGGAGTGATGCATCGGATGAAAAAGGTTTGTGCGCTGTTTCTGTGGGGAGTGCCGGTTCTGGCGGTGGCTCAGGTGAACGCGCCGGCGGCCGAGCCCAGTGCGGTGGTGCGTTGCGAATCGGAGGAGTCGCGCCGGGTGCACTGCCCGATGGATGTCGCCCGCGGAGTGCAACTGGTGCGGCAGTTGTCCGACCACGCCTGTATCCGTGAGGAGGGTTGGGGTACCGATGACGATGGCATCTGGGTCGACCGCGGTTGCCGCGCGGATTTTGCGCTTCTGCATCCGCCCGTTTCACGCAAGGTGACGCGCCGTGTCGTGCGCTGTGAATCCCGCGGTCGTACCGAGCGCTGTCCGGTGTTGCTGCGTGGCGCCGCGGTGCGCCTGTTGCGCCAGCAGTCGGCACTGCCGTGCAAGGAGGGGCGCACCTGGGGCTATGGCCGCAACGAGGTCTGGGTGAGCCGTGGCTGCAAGGGCCAGTTCGAGGTCGCCGCAGAAGATGGTTCCGGTTTCGTGGATGCGCCGCGCCAGGTCACCTGCGAGTCGAAGGAGCGTCTGCGGCGTGAATGCGGGGTCACCGTCGAGCGCCGGGTGACGTTGGTGAAACAGCTGTCGTCCGCGCCCTGCGAGGAGGGAACCAGCTGGGGATGGGATCGCACCGGTGTCTGGGTGGATGATGGTTGTCGCGCTCAATTCTCGGTCGACTGAACACGCTGCTGTTAGCGATGACTACAATGGCGCGATGAACGATTCCACGACCATCGACTACGCCCGTTACGACCATATCCGCCCCATCCGCTGGACCGGGGAGGCGCTTGAATTGCTGGATCAGCGCAAGCTGCCATTCGTGGTCGAGCATGTGCAGTGCCATGACAGCGACGCCGTTGCCGAAGCGATCCATGCGTTGACGGTGCGCGGTGCGCCGGCGATCGGCATTGCCGCGGCATGGGGCGTGGTGCTGGCTTCGCGCGAGGTGCAGGCGGCCGATGGTTCGGAGGCGTTGCAACTGCTTGAGCCGGCGCTGGAACGTCTGAACGCGTCGCGCCCGACGGCGGTGAATCTGGCCTGGGCACTGGCACGCATGCGGGGCGTGCTTGGCTGCGCAGGCAGTGACTGGAAGCTGGTGCTGGCACGCGAAGCGCAGGCCATCGCCGATGAGGACCTGGCCGCCAACCGCCACATGGGTGCGTTGGGAGCTGGCCTGATCGCCCCGGGCAGCGGTGTGCTGACCCATTGCAATACCGGTTCGCTGGCCACGGCAGGTTTCGGCACCGCGTTGGGCGTGATCCGCGCCGGTGTAGCGCAGCAGCGCATCGCACGCGTGTTCGCCGGTGAGACCCGGCCATGGCTGCAGGGCGCGCGATTGACCGTATGGGAGCTGCAGCAGGATGGTATCGATGCGACGCTCATTGCCGATTCGGCCGCCGCACACCTGATGAAGACCGGTGCGGTGCAGTGGGTGATCGTCGGTGCCGACCGCATCTGCGCCAATGGCGACACCGCCAACAAGATCGGCACCTACCAGCTGGCCATTGCCGCCCGCCACCACGGGGTCAGGTTCATGGTGGTGGCGCCTTCGTCGACAGTGGACATGGACACTGCACACGGTGATGCGATCGAGATCGAGCAGCGTGATCCGGGTGAGCTGTTCGGCGTCGGTGGCGTGCGCACCGTGGCCGAAGGCATCGCCGCGTGGAACCCGGTGTTCGATGTCACCCCGGGCGAGCTGATCGACGCCATCGTCACCGAGCGCGGCGTGATCCTGAAGCCGGATACCGCTGCGATGCGGGCGGCTTTCGGCGCCTGAGCGGTATCGCCGGCGACCTGTCTGGGGACGTTGCGCAGAGAAAGGGGCAGGGCGCGGCAGCCCTGCATCCGGCATACGTTTGCCGGCCGGGTGGTGGCATGCTCCCAAGTTGCCGGCATCGGCACCTAAGTTCCTGATTTGCTCGGTTAAAAGTGTTGCGTCTGGCAGCGGAAAATCACGCTTTGTGATAGAATCCGAAGGTTGATTCGAGATGTCGGCATGGTTGCCTGCCACAGGCCCATCGCCGGACGGGATCGCCACCAGAAAACGGAACCCGAATGGCAGAAAACGCCAAGGAAATCATCCAGGTCAACCTGGAAGACGAGATGCGCAAGAGCTACCTCGATTACGCCATGAGCGTGATTGTGGGGCGCGCACTCCCCGATGCCCGCGATGGCCTGAAGCCTGTCCATCGCCGCGTCCTGTTCGCAATGAACGAGCTGGGCGCGCACAGCAACAAGCCTTATTACAAGTCGGCGCGTATCGTCGGTGACGTCATCGGTAAGTACCACCCGCATGGCGACCAGTCGGTGTATGACACGCTGGTGCGCATGGCGCAGCCGTTCTCGCTGCGTTACATGCTGGTCGACGGGCAGGGCAACTTCGGCTCGGTCGATGGCGACTCCGCCGCGGCGATGCGCTACACCGAAGCCCGGATGTCGCGCCTGACGCACGAGCTGATTGCCGATATCGAAAAGGAAACCGTCGATTTCCAGCCGAACTATGACGAGAAGGAACTGGAGCCGACGGTCATGCCGACCCGGTTCCCGAACCTGCTGGTCAACGGCTCGGCCGGTATCGCCGTGGGCATGGCGACCAATATTCCGCCGCACAACCTGACCGAGTCGATCAACGCCTGCATCGCGCTGATCGACAATCCGGACATCGATGTCGACGGTTTGATGGAGTACATCCCGGGTCCGGATTTCCCGACCGCCGGCATCATCAACGGCACCGCTGGCATCATCGCCGGTTACCGCACCGGCCGTGGCCGCGTGCGCATCCGTGCCAAGGCGGATATCGAAGTGGCCGACAACGGCCGCGAATCGATCATCGTCACCGAGATCCCGTACCAGGTGAACAAGGCGCGGCTGATCGAGAAGATCGCCGAGCTGGTCAAGGAAAAGAAGCTCGAAGGCATCAGCGAGCTGCGCGACGAGTCCGACAAGGACGGCATGCGCATCTACATCGAGATCAAGCGCGGCGAGTCGGCGGAAGTTGTCCTGAACAACCTCTACCAGCAGACCCAGATGGAGTCGGTGTTCGGCATCAACATGGTGGCGCTGGTCGATGGCCGCCCGAAGTTGATGAACCTCAAGCAGATGCTGGAGGCATTCGTCCGCCACCGTCGCGAGGTCGTCACCCGTCGCACCATCTTCGAACTGCGCAAGGCGCGTGCACGCGCGCACGTGCTGGAAGGTCTGACCGTCGCTCTGGCCAACATCGACGAGATGATCGAGCTGATCAAGACGTCGGCCAATCCGGGCGAAGCCAAGGAGCGCATGCTCTCCAAGGTGTGGGCACCGGGCCTGGTGGGCGCGCTGCTGGGCGCCGCCGGCGCCGAAGCCTCGCGTCCGGAAGACCTGCCCAAGGGGCTGGGTCTGGTCAACGGCAACTACCAGCTGTCCGACGTGCAGGCCACGCAGATCCTGGAGATGCGCCTGCACCGCCTGACCGGGCTGGAGCAGGACAAGCTGACTGAAGAGTACAAGCTGCTGCTGGAAACCATCGCCGGCCTGATCCGCATTCTGGAAAACCCGGATGTGCTGCTGCAGGTCATCCGCGAAGAGCTGGAAAGCGTGCGGGCCGAGTATGGCGACGCGCGTCGCACCGAGATCCGTCACAGCGAGGAAGATCTCGACATCCTCGACCTGATCGCGCCGGAAGATGTGGTGGTGACGCTGTCGCGTGCCGGCTATGTCAAGCGCCAGCCGGTGTCGGCCTACCGCGCGCAGAAGCGTGGTGGTCGTGGCCGCAGCGCGGCGGCGACCAAGGACGAGGACTCGATCGAGCAGCTCTGGCTGGTCAACACCCATGACACGCTGCTGACCTTCACCAGCAGCGGCAAGGTGTTCTGGCTGCCGGTGTATCAGCTGCCGGAGGCCGGCTCCAATGCGCGCGGCCGTCCGATCATCAACTGGATCGCGCTGGAAAACGGCGAGCGTGTACAGGCGGTGCTGCCGGTGCGCGAGTACGACGAGAACCAGTACGTGTTCTTCGCCACCCGCCACGGCACGGTCAAGAAGACCCCGCTGAGCGAGTTCGCGTTCCGTCTGGCACGCGGCAAGATCGCCATCAATCTCGATGAGGGGGATGCGCTGGTCGGTGTCGGCCTGACCGATGGCGAGCGTGACATCCTGCTGTTCGCCTCCAACGGCAAGACCGTGCGTTTTGCTGAGGACAAGGTCCGCTCGATGGGGCGTACCGCCACCGGTGTGCGCGGTATCAAGATGCCCAGTGGTGAGGAAGTCGTCAGTCTGATCGTGGCCGAAAGCGCTGGTGGCGCCGAGGACGAGAGCGAGGACGACAACAGCGTCGAGGAGCAGGCAGGTGAGGGCGTGTCCATCGGAGACGGTGAGAACGCCGACACCGGTGCCGACGACACTGGCGCGCAGTACATCCTTACCGCCACCGAGAACGGCTACGGCAAGCGCACCCCGCTGGCCGATTATCCGCGCAAGGGTCGTGGTACCCAGGGTGTGATCGGCATCCAGACCAGCGAGCGCAACGGCAAGCTGGTCAGTGCGGTGCTGGTGGGCAACAGCGACGAGGTTCTGCTGATTTCCGATGGTGGCACGCTGGTGCGCACCCGCGGTTCGGAAATCTCGCGCGTCGGCCGCAACACCCAGGGCGTGACCCTGATCCGCCTGTCCAAGGGCGAGAAGCTGCAGGCCGTCGAACGCCTGGATGCCTCGCTGGAAGCCGGTGATGACAGTCTTGATGACGAGGCCGTCGATACCGCGGTGGTTGACGCTGCGCCGGTTGAAGGTACGGCAGCTGAAGGCCCGACGCCGGAGGCAACCCCGGAAGCCTGAGTGATAGGCTTCCGGTAAAGAAAAACGCCGGCGCAAGCCGGCGTTTTTTGTGCCTGGAATCCGCGCGTAGCTGCCGGCCCAGAGCACGCAGACACCCTTGCCATCTTCCGCAGCAGGTGTTCAACCATGCCATCGGGATCGGCCGTGCGGCCGAGGGGGGCCGAAGGTCTGCACCACCGCGCTGCGCTTGGCGGTGCGGTGCCTGATGCTGGTATACGCTGTGCGCCATTGCAGTCCGGATGTCTTGCTGTCCATGATCGAACTGGAAACACCCCGTCCGCGTATCGTCCGTGGCACGTTGGCATTGATCGGGCTGGCGCTGCTGTCCGCCTGCAGCAGCGTGCCGCGTCAACCGCCGGAACCGGCAGCGGTGGATGTGCGGGTAGATATCGCGCGTCGCATTCCGGCAAACGTCGTGGATCGGCGCGGGTGGGCGAGCGATATCCAGGCCGCGTTCGCTGCGCAGGTGATCACCCCCAACCCCGAGAACATCTGCGCGGTGCTGGCGGTGATCGAGCAGGAGTCCGGCTATCAGGCCGATCCGGCGGTGGCCAACCTGCCGCAGATCGCACGGCGCGAGATCGACCGGCGCGCGGCAGCGCTGCATATTCCAAAGCTGCTGGTCGATGCCGGTTTGAAGGTGAAGGCGGCCGATGGCCGCAGCTATGCCAAGCATCTGGCGCGGGTGCGTACCGAGCGCGAGCTGAGCGTGCTGTACGAGGACATCATCGGCCGGGTGCCGCTGGGTTCACGCCTGTTCGCGGGCAAGAACCCGGTGCAGACCGGTGGCGCGATGCAGGTGGGCATCCCGTTCGCCGAAAGCCATGCGCGCGGCTATCCATGGCCGGTGTCCGACAGTATCCGCAACGAGGTGTTCAGCCGGCGCGGTGGGCTGTATTTCGGCATCCAGCATCTGCTTGGCTATCAGACGCCGTACACGCAAAAAGTGCATCGCTTTGCCGACTACAACGCCGGCTGGTACGCCAGTCGCAATGCCGCGTTCCAGAATGCGGTGGGGATCGCCAGCGTCAGCACCTTGGCGCTGGATGGCGACCTGCTCAATCCCGGTGCGCCACTGGACCAGCCCGGCCAGACCGAGCGCGCGGTGCGCCGCCTGATGCCGGAGCTGGGAATGGATGAGCGCGCGATCCGCCGGGCGCTGGAGCAGGGCGACCAGTTGCAGTTCAGCGACAGCGCACTGCACGCCAAGGTGTTCGCGTTGGCCGAGGCCCGCGCCGGCAAGTCACTGCCACGGGCGCTGATTCCCGGCATTCGCCTGGATAGCCCCAAGATCACCCGCGAGTTGACCACCGAGTGGTTCGCCACCCGCGTCAATGCGCGCTACCGGCAGTGCCTGCAACGCTGAGGTGCGGGATCGCGGTGTTGCCGCTACGGCGGCGGGGGAGCTGTCCGGTGGGCAACGGGGGAGGGGTCAGCTCTTGGGCGGGTGGCGCGCCAGTGCGCGTGCGCCGGTGATGATCATGCGGATCATCTGGCTCATCTGCTCGACCAGCTCCGGGTCTTTTTCCGCAGGCAGGTCCATGGCGGTGCCACCCATTGCGAAGATCAGACGGGTGATGGCCTTGGCGGCCAAGGCCGGCTCATGCAGGCTGGAACCATCCAGTGCGGCCAGCCGTACCAGGTCCACCTTCAGCTCATCCTCGAAGTAGTTCAGCTCGCGGTCCACCGCCTGCTTGAACGCATCCGAACCGGCCGTTCCCTCACGCAACAGCACGTGCATCAGCCGGTCATCGGCGCGCAGCTGCTCCATGAAGGTTTCCACCGACAGCCGGATCACACCACGGTTGCTGTCGGCCGCGCGCAGGCGGGCTTGGCCGATGATCGTGCGCAGCGAGCGCCCAGCCAGGTCGATCAGCGCCACCGTCAGTTCGTCCATATCGCGGAATTGCCGATAGAACGAATTGGGGGCGATGCCGGCTTCGCGCGCAACCTCGCGCAGGCTCAGGGTGGAAACGCTGCGATGGGGTCCGATCAGCGACAGCGCCGCAGCCAGCAGGTCATCGCGCGAGATGGAAGCTTTGCGCGGGCTGTGCGAATCATCAGCGGTCGGCAGGGGCAGATCGTGGGAAGTCATCGTGCTCGTTTTGGCCGGGTCGCTGAATCATAGCTGGTCTTGCCTATATACAGGTGTATACACAGCTGTGCGCTCACTCGTATAGTTCGCCCATGAATGCTGTCTACCGCAACACGGCACCGCCATCACTCCCCTGGTTGAACGAAGGTTTCTTCGATTTCTGGCTCACCCGGCTGAACCCGCTGTGGACCCTGCGGCGGCCGCTGGCACGACTGGTCGCGCGTACTGCGGCCAGTAGCGATGCGGTGACGCTGGAGCTGCAGCCCAACCGCCATTTCGGCGGACTGCAGGCTGGTCAGCACATCACTCTGGGCGTGGAGGTGGACGGGCGTCTGCTCAGCCGCAGCTACAGTCCCACGTCGCTGGCCAACGGCCATCTGGCCGTCACGGTGAAGATGATCCCCGGTGGCAAGGTCAGCCAGCATCTGGGGCTGAATGCAGCCGTGGGTGAGGTTTTTCCGCTCGGGCAGGCCTTCGGTGACATGACCCTTCCGGATTCTGTCGATCAGCGCTTGCTGCTGTTGGCTGCCGGCAGCGGCATCACGCCGATGCGGGCCCTGTTGCGACAATTGGATATTGCCGGAATGCCGGTGGCGGTCGATCTGGTCTATTGGGCGCGGCGACGGGAAGAACTGTGCTTTGTCGAGGAATTGCAGGCATTGGCAGCCAGGCATCCGTCTTTCAACCTGCGGCTGGCACTGACTCGTGACCCGCATGCACCTGCCGATCGCGTGCAGGACTGGTCATTCGGCGATATCGGTGCGCTGTCCAGCGCCCGCGTGCTGGCTTGTGGTCCGGCCGGATTTGTCGCCGCCGTGCAGGCGCGGCTGCAGGGGCAGGTGGCCTCGATCCAGAGCGAGGCCTTCAGCCTCCCGGTGCTGGCCGGACTGGAAACCGGCAACGTGCAGGTGGAGTTGCGCAGCAGCGGACGCACGCTGACCCTGCCGCGCGGTGTTCCGCTGCTGGAAGCACTGGAGGCCGAGGGCGTCAGGCCCGCCAGCGCCTGCCGCATGGGTATCTGCAACACCTGTGTCTGCGGCAAGTTGGCAGGGGCCACTCGCAGCACCTTGACCGGCGTCCATGCCACTGAACCTTCCGTCCCACTGAAACTGTGCGTCAACAGCGCCAGTACCGACCTGATCCTGGAGCTGTAACCGATGTCTTCCGTGCATAACCGCGTCCTGTCGCCAAGCGAGCTGCAGGCTTTTGGCGACGAACTGGATGCGCTGCGTGCCCGCCAGCTGGCCAGCCTTGGGACCAGCGACGCACGCTACATCCGCAAAGTGGTGGCCGTGGTGCGCTGGACCGGTGTGGCGGGTCGCGCACTGTTGTTCCTCGGTGCCTTCGTGCATGCGGTACTGGTACCGGCGTGGATTGCCGGCGTGCTGTTGCTGGCGCTGTCCAAGATCCTGGAGAACATGGAACTCGCGCACAACGTGATCCACGGCCAGTACGACTGGATGGGCGACCCGGCGCTGCAGGGCAAAACCTATGAGTGGGACATCGTCGGCACCTCGGAAAACTGGCGCAAGACCCACAATTTCCGCCATCACACCTATACCAACGTGCGCGGCCTGGATGACGACATCGGTTATGGCCTGCTGCGCATCTTCCCGGAGCAGCGCTGGCATCCGCTGTTTCTCACCCAGCCATTGGTGGCGGTGGTGTTCGCGCTGGTATTCGAATGGGGCATCGCCATCCAGGACCTGCGCATCGGCCGGGTGTTGAAAGGGCGCATGACACTCAGGCAGCTGTGGCAGCAGGCTCGTCCGGTCGGTCGCAAGATGAGCCAGCAGGTATTCAAGGATTACGTGCTGTTTCCGGCGTTGGCCGGTCCGTTCTTCCTGTCTGTGCTGCTGGGCAACCTGGCCGCCAACGTGATCCGCAATGTGTGGACCTACGTGGTGATCTTCTGCGGCCATTTCACCGCCGATGCCGAGACGTTCCCCAAGGACTGCATCCGCAACGAAAGCCGCGGCCACTGGTATCTGCGGCAACTGCGCGGCTCATCCAACCTGACCGGTGGCAGGTGGATGGATGTGATGACCGGCAACCTCAGCCATCAGATCGAACACCATTTCTATCCCGACATTCCAGCCAACCGCTATGCGGCGATTGCGGTGGAAGTGCGGGCCATCTGTGCCCGTTACGGCCAGCATTACAACACCGGCTCGCTGCCGCGCCAGTTCGGCCAGGTGATGTGGCGGATCCTGCGGCATGCGTTCCCCAGTAAACCGGGAAAACGGCGCGATCTGGTGCTGGATGCACAGCCCGATGCAGGCTGATAAGGCACCGCACTCACGTGAGCATGAAACCGACCTATATGATGCAATCAAAAAAGTGCCTGTGTCAAGCCCTCAGTGAAAATCGCTGGGGGCTTGAAAGCTTATACAGGACACGGGTTTAGCTCTACTTCGGGCCGCTTTGCGGGGCTGCGGCTTTGTGGGCTAGGAGCCACATAAGAGCGTCGCGGTAGAAAGCCGGAGCGTACTGCGTCGGGGCGATTGCCAGCAGACGGCAGGCTTGCTCGGCCATCATAGCCCAATCGGTCGCGGCGCTCCAGAACGAAGAACGCGCAGCGTTGGGCTGCGCGTTCGAGGGTGCGTCGGCAAAGTATCCGTGCATTGTCAGCTCGGCTTCGGCGGTGCGGGCCTGCTCGCGCCTCCCTTCCTGAATCCCCGGTCGCCGGCAATGAACGCCTCCAGCATGTGCGGGATCAACTTCTCTGCATCGACCGCCTCGCCATACGCCTGCGCGTGCAGTGCGGCGTAGCGGTCGAGGTCGGCTTTCAGGCTGGCCGGGCACGCGAAGGTAAGCTTGACGTTCTCGGTCTTGGGCAGCGGCCCAAGCCGCAGTTTCTTGGTCGCGTTCATTGCGAAGCTCCCCGATTGAAGAACAGCGGCTGGTAGGGCCGCAGCACTAGATCCCGGTTAACGATGATCCGCACCGGCAGGCCCGGCCGCTCGGTCAGCGTCGGTTGGATGTTCATGTTGCGCCGGGTGATTTCCTGGCCGACCTGATTGATGCTGTCCTGGGCGCTGTCACGTCCGGCGATGACGATGCGGTTGCCGTCCTGGCGGTTCTCTGGCGCGGCCAGTTCTGCGCCGACGCCCAGCAGCGTCGTCAGCACCGCACCGGCAAAGATGCGGTTCCAGTGCCAGTCCACGTCATCCTCCAAGCCCGCGTAGCCGGCCGGGTCGGTGCCGACAAGGTTGTCCAGCGTCAGCGAGGACGTGTCGGGCAGGATGATCCGGTTCCACACCACCTGTACGCGGCTCTGTCCGTAGCCGACCTGGCTGTTGTAGCGCCCGAGGATGCGCGCCCCCTGCGGAATCAGCAGGAACTTGCCGGTGGCTGTGTCATAGACCGGCTCCGTCACAGTGCCGATCACGTCGCCCGGCAAGTCCGACTTGATGCCTGTCACTAGCGCACCGGCGATCACCGTTCCGGCCATCACCTGATACGGCGACGCGGGCAGCGCCAGATTCCCGGAATTGCGGGTTTCCGTAGAACCGGCTTTCAGGAACGCCTCTTTCTGGTCTTGCCGGTTCTGCACGGCGGTCGGGTCGGCGGGCTGGGCCGCCGTTGAGGCAGGCCCAGCAGCGAGCGGATCGAAGGCCGCAAGCGTGCTTGCAGCCCCCGGCGCTGCCTGCGCGACCGTGGCGGCGGTCTGCCCTTGGCCGCCCGAGCGGAAGAACACCGACGAGGCCGCAGCCGCGTCCGCCTCCTTACGCAAGGCATCTTCGGGATCATGGCCTGGCGGCGAATAGCCCGGCGTCACCGGCTGCTGCGAAGCGACGATGGCCGGGCCAAGGTCGCCGGGCAACGGCGGCCCCAGCTCGGGCACACCGGGCGGCAAGGCTGGTGGCAGCTTCGAGTAGTCCGTCGGCAGCGCATCCAGCCCTTCGGACTTCGAGACGCGATCGACGTTGTAAAGCTCGGTCTGCTCGTTGGTGCCGCGCCGCTGCGGTTGCAGCGACCAGATCGTGGCCGCGAGCACGGCGACCGACAGGCCGCCGACAAGGATGGCCAGCGTGCGCCGGTTCAGGCGCGTGACCGGGCGCGGCTGGGCGCGCAGCGCCACCGCTTCGGGCGCGACCTTGCCCGCCTGCGGCGTGGCAAGGTCGGGGGTGTCGTCCTGGCTCATGGTCAGTTCCTCCGCGCAACGCCGTCCGTGCGCTCAATCCGCACCACGTCGCCCTTGTCTCCGCCCAGGCGAAGTTCGGCCGCGCCGAACAGCCGATCCACGATGTAATACGGCGAGCGGAAACGGTAGTTGACCAGTTGCCCGTCGCCTTCCGGCCCGATCACGAACAGCGGCGGCAGCTCGCCTTGCGCGATGCCGACGGGGAACTGGATATAGACCTTCGCACCGTCGTCGAAGGCGCGCAGCGGCTTCCACGACGGATTACTGCCGCTGACCGCGTAGCGGAAGCGCAGGTTCTCCAAGGACAAGCCGGAATCCACCGGCGCGGCTGCGCTGGCCGCCTGCGCCCGGCGCTGCAAGGCCAGCATCCGGTCGCGCGGATACTCCCAGGACGCCGACGCCATCCACGTCTTTTCCGTCGAAGCCAACTCCAGCAGGTACGTCCTGCGGTTGGTGGTGATGACGAGATTTGTCTTGAGGCCCGAGCGGATCGGCTTGACCAGCACATTGACGCGCAGGTCGGCACCGCTGCCGCTGGACGTATCGCCCACGATCCAGCGCACAGTATCACCAGCGGCCACCGTCACCAGCTCCTCGCCCGGCTGGAGCGAAATCACGGTCACGCGGCCCACGGCTGCATAGACTTGGTAGAGCGCGCCATCGGTGAACGGCCACACCTGAATCGCGTTGACGTATCCCTCGCGCGTGGGTGCGACGCGCGCCTCGGCATTGGCCCGTGAGACGCGCACCTTCTCGTCGGCTGGCTCCGGCGTGGGCTTGGCGTCCTCGGCTTCGGGCAATGGCTTCAACTGCGCCGGCATCGGCAGAACCTCGGGCACGGCCACCACCTCCACCGGCGCGGATGGCTCGGGTAGCGGCTGGGCCTGCACCGGCTCATCGAGCGAGATGGTCGGCGGTGGCTTGCCCTGCGTAGCGCAGCCCGCCAGGGCAAGCAGGATCACCGGCAAGGCGGATTTACGGAGAAGATCATTCATGGCTTGGCTCCTTCGGAAGAATCCAGTTCGCGGCTCCACGACAGGCCGTTGACGTAGATGCCCAGGGGGTTCTTGCGCAAGCGTTCTTCGGTGCGCGGCGGCTGGAGCACGATGGACACCACGGCCGTCCACCGCTCCAAGCCCGCCGCGGCGCCGTTGACGTAGCGGCGTTCCGTCCAGCGCACGTTGAAAGACGTGTCGCTGGCGCGCACGACGCTGGTGATCTGCACCGTTACCGACTCCTTGCCGATACGCGCGAACGGGTCGTTGACCCGTGCGTAGTCGTTGAGCACGGCCGCGCCCTTGTCGGTTGTGTAGTCGTAGGCGTCGAGCCAGTTCTGGCGGACGACGATGGGGTCGATGGACAGCGAGCGCACCAGCGTCACGAAGCGCGCGATGTGGTGCGCGGTCTGCGCATCGTTGGGCCGGTATGGCGTGGCGGCTTCGCCCACGGCGCGTACCTGGCCCG
>DDVW01000053.1:0-215 GCA_002345545.1 Stenotrophomonas sp. UBA2302 | reverse complement strand
CCGCGCCGCCATCGGCAGCAGCGCCATTCCAGCCAGCGCGGAAGGGAGCGGCCATGCGTTGCCCGGCAGCGGAAGCGCGGGATGCAGCACCTCGCCCGGCTGCCTGCGCGCCGGTCTTGGCGACGTTGCCCAGGCCCGCCATTGCGCCTTTCGCACCACCGCCTGCGGCGGCGGAGCCGGCCTGGAACGCCGATTTCGCACTGCCAGCCGCCGAC
>DDVW01000076.1 GCA_002345545.1 Stenotrophomonas sp. UBA2302 | reverse complement strand
GCCGCGGGCCGCCACTGGCGCCGGTAGCTGAAACGGCGCGGCTCCTGCGCATCTCCGAATGCGGCCGGCGCGAACGGCTGCAGCGGATGCCGCACCACCAGCTGCTTGCGCGCGGCCGCCGGATCGGCGTGATAGGCCGCCGCCGCATCGAGCAGTTCGCTGACCAGCACCGACGGCTCGCGCACGCTGCCATCGCGCGCATCGGCGCCGAGGTAGCTCAGATAGAACACGTCCTGCGCCGAAGCGAACAGTTGCAGGAACAGGAAGCGGTCGTCCTCGCGCAGCGAGCGGTCACCGTGACGGCGGCGTTCGGTACCCAGCTCGGCAGTCAATCGGCTCAGCCCGGCGGCCGGATCACGGCGCGGGAACTGGCCATCATCCAGCCCTAGCACGCAGATCACCCGGAACGGCAGCAGCCGCATCGGCACCATCCGCCCGAAGCTGATGCCGCCGGTGAGCAGCGGCGCGCGGGTGTCGGCCTCGGCCAGCACCGCGGCGAAATGCGCGCGCACCACCTCGGCCGGCACCGGCGCGTCGAAGCCGGCGTTTTCCGCCTCCACGGCGAATTCGGTGATCAGCTTGCGCAGCCGCTCCAGCGCGCGCAGCGCGGCCGGCTCGGTCGGCGTTTCCGGCAGCAGCGCGGCCAGCAGGCCGAGCAGACGCTCGCGCCACTGCACCGGGGTCAGCGCATCGGCCAGCGTCTTCTGGTGGCGGGCCAGCACCCGCAGCAGACGGATCAGCGCATCCAGCGCGGTCAGCGCACTGCCTTCCAGCTCCGGCCACGGCGCCACGCCGGCGATGTCCTCGTCGCTGCCACTGGCATGGCCAAGCAGCAGCCGGTCCAGCGCAAACTGCCAGGTGTAGGCATCATCCAGCGGTGCCTGATGCTGCTGGCGGTGCGCGGCATCCAGTCCCCAGCGCACGCCGGCGGCCTGCAGCCAGCCGTGCAGACGCTCGAATGCCGCTGCATCCAGCCCGGCGGCCTGGGCCAGCGGCGCGCTTTGCAGCAGGTCGAGGATCTCGTTCAGGCCGAAGCGTGACACCGGCAGGCCCAGCAGCTGCACGAACACCTCGGCCAGCGGCTCGCCCTGCAGCGGGCTGGCATCGGCCAACGCCCACGGGATGTGGTCCGCGCTGCTGCCACGGCCACCGAACACCGATTCCAGGTACGGCACGTAAGGGTCGATATCCGGCGCCAGCACCGCGATCTGGCGCGGCTGCAGCGGCGGATCGAAACGCGGATCTTCCAGCAGCGCGCGCAGCTGGTCGTGCAGTACCTGCATCTCGCGCAGGCGGGTGTGGCAAGCGTGGATCTGGAGGCTGGGATCGTCCAGTCGCAAGGCGGCACGCAACGGCGGCGACGGCAGCGCGCGGCGGTGGAACAGGTCGGCCTGCAGCCGCTGCAGCAGGCTGTCGGCCAGCCCGCCGTCATCCAGCCCGGCGCCGGATTCGGCTTCCGGATCGACATAGGCGGCGATCTCGCCGGTCGGGTGCACCACCTCGTAGCTGCCCAGCACCGCCATGAAATCGCGCCCGGCCGCGCCCCAGGCCTGCAGCAACGGGTTCTCGCCGGCGGCACTGCCGAACGGATCGTCAGCACCGCTGCGCAGCTTTTCGCCCAGCGTCTGCAGGTCGCCCCAATATGACTGCGTGGGCGTGGGCATGTAGAAGTGCAGCGTGCCGACCCGCGCCTGGGTGGCGATCACCCGCAGCACATCGGGGGAGACGTTGAGCGTGGCGAAGGCGAACAGGCGCGGTGGCAGGCCCTGCGGCAACGGCTGGGCGGCGTCTTCGAAGCGCGCCAGATAGTCGTGGATGCGGCGCGCGCGGTAATGCCGGCCGGCGGCGATATGCCGCCACAGGATGGCCTGCGGGTCGTCCGCCTCGGCCCCGTCTTCCCAGCGCAGCAGCCAGTCGCGGCGCCAGGCCTGGTACTTCTCGAACACCCCGCCCAGCTCGGCGGCCAGCGCCCATGGCTTCAGCGGATCGCCCCCTGCGAGGTAGGACTTCAGCCCGGCCAGCGCCGGAGTTTGCATCAGCGCGCTGTCAGTCAATGCCGCGTACAGACGCCAGTGAAATCCGACCGCACCCAGATCATCACGCTCACCGCCGATATTGGCCTTCAGTGCCTTGGCGACGAATTCGCCGGGGGTGAGGAACTCCAGGTTGGCGGCGATGCCGTATTCGGCCGCCAGCGTGGACTGCAGCCAGCGGCGCATCGCCACCTGCGGAATCAGCACGATGTCGGCCGCCAGCAAGGGTTGCCCCGCTGCGGGCTCGCGCAGCGCGTGCGCCAGCAGCGAGGCCAGCACGTCGAGCGAATTGGAGTGGTACAGGCGGAAATCGGGTGCTTTATGCATGGCCATATTGTGGATGAGCGCCCCTTCCGCGGGCGCCATTGGAAAACAGCGCTGCCGCGCCGGCGTCATTCCCGGTCAACCGCCGCGCCCTGCACCACCCGTACCGCCACTTCCCCCAGTTCCCGCCGCTGGTCACCGAGTACCACGCAGGCATCGTCGCCATAGGGGCCACCCAGTGCGATCTCCAGCCGCAGGCCAGGCGGCTCCACACCGGCCTCGATATGCGCCCGGGTATGCGGCCGCGCGAACTGCCACAGCAATTCGCACTGCGCGTCGCTCAACTCGATGGTCATCATCATTCTGCCCCTGTCCATTGATCAGGACAGAGCATCCCGCGGCCGTGTCTCACCGGACGAGATGGGCGGCGCACGCATCCTGCCCCGACAGTGCGACAATACTGCACGGCCCAGTACGCTTTTGTTCAGGCGTGGCTGGCAATCCTGCAACGTTGTTTTTCCGTTAAAGGCCTTCATGCCCGCTCCCCGGACACCCCTGGTGCAGTTGTCGAACGTGCGTATCGATCGCGGCGGACGCACGATCCTGCGCGATGTCTCGCTGCAGGTGCCGCGCGGCAGCATCACCGCGGTGCTGGGCCCCTCGGGCAGTGGCAAGTCCACGCTGCTGGCGGCGCTGACCGGCGAGCTGCGCCCGGAGCAGGGCAGCGTGCAACTGTTCGGCAAGGACATCCCGCACAGCAACCGCGCGTTGCTGGAGATGCGCAAGCATGTCGGCGTGCTGCTGCAGGGCAACGGCCTGCTGACCGACCTGAGCGTGGCCGACAACGTGGCGCTGCCGCTGCGCGCGCACACCCGGCTGCCGGAACCGGTGGTGCGCCGGCTGGTGCAGATGAAGCTGCATGCGGTCGGCCTGCTGGCCGCCGCCGAGGCCTGGCCGCGCGAACTGTCCGGCGGCATGGCGCGGCGCGTGGCACTGGCCCGTGCGCTGGCGCTGGATCCGCCGCTGATGATCTACGACGAGCCGCTGACCGGGCTGGACCCGATCGCCTCGGGGGTGATCATGAGCCTGATCCACCAGCTCAACCGCAGCCTGGGCCTGACCAGCATCATCGTCAGCCACCACGTCCATGAAACCCTGCCGATCTGCGACCAGGCGGTGGTGATCGCCAATGGCGGCATCGTCTTCGCCGGTACGCCGGACGCGCTGCAGGCCAGCAGCGATCCGCTGGTGCGGCAGTTCCTGCATGGCGATCCCGATGGCCCGATCCCGTTCGACGCCGCCCCGCGCGCAAGGACCGCCTGATGCCGTTCGCTTCCTCGATCCGCTCGCTCGGCCGTGCCGGCCTGTTTTCGCTGACGGTGCTGCGCGGCTCGCTGCCGACCCGCGATTTCCTCGCCGAGCTGGTGCGTGAGATCTACAAGATCGGCGCCCGCTCGCTGCCGATCATCGCCGTCGGTGGCGCGTTCGTCGGCCTGGTGCTGACCCTGCAGGGCTACCGCACGCTGACCACCTTCGGTGCGGCCGATGCGCTGTCCACGCTGCTGGGGCTGTCGCTGTACCGCGAGCTGGCGCCGGTGCTGACCGCGCTGCTGTTCATCGGCCGCGCCGGCAGCTCGATCGCCGCCGAACTGGGGCTGATGCGCGCCACCGACCAGATCAAGGCGCTGGAGCTGATGGCCATCGATCCGATCGCCAAGGCGGTGGCGCCACGCTTCTGGGCGGCGGTGCTGACCGTGCCGCTGCTGACCGGCGTGTTCTGCTCGCTGGCCATCGCCGGCGGCTGGTTCGAGGCGGTGCAGGTGCTGGGCCAGGACAACGGCACGTTCTGGTCGGGGCTGCGTGGCAGCGTCGATTTCTGGGACGACTTCGCCGTGGCCCTGCTCAAGTCGGCGATCTTCGGCGGCACCTCGGCGCTGGTGGCGGCCTACGTCGGCTTCCACGCCAAGCCGACCATCGAAGGCACCTCGGTGGCCACCACCCGTGCGGTGGTCAACGCCTCGCTGCTGGTGCTGATGTTCAACTTCGTGCTGTCGGCGCTGCTGTTCCAATAACGCGAGTCCCTCGCACAAGCCCGTACCACCCGGTGCGGGGACCAGACAAACAACCGAACCATCCGCTTCGCCAGGCGAAGCCTCTGCTGGATCAGGAGTGAGACAACAACATGGCCATCCGTGGACCCAGACTCGAATTTTCCGTCGGCGCGTTCCTGCTGCTGGCGCTGGCCTCGCTGCTGGTGCTGGCGGTGGCTTCCACCAACCAGCGCTTCGGCATCGGCGGTGGCGACTACGTGCTGACCGCCCGTTTCAGCCAGGTCGGCCAGCTGCGCAAACAGGCGCCAGTGAAGGTCGGCGGGGTGACCATCGGCCAAGTGGCTGATATTCAGCTGGACCCGGTTAAATACGACTCCATCGTCACCCTGGCGCTGGATGGCAAGTTCAAGGACCTGCCCGCCGATACCTCGGCCGGCATCTTCACCAGCGGCCTGCTGGGCGAAAGCTATATCGGCCTGCAGCCGGGCGGCGATCCGGACGTGCTCCAGTCCGGCGACGAGATCGTCTTCACCCAGCCGGCGGTGGACCTGATCCAGCTGGTCGGCAAGTACATGTTCAGCGGCGGCGGTGCAGCCTCCGGCGCCAGCGACAACGACTCCACCGGCGCCGACGCGCCCGCAACGGAACCGCAACCATGAAAGTGAAACTGCTTACCGCCGTGCTCGCTTCGGCCCTGCTGGCCACCACGCCGTCCGTGCTGATGGCACAGGCGCGACCGGCCGCGAGCGCCGCGCAGCCCTCGGCCGCCGCCCGCACCGTGCTGGATTCGAGCACCCGCATCCTGACCACGCTGGAAAGCCGCCGCGCCGAGTTCCGCGCCAATCCGGCGGCACTGCGCGGTTTCATCGACAGCGAACTGAGCCGCGGCTTCGACCGCAACTACGCCGCGCGGCTGGTGCTGGGCGTGCATGGCCGGGGGGCGGCCGATGCCGATGTGCAGCTGTTCGCCGACGCGATGGCCGACAACCTGATGGCGCGTTACGGCTCCACCCTGCTGGATATCCAGGGCAAACCGCGCTTCCGCTACAAGAGCGAGAGCGCGCTGCCGGGCAATCGCGGCGTCAAGGTCTCCACCGAGCTGGTGCGTGCCGGCAGCGAGCCGACTCCTGTCGAATACCTGATGCGCAATATCGACGGCCAGTGGAAGATCTTCGACGTGATGATCGAAGGCATCTCCTACGTGCAGACCTTCAAGAACCAGTTCGACACCCCGCTGCGGCAGAAGTCGATCAAGCAGGTCGCCGCGGACCTGCGCAGCGGCAACCTGCAGCCTGCCGCCGGGCCGGTTCCCAATGGCAAGTGATGCCACCTCCCGCATCGAGAACGGCACCCTGCACCTGGCCGGCGTGCTCGACCGCGATGCAGTGGTAGCGCTGTGGCCGCAGCTGGCGAAAAGCCTCGGACCCTTGCGCCAGCTCGACCTGCAGGCGCTGGAGCGGGTCGACAGCGCCGGCCTGGCGCTGCTGGCCGAGGTCGCCGCGCGCCTGCGCGCCAACGGCGGCGGTGACATCGTCGGCAACCCCGCCGATCTGGCGGAACTGCGCGCGGCCTACCGGCTGGCACCGGACCTGGATTTCAACACTTCACGGGCCGAGTCCTGACATGAACCCGCTACGCCTCCTCCCCTTCCTGGTCTGCTGCACGATCCTCGCCGGTTGTGCCGGCAAGACCGTACGCGGCGAGGCGCCGGCCACCGTTGCCGTGGTGCCACCGGCCGCGAGCGTGCCGCAGCTGCCGGATACGGTCGAGGAACACACGCCCGCCGTCACTCCCCCGGAAACCACTGCGGCCCAGGTTCCGACCGACGCCAGCGACAGCGACGCAGCCGTACCCACCGACGCCGAAGATGATTTCGCCGCGCTGTACGGCGGCACGGCCCCCACTGCCGATGGGGATACCGGCAACCCGGCAACGGGCTACGACCCGTGGGAGAAGTACAACCGCCGCGTGCACGGCTTCAACATGGCCGTGGACCGCGCCGTGGCGCGGCCGATCGCCACCGCCTACGTCAACGTGGTGCCGCGTTTCGCCCGCACCGGGGTGAGCAACTTCTTCAGCAACCTGCGCTCGCCGTTGACCCTGGTCAACCAGCTGCTGCAGGGCCATGCCGACGATGCCTGGGACACGCTCGGGCGCTTCCTGATGAACTCCACCTTCGGCATCGGCGGCCTGTTCGACCCGGCCAGCAAGGCGATGGTGCCCAAGCGCAACGAGGACTTCGGCCAGACCTTGGGCGTATGGGGCTGGCGCCGCTCGCGCTATGTCGAGCTGCCGTTCTTCGGCCCGCGCACGGTGCGCGACGTGTTCGGCCTGGCCGGCGACATCCCACTGTCTCCGGTCCGCACGATCGAGTCGGACAAGGTCCGCATCGGCCTGCAGGGGCTGCAGCTGGTGGACATGCGTGCGCAGCTGCTGGCGTTGGACTCGCTGCGCGACAGCGCCGTCGACGAATACTCGCTCACCCGGGATGCGTGGCTGCAACGACGCAGCTACCAGATCGAACGGGACCTGCGTCGCGACCGCCGGGATGACGAGGAAGACGAGCAGCCGACGATCCCGGTCGATGCGATGCCGATGCCCGACTGGGGCGGCTGAGCCTGCCGCTGTTGCAATGGAAAAGCCCGGGAAATCCCGGGCTTTTGTTTGTTCCGCGAAAGCCATCCCCGCCGAACCGCACGGAGCTGACCGGATCAGCGCAGGGACCGGACACCCCGCAACGTTCCGCATCGCCGCTTGCGCTGCGGCAGGCGGAACCGCGTGGACTCAGGCCGCCAGCGCGGCATCGATCGCCGCACGCAGGCCGGCATCATCGGCAGCGGTATCCGGTGCGAAACGGCCGATGACGCTGCCATCCTTGCCGATCAGGAACTTCTCGAAATTCCACAGGATGGCCGGTGCCGGATTGGTCTGGATGTTGAAGCCGGCCAGCTTCTCGCGCATCGGGCCTTCACCGGTGGCCACCGGCTGCGCGGCGGTGAGCTGCCGGTACAGCGGATGGATGTCGTCGCCGGCAACGCTGATCTTGGCGAACATCGGGAAGCTCACGTCATAGGTCAACGTGCAGAACTGCTTGATCTCCTCTTCGCTGCCCGGCTCCTGGCCGTTGAAGTTGTTGGCCGGGAAACCCAGCACTTCCAGACCGGCGGCGTTCTTTTCGCGGTAGAGCTTCTGCAGACCTTCGTACTGCGGGGTCAGGCCGCACTTGGAGGCGGTATTGACCACCAGCAGCACCTTGCCGCGGTAGTCGCCCAGCGAAGCCGCTGCGCCGTCGATGGTGGTCAACGGGATGTCATACACGGAAGCAGTCATGGTGGATCCTGGTGAAGGTTGGCCGGCCAGCATAAACCGGCGCCGATGGCCTCAGCCCTCGTTGGTATCAGGCGAATCTTCTTCACCCTCCTGCCCGTCGCCAGGATCCCCCAGCAGCGCCTGCGACGCCTCGCTGGACAGCGACTCCACGCCGCGCAGCTTGCGCTCGATGGTGCGGGTCTTGCGGCTGGCATCGCCCAGACTCCTGCCGACGGTGGTGATCTGCTTCTCGGCCCGCTCGAGGATGCCGGCGAACTTGCCGAACTCGCTCTTGACCGCGCCCAGCAGGCTCCACACTTCCGAGGAGCGCTGTTCGATGGCCAGCGTGCGGAAGCCCATCTGCAGGCTGTTGAGCAGCGCGGTGAAAGTGGTCGGCCCGGCGATGACCACGCGGTGCTCCCGCTGCAAGGCATCCACCAGCCCGGGACGGCGGATGGTTTCGGCATATAGCCCCTCGGTGGGCAGGAACATCACCGCGAAGTCGGTGCTGTACGGCGGCACGATATATTTTTCGCTGATCGACTTGGCCTGCACGCGGATCGCGCGCTCGAGCTGGTTGCCATTGACGCGCACCGCCTCCGGGTCGCCGGCCTCCTGCGCATCGAGCAGGCGTTCGTAATCCTCGCGCGGGAATTTGGCATCGATCGGCAGCCACACCGGTGTTTCGTCGTTGCCACGCCCGGGCAGGCGCACGGCGAAATCCACCCTCTCGTCCCTGTCCGGCCGCACTTTCACCCCGCGCGCGTACTGCTCGGCGGTGAGGGTCTGCTCGAGGATATTGTCCAGCTGCACCTCGCCCCAGCCGCCGCGGTTCTTGACGTTGCCCAGCACCCGCTTGAGGTCGCCCACGCCGGTGGCCAGCTGCTGCATCTCGCCCAGCCCGCGCTGCACCTGCTCCAGCCGCTCGGAGACCAGCTTGAAGGAGGAATCCAGGCGCGTGTTGAGCGTGCTCTGCAGCTTTTCATCGACCGTCTGCCGCATCAGTTCGAGCTTGGCGGCGTTGTCGCCCTGCAGGTCCTTCAGCCGCGCTTCCAGCGTCTGCCGCAGGCCGGTGATGCCGGCTTCGTTGCGCTGGGTGAGTTCGAGCAGGCGCTGGCCGAGCAGCTCGCCGAAACGCTGCTGGGCCTGTGCGCCTTCCTCGCGGCCCTTGCGGGTTTCTTCCGCCAGCGTCTGCCGCAGGGTGAGCAGGTGCTGGTCGGTGCGCGTGGCCAGTTCACCCAGCTGGCGCGCGAACGCCTCCATCCGCGCGTCCTGCTGCTGGCCGAAGGCCTCCAGCTGGCCGCGAACCTCGTGCAGGCGGGTACCCAGCAGTTGCGCCATCTGCTGCTGGGCGCCGGTGTTTTCCTCGCGACCCTTGCGCGCATCCTCGTTGAGGCTGTCGCGCAGCAGGTCCAGGCGCAGGTCGGTGCGGGTGGAAAGATCGGTGAGGTTGCGGCTGAAGCCGTCCATGCGCGCGTCCTGCTGGCGGGACATGCCTTCCAGCTGCTCGCGCAGTTCACTGCGGCCACTGCGCTGCTCCCCGCGCAGCACGTTTTCCAGTTCGCTGTTGCCGTTGCGGCGCAGCAGCAGCACCAGCTGCAGGACGATGACGACCAGCAGCAGGCCGGCCAGGATCAGGATTTCGGTTTGCATGGGCGAAAGTGTAGCCATCCCGGTCTCAACGGCTGCGCCGCATCTGCGATCATGTGCGTCCCCCGCCGTTGTCCCCCGCCATGAAGTCGCTGTCGCTGCTGTTGTCCTGCCTGCTGGGCGTGCTGCCATCCACCGCTGCCGCGGCCCGCTCGCAGACCGTCACCTCGCCCGCGCCGGTTCCCGCCGGCGATACCCGGCTGAAGGTGTTCCTGGCCGGCAGCATCGAGATGGGCAAAGCCGGCGACTGGCAGCAGCAGGTACAGCAGGCACTGGCCGAGGAAGGCGTGCTGCTGCTCAACCCGCGCCGTGCCGACTGGAATCCGGCCTGGCGCGCCGAGGCCGACGAGCCCGAGTTCCGCCGCCAGGTGGAATGGGAGCTGGCGGCACTGGAACAGGCCGACCTCGTACTGATGTATTTCGTACCCGGCACACAGAGCCCGATCACCCTGCTCGAATTCGGCCTGTACGCGCGCTCGGGCAAGCTGCTGGTGGCCGCGCCGGCCGGCTTCTGGCGCAAGGGCAACCTGGACATCACCGCCGACCATTACGGGGTGCCGCGCCATGACGACCTGGCGGCGCTGATCGCTGCGGTGAAACAGCGCCTCGCCGCACCGCGCACCCCCTGACCCCAACCCGGAAATCACCGCCATGCCGTGGATGGGCATCACCGACCTGGGCACCTTCGTGGTGGCCGTCATCCTGTTCCTGATGTTGCCCGGACCGGGCACCTTCACCCTCCTCACCGCCAGCGCACGCGGCGGCGTGCGCGCCGGCTACGCGACGCTGGCCGGGCTGATGCTGGGCGACCAGATCCTGATCGCGATCGCCGCCACCGGCGTGGCCGCGCTGCTGCAGGCGCATCCGCTGCTGTTCGCCGGCCTGCGCTATGTCGGTGCGGCCTATCTGGTGTGGGTGGGCATCAACCTGCTGCGCGAGCCGACCGCAGGCAGCCATGGCAGCGGCACCGTGCAGTACGGCCGCCGCTGGTTCCGGCAGGCGTTGCTGGTGGGCGTGCTGAACCCCAAGGCGATCCTGTTCTACATGGCGTTCTTCCCGTTGTTCATCGATCCGGCGCGGCAGCGCGGCGCACTGACCCTGGTGACCATGGCGGGGCTGATCGCGCTGTTGAGCATCGGCTGGTGCTCGGTGCTGATCTTCGCTGGCCAGTTCATCGCCCGGCGGCTGGCCGGCTACCCGCGCGTGGGCGTGTGGCTGCGTCGCATGGTCGGCGTATGCTTGATCGTGTTCGGTGTCCGGCTGGGCCTGGAAGGCTGAGCCTGCCGGCATTCTCGAGGGAGGCGGCGACATGCGGATCCACTGCAAGCGGGCGTATCAACCGGCCGATGCCGGCGACGGCCAGCGTTTCCTGGTCGACCGGCTGTGGCCACGCGGCGTCAGCCATGAACAGCTGCAGGCGCAATGGCTCAAGGAGGTGGCGCCCAGCAACGAGCTGCGGCAGTGGTTCGACCACCGCGCCGAGCGCTGGGACGAGTTCCGCCAGCGCTACTGGCAGGAACTGGCCGCGCAGCCGCAGGTGCTGGCGCCGCTGCGTGACGCCCTGGACAGCGGCACGGTGACGCTGGTGTACGGCGCGCGCGATACGGAACACAACCAGGCACTGGCACTGCGCGAATACCTGCTGGCGCATCCGCGGCGCAGGCACTGAGCGCCACACCCCTCGGGCAGAGCACGGGACGCTGCCGCACGGCAGCTGTCGCCCGTTGTGCCGGATCCGGCAGCTGCGGCAGCCCCTGCCGCCAAACACCCGCGCTACCAGGGCTGGTTGTGGCTTTGCTGCGCTGCGTTCGGCGACACTCGGCGCCTTTCCCGAATCTCCTGACCCGTGAGGTCCGCATGCAGTCCTGGCTCCGGCGCAAATCCATCGACCAGCTCACCGAACACGAGGAAGGCCGCCGGCTGATCCCGAGCCTGAGCTGGCCCCACCTGATCGCGCTGGGCATCGGCGCCATCGTCGGCACCGGCATCTACACCCTGATCGGCGTAGGCGCGGACAAGGCCGGCCCGGCGGTGCTGCTGTCATTCATCATCGCCGGCATGATCTGCGCCTGTGCGGCGCTGGCCTATGCCGAACTGTCGACGATGATGCCGGCCGCCGGCAGCGCCTACACCTACAGCTACAGCGCACTGGGCGAGACCATCGCCTGGGTGGTGGGCTGGAGCCTGATCCTGGAATATTCGCTGGTGGTGAGTACCGTCGCGGTCGGCTGGTCCGGCTATTTCGTCGGCTTCCTGGAGTGGCTGCACACCACCTTCGGCTGGAACGTGATGCTGCCGCAGGCCTTGGCCGCCGGCCCGCACGTGGAAGGTGGCTTCCTCAATGTGCCGGCCATCGTCATCACCTTCCTGGTGGCCGGCATGCTGATCGCCGGCACCCGTGAAAGCGCCACCCTCAACGCGGTGCTGGTGGTGCTCAAGCTGGTGGCGCTGGCGGTGTTCGTGGTCGTGGCATTGCCGGCGTTCAATGTCGAGAACCTGCAGCCGTTCATGCCCTACGGTTTTCCCAAATCGCTCAGTGCCGATGGCGTCGAGCGCGGGGTGATGGCGGCGGCGGCGATCATCTTCTTCGCCTTCTACGGCTTCGATGCGATCTCCACCGCCGCCGAGGAAACCAAGAATCCCAAGCGCGACCTGTCCATCGGCATCGTCGGCTCGATGGTCGGCTGCACCATCATCTACCTGCTGGTGGCGCTGGCCGCCGTCGGCGCGATGAGCTACACGGTGTTCGGCAAGAGCCCCGAGCCGCTGGCGCTGATCATGCGCGAACTGGGTCACGGCACCGCCTCGCTGGTGATCGGCGTGGTCGCCATCATCGCGTTGCCGACCGTGCTGCTGGCGTTCTTCTATGGCCAGAGCCGCATCTTCTTCGTGATGTCACGCGATGGCCTGCTGCCGCGCAGCCTGTCACTGGTGAACCCGCGCACCGGCACCCCGGTGACCATCACCCTGTTCACCGCGGTGCTGGTGGCGGCAATGGCCGGCGTGGCGCGGCTGGACGAGATCGCGGCGCTGGCCAATGCCGGCACGCTGGCCGCGTTCACCGCGGTGGGCCTGTGCCTGCTGGTGCTGCGCAAGCGTGAGCCGGCACGCGAGCGCAAGTTCCGCGCACCGCTGGCATGGCTGATCGGCCCGGTCGCGATCGGCGGCTGCATCTACCTGTTCTTCAGCCTGCCCAGCAGCACCCAGCTGTGGTTCCTGCTGTGGAACCTGTTCGGGCTGGTGGTCTATGTGCTCTACAGCCGCCGCAACGCGGTGCTGGGAAAGCAGTAATCCACAGCCCGTTGTGGACAACAGAAAAGGCGGGCATCAAGCCCGCCTTTTCCGTTGCTGCGTCTGCCACCAGCATGGGCGCGAGTATTGCCCGCGCCTGATACGTTATTTGCCGCTGTTGCTGGCCGCGTAGTCCTGCACCTGACGCATCACCCGCAACACGTTGCCGCTCCAGATACCGGCGATCTGCGCATCGCTCAGACCACGGCGCTGCAGCCATGCGGTGATCTTCGGCAGGTCGCTGGCATCCTCCATGCCGGCCACTCCGCCACCGCCATCCCAGTCCATGCCGATGCCGACATGCTCCGCGCCGACCACGTCGAGCAGATGGCCCAGGTGTGCGAAGAAATCCTCCAGCGTTGCCTTGCGCTGCGGATACTGGCTGTCCAGCGCGGCCAGGCCCTTGGCCAGTTCCACGCCGTTGGCGATGCTCATGTTGTCCCAGCCGCCCAGCCGCGCCTCCAGCGCCTCCTCGGCCTGCTGGCGCTCGGCGCTCTTGCCCTCGTCGAGCAGATAGCCGCCATAGGCATTGGCCTGGATCACCCCGCCCTTGGCCGCCAACTGGCGCAGGCGCGCATCATCGAGGTTGCGCGGATGGTCGTAGATCGCCTTGGCCGAGCTGTGCGAGAGCACGAACGGCACCGGCAGCATCTGGATCAGGTCATCGAACACGGCGTCGGAAGCGTGCGACTGGTCGATGACGATGCCCAGCCGTACCGCATCCTCGACCAGCGCCTTGCCGGCCGCACTCAGTCCGTTCCATTCGGCCCCCTTCGGGTCGGTGGCCGAATCGGCGAACTCGTTGTTGGCGAAATGCACCGTCGACAGCATCCGCAAGCCGGCTCGGTGGTAGAAGCTCAACAGCGACGGATCGGCCACCAGCGGGCTGCCGTTCTCCATGCTGATGTAGACCACGCGCTTGCCGGCGGCCTTGATCCGCGCCGCATCATCGGCGGTCAGCGCCAGCTCGAATTTTTCCGGGTTGGCGGCCAGCATTTCGTGGATCTCCATCAGCCGCTGCAGGCCGTGGTCACGCTCGCCGAGGTGGGCGGCCGGGCTGCGGTCGCCCTGGTCGGTGTAGATGGCGAAAAAACCACCATCGAGCGCACCTTCGACCATGCGTGGGTAGTCCACCTGCGACAGCGCGTTGTGCTCATGGCGCTGCATGATGTCGAAGCCGGCGCGGGCGAAATTGGCCGGCGTGTCCAGGTGCGAGTCCAGTGCCAGCAGTTTCTGCTGCAGCGCCGTGGCCTTGGCCATTTCGGCCGCATTGAACTCCACCGCCGACGCCGCCAACGGCCAGCACAGCGACAGGGACACCAGCAGGGACAGGGGACGCAGGGTCATGGGGCCTCACCTTGATCGGAAAGGCCCGACCTTAACGCCGCGGCGCCACCGGCAGCCAGTGACAGACGGCACAGGCGTGCACGACGTTACGCGGACACCTGTGCCAACCGGCGGCAGCCACGCCGCCGGGGCAAGCGCGGCTCAGTCCAGCACGCGGCAGAACACCGCCTTGAGGTAACGCGATTCCTGTACGTGGGCCATGAACGGATGGTCCGGGCCGGCACCAGCAACCTTGAGGATCTGGATCGTGCGGCCAGAGAAATACGCCGCCCGGCGCAGCATGTCCAGGAACTGGTCCTCGGCCACCAGCCCGGTGCAGGAGAAGGTGGCGAACAGGCCGCCGGGCTTGACCACGCCCAGCGCCAGCTTGTTCATGTCCAGGTACTTCTTCAGCGCGGTGATCACCTGGTCACGGTCGCGGGTCATCTTGGCCGGGTCCAGGATCACCACATCGAACTGGTCGCCGCGGTTGGCCGCATCACGCAGCCACGGGAAGATGTCGGCCTGCACGAACTTGGGCTTGGCGTTGTTCAAACGCGCGTTGCCCTTGGCGATCTGGATCACGTCCTGGTCGATGTCCACGCCCAGCACCTCGGTGGCGCCACGCGCGGCGGCGTACACCGCGAAGCCACCGGTGTTGCAGCACAGGTCCAGCACCGACTTGCCCTCGACCTGCTGGCTCAGCCACTGGCGGTTCTCGCGCTGGTCGGCGAAGAAGCCGGTCTTGTGCGCGCCGGCCGGGTCGGCACGGAACTTGATGCCGTATTCGCTGATGACCGCAGGTTCGGTGGTGGTATTGCCGTGGAAATCGAAGCTTTCCTGCTTCTGCACGTGCTCGTCGGCGAAACTGTGGAAGCGGCAGCCGGGGAACTGGGCACGCAGCGCCTCGTAGATCCACTCGCGGTGGCGGAACATGCCGGCGGCGAAGAACTCGACCACGATCAGGTCGTCGTAGCGGTCCACCACCAGGCCGGACAGGCCGTCGCCCTCGCTGTGGACGACGCGCCAGGCATTGGAAATGGCGTCCAGCTTGAGCACGTCACGGCGCAGCGAGACGGCCTGGGCGATCTTCTGCGTGAACCAGGCCTGGTCCACGTCCACGTCGGGATGGGTTTCCAGGATGCGCACGGCGATGCGCGAGTGGCCGTTGTAGAAGCCGCGGCCAATCCACTCGCCGTCCACCCCGACCACGTCGACGATGGTGCCGGACCTGGGCTTGACGGCGGGCTTTTCGACCAGTTTCTGGAAAATCCACGGGTGGCTGGAGCGCCACGCGTTCTTCAGGCGTACGACGGGAAGTGGGATATTCATGGTGCAGATTGTAACCGTGCGCGGTGCCGGGCCAGTGCCGTCTTCATTGACGGCTCACATTGATGGCGGCACTATCCGCTCCCAGAAGGGGAGTAGCTCCCAGACGTTGTCGCCGTCAGTTCGAGTCGCAAGACTCCGGTGCAACGGCAGTTCCGCCCGGCGGAACTGTGAGCGAGACCTTCGCCGCCTTGGCGAAGCTCTGTCTCCGGTCTCCTTCGATTCCGTGTCCAGTCCTTGGCCTTCGCGGTCCCGAGAGATCCCTTCACGACCGGAATTTTTCCATGATGCACACAATCGGTAATCCCTGGCTGTGGGGCGGCTTCATCGCCGTCGTCATCGCCGCCCTGCTGGTCGACCTGGTGCTGATGCGCCATGGCGGCCCACACAAGGTCACCTTCAAGGAGGCGCTGCTGTGGTCGCTGGGCTGGGTCGCGCTGGCCATGGCCTTCAACGGCGGGCTCTGGTACTACCTGCACGAAACCGCCGGCGCGGCGGTGGCCAACGAGGTCGGGCTGCAGTTCCTGACCGGCTACCTGATCGAAAAAGCCCTGGCGGTGGACAACATCTTCGTGTTCCTGCTGATCATGGGCTACTTCGCAGTGCCCGAAACGCAGCGCCAGAGGGTGCTGATCATCGGCATCCTTGGCGCCATCATGCTGCGAACGATCATGATCTTCGCCGGCTCGGTGCTGGTCACCCAGTTCCACTGGCTGCTGTACGTGTTCGGCGCGTTCCTGCTGTTCACCGGCTGGAAGATGTGGTTCGCCGCCGGTCAGGAACCCAGCCTGGATGACAATCCGGCGCTGAAATTCATGCGCAAGCACCTGCGGATCACCCACGAATACAACAGCAACCGCCTGGTCGCCGAAAAGGACGGGGTCCGCTGGTTCACGCCGATGTTCGTGGTGCTGATCCTGATCGCGGTGACCGACGTGATCTTCGCGGTGGATTCGATCCCGGCGATCTTCGCCATCACCACCGACCCGTTCATCGTGCTGACCTCCAACGTGTTCGCGGTGCTGGGGCTGCGCGCGATGTTCTTCCTGCTGGCCGGCATGGCCGACCGTTTCCACCTGCTGCCGTACGGGCTGGCGGTGATCCTGGCGTTCATCGGCACCAAGATGCTGCTGATCGACCTGTACAAGATCCCGGTGCCGGTATCGCTGGGCGTGGTCGCGGCGATCCTGGCGGTCACCGTGGTGCTGAGCCTGAAGCTGCCGCCCAAGGGCCAGCACAAGGCCTGATGATCATGCCGGCGGCGGGATTGTCCCGCCGCTGGCATGCCGGTTTCCGCCCGCCGCCCCCTTGCAATCGTGGCGGCTGCCGCAATTGCTGATGGCATGGAGACATCCGTCGTGCCTGACATCGCCCACCATGACCGCCACCGCGTGCGGCGCGCCTTCAATCTGAGCCTGGGTTTCGTGCTGCTGCTGGTGGCGATGTTCACCCTGCAGCACAGCGGCTGGGACTGGCGGCCGTGGTCGGTCGCCCCGCTGGATCGCGCCGGCCTGCTGGGCCTGCTCGGTGCACCGCTGCTGCATGGTTCGATCGAGCACCTGGCCGCCAATGCGGTGGCGCTGTTGATCCTCGGCACCCTGGCCGGCAGCGTCTATCCGAAAGCAACGCTGCGCGCCTTGCCGCTGCTGTGGCTGGGTTCCGGGCTGGGCGCGTGGTTGCTGGGCGAAGCCGGCAGCCATCATCTCGGTGCCAGCGGGGTGACCCACGGGCTGATGTTCCTGGTGCTGATGCTGGGCCTGCTGCGCCGCGACCGCGCCGCCATCGCGACCGGCCTGATAGGCGTGCTGTTCTACGGCGGCATGGTGATGAGCATCTTCCCGCACGAGGCCGGGGTGTCCTGGCAGTCGCACATGGGCGGCGCCGTCGGCGGAGTGCTCGCCGCGCTGCTGTTCCGCCGCGCCGACCCGATGCCACCACGCAAACGCTACAGCTGGGAAGACGAGGACGACGCCGGACAGGCCGAGGACGCCCTGCTCGACCACGAACTGGAACAACGCGCGCCGCCGGACGTGCCGGTGCTGTGGCAGCCGCGCGAGGGCCGTGACTACGAAGTGGTGGTGCCGTTGCGGCGCCGCGATCCAGAGCTGCCGCCACGCGAGTGACCGCAGCGACACCATCATGACACCCGCCGGTTACGGCGCGGCTGGCACCGGCCCGTCACCCTCGACCGCACGCCGGCCCAGCGCCGGGTCGTCGGTGAACAACGCATCGACACCGGCCTGCAGATAGGCGCGCATCTCCGCCACCGCGCCATCAGGATGGCGTGCGTTGGCTTCACCGGTCCGCAACGCCGGGGGCAGGAACGGGTTTTCCGGACGGAAGGTATATGCCACCACCTGCAACCCGGCCGCATGCGCGGCGGCGATCAGCCCGGTAGGCGCGGCCAGCCCGCCGTTCGCATCCAGCGGCAGCAGCGCCTGCTTTTCGGCGCCGATGGCGTCGGCATAGCCGGCGATCTCCCGCAGCCCGGCCGGTGTGGCCATCTGTGCATAGGTCAGCGTGCCGGCCGCCAGGGCGACATCGGCCGGTTGCATCCCCGGTTCACCGAGCAGCTGCAGCAGGCGGATATTGGAATCGGCGCCCAGCTGCTTGCGCAGCGCACGCAGGTTGGCCACCTCGAAGGACTGGATCAGCACCGGCGCGACGCGGGTGTAGGAATCGGCGCGCAACACGGCCAGCAGCTTTTCCTCCATCGGCAGGCCGATACTGCGGAAATAGCTGCCGTACTTGATCTCCGGCGCCAGGCCGATGCCGCGATCGGCGCGTGCGGCCTGCTGCACCAGGAAGGCGATGATCTCCTCCAGCGTGGCGATGCGGAACTGGCCGTCGAACGCGGTGCCGCGCACGTCGGGCAGGCGCTCGCGCACGTACAGCGTCTTCAGTTCCGCGACGGTGAGGTCCTCTGTGAACCAGCCTTCCAGCCACTGCCCGTCGATCCGCTTGCGGGTGCGGCGGTCGGCGTATTCCGGACGGCTGGCGACATCGGTGGTGCTGCCGATCTCGTTCTCATGGCGTGCCACCAGCACGCCGTCGCGGCTCATCACCAGATCCGGCTCGATGTAGTCGGCGCCATCGGCGATGGCCTGTGCATAACTGGCCAGCGTGTGTTCGGGCAACAGCGCGCTGGCGCCGCGGTGGGCATATACCGCGGCATGGGGATAACGGTCGGCGGCGTGCGTTGGCATCACCACGCACAATGCCACGACCAGCCCCGCCAGCCATCCCCTGCAGCTTCCGTACACCCGCATCACACCGCACCGCCCTGATTGAAGAGGCGACATTGTGGGCGCCCGTTGTGACGCCCGGAAGTAGACCCTGCCGGTTCCGTGATGCCGGTCAGGCTGGACGGCCGGTGATCGGTGCGTGCGGCATCAACCGCCCCCTGCAGCGGCGATGCCGGGGCACCTCGCCGGACGCGGGCTCCCCTCCTGCTCCATACCGGCAGGTGATGCCCGCCGCTACTTGCCGATGCAGAAGCTGGAGAAGATCTTTCCGAGCAGATCGTCGGCGGTCATGCGCCCGGTGATCTCGCCCAGTGCGTCGTGCGCCAGGCGCAGTTCCTCGGCCGCGAGTTCCAGCTGGTCGTACTGCAGCTGGGCGTCGGCGGCATCCAGATGCCCACCGGCCAGCGCCAAGGCTTCGACATGGCGCTGACGTGCGGAGAACTCGCCCTGCATGCCTTCACCGGCCCCCTCGCTGGCGATCTCGCGCAGGCGTGCGTGCAGCTGTTCCAGCCCTGCACCGCTGGCCGCCGACAGCGCGATGCTGTCGGCATCCAGCTGCTGCGGCCACTGCGCAAGCAGGTCGCATTTGTTGAATATCCACAGCTGGCGCGCGGCTTGGGTGGCGGCATCGCCGACGGCCTGGCGGCCCGCTTGCGGATCGCGCGCATCCAGCACCACGATGGCCAGGTCCGCACGCTGCATCTCCGCACGCGCGCGGCGCATGCCTTCGCGCTCGATCGCATCGCCGCCTTCGCGCAGGCCGGCGGTGTCCACCAGTTCCAGTTCCAGTCCGTCGATGCGGATGGTTTCGCGCAGGGTGTCGCGGGTGGTGCCGGCGATATCGGTGACGATCGCCCGCTCGCTGCCGGCCAGCGCATTGAGCAGCGAACTCTTGCCGGCGTTGGGCGGGCCGATCAATACCGCGTGCAGGCCGTCGCGCAGCTTGCGGCCGCGCTCGGCATCGATACGCAGCTGCGCCAGCAACGCCTTGGCCTGTTCGATACCGGCGCGCACCTGCGCACCGCCCAGCGTGTCCAGCGGCTCGTCGGCGAAATCGATCGCCGCCTCGACATGGATGCGCAGCCGCACCAGTTGCTCGCTGACGGCTTCCACCCGGCGCGAGAACACCCCATCGAGCGAACGCCGCGCCGCGCGTGCCGCACGCACATCACCGGCGGCGATCAGGTCGGCGATGGCTTCGGCCTGGGCCAGGTCGAGCTTGCCGTTGAGGAATGCCCGTTCACTGAACTCGCCGGCACGCGCCTGGCGCGCGCCCAGTTCGATGCAGCGGGCCAGCAGTTGCCGCAGTACCACCGGGCTGCCGTGACCCTGCAGTTCCACCACGTCCTCGCCGGTAAAACTGCGCGGGCCGGGGAAATACAGGGCGATGCCATCGTCGATCACCTCGCCATCGGCATCCCGGAATTTCGCGTAGTACGCGTGCCTCGGTTCGAGTTGTGGACATCCCAGGGCAACGGCAATGCGCAACGACTGCGGGCCGGAAACCCGCAACATGCCCACACCGCCGGCAGCGGCGCCGCTGGCGATGGCAACAATGGTTTCGCGGGTATTCGGAGGACTCATGGCGATCTGCGCGTGGGCACGGCTGCGGTACTGGCGGGAAGGCGGTGGCTGGAATTCTAGCGGCCGATACGAAAAGCCCGCCTTGCGGCGGGCTTTTGAGGGTTACTTGGCTTCGATCGTCTTGGCCGGAGTGTCCTGACCATGCTTCTGGATCATCCACCACTGCTGGGCCAGGCTCAGGCCGGCGTTGACCACCCAGTACAGCACCAGACCGGACGGCATGAAGGCCGTCATCACGCCGAACACCAGCGGCATCATCTGCATCATCTTCTGCTGCATCGGGTCCATGCCCACGGCCGGGGTCAGCTTCTGCGTGAACCACATCACCGCCATGTTCAGCACCGGCAGGATGAAGTACGGGTCACGCGCGGTCAGGTCCTGGATCCAGCCCATCCACGGCGCCTGGCGCAGCTCCACCGACTCCACCAGCACCCAGTACAGCGCGAAGAAGATCGGCATCTGGATCAGCAGCGGCAGGCAGCCGCCCAGCGGATTGATCTTCTCCTTCTTGTACAGCTCCATCATGGCGACCTGGAACTTCTGCTTGTCGTCGCCGTAGCGCTCCTTCAACTGGGCGATGCGCGGCTGGAACTTGCGCATCTTGGCCTGCGACTTGAACTGCGCGTTGGCCAGCGGGAACAGCGCCAGCTTGAGCAGGATCACCAGACCGATGATCGCCCAGCCCCAGTTGCCGACCACCTTGTGCACCTGGTTCATCACCCAGAACAGGCCCTGGCCGATGATCGCCATCAGCGAGAAGCGGCTGTAGTCGACCACGCGATCCAAGCCCTTCACGTCTTCCTTGGCGATCTGGTTGACCAGCTTCGGCCCGACCCACAGGCGTGCCTCGGTGCTGACCTTCTGTCCCGGTGCCACGGTGAAGCCCGGACCACGGGTTTCCACGCTGTTGCGCGGCCCGTTCTGCGCCAGCAGGTACAGCGCCGACTGGTCGGCCTGCGGGATCCAGGCGGTGAAGAAATGGTGCTGCAGCATCGCCGCCCAGCCACCGGTGATGGTCTGGTTGAGATTGCCATCCTCCAGATAGTCATCGAACGCGCGACGCTGGTAGCCATCTTCCGGGCTGTACCAGGTGGCGCCGTTGAAACTGAAGGAATCCGGATTGGTCATGCCGCGGCTGATCACCGGCGGCACGCGGTCCAGCTTGCGGAACACATAGGCCTGCCACGGCGCGCTGCCGGCGTTGCTGACCTCATCCTTCACACTGATGGCGTAATCGCCACGCTTGAAGGTGTAGGTGCGGAGGATGCTGATGCCATCGGGGCCATTCCAGAGGAACGGCACCTGCACCTGGTCCTGGCCCTCGGCCAGCACGACGTCGGTCGCCGCGGTGGCCGGCTGGAACCCGCTGGCACCGGGAACCGCGGAGTTGCCCTGGCTGACCCAGCCGGCGGTAGCGCTGTACGGATGCGCGGGATCCTCGGTCAGCAGCTGTACCGGCGGGCTGCCGGCGGCCTTGGTCTGCGGGAACTGCAGCAGGTCCGCGTCCAGCACGCTGCGGCCATCGAGCACCAGCTTGAGCACGTCGGTGGTGACGGTCACGCGCGGCGCGGACGATGCACCTTCGCTGGTCACTGCGGGCGTCATCGTCGGCGCGGCACCGGGCACACTGGCCTGCGGCACATTGCCGGCCATCGGCGTTGCCAGGTCGGCATCATCGGCCACCGGCACCGCCTGCTGGGTTGCCGCCACGGCAGCCGGATCCGGCGCCGCCTTCTCGCGACCCCATTCCATCCACAGCAGCACGGCCACCATCAGCCAGGCGAAAATCAGGAATATACGGGTCTGGTTCATCAGCAGGCAGGCTCAGCTCAGCCGGAAGGTGCTTCCGGCGCGTTCAAAGGAAGGGCGACAACACCCTTGTGCGGCGGCATTGTGCCGTTCGCGTCCACCGGGGGCAATGCGCCGGCACGGCGCAGCAGGCGCTCGAACGCCTCCTGGACCTGTTGATTGCTGGCGGTTTTGGCCGCCGAACGGGCGACGATCACGTAATCGCCACCGGCCAGGTACGGCAAAAGGTGGCGTGTTGCATTGCGCAACACACGCTTGATGCGGTTACGGCCGACCGCCCGCGTATCGACCTTGCGTGACACCGCCATGCCCAGCCGTGCGGGGGTATCCGCTTTCAGCCAGTGCAGTGTCATCAAAGGGTCGGATACACGGCGGGCGCCGTTGAAGACCGATGTATATTCGGCGCGCGTGCGAACCCGCGCAGAGCGAGGAAATCGCTTGCGCGGGAAGTCGGTGCTGATCATCGGTGTTGCATTTGCCGCCTCAGGCGGCAACGCAATCAAGCGCTGAGGACTTTGCGGCCCTTGGCACGACGACGCGACAGGATCTTGCGACCGTCGGCGGTCTTCATACGAGCACGGAAGCCGTGGTCGCGCTTGCGCTTGAGGTTGCTGGGTTGGAACGTGCGCTTGGTGGCCATGGGGGCACCTGTATGAATGAGACGGAAAGAACCGGAAATTCTATAGAGCCCGCCCCCCACACGTCAACTCCCGGCAACAGCGAGCGTTCACAGGCCGGTGTACATCCTGTGGATGGAGCTGTGAATAAATACGCGGCAAGCATTCCCGCGCTGGTCCGGCAGTGGTAGTCTGCCGGCTCCACTTCCCCCCTTTCCGGCCTGTGGTCCGGCGCCTTCCCGCGCCCGGCCTGCAAGCCTTTGACGGTTATTTTTGATGGATGCCTGGTCACTTTGTCTTGAACGTCTGGAGGCGGAATTCCCGCCGGAAGATGTCCACACCTGGTTGAAGCCGCTGCAGGCCGACCAGCGTGCCGACAGCCTTGTGCTGTACGCCCCCAATGCCTTCATTGTCGACCAGGTGCGCGAACGCTACCTGGCCCGCATCACCGAACTGCTGACCTATTTCGCCGGTTTTGGCGAGGTGCTGCTGGAGATCGGTTCACGCCCGCGCGCACCGGAACCGGCGCCGGTCGTCCCCCCTGCCGGTGCAGTGGCCCCGGCCGCGCCGGTGGTGCCGTTCAACGGCAACATGGATTCGCACTACACCTTCGCCAATTTCGTCGAAGGCCGCAGCAACCAGCTCGGTCTGGCCGCCGCCTTCCAGGCCGCGCAGAAGCCGGGCGATCGCGCGCACAACCCGCTGCTGCTGTACGGCGGCACCGGCCTGGGCAAGACCCACCTGATGTTTGCCGCCGGCAACGCGATGCGCCTGGCCAATCCGGCCGCCAAGGTGCTGTATCTGCGTTCGGAACAGTTCTTCAGCGCGATGATCCGGGCGCTGCAGGAAAAGACCATGGACCAGTTCAAGCGCCAGTTCCAGCAGGTGGATGCGCTGCTGATCGATGACATCCAGTTCTTCGCCGGCAAGGACCGCACCCAGGAGGAGTTCTTCCACACCTTCAATGCGCTGTTCGACGGCAAGCAGCAGATCATCCTGACCTGCGACCGCTATCCGCGCGAGGTCGAAGGGCTGGAAGCGCGGCTGAAATCCCGCCTGGCGTGGGGCCTGTCGGTGGCGATCGAGCCGCCCGACTTCGAGACCCGTGCCGCGATCGTGCTGGCAAAAGCCCGCGAACGTGGTGCGGAAATCCCCGATGATGTCGCGTTCCTGATCGCCAAGAAGATGCGCTCCAACGTCCGTGATCTGGAAGGTGCGCTCAACACGCTCACCGCCCGTGCCAACTTCACCGGCCGCGCCATCACCACCGATTTCGCCCAGGAAACCCTGCGCGACCTGCTGCGCGCCCAGCAGCAGGCGATCAGCATTCCCAACATCCAGAAAGTGGTCGGCGACTACTACGGGCTGCAGATGAAAGATCTGCTGTCCAAGCGCCGCACCCGCTCGCTGGCGCGGCCGCGGCAGGTGGCGATGGCGCTGACCAAGGAGCTGACCGAGCACAGCCTGCCGGAGATCGGCGATGCCTTTGCCGGCCGTGACCACACCACGGTGTTGCACGCGGTCCGCCAGATCAAGCATCTGATGGAAACCGACGGCAAGCTGCGCGAGGACTGGGACAAACTCATCCGCAAGCTCAGCGAGTAGATCGGCGGCAGAAAGCGCAGGCGCCCTGCCTGCGCTGGTCGAGCAGCTGTTTCATCGCGGGTCCCTGCCCTCATGCCGTTGCTGGAAGTGCGGCCATGATGCCCCGAGACAATGGAGGCGTCATCGCACAAAACGGTGCATCATTCGGGGGTAAGTGCGGGAAAGTCTGTGGATAGAATCGCCGGTTGTCCGGGCCTGAAATCTATCCACAGGTTCATCCCCCAGCTCGGGGTCAGTAATACAGAGGGTTTCATGCAACAAAAACCATTTAATAACAAACACTTAGGTGTGTTTTAAACGAAATCTGGCTCTACCATCACCACCAAGCTTTTGATTTAAACCACATCTTTAAAGCATAGGGGCACGAAACCACATGCGTTTCACATTGCAGCGCGAAGCCTTTCTCAAGCCGTTGGCCCAGGTCGTCAACGTGGTCGAACGCCGCCAGACATTGCCGGTTCTGGCCAATTTCCTGGTCCAGGTGCAGGACGGTCAGTTGTCGTTGACCGGCACCGATCTGGAGGTGGAAATGGTCTCCCGCATCGCCGTTGACGATGCGCAGGACGGCGAAACCACGATTCCGGCACGCAAACTGTTCGAGATCATCCGCGCCCTGCCTGACGGCAGCCGCATTACCGTCTCGCAGACCGCCGAAAAGATCACCGTGCAGGCCGGGCGCAGCCGCTTCACCCTGGCCACCCTGCCGGCCAACGACTTCCCGTCCGTGGATGAAGTCGAAGCCACCGAGCGTGTCGCCGTTCCGGAAGCCGCTCTGAAGGAATTGATCGAGCGCACCGCCTTCGCGATGGCGCAGCAGGACGTGCGTTATTACCTCAACGGCCTGCTGTTCGACCTGCGCGACAAGACGCTGCGCTGCGTGGCCACCGATGGCCACCGCCTGGCGCTGTGCGAAACCGCGCTGGAGAACAGCAACGGCGCCAAGCGCCAGATCATCGTGCCGCGGAAGGGCGTGACCGAGCTGCAGCGTCTGCTGGAAGGCGGCGAGCGCGAAGTGGAGCTGGAAGTCGGCCGCAGCCACGTGCGCGTGAAGCGCGACGATGTCACTTTCACTTCCAAGCTGATCGACGGGCGCTTCCCGGATTATGAAGCGGTGATTCCGATCGGCGCCGATCGCGAAGTGAAGGTGGAACGTGAAAGCCTGCGTGCCTCGCTGCAGCGTGCGGCGATCCTGTCCAACGAAAAATACCGTGGCGTGCGCGTGGAAGTGAGCCCGGGGCAGCTGAAAATCAGCGCGCACAACCCGGAGCAGGAAGAGGCGCAGGAAGAAATCGAGGCCGACACCCAGGTCAGCGATCTGGCCATCGGCTTCAACGTCAACTACCTGCTGGATGCCCTGTCGGCATTGCGCGACGAACATGTGGTCATCCAGCTGCGCGATTCCAACTCCTCGGCACTGGTGCGCGAAGCCGGCAGCGAAAAATCGCGTCACGTGGTGATGCCGCTGCGCCTGTAACCGACGTTCCACGTGGAACACACCAAGCCCGGCCGTTGCCGGGCTTTTTTGTTTTCTGGATTTTGGGGTTCCACGTGAAACCTGGAACAGGATCCGTTCGGCGATCACGCATCCTGACCTGCAAATGTCCGGGAACGTTTGCGGCATCAACAGAATCCCGGAGGGATTCCAGTCAAAACAGCAACAGCTGAAGCTGCAAACGAGCCTGGACGGAGACCTGCTCTGCAGGATGCAGCTTCAAATCCCTGCTGCCGGAGCAGGAGGATGTTTGCTTCATCTCGGTGCACAGACCTGAAGCGGTGTTTCCCGTTGAAACACACCGCCTGCACGGTGTCGCCGACCTCCGCAACCAAGATGGATTCAACGGAGCCGGGAATCCGAGTAATACGGCAGCAGTTCTGCTGCTTTTGAAATTCCGGATTTCCATCAATCGTGTCGGAAACAGATTTCAAGCAATTCTCAGTTTTGCCTGCCTTTTTAGCCCCTGTTCTCCGTTGCCCTATGCTTTAAATCTGAGAATAAATCTAAAGCTAGGTGGTGATGGTAGAGGCAGATTTCATGTAAAACTAAACTATGTTATTGAATTCAAAGACTATTGCTGCCGTGAAAGACGGGGTAAAAGTACTCCTGGAGGCTGTGGATAAGCGTGGATAAGTAAATTTCGGCTTTGATCGGCCTTTTTATCCACAGACTGCCTGACTTATACACAGGGCTTGTCCCCAGCTTTGTTCTTTGCGGTTCCGGGGGCGGATTTCTTGAAATCTGTCGGGGTTTCGTGAGGGATGCCACCCAGATCTGGTGAAATGCCACCGCCTGCCGTCGTGTGGAAACTGGAGCACGGGCAAGCCGTCGGCATCACGGGGATGCTTTAAGCTGCTCGCCTGTCAGCCGCGAACCGCGCAGCTGCTCCGTGTCTTCCTCCGAGCGTCAATGCATATCGTCCGTGTAGCCCTGAACCGTGTCCGCCGGTTTGATTCGGTGGAGTTCTCCCCTCGCCCGGGTATCAATCTGATCACCGGTGACAACGGTGCAGGCAAGACCAGCATCCTCGAGGCACTGCACCTGATGGCCTACGCGCGCAGCTTTCGGGGCCGTGTGCGTGATGGGCTGGTCCAGAAAGGGGCCGATGGGCTGGATGTCTTCGTGGAGTGGGAGGAGCAGGCAGCCCCCGGCGGTGTTGCGGGCGTACGGCGGCGTGCGGGATTGGCCCATAACGGGCAGAGCTGGCGCGGGCGGCTGGATGGCGAGGATGTTTCCCAGCTGGGCGTGCTGTGTGCGGCCCTGGCGGTCGTTACCTTTGAACCAGGCAGCCATGCACTGGTCAGCGGGGGCAGTGAATCACGGCGACGCTTCCTCGATTGGGGGTTGTTCCACGTGGAACCGGATTTTCTTTCCCTGTGGCGCCGCTACAGCCGGGCGTTGAAACAACGCAATGCCCTGCTCAAGAGTGGTGCCGGCGGTGGAATGCTGGATCCGTGGGACCATGAACTCGCCGAAACCGGCACGGCACTGACATCCCATCGCCAGCACTACCTGGACCGCCTGCAGGAGCGGGCCGGACAGATCGCCTGCGAGATCGCGCCATCGCTGGAATTGCAGGCGCTGGAGCTGCAGCCGGGCTGGCGGCGGCAGGAAATGGGCCTGGCCGATGCGCTGCTGCTGGCGCGCGAGCGCGATCGCCTCGCAGGCCACACCTCCGTCGGCCCCCATCGGGCCGACTGGAACGTGCAATTTGCACAGATTCCCGGACGCGAGGCGCTTTCCAGGGGCCAAGCCAAGCTGACGGCGCTGGCTTGCCTGCTGGCGCAGGCCGGAGATCATGCGGCCGAACGTGGCGAATGGCCGGTGATCGCGCTGGATGACCTGGCTTCGGAGCTGGATCGTCCGCATCAGCAGCGTGTACTGGAGCATCTGCAACGAACGCCGGCACAGGTGTTCATCACCGCAACCGACCCGCCGGCACTGTTGCAGGAACGGGGCAGCGCCTACACCAGGTTCCACGTGGAACATGCGGTGATCCACCTGCTGGAGTGAGCGGTTCCGGCGGCTTAAGGCCCGGCTGGTATAATTTCACCGCAATCCCCTATTTCCCGTGCCCGGCGCCTACTGCCGGCACGACCTGCGGAGCCTATGGCAAGCGCAATGAGCGAAGAACAGAACACCCCGGCCAGCAATGGCAACTACGACGCCAACAGCATCACCGCCCTGGAAGGTCTTGAGGCGGTCCGCAAGCGTCCCGGCATGTACATCGGTGACGTCAATGACGGTACCGGTCTGCACCACATGGTGTTCGAGGTCGTTGACAACTCCATTGACGAAGCCCTCGCCGGCCACGCCGACAATGTCTCGGTGACGATCCACGCCGATGGCTCGGTGTCGGTCTCGGACAACGGCCGCGGCATCCCGGTTGGCAAGCACGAACAGATGAGTCAGAAGCTCGGCCGCGAGGTATCGGCGGCCGAAGTGGTGATGACGGTGCTGCACGCTGGCGGCAAGTTCGACGACAACAGCTACAAGGTCTCCGGCGGCCTGCACGGTGTCGGTGTCAGCGTGGTCAATGCCCTGTCGGAAAAGCTGCTGCTGGACATCTACCAGGGCGGCATCCACTACCAGCAGGAGTTCGGTGATGGCGCGGCCAAGGGCCCGCTTCAACAGCTGGAGCCCACCACCCGGCGCGGCACCTCCCTGCGCTTCTGGCCGTCGGCGAAGGCCTTCAACGACAACATCGAGTTCCACTACGAAATCCTGGCCCGCCGCCTGCGTGAGCTCTCCTTCCTCAACTCGGGCGTCAAGATTTCCCTGAATGATGAGCGCGGTGAAGGCCGTCGTGACGATTACCACTACGAAGGCGGCATCAAGAGCTTCGTCGAGCATCTGGCGCAGTTGAAGACCCCGCTGCATCCGAACGTGATCTCGGTGGTTGGCGAACACAACGGCATCGTGGTCGACGTGGCGCTGCAGTGGACCGATTCCTACCAGGAAACGATGTACTGCTTCACCAACAACATCCCGCAGAAGGATGGCGGCACCCACTTGGCCGGTTTCCGCGGCGCGCTGACCCGTGTGCTGAGCAACTACATCGAGCAGAACGGCATCGCCAAGCAGGCCAAGATCAGCCTGACCGGCGATGACATGCGCGAAGGCATGATCGCGGTGCTGTCGGTGAAGGTGCCCGACCCGAGCTTCTCCAGCCAGACCAAGGAAAAGCTGGTCAGCTCGGACGTGCGCCCGGCGGTGGAAAACGCCTTCGGCCAGCGCCTGGAAGCCTTCCTGCAGGAGAACCCGAACGAGGCCAAGGCCATCGCCGGCAAGATCGTCGATGCCGCCCGTGCCCGCGAAGCCGCCCGCAAGGCCCGCGACCTGACCCGCCGCAAGGGCGCGCTGGATATCGCCGGCCTGCCCGGCAAGCTGGCCGACTGCCAGGAAAAGGATCCGGCGCTGTCGGAACTGTTCATCGTCGAGGGTGACTCGGCCGGTGGCTCGGCCAAGCAGGGCCGCAACCGCAAGAACCAGGCGGTGCTGCCGTTACGCGGCAAGATCCTCAACGTGGAACGTGCGCGCTTTGACCGCATGCTGGCCTCCGACCAGGTCGGTACGCTGATCACCGCACTGGGTACCGGCATCGGCCGCGACGAGTACAACCCGGACAAGCTGCGTTACCACAAGATCATCATCATGACCGACGCCGACGTCGACGGCGCGCACATCCGCACGCTGCTGTTGACGTTCTTCTACCGGCAGATGCCGGAGCTGATCGAGCGCGGCTACGTCTACATCGGCCTGCCGCCGCTGTACAAGATCAAGCAGGGCAAGACCGAGCTGTACCTGAAGGACGATCCGGCCCTGGACGCCTATCTGGCCAACAACGCGGTGGAAAATGCGGCACTGATCCCGGCCAACGGCGAGCCGCCGATCGAAGGCGTGGCGCTGGAAAGCCTGTTGATGGCCTACGCCGCCGCGCAGGATGCGATCGAGCGCAATGCCCACCGCTACGACCGCAGCCTGCTGGAAGCACTGGTCGATTTCACTCCGATGGATCTGGAGCACCTGCGCAATCCGGCCGACGGCGAAGGGCTGGATGCGCTGGCCGCCCGCCTGAACCAGGGCAGCATCGGTACCCCGCGCTACGCGCTGGAACTGCAGGAGCCGAACGAACAGCGTCCGGCCGCGGTGCTGGTCACCCGCCGCCACATGGGCGAGGAACTGATCCAGGTGCTGCCGCTGGCCGCATTTGAATCCGGCGAACTGCGGGCGCTGCACAAGGCCTCGCAACTGCTGCACGGGCTGGTGCGTGAAGGTGCCACGATCAACCGTGGCAACCGCAGCAGCCAGATCACCGGTTTCGCCCAGGCCCAGGCCTGGTTGATGGAAGAAGCCAAGAAGGGCCGCCAGATCCAGCGCTTCAAGGGCCTGGGTGAAATGAATCCCGAACAGCTGTGGGATACCACGGTGAACCCGGATACACGCCGGCTGTTGCAGGTGCGCATCGAGGATGCGGTGGAAGCCGACCAGATCTTCAGCACCCTGATGGGGGATGTGGTCGAGCCGCGCCGCGATTTCATCGAGGACAACGCGCTGAAGGCGATGAACCTGGATATCTGATCCAGCGCATGTGACCGCGGGCGCGCCTCGGCTGCGTCGCCCGCCTTCCTGCCCGGCAAAGGAACGCGATGTCCGCCCTGCCCCCGCTTCCCTCCTCTCCCGATGCGTCTTCCACCGGTCCACAGAGGGGATCGCCGGTAGGGGGTTTCTTCCTCGACCTGCTGATCGGCGCGGCCACCCTGCTGGGGCTGAGCCTGCTGTGCAGTCTGGCCTGGGGCCTGTGGCGCGCATTCCAGATGGGCCTTGATGCCGCCCGTACGGGCGCCGCGCCGCCGGCGGCGGCCGACATGGCGCAACTGCTGGGACAGCCCGGCGCCTTGACCCAGCTGCTGATCGCGCTGGTTTCCACCGGTGGTGCCGCCCTGCTGCTGTACTTCTGGCGGCGCCCGGCCACCGCGCTGGAAAGGACGAAGTCGCTGCAGGCACTGCGGCGCGCAAGCACCTGGGGATGGACGTTGCTGGTAGCGGCCTGCGTCTTTGCCGGCACCAGCCTGATCGGCTGGGCCGCCAGGCAGCTCGAGATCGAACCGCTGCCGACCAACCTGCCGTTGATGGAACAGGCCCTGGCGAATTTCCCGGTGTTCCTGGTGGTATTCGCGGTGGTGTTGGCGCCGGCCTATGAGGAACTGCTGTTCCGGCGGGTGCTGTTCGGACGCCTCAGCGCCGCCGGCCGGCCCGTGCTGGGCATTGTCCTGAGCAGCGCCGCCTTCGCGTTGATGCATGAGATTCCCGGTACCAGCGCCAACGGTCCGGCGGAAATCCTCCAGCTGTGGTTGATCTATGGCGGGATGGGGGCCGCGTTCGCGTGGCTCTACCGCCGCACCGGCACGTTGTGGGCCGCCATTGCCGCGCACGGCATCAACAACGCCATCGCCCTGACTGCACTGGTACTGTCCGGCACGCCGTAGTCCGGCGCCGGATTGACGGAAAATTAAGTCTGATGGCCGCACACTGCGCTCATGAAGCAAGGGGGACTGCCGTGAAGCCGCTCATCGCCACCATTGTTATTGCCGCATTGCTCAGCGCCTGTGCGACCACCACGTCGCCCACCGGGCGCCGCCAGGTCGTCGGCGGTGTTTCCCAGCAGCAGCTGGACCAGCTGGGCGCGCAGGCGTTTGCCGAAATCAAGGGCAAGCAGCCACTCAGCCGTGACGGTGCCCAGAACAGCTACGTGCAATGCGTGGTCAATGCGCTGGTCGCCCAGCTTCCCCAACAGTACCGTGGCGTACGCTGGGAAGCGGCGCTGTTTGTGGACAAGGAGCCCAATGCGTTCGCGTTGCCGGGCGGCAAGGTCGGCGTCAACACCGGCATCTTCAGCGTGGCGAAAAACCAGGACCAGCTGGCGGCGGTCATCGGCCATGAGATCGGCCATGTGATCTCGCGCCATCACGAAGAGCGTCTGACCCGCCAGCAGAACACCCAGCTCGGCCTCGGCATTCTCGGTGCGCTCGCCGGTGCCGCCTATGGCGAAGGCGCGGCCAGCACGGTCAACCAGCTCGGCGGCATGGGCGCGCAGGGGCTGATCCTGCTGCCGGGTTCGCGCACCCAGGAAAGTGAAGCGGACGTGGTCGGCCAGCGGCTGATGGCCGAGGCCGGCTTCGATCCGGCGCAGGCGGCGAACCTGTGGCAGAACATGATGGCTGCCAGTGGCAACCGTTCACCGCAGTGGCTGTCCACCCACCCTGATCCGGCCAACCGCATCCGCGAACTGCAGCGTGATGTGCCGGCACTGCAGCCTGTTTTCCAGCAGGCCAGGCAGGCCGGCCGTACCCCGCGTTGCGGCTGAGCGATGGCATCCCGGCAATTGGAGGCCACAGGATTGATGCACTACAGCATCGGAAGTGATTTCTCCGCCAATTCTTTTCTGGTACGTTTGCCGGCTCTGCATTTTTCCAACGCGTCCGTTTCCAGTACCGCCGCGGCGGTTTCATCGAGGTAAACCATGATTTCCCACAACCCCAAGAAAGCGCTGCTTTCCGTTCTGGTTGCCACCGTGCTCGGTGGCGTGGTGGTTGCCGATGCTTTCGCCCAGGCGCGTTCTTCCGATCGCAACGAGCGTCGCGGCAAGAGCAGTGCCAAGGCCGAAGTGCTGTTCCCGGAAGCCACCCGTACCGAACCCAACGGCAAGCCGTCCTCGAAGATGGGCAGCAAGTTGCAGAAGCTGTTCGCCGCCTACAACAAGGACGACTACGAGCAGACCCGTACGCTGGCCGATGAGATCATCGCCGCCGACAACGCCAACGATTACGACAAGGCCGTGGCCAACCAGCTGGCCTCGCAGGCCGCCTACAACCTGGACGACAACGCCGCCGCCAAGCAGTACCTGCAGCAGGCGGTCGCGCTGAACCAGCTGGACAACAACGGCCACTACCAGGCGCTGCTGATGCTGGCCCAGCTGCAGCTGCAGGACGACCAGTACGCCGAAGGCCTCGCCAACATCGACAAGTACTTCGCCGAGTCCAAGTCGAACAAGCCCGAGGAACTGATCATCAAGGGCCAGGCCCTGTACCAGTCCGAGAAGTACGCCGAGGCGATCCCGGTGCTGAAGGCGGCCATCGCCGCCTCGCCCGAGCCGAAGGACAACTGGAACCAGTTGCTGATGGCCGCCTACGCCGAAGCCGGCCAGACTGCCGAGGCGGTGAAGGAAGCCGAGGCGCTGGCCGCCCGCAATCCGGATGACAAGAAGACCCAACTGAATCTGGCCAGCATGTACATGCAGGCCGACGACATGGACAAGGCTGCCGCGGTGATGGACAAACTGCGCGCGGCTGGACTGCTCACCGAAGAGCGCGAGTACAAGCAGCTGTACTCGATCTATGCCAACACCGAGAACAAGGAACAGGACGTCATTGCGGTGATCAACGAGGGCCTGTCCAAGGGCATCCTCAAGCCGGACTACCAGGTTTACCTGGCGCTGGCGCAGTCCTACTACTACACCGAGCAGGTGTCGCAGGCGATCGACGCATGGAAGAAGGCCGCCCCGCTGTCACCCAACGGTGAGACGTATCTGAATCTGGCACGTGTCCTGCATGCCGAGGGGCGTATCCCCGAAGCGAAACAGGCCGCCCGTGACGCCTTGGCCAAGGGGGTGAAAAACCCCGCCGATGCAAACAGAATCATCAATTTGAAGTAAGTAGGAATAGCGCCTGAACGGCTGCACATCTGATGCGCAGCCGGTCAGGATTGGTATAAGCTTGGAGGTTCCTGCGGTGTCATGCACCGCTGAATCAGGGCAGGCAGATCAACGCCTTCCCGACCCCACTAAAGAGCTCTTGGCGCATGACGGAACAACTGGTCTTCCACCACAGGTATGACGACGAGAAAGAAAAGGGTCTGAGCTGGCCCCGTATCGTCGGTATCGCATTTGTAATCGCCCTCCACCTTGCAGCCCTGATGATGCTTCTGATTCCTGCCGTGGCCCCGAAGGCCGCTGCGGAAAAAGAACGCAACGTCATGGTGACGCTGGTCGACGCGCCGCCGCCGCCGCCACCGCCGCCGCCGCCGCCGCCGCAGGCGGCCAACGCGCTTGTCGTCAGGACGACAATCGCCATTGAGAAAAGG
>DDVW01000061.1:1865-20458 GCA_002345545.1 Stenotrophomonas sp. UBA2302 | reverse complement strand
GCCTGGCGCACGATGGCGTCGGCCAGCGGGTGCTCGCTGCCCTGGTCCAGGCTGGCCGCCAGGCGCAGCACCTCCTCGGCGGCGAAGCCCTCGGCGGACACCACCCGGTCGAAGGCCGGGCGGCCCTCGGTCAGCGTGCCGGTCTTGTCCACGATCAGCGTGTCGACCTTGCGCAGGTTCTCGATGGCCGCCGCGTCGCGGAACAGGATGCCCTGGCTGGCGCCACGCCCGGTCGCCACCATGATCGACATCGGCGTGGCCAGGCCCAGCGCGCAGGGGCAGGCGATGATGAGCACCGAGACCGCGTTGATCAGGCCGAACACCCAGCCCTGGGCGGGGCCGAACAGCCCCCAGGCGAAGAAGGTGACGATGGCTACGCTCACCACGGCCAGCACGAACCAACCGGCCACGCCATCGGCCATGCGTTGCAGGGGCGCCTTGGAGCGCTGCGCCTGGGCGACCATCTGCACGATCTGCGACAGCACGGAGTCGGTACCGACCCGCTCGCAGCGCATCAGCAGCGCGCCGCTGGTGTTGAGGGTGGCGCCGATCAGCCGGTCGCCTGCGCGCTTGGTCACCGGCAGCGGCTCGCCGGTCAGCATGGACTCGTCGAGCGCGCTTGCGCCTTCGAGCACGATGCCGTCGACCGGCACCTTCTCGCCGGGCCGCACGCGCAGGCGGTCGCCCACGTGCACGTGAGCCACCGGCACGTCCTCCTCCCAGCCATCCTCGCGCACGCGCCGGGCGGTCTTGGGCGCCAACCCCAGCAGAGACCTGATCGCTGCCGAGGTCTGCGAACGCGCGCGCAGTTCCAGCATCTGTCCCAGCAGCGTCAGCGAGATGATCACCGTCGCCGCCTCGAAGTAGACGTTGACCCGCCCCATCGAGACGAAGGACTCGGGGAAGACGCCCGGCGCCACGGTGGCCACTACGCTGTAGACGAAGGCCGCGCCGGTGCCCAGGCTGATCAGCGTCCACATGTTTGGGCTGCGATGGACCAGCGATTGCCAGCCGCGCTGGAAGAACGGCGCGCCCGCCCAAAGCACCACCGGTGCCGCCAGCACCAACTCCACCCAGCTCTGGGTCGCCATGTCGAACAGGTGCAGCCGGTGGCCGGCCATCGCCAGCAGCATCACCACCACCGACAGCGGCAGCGTCCACCAGAAGCGGCGCGAGAAGTCCTCCAGCTCGGGGTTGTCGTCGTCTTCCAGGCTGGGCAGTTCCGGCTCCAGGGCCATGCCGCACTTGGGGCAGGTGCCGGGGTGGTCCTGGCGGATCTCCGGGTGCATGGGGCAGGTGTAGACGGTGCCGGCGCGAGACGGCGCGCCCGTCGCCTGCGATGCAGAAGCGGCCCGTGCTGCATGTCGGCCGTGGCGTGCCCCGTGCCCGCCTGCGGCGGATGACACCGCAGCGGTCGCCTGCTCGGGCGCGAGATACCGATCGGGCTCGGCGACGAACTTCTCAAGGCAGCGGGCGCTGCAGAACACCTGCGTGGCCCCGGCATGCTCGACACGGTGCGGCGAGTCCCCGGATACCGCCATGCCACAGACCGGATCGTGCAACGGCGTGACCTGGTGCGCGCTGCCAGGGTCGTGCGCACCAGGGCCATGCTCCACTCGTGGGCTGGTGGCCCAGTCGCTTGTATTTGCCTGACCGGCAGGCGGATGAGGTGTATGCATGGAGCCTCCCGGCATGAGGCCGTGCGTCCCGCACGCGCGGCGTTTTCAATCTTCGGTGACCAGCTTGAACTCCCGCAGCAGCGCGCCGATCTGGGTCTTGTCGAGCCGGGTCATCAGCAGGTTGCGCAGGAACGCCGGGCCGGGAATGTCCAGTTCCTTGCCGTCGCGCAGGCGGCCGGTCGCCGCCAGCAGCGTGCGCACGTCATAGGTGGAATTGAACACCTCCGGCACACCGCGCTCCACACCCAGCAGGGTATACACCGCTTCCATCGGCGTGCGCACCGAATACTCGGTGGTGAAGATGCAGTCGCGCTGCCTGGACTCGGCGAACTGGCCGATGAAGGCGAAGTTGACCGCGCCCTCGGGCACCACGTCCGGCCGGTCGCCGGCCTGGCGCGGCATGAAGAAGGCGGTGATGTACGGCATCATCACCGGCACCGTCCTGGCGCCGGTCGCGGCCAGCTCGTCGATCTCCTCCACCGGAACGCCCAGGTGGTAGAGCCATTCGCGGGTGATCTCCTCGCCGGTGCATTCCTGCATCGGCTTTTTCACGTAGTCGCCGGGCGTGTCCACGAACAGCGCGTAGACCCAGACCACGATCTGGTCCTTGGGCTGCTGCTTGAAGTGCGGCTGGCGGTTGACCGTCCAGCTCAGCAGCCAGCTCGAATCGCGCACGCTGACGATGCCGCCGGTCACCACCTTGCCGCTGAACGGGTCGCGTTTGGCGATCTTCTGGATGTACTGCGGGATGCGCGCGTCCAGCGTGGTGACGGTGGCCGACTCCCACTTGGTCTGCGGGATGTGCGCGCCGAACACGTCGGGGCGGCCGAAGTCCGGCGCCCTGGCGGCGATGCGCCGCCACAGGTCCCAGGCCGGCGCCGGGCCTTCGTCGAGCCGAGCAGGAGTGTGGTGATCGCCGTTGTCCGAGTTCTCGGTCAGCGAGCCGATGGTCATGAACACCAGGTCGTCCGGGCCGAGGTCCACGCCGCCGTCGGCGCCATCGCGCTTCCAGTGGATCCGCGTGGCCTGCTTGCGTCCGGGGGCGATGTCGAAATCGACGTCGGTCACCTCGGTGCCGTACTGGAACTTCACGCCGTGGCCTTGCAGCCACTTCACCAGCGGCAGCACCAGCGACTCGTACTGGTTGTACCTGGTGAACTTCAATGCCGAGAAGTCCGGCAACCCGCCGATGTGGTGGATGAAGCGGTGCAGGTACAGCTTCATCTCCAGCGCCGAATGCCACTCCTCGAAGGCGAACATGGTGCGCCAGTACAGCCAGAAGTTGCTGTCGAGGAAGTCGCGGCCCAGCACCTCGTCGATGCGCTTGTTCTCCATCTCCTCGCGCGTGGCCAGGAACAGCTTGATCACGTCCTTCTGCGCCTGCTCGCTGAGCGTGAACAGGCCGTCGGTGCGCGCATCTTCGCCTTGGTTCACCGTGGCGCGCTGCAGCGAGTAGTTGGGATCGTCCTTGTTGAGCCAGTAGAACTCGTCGAGCACGCTGGCGCCTTCGATCTCCAGCGAGGGGATCGAGCGGAACAGGTCCCACAGGCACTCGAAATGGTCCTCCATCTCGCGCCCGCCGCGGATCACGAAACCCTTCTCGGGCACGTCCAGCCCATCGAGCGCGCCGCCGGCGATCGCCTGCTGCTCCAGGATGGTGATGCGCTCGCCGGGCAGGTGTCCGTCGCGCACCAGGAAGGCAGCGCCGGCCAGCGCGGCCAGGCCCGAGCCGACGAACCAGGCGGTCTTGTTTTCCACCCCGGCGGGCTTGCGCGGGCGGGCGAAGGCTTCGTAGTTGCCGCTGCTGTAGTACATGCGTTGTCCTTTCCTTGCGGGGGTCAGTTCGGGGTGTTGTCGTAGCGGTAGAAGCCCTCGCCGGAGGCGACGCCGAGCTTGCCGTGGTCGATGTAGTGCTCCTTCAGCCAGGCCGCGAGCTGCTGGGTGTGGGTGTTGCCGTGGGACAGGATGTTGTAGGGCGTGCTCAGGCCGATGATGTCGTAGATCTGGAACGGCCCCAGCGGCGCGCCGGTGGCGATGCGCCAGACCTTGTCCACGTCGTGCGGGTCGGCATAGCCGCCGGCGGCCAGCTCGGCCGCCGCATTGAGCAGCGGCACCAGCAGCGAGTTGAGCACGTAGCCCGCTTTTTCTTTATGCAGCGCGATGGGCACCATGCCGATGTCGGCGGCGAAAGCCAGCAGCGCGTCGAACACCTTCGGGTCGGTGTCCTGGGTGCCCATCACCTCGGCGGTGTTGAATTTCCAGATCTGATTGGCGAAATGCAGGGCGATGAAGCGGTCGGGTCGGCCGGTGGCGTCCTGGATCGCGCTCGGCAGCAGCGTGGACGAGTTGGTGGCGAAGATGGTCTTCTCCGGCGCCAGCCGGTCCAGCCTGGCGTAGGTCTGCCGCTTGAGTTCGAGCACCTCGGGAATCGCCTCGATCACCAGGTCGGTATCGGCCACGGCCGCACCCAGGTCGGTAAAGAAGCCGATCCGCGCCAGCGCGGTATGGAGTTTGGGGCCGTCCGCGCCGGGAACTTCCTGTTCGTAGCGCTCGACCAGCGCGTCGAAGCGCTGCCGCGCCTTGGCGATGGCTGCCTCGTCGATGTCGTAGACCGATACCTCGAAGCCGCTGTAGGCGGTCTGGAACGCGATCTGCGAACCCAGCACGCCCGTTCCCAGCACCGTCACCTTATTGATCTTGTCCACAGCACAACTCCTTGCATGGAATGGAACAGGGCTACGTTGGCCCTTGGGTAGCCAAGCCCGCGAAGTAACCATCCACGATCTGCCGCACCTGCGCGCGCAGGTCGTCCATCGGGACATGGCCGGGGTGCGCGCCGGTAGAGGCGCGCGAGACCGCCAGATGCGCGGCGCCAAAGATCGAGATGCTCGCCACCCGCGCCAGCTGCGGGCGCGCCGGCAGGCCGCGCGCGGCCGCCTGTTGGAGCAGGCGTGCGGCCACGGCGGCCTCCAGCTCGGCGAAAAGCGCCAGGCCCTCGCTGCGGTACTTCTCGCCCGGGGCGCCGAACATCAGCTGGCGCTGGTAGACCGCCAGGTTTTCCGCGTGCCGGCTGCCCAACTGCAGGATGGGCGCAACCATGGCTACCGCCACATCCACCGGGTCACGCAGCGCATGGGCCTGTTCGGCACCCTGCGCCAGACCCGCGCGCAGCGCTTGGTTGAGGACCATCATCAGCAGCTCGTCCTTGGAAGACGCGTAGCGGAACAAGGTGCCCGCCGCCACGTCGGCCCGCTCGGAGATCGCTTGCGTGGTGACGCCGGTATAGCCATGCGCCTCGAACAGCGCTGCGGCCGCCTGGAAGATGCGGCCGTGCTTGTCTTGCATGTTGCGGTCGCGCCGGCCCTGGCGGAGGGTCGCATCAGTCTCGTGCATGAGCCTAGCCAATGAGTGAACTCGATAATGAGTCTACTCCGTTTTGTGGCCCTTTTTGCAACCTATCCCATGGTCATCCTGTCCGATGCCACCCAAATGAAAAAAGCCCTCCACGACTTCCAGTTGGCCACGCGTCCCGCGCACTGGTATGGCAAGACCTACGGCGAGTTCTGGCGCTGGTTTTCCGAGCAGGAGCAGGCCTTGCTAGCTCAAGCCGCCCCGGAAGATCTGGACGCGCTTCGCGTCGAACTGTTCGAGCTGACGGCCGACTGCGACGATGCGGGCTATGCGGTGCCCGACGAGTGGACGGATCGAGTCATCGAACGCCCCGGGTGAGCGTCCTTTGTCCCTACTGCCAGCAGCCGGCCGTGTTGCTGCGCTGGCAGGAGCCGGGCTATCCCTACCCCGCGGACTGGGGCCCGGCGTGGAAGTGCGAACCCTGCGACGCCTTCATTCGGTGCTGCCAAGGCACCACCCGGCCGTTGGGCACCTTGGCCGACGCCGACACCCGCCATTGGCGGAGCTTGGCGCATAGAGCCCTAGACCCGTTGTGGCAAGGCGGTGGACGCTCTCGCTCTGTTGTCTACCCGGAACTGGCGGCAGCCCTTCGGCTTTCAGAGCGCCAAGCCCACATCGGCCTCATGGGGCCGACCGAGTGCCAAGCGGTCATCGCGTGGGCGAGCTCGGCTCAGCGGCCGGCCAGATAGTTCTCCACAGCCTCGGCCGAGTTGCCCACCGCGTTCACTGCGTCCTGGAGGCGCTGCCGGTCCACCCCGAACTTCTCCGTCCAGTAACGCACCTCGTGATCCTGCTCCATGGAAATACGGGACCGGTCCTGCGAACCACGATCATTGGGGTTGTCGGGCATGGAGAAGCTCCTGGCAGATAGTGCCGCCCACCCTAGCCATCCACTCGTTAGGCCAGCGTCGCCTTCAACGCTCAGCGCTACTGCCTCCGGCCCTGCAAGCTCGAGGTAAGCTCGACCGTCGTGGCGGGCGGCATTGCCTTGCCAAGGGGGCGCCCCATTCAGCGAAATGCTAATGGCCTTGCCGGGCCCGGGCTCCTACCCTGTTGGCCCGCCCTGAGCGGGTGACGTCCCCGGATCCTGGCCCCCATGTCTGAACTTGCTGCTGTCTACCGCCTGCCCCGCCGTATGCCTGACCCACCTGGGCTGTTGGGCGCGTGCGTGCCTGCCCCCTCATGGAGGCCCCGGCCGGTGATGCCCTTCCGCGCCACCTGCGGCTTTCCCTCCCCGGCCGAGGACTTCTACGGCCAGGGCGATGATCTGGACCTCAACGAGCGGGTGATCGGCAACCCCGCAGCCACCTTCTTCGTCGAAGCCGACACGGGCACGTCGATGGTGGAGTTCGGCATCTTCCCCGGCGACACGTTGGTGGTGGACCGCTCGCTCACACCACGGCATGGCGACGTGGTCATGGTCTTATGGGAGGGCGGCTACACCGTCAAGCAGTGGTGGCCGACCGCCCGGGGCCTGGAGCTGCGTTCGGGAAGCCCACAGCACGCCCCCATCCGGGTAGGCCCGGAGGAAGAGGTCGAGGTGTGGGGCGTGGTGACCTGGTCGTTTCGCAAGCAGTTCCGCAGAAAGCGCTGACGACAACGCCCCCGAAGGGGCGTTGAAGGCTTATCGGCGCTCGGAGGAGGGGACTGCTCCCGGCCCACCCGGGTGGACATTGGCCTGAACCGCAGAGCCAGTGTCCCTGACGCGCCAAGGCGTGGCCATCGGGCTTTGCCTCGGCGGGGGTAGGACTTCGCCACCTGGGTCTGTAAGGCCTTGCCAGGGCGGCAGTCTCGGCCGGTGAGAGCGACCGGCCTACCCTGTCCCGCATCTCCAACGGATTGAAGCGATGTTCGGCCTCGTCGACGGCAACAACTTCTATGCCTCGTGCGAGCGGGTGTTCGACCCGTCCTTGCGCGGCCAGCCCGTGGTCGTGCTGTCCAACAACGATGGTTGCGCGATTGCCCGGAGCAACGAGGCGAAGGCCTTGGGCGTGAAGATGGGCCAGCCCATCCATGAGGTGCCCTCCCCCATCCGCCGGCAGCTGAAGGTCCGCTCGGCCAACTTTGCGCTGTATGGGGACCTGTCGGGTCGGGTGGTGTCGATCCTGCGGGATCTGCTCCCCGCCGTGGAGGTCTACTCGATCGACGAGTCGTTCGTGTCGTTCGACGGCATCCCTGCGCACGAGCGGGTGCGAGTCGCCACCGAAGCGCGCGCTCGCATCCGCCAGTGGACCGGGATTCCGTGTTGCGTGGGGGATCGGATCGACCAAGACCCTGGCGAAGCTTGGCAACAAGCGGGCAAAGTCGACGGTGGAGGGCGTGGAGGAGGTCAGCAATGCCGCGCAGCTGGCCGATTTCGCGGTGGAGGATGTCTGGGGCGTGGGCCGCAAGTGGGCGACCCGGCTGGGCGCCGAAGGCATCCTCACGGCCGGGGACCTGGCCCGGGCCGACCCCGACACCCTCAGGACCCGCTATGGCGTAGTACTGGCGCGTACGCAGCGCGAGCTTCAGGGCACTGCCTGCGCGCAGCTGGAAGAAACCGAGCCGGACCGGCAGCAGATCGTCGTCTCCCGCTCCTTCGGGCGCGAGGTCGTGGACCTCGACGACGTGAGCCATGCGGTGGCAACCTTCGCCGTCCGCGCTTGCGAGAAGCTTCGCGCCCGATCGCTCCAGGCTTCGGGCGTGTGGGTGTGGCTCAACACCAACCCCTTCAAGCCTGGCGCCAAGCAATACCACCCCAGCCGCGCCATCCCGCTCATCGCCCCGTCCAGCGACACACGTGAGGTGCTGGCGGTGGCCCAGGCCCTGGTGCGTTCGATGTATCGGAAGGGTTACGCCTACAAAAAGGCCGGCGTTGGTCTACTGGACCTGACCCACGAGGACACCTACCAGGCCGACCTGTTCGCGGGCGTGGACCCGCGGTCAGAGAAGCTCATGGCCGTGCTTGACCAGGCCAATCGGCGCTTCGGCCGGGGGACGATGGGATTCGCCTCGGCCCACCGGCGCACCCCGGCCCAGTGGCGCATGCGGCAGGAGCACTTGTCGCCCTCCTACACCACGAAATGGAGTGACTTGTTGCGGGTACGCTGAACGCGATCGCATACCCTAGATAATGCCGCCTAATCACTTGCCCCGCCCCCTTTCGGCCAGGAGCGGACCTCGGTGACAGATCGCTTTCTGCTGGGCCCCCCGACGCATCGACATCGCTGTGCAATGTTTCTCTCGAAGCGGAGCTATGGCAACAGGCCATCTAAGAACTGCGACGGCCCGTCGCGCCATATCCTCCCGAACCGGTTTTGCCTGAAACCGCTGTACATCAGGTGAACCTGGACGCGCGCTCTCGTGATGCCGACGTAGAACAAGCGACGCGCCTCCTCCATCCTCTCGGGAGTGTTGTCAGACCAATTCGGCGAGGGGAACTCGCCTTGGTCCAGGCCCAGGATGATAACGACGTCGTACTCCGTGCCTTTCGCGGAGTGGAGCGTGAGCAGATTGAGCTGCTTGGGCGCTCCATCACGGCGCCCGAGCTGCACCTTTGTTGTGCCGACAAAAACTCCGTCTCTCTCGAGTGCCTTGTGCATGCCTTCCACGTGCGCAGCCTGGTCGGCCAGCGCTGGTCTAGCGGCAATCAACACGTTGAGCAGTTCGGAGCGTAGGCCCGCGACAAAGTCGAGCGCCGCACCATCTCCGCGGTTTTTCCACAGAAAACGCGTGAGCCGCGCGGCTGCGTCTCGCGCCTGCTTTTCCGATAAACCACCATGGAAGGAAATCCATCTGCCTTGCAAATCGTGCAGTGGTGGTGATGAAATCTTCCAGCCTCCTGCACACCAGATGGCGCAATCCTCTATCCAGCTGGTGAGAGGCACCTTGCGGTACGGGGCGGCGTTATCGATGCGCACGAATGGGTACTTGGCCTTCACAGCCTCTATTGCCGCCGCGTCGCCCACAATCCGGTTCCGGTACAGCACCGCAATGTCACCGAGCTGCCGCCCGTCATTGGCAGCCAGTGCTGCAGGGATTAGCGTCTGCATGGCGTACTCAGCTTGGTGCTGCAGGCCCTGGTCGCACTTGTGTGCATGGACGGAGGCTTGTCTCTCAGGCTCCGAGGACTCGTAGCCCCTGTCTTTTCCCAACGCTCGCTGCGCGACCTCGATGATACCGGTGCCGCTTCTGTAATTGATCTTCAGCTGGATGGTCTGGACCCCGTTCGCCTTGGACAAATCCTCCAACAGCTCGCTGTTTGCTCCCGTGAAGCCATAGACCGACTGGTCCACATCACCTACAGCGATGAGTCGAACGCCTGCGTCAAAAGTCAGCCGGCGCACGATTCGGTCCAGTGCAGCTCCTAAGTCTTGGTATTCGTCGATGGCCAGTACTGGGAACCTGGCTCGGATGACCTTTAGGACCCAGTCATGCTCGTTCACTAGGCGCTGACCGTAGTGCACGATGTCCTCGAAGTCGATGAGACCCTGCTTGCGCAACTCCTGCTCGTACGCCTCCGCCAGGCCAGTCATTTCTTCGTCCTGAGTCCAAGCCTCGCTGTTGCGGTCCAGGTTCACCCGGCGGTGGCGGTCTACATCTTCTTTGCGCACTGGCTGCCGAATGCCGCGAAGCCTGTCTGCGGCCGCCCGGTAAATGCTCGCGGCTTCAGACTCCGTGGCGACCTTCAGTGGGTAAGGCAGCTCCAGGCCGGCGAGCTGCGCAAAGGGCAGCAGCAGATGCAGCAGGCAAAACGAGTGAACGGTGCCGACGAACAGCCGCGGGGACTGTTCAAGTCCAAGTTGCCGAAGGCGCCGACTGAGCTCACGCGCCGCTTCGTTACTGAAGGTGATGCAGGCCACCCCTCGGGGCGACCGCACGTCTTCTGCAATGACACGCGCCAGCTTCGTGACGAGCGTCCTAGTCTTCCCGCTCCCCGGACCGGCCAGCACACAGCAATTCCCGGTGGACTCGTAAGCCGCCCACTGTCCGGGGTTGTCCCGAAGCTGCCGTGCAGCTTGGAGGTACTTAGGGCTTGACTGGAGAGAAGCCATTTTTCACGTAGGTCAGCGCTTTCTTGATGTACTCGGGGCAAACCGCCTCGCTGGCGGAGCCGGCTAGTGCCTGCGCGAAACGTCCTTTGCCAACCTCGCCGACCCAGCCTAGGAGCTTGCCCTCATCCAACGTGGTCGGGTCGTTTATCCACCCCTGCATCGCGGTCCTCCGCTGTGGGCCCCAAGAGTTCGCGTGCTTCTCCAGAATGGGCGCCATTGCAGGCCCCATCCCCGCCTGGAATAGCTCGACTTCCAGTGTCTTGTCGTTGACGAAGACGCCGTTCATCTCGCCATCTTCCCAGATGTCGTCAAACTCCTCGTACTGGTCGATGTCCTCCTGCTCCATCCACAGCGCTAAGATGTCGCGGACTCTGGCAAAGGCAAGTGGCGCACCTCCGTCGGCCGGCGGGTCAAGGTCCGTCAAGATGACAAGAGGAATGTTCAATGCGTCAGGCCCTACTAGCTTCACGTAGGGCAGAAAGTTGGCGCTGGCCACTGAGCACACCGTCACCCCAAGTGTGTCGAGGTCGACGTCGAGCGCAGCGGCAAACTCTGGGATTAGGAACCGCTCCGCGTCGCCTTCGACGAAGATGATGCCACGCGCGAAGAAGAGTTCGCCCCGAGTGACGTCGATATACCGCTGCAGATCGTCTTCTTCGTCTGGCAGCAACTCCACCTCGGCCGCGGAGGTAATCGACGTCGACCCGCCTTCAGCGTCCTCACGGAGCAGGATGATGGAGCGCAGGGGCGCAACGCTCGCGATGTGCGGCGAATGAGTCGTCAAGATGGTGGTGACGTTCTCCGGCGCATCATCCTCCCCACCAAGGTAGTGCCTGTACACCAAGCGCTGAACATGCGGATGCAGGTGCGCCTCAGGCTCCTCGATAGCAAGGAACGTGTGACTGCGTTCCCCTGCCTCGACTGCTCGCTCAAGCTCCAGCCCCTTCAGGGTCAAGAAGAGCAGGTTCGCCGTTCCCAGGCTTGCGTCGCCAATGCCGCGGACGCCCCCGTCGATAAGAAGCCGCAAGCCCCGCAGAAGTACGTCCACATTTGTCGGGGTCGCGCCAAGCGTCAAAGACACGGCATGTTCGTCGCCGACCATCTTCACAAGCCGGTCGTACACCTTGCCTGCGGCAGCAGAGACCTCAGGACGCTGCGCGAGGGCGTTCTGAGCATCGCTGACAAGCTGTTGGAGTTCCTCGCGGGTCTTCTCATCCAGATTAGCAGTCAACTCCTCAATGATAGGCCGAAGAGGTGAGCGCCTCCAGTTCAGCAGGTCGCTTTCAGCGTCACGCAAAGCAAACAGATAATCCATGGGCAGCTCGCGCCTGTGGGCAGCCGTAAGAACGTTGTCCTCGCTGGTGCCGCCGAACACCAGAAACTCGTAGTCCGCCAATGTTTGCGGCGATGCGCCCTCAAGCGCGGCCTTGGGGCGATACAGGTAGGTCAGCCGAGCGACGACTGGGGTCTCGGTGTCGACTAGGCTGCCGCCTAGCACGGAGAGCAGGTTGTCGTTGTCCTCGAAGTCGGTGAACTCCAATAACACTTTGACAGTAGCGCCAAGCTTCGAGTCGCTTAAACCGTCCCAAAAGTGCTCGAGGCCTAGCTGCCGGTCACGGTCAGATAGCATAGGGTCAAGCACTAGACGCAAAGCCCTGAGCAGGTTGCTCTTACCTGCCTTGTTCTCTCCGACAATCACTAGACTGCCATCAGTGGCAAAGTCTACGTTCTCGAAGTTGGCGTAGTTCTCGACCGCGATTCGACTAATCCGCATCCCCCCTCTCCCGCTTACTTTGTGCCTGCCTAGATTATCGCGGATCAACTCTTGCGGCCGACTTCAACCGGTGAGCGTCCGTATTCGGAGACTCCAATGGGACCTCTCGAAGGACCGCTATGGGTCGGAAGCGGCCGCCTAAGCACCGGACAAGATCCGCGCCCACCGAGCAAAGTTGGCGACGACGCATGAATTCCTCCATGGATCGAGGCCTATGTGCCACGCCTTAGCTCGTCCAGGTAGTTGGCCCAAGCCTGCATCATCTTCTTGCGCTCTCCCAGGTGGGTAGTCCGGTTGTACGCCCGCCCAAGCGGATCCCGCACCGCATGGGCAAGCTGATGCTCGATGAAGTCCGGCCTGAACCCAAGCACCTCGTCCAGCAAGGTTCGCGCCATGGCCCGAAAGCCATGAGCGGTCATCATCTCGCCGTCGAACCCGAGGTTCCGTAGAGCAGCGTTGATCGTGTTCTCACTGATTGGCTTCTGGATGCTGCGCACGCTGGGAAAGACGTACTGGCTTTTCCTTGAATAGGGCCGGACATCCTCCAGGAGCTCGACGACCTGGCCAGCCAGAGGAACGATGTGCTGGGTCTGGGTCTTGCTGGTGATGTAACGCCACTCAGCAGCATCCAGATCGATATCCTCCCAGCGCGCCGCACGGAGCTCGCCCGGCCTGACGAACAGGAGCGCCGAGAGCTTGAGCGCAGCGGACACGATCGGCGACCCCTGGTAGCCGTAGATGGCCTTGAGAAGCTTCGCCACCTCCCCCGGCTCCGTCAGGCTGGAGAAGTGCTTGGTTTTCGTAGGGGTCAGCGCACCGGCAAGACTCAGGGCGGGGTTGTTCTCTGCACGGCCGGTGGCGATGGCATAGCGAAAGACCATGCCCGCGGCGGCGCGAGCCCGATGTGCCGTCTCAACCGCTCCACGGGCCTCGATCTTCCGGAGGGCCTTCAGCAGGATTGGCGCAGTCACGCTCCGAACGGGCAGATCAGCGATGCTTCCCAGGTCGCGCTCCAGCATCCGGCGCTCCCGTACGACTGACCCGGGGGTCAGCTTCTTGGCCCGTTGCGCCACCAGTTCCTCAGCAAGCGCGCCAAAGGTATTGCCGGCCTCTTCCTCCTGTGCCGCCCGCTCGATCTTCACCACGAGAGCCGGGTCCATGCCCTTCTTGAGCTGGGCCCGGGCCTTGTCCCGCGCGGCGCGAGCTTCTGCCAGGGAAACCGCCGGGTAGTCGCCGATGGTCAGCATGTTCGCCTTGCCGGCGAACCGGTACCGATAACGCCAGATCCTGGCTCCAGAAGGCCTCACCTCGACGCACAGCCCATTGGCGTCGGCGAGGCGATAGACCTTGCCCTGGGGCTTGAGGCTGCGCAGCTTGGTGTCCGTCAACATGGCTGTGAGTAACCGGTATGTGAGTAAGCGAAGACCTTCCGGCCATCTTACTCGCACCGTTACTCACGTTCCAGCCGGATGGGGGTGCACACCACCGGATCCGGCCGGACACGAAAGCCACGGAGCACAGCCACTTTGCTAGGATATTCGGACTAATCTGGACGTGGTCGGATCAGTAGATGGTGGGCCCACCAGGATTCGAACCTGGAACCAAAGGATTATGAGTCCTCTGCTCTAACCGTTGAGCTATAGGCCCGCAGCGACGGCACAGTGTAGTGGAGCGGGCGCGCAACGGCCATGGTGGAAGCGATATTTCCTGCTGGATTGCAGGCGTTCTTGCCATCCACAGACAGGCCTTTCGCATGCCATGCAACCCGGAAAATACCGGGCACAACTTCTTCCGAAACGAGGATGTCCAGAGGCATTGGACGGGAGAAATAGACAGCCCCACGCCTGCTGCAGCCACGACAAAGCCATCGCCCGGAAGACCGCACAGCAGCATCACCGGCAACATCCCCGATGGCCGGCAGCCGGAAAAGAACAACCCCGCCAAGGCGGGGTTGTTCTTTGCAAACTTCTACGACCCGATGATCCCTGTGATCAATCGATATCCAGGAAGCTGCGCAGCTGTTCGGAGCGGCTGGGATGACGCAGCTTGCGCAGCGCCTTGGCTTCGATCTGGCGGATGCGCTCGCGGGTGACATCGAACTGCTTGCCCACTTCTTCCAGCGTGTGGTCGGTGTTCATGTCGATGCCGAAGCGCATGCGCAGCACCTTGGCTTCGCGCGGGGTCAGGCCACCGAGCACATCGCGCACGGTCTCGGACAGATTGATGTTGACCGTGGTATCCACCGGAGACTCCACATTGGTGTCTTCGATGAAATCGCCCAGATGCGAATCCTCGTCGTCGCCGATCGGGGTTTCCATCGAGATCGGCTCCTTGGCGATTTTCATCACCTTGCGGACCTTGTCTTCGGGCATGTCCATTTCCTTGGCCAGCTCTTCCGGCGTCGCCTCGCGGCCGAACTGCTGCAGCATCTGGCGGGAAATGCGGTTCAACTTGTTGATCGTTTCGATCATGTGCACCGGGATGCGGATGGTGCGCGCCTGGTCGGCGATCGAACGGGTGATGGCCTGGCGGATCCACCAGGTCGCATACGTGGAGAACTTGTAGCCGCGACGGTACTCGAACTTGTCCACGGCCTTCATCAGGCCGATGTTGCCTTCCTGGATCAGGTCGAGGAACTGCAGGCCGCGGTTGGTGTACTTCTTGGCGATGGAGATCACCAGGCGCAGGTTGGCCTCGACCATCTCCTTCTTGGCCTTGCGGGCGCGGGCCTCGCCATAGGCCATCACGCGGCTCATTTCCTTCAGCTCTTCCAGCGACAGCGAGGTGCTCTTTTCGACGTCTTGGGTGGCCTGCTGCTCGGCGATGATCTGGTCCTTCACCTCGCGCAGTGCCGAGGACCACTTCTGCTTGCGCTTCAGGGCGTCTTCCACCCATTCCAGGTTGGTCTGGTTGCCTTCCCACGAGCGGATGAAGTCCTTGCGCGGCATCCGTGCGGTGATCGTGGCCAGGTGCAGCACGCGACGTTCCTGGGCCTTGATCGAGCCCATCACCTCACGCAGCTGCTTGACCAGCACGTCGGTCAGCGGCAGCGGCAGCTTCAGGGTGACGAAGGTGGCCGACAGCTCTTCCCGCAGCTTGGTACGGGCCTTGTCGTCGCCCTTGGCGTGGGCCTTCTTGAACTTGGCCAGGTCACTGGCCAGCAGTTCCATCCGTCGCTCGACCTCGGCCGGGTCCGGACCGGTCGGGCCGGCTTCCTCTTCGGCGACGTCGTCGTCTTCCTCGTCCGCCTCGGTATCGCTGTCGGTCTCTTCGGTCTCGGCCGCCGGCGCCGGGGGCGCCGGCTCCTCTTCGGCAAAATCATTGAAACCGACAATGATTTCGGCCAGGCGCTTCTTGCCTTCCTTGTGCAGCTCGTAATCGGCCAGCACCGCTTCCACGGCCAGCGGGAAGGTGCCCAGTGCAGCCTGCACCTGGCCCAGGCCTTCCTCGATGCGCTTGGCGATGGCGATTTCGCCTTCGCGGGTCAGCAGCTCGACCGTGCCCATCTCGCGCATGTACATGCGCACCGGGTCGGTGGTGCGGCCACCTTCGGTATCGAGTGCGGTCAGCGCGGCGGCAGCTTCTTCGGCCGCGGTATCGTCGACTTCACGGTTGCCGGTGTTGCCATCACTCAACGCCAGCGTGTCGGCGTCGGGGGCGACTTCATGGACATCAATGCCCATGCCGGTGATCAGGGCGATGATGTCCTCGATCTGCTCCGGATCGACCATGTCGTCGGGCAGGTGGTCGTTGACTTCGGCGTAGGTCAGGTAGCCCTGTTCCAGGCCCTTGCTGATCAGAAGCTTGATGTCGTTTTGCTGGGCAGGACGTTCGTTGGCCATCTAGTACTCGCGCCACCGGCGGGGAAATGAGAGAGAACCTACTATTATACCAGCGCAGCATAACGCTTGCCGGGCGGTGGTTTCACGGCGCGTCAGGATCTGAGCAGGAAGGTCACGGGCCCGTCATTGACCAGGCTGATTACCATATGGGCACCGAACCGGCCTGTTTCCACCCTTCCGGCGTGTTTTTCACGACAGATGGCGACCAGCTGGTTGAAAGCCGGTTCAGCTTCGGCCGGCGGCGCCGCGGTGCTGAAGCCCGGACGCATGCCTGAGCGGGTGTCCGCGGCCAGCGTGAACTGGCTTACCAGCAGCAGCCCGCCGCCGGTATCGCGCAAAGAACAGTTCATCTTGCTGGCATCGTCGGCAAACACCCGGTAACCGAGGAGGCGCTCGGCCATCCGCGACAGCGCCGCGTCACCATCGCCGGGCTCCACCCCCACCAGCGCCAGCAGGCCCTCACCGATTTCACCGACAACGTCCCCCTCGACCGTGACCGACGCCCGGGCGACACGCTGGATCAGACAAAGCATGGCAACTTCCTGCAACAGGGTCACAAACCTTAACACCCCCCAGCAACCGCTAAACTCGCCCGGATGAAACCCGAAACCGCCGCCAACCTCTATTACCGACTGGCTCTCGTCCTGACCCGCCTGCCGTGGTCATGGCTGCGTGCACTGGCCGATGGCCTGGCCTGGGTGTGGGGGCGGATCGATGCACGCGAAAGCCGCGTGACCCGCCGCAACCTCGAACTGGCCTACCCCGGGATGCCGGCCGCCGAACGCCAGCACCTGCACCGCGAGATCCTGCGTACCACCGCGCGGCAGGCACTGGAAACCCTGTATCTGTGGACCCGCGACCCGGCCCGCAACCTGCAACGCCACCTGCGCCAGCGGCATGGGCAGGATCTGTACGACGCGGCGCTGGCCGCCGGCAAGGGCGTGATCGTGGTCGCCCCGCACTACGGCAACTGGGAGCTGCTGAACCAGTGGCTGGCCTCGCGCGGCCCGTTCGCGTTCGTCTACGCCCCGCCGGACAACCCGGCCGGCGACGCATTCCTGCAGCGGGTACGCAGCGGCGACAACGTGCGCCAGGTACGCGCCGAAGGCCCGGCGGTGCGGCAGCTGTTCAAGGTGCTCAAGGACGGTGGCTCGGTCGCGATCCTGCCCGATCAGCAGCCCAAGAACGGCGATGGCGTGTTCGTGCCGTTCTTCGGCATCCAGGCCTTGACCATGACCCTGGTCAACCGGCTGGCCCAGCGCACGGGTGCCACGGTGCTGTTTGCCTGGTGCGAGCGGATCGGCCCGGACCTGGAATTCGCCCTGCACGTGCAGCCGGCCGAGACCGGCATCGCCGACCCGGACCTAGCGACCGCCGTGGCCACGCTCAGCGCCGGCATCGAACGCATCGCCCGCCGCGACCCGGCGCAGTACCAGTGGACCTACAAGCGCTACACCCTGCGCCCGCCGGGCAGCGGGGAAACAGACCCCTACGCCACCGCCCGGCACCCGCACTGATCTCCCGCGTGCAACGCTGCCTCACACGCCTGCCGCGATTGAATCCCGCATGACGACCCCCATCTGGTTTCCGATGAGCGCCTCTTCCTCCACTTCGACCCTTGCCCCGGGCTTTGCCGAAACCGCTGCCATCCGTAGCGAGCGTGCCGCCGCGGAGCTGCGCGCAGGACGGCCCCTGGTCCTGGTCGACGGCAACCGCCAGCGCGCCATCCTTGCGCTGGACAGCACGACCCCGGCCAGCTTCAACGCCTTCGCCGAAGCCGCCGGACAGCAGCACTACCTGTTCCTCAGCGCCCACCGCGCACAGACCCTGGGCATCGCCAGCCCCCATGGCATCCGCATCCCGCTGGCCGGCCTGGCCCTGGACAGCCTGCCGGCGCTGGCCTACCTGCGTGATGCCACGCCACCTCCCGGCCCGTTCGCCGAAGGCGATGCCGGCGATGCCGCCGCCGTCGAGCTGGCGCGACTGGGCCTGCTGCTGCCGGCGCTGGTGGCGGTGGAGCTGCCTGCCGGTTGTCCGTCGTTTGCCGGCTGCCTGTCGCTGGAGCTGTCCGACCTTGCCGCCGGTGCCGCCGAGGCCGGCCAGGACTACGAACTGGTGACCCGCTCGCCGGTGCCGCTGCGCGATATCGGCATGAGCGAGTTCGCCGTGTTCCGCGGCGGTGTGGCCCAGCGCGACCAGGTCGCGGTGATCGTCGGCACACCGGACCTGGACGGCATCGTGCCGGTGCGGGTGCACTCCTCCTGCCTGACCGGCGACCTGTTCGGCTCGCTCAAATGCGATTGCGGCGACCAGCTGCGACGCGGCCTGCACACGCTCAAGGAACTGGGCGGCGGCATCCTGCTGTATCTGGACCAGGAAGGCCGCGGCACCGGTATCGCCGCCAAGATGCGCGCCTACGGCTACCAGCATGAGGGTCTGGACACCATCGATGCGGACGCGCAACTGGGCTTCGGTGCCGACGAGCGCCGCTACGGCAGCGCCGTGGCGATGCTGCGCGGACTGGGCGTGCAGCGCATCCAGCTGCTGACCAACAACCCCACCAAGGTGCAGCACCTGCGCAATGCCGGCATCGAAGTGGTCGGCTGCGTGCCGGTAACCGGCCAGATCACCCTCGAGAACGAGCAGTACCTGCGCACCAAGGCCGAGCGCGCCGGGCATCAGCTCGATGTCGACGCCCTGATCATGGCCGCGCAGTAGACCCGCCTCACAGACCTGCGGGCGGATGTTAGGCTCGCCGCTGCCTTTTCGCCGGAATCTTCCGCGTGTCGATCCAGCCTCCCGCGCTCCCTCCCGATCCACCTGTCCACGATGGCGACTGGCAGCCGCTGCCGCC
>DDVW01000061.1:0-1809 GCA_002345545.1 Stenotrophomonas sp. UBA2302 | reverse complement strand
CGCACCTTCTGGCGGCTGGATGAGCAGGCACTGGGCGTGCGCCGCGGCCACCTGTGGCAGAGCGAAAGCCATGTGCCGGTCTCGCGCGTGCAGCACCTGGACCTGCGCCGCGGTCCGCTGGAGCGCGCCGCCGGTCTGGCCACCCTGACCGTGCATACCGCCGGCACCCGCCTGAACACTGTCGCCATCACCCGGCTGGACCAGACCGATGCCGAGCGCCTGCGTGATCGCCTGGCGCGCCAGCTCGATCACTATGACGACGCGCTGTGAGTCAGGCGCCCATGGACTCTGAAGAACGCCGGCTGCATCCGTGGTCGTGGCTGTTCGCGCTGCAGCAGCAGATCCAGCAGCTGCTGGTACCGCTGGTGGCACTGCTGGTGTTCGGCCGCCGCAGCAATGAGGACGGCCTGCCCTACCAGCACTGGATCATCGCGGTGGTGTTCGCAGCCGTGCTGGGCTCGGCGCTGGCCCGCTACTGGAGCTACCGCTACCGCATCGGTACCGACACCCTGAGCATCCGCAGCGGCATCTTCGAACGTACCCGCCGCGAGATCCCCTTCGCCCGCATCCACAACGTGGTGGTGCACCAGAACCTGCTGCACCGCCTGTTCGGCGTTGCCGAGCTGCGGCTGGAGTCGGCCGCCGGCGACAAACCCGAAGCGCAGATGCGCGTGCTCAAGCTGGAGCAAGCGCTGGAACTGGAACACCTGATCCGCCATCGCGGCAAGGCCGCGCCCGGCGAGGAGGCGCAGGAACCGGCCGCGGACGTGCTGCTCACCCTGCCACTGCCGGAACTGGTGCGACAGGGCCTGATTTCCAACCGTGCGCTGGTGGTGCTGGCCGCGGCGATCGGTGCCGCCTACCAGCTGTTCCCGCGCCGTGCCATGGAAGAGGCCATCACCCAGCAGGGTCGACAGGTATTCGGCTATGCGAGCCAGGTGCAGCTGGGTGTCGGCACCCTGGTTGCCGGCGCGGTGGTGCTGCTGGTCACCGCGCTGCTGCTGATGTGGGTGATGTCGATCGGGCTGGCGATCATGCAGTACCACGGCTTCCGCCTGACCGAGGCTGACCGCCGGTTGACCGTCGAACGCGGACTGCTGACCCGCCTGCGCAGCAGCGTCGCCCGTCGCCGCATCCAGGCCTGGACGCTGCGCGAAGGTGCCTTGCACCGGCTGTTCAAGCGCCGCCAGCTGCGGGTGGATATCGCCAGCGGTGGCGGCGCCGCGGAAAACGAAGGCCGCGCATTGAAGGAACTGGCCCCGTTGGCGCCGCCGGACACCTGCGATGGCCTGTTGCAGCAGCTGCTGCCGCAACTCCAGTGGCCGCCATCGCACTGGCACGCGGTTTCCACGCGCGGCTGGTGGCGGCTGTGCCTGCCGGCGCTGCTGCCGGTGACCGCATTGGCCGCAGTGCTCACCCATCAGACCGGCGCACCCGGGCTGTTGCCGCTGCTGTGGCTGCCGTGGTCGGCGTTCAAGGCCCACCGCCAGGTCAGCCGCATGGGCTACAGCGTCGATGCGCAGCGTGTGGCCGTGCGCGGCGGCTGGTGGAACCGCTGGTGGCGCATCGCCGAGCTGGACAAGCTGCAGGCGCTGCGGCTGGACCGCTCGCCGCTGGACCGCGCGTTCGGCACCGCCACACTCACCCTGGATACGGCCGGCGCATTCGGCGCACCGCCATTGCAGCTGCGGTTCCTGGACGAACAACGGGCGCGGGAGCTGATGGAGCAGTTGGGCCGGGAAATGGCCCGGCGCAAGCTGCGCTGGTAACGCGGGCCAACTCCAGTTCGGTAGCCCGTATATGGACTCC
>DDVW01000014.1:9687-26391 GCA_002345545.1 Stenotrophomonas sp. UBA2302 | reverse complement strand
CACCGCGGCGCCGTCACAGCCGGAAGCCAGCGCATCGGCGGTGTCACAGGCGAACTCGGCGTAGTCGCCGCCGCTGGCGGGCAACTGCGCCGCGCGGGCATGCAGGGCTTCGCGCATCACCGTGGGCGAAGCCCCGATGCGGCCGCCACGATGCAGGCCGTCGGCATCCAGCAGGTCGATGGTCAGCGCCGTTCCCACGCCGACCACCAGCACCGGCGGCTGCAGGCGCACGGCGGCCAGCAACGCCAGGAAACGGTCCACGCCCAGTTTTTCTGGCTGCGCATAGGCGATCCGCAGGCCACCACACTCGGCCTGCGTGCGCGCGATCCGCACCTGCGCGAAGCGCTCGTGCAGCAGCGCCATCACCTCGGCGGTCATCGCCTCGGCACCATGGGGCCACGCCTGCACGTCGCCGGGCGAGTCTTCCCGCAGCGGCGCGAACTTGAATCGCGAATTCCCCAGATCGAACAACCAGTCGCTCATGCCGCCCTCACACTGACTTCGCCGGCATGGAAACAGACCTCGCTTCCATCGATATCCACCCGCAATGCTCCATCCTCGGCCAGACCACAGGCCACGCCTTCATGCAGCACGCCGGCCTCTTCCACCCGTACCACGCGCCCTGCGAGCATATCCATGCCGGCATAGCGCGCGAGGAACGGTGCCAGCCCCTGCTGCTCGAACAGCTCCAGCGCCGGCAGCAGTGCCGACAGCAGCGCCGCCACCACTGCGTTGCGTGAAACCGGGGTGCCCGCCAAGCGGTCCAGGTCGGTCCAGGGCTGGCCGATATCGGCGGCGACCGCTGCGGGCATGTGCACATTCAGCCCCAGCCCGATCACCGCCCGCGCCGGCCCGGCAAACTCGCCGCCGCCTTCCACCAGCAACCCGCCCAGCTTGCGGCCGTCCACCATCACGTCATTGGGCCACTTCAGGCTGGCCCGTCCGAAACCGCAGGCATGCAGCGCCTCCACCACCGCCACGCCCATTGCCAGGCTCAGGCCGCCCATCCGCGACAAGCCGCCGGGGAACGCGCGCGACAGGGACAGGTAGACATGCGCGGCCAATGGCGATGCCCAGTGCCGGCCACGCCGGCCACGGCCCCCGGTCTGGCGCTCGGCCAGCAGCACGTCCACGCCGCGCAGCGGCGCATTGCGCTGCAGCAACTCACTGTTGGTCGAGGCCACGCTCCAGGCCACGTCCAGATGGCCCAGCAGCGCCGCCGCCTCCACCGTCATCGCCGCGCGGATCGCGCTGGCCGACAGCAGTTCCAGCTGCCCTTCCAGCCGGTAACCCTCGCCGGCCCGGCCGGCGATCGCCACACCCGCCGCGCGCAGGCCCTGGATCCGCTTCCACACCGCCGCCCGGGTCTGCCCCAGCTCCCTGGCCAGGGCATCGCCGGACAGGGGGCCGGCGCCCAGCTTGGCCAGCAGTTCGCGGTCGTCCACGGCACACATTCCTCCAAACAATTGGCGAAATTATGCGGGATGGCCGTCAGGGCGCCCAGCACAGCCGCAATTCAGGGAAAAAAGCAGGCTAGAATCGGGAGTCTGCCCGCTCCGGATGTTGACGATGCGCCACCTCGCACATTGCCTGATCCTGTTGTTGGTGCCGCTTTCAGCGCAGGCTGCCGAGGCGCTCAACGGCATCGACGACAATGGCTGCACCTATGCCCCCAGCGAGGTGGAACGGGTAGCGGCGCCAGCGGCATCGGTGAGCCTGGGCAACAGCTCGCCGATATCGACCAGCAAGCGCCCCCTGCCCGCCGCCGGCGGAGGCAGTGACGAGGAAATCCTTCCGCGCCCGCGCGCCCCGCGATGGCACCGGTTGCTGCCCGGGATGTTCCGCTGATCCCTGCTTCCTGGCGCTGGTGGCAGCGCTTCCCCGCACCGGTTGATGAAGCCCTGTGGCGCTCGGTCTGCGCGCAGTGCCCGTGGCTGCAGCCGCTTGCCCCGGAGCGTGATCGACGCCTGCGCGAACTGGTCGCGCTGTTCCTGCAGCGCAAGACGATCGTCCCGGTCGCAGGTCTGGAACTGGATGCGTCCCAGCGCCTGCTGCTGGCGGCACTGTGCTGCCTGCCGCTGATCGAGTTCGGCGCCGAGGGCCTGCATGGCTGGTCCGAGCTGGTGGTCTACCCGGACGCCTTCCGCGTGCGCCGCAGCCATCTGGATGCCGCCGGCATCCTGCACGAATGGGACGACGAGCTGATCGGCGAAGCCTGGGACAGCGGCCCGCTGATCCTGTCGTGGGCCGATGTGCAGGCTGATCTTGCCGATCCGCAGGCCGGCTTCTGCGTGGCCGTGCACGAGATGGCACACAAGATCGACGTGCTCGATGGTGCGATGGACGGCACTCCGCCGCTGCCGCGGACCTGGCAGAAACAGTGGGCACGGGATTTCCAGCAGTGCTATGACCGCTTCTGCGAGCAGGTGGATGCCTGTGCGGACACCGCCCTGGACCCGTATGCCGCCGAAGCGCCAGAGGAGTTCTTCGCCGTGATCAGCGAATACCACTTCTCCGCACCACAGCTGCTGCAGCAGGAGATGCCGGTGGTGGCCGCACATCTGCACCGCTTCTACGGACCGTCACCGTTCGCCACATAAACTGTGCGCGAAGTATCGGCCGGATGTCACGCGGCTAGCCGATATGGCCGAGCAGCTCGCGCAGGTCGTCCACCACCGCCTCCGCAACGGCGGCATCCAAATCCAGATCGCGCGGATAGCCGTAACGCACCAGCACGATGGGCATGCCGGCGTTGTTGGCCGCCTGCAGGTCGGTCGCCGAGTCGCCGACCATCAGGCACTGGTCCACCGCCTGTCCCAGCAAAGCGGCGCTATGCCGCAGCGGCTCGGCGGCGGGCTTGCGCTGCGGCAGCGAATCACCGCCGACGATATTCGCGAAAAATCCGGCGATACCCAGGTGTTGCAGCAGCGGGGGCACCAGCGCCGACGGCTTGTTGGTGCAGATCGCCATCGGCATGCCGCGTGATTGCAGCGCCTGCAGCGTATCCATCACGCCGTCATACAACCGGGGGCTGCGCAGCAGGCAGGCGTGATAGTGCTGCATGAAGGCCGGCATCACCGCGGCGGCAAGCTGTCCGCTGCCACTGTGCCGCAATGCGGTGGCGACCAGGTTGCCCACGCCGTCCCCGATCCAGCCGCGCACCGTGGCTTCGGCCACGCGCGGCAGTGCCAGTCCATCCAGGGTGCGGTTCACCGCTTCGGCGATATCGCCCGCGCTGTCCACCAGCGTGCCATCCAGATCGAAAACCACCGCCGTCGTTGCCACCCGTCCTGCCTCCATCCATGTAAACGCCCGATTGTAGCGAGGCGCTGGGGCGCGAGGCCCTCACTCCCGGTGCTGCGGCCGGAACAGATCACCCTGCTGCACCACCTCCTCGCGGTCGCGGAACCCGGACAGGCCCACGCCCACCAGCCGGTACAGCGTGTCGGCCGGCAACTGCACGCGTCGGCACAAGGCCAGCGCGATATCGCGCAGCTCTTCCACCGAGGCCGGCGGCGTATCCGGGGTAAAGCTGCGGGTGAGGATGCGGAACTGCGCGGTCTTAAGCTTGAGCACCACGGTATGGCCGATGCGCTCGGTGCGTCCGGTCGCACGCCAGGTGCGTTCGGCCAGCTGGGTGATCAGCTCGTCGAAACCGCCCAGCGGCAGATCCTCGGCGAAGGTGTCCTCGGAGGAAATCGACTGCACCGGCTGATCCGGCTCCACCGGGCGCTCGTCGATGCCGCGCGCGCGCCGGTACAGGCTGGCCCCGAAGCTGCCGAACAGGGCCTGCAGCTGTTCCAGCGGCAAGGCGCGCAGGTCGCCGACGGTACTGATCCCCAACGCCGCCAGCCGGCCCTGCATCACCTTGCCCACGCCCGGCACACGCTGCACCGGCAGCGGCGTCAGGAACTGCTCCACCTTCGCCGGCGGCACCACGAACTGGCCATCGGGCTTGCGCCAGTCCGAGGCGACCTTGGCCAGGAACTTGTTCGGTGCGATGCCGGCCGAGGCGGTGAGTTGCGTGGTTTCGCGGATCTGCGTGCGGATGCGACGGGCGATCTCGGTGGCGATGCCGCCACAGCTCGACGATGCGGTCACATCCAGATAGGCCTCGTCCAGCGACAGCGGCTCCACCAGCGGCGTGTGCTGCAGGAAGATCGCGCGGATCTGCCGCGACACCGCCTTGTAGCGGGAAAAATCCGGCGGCACGAAGATCGCGTCCGGGCACAGCCGCTCGGCGCGCAGTGCGGGCATCGCCGAACGGATGCCGAATTTCCGTGCCTCATAGGAGGCCGCGCAGACCACCGAGCGGGCGCCCTTCCATGCCACCACCACCGGTTTTCCGCGCAAACCGGGGTCATCGCGCTGCTCCACCGACGCGTAGAAGGCGTCCATGTCGACATGGATGATCTTGCGGGGCTGGCTCAAGGAAACAGTCCGGAACGGTCGTCAACATGATAGCTCCTGTCGCCAAATGCACACTTGTCCTCACAATTGTGCAATCTTGAACGCCACGCAAAAGCGCTCGAACGGCCGCCAATTGCGTCGAACATACGCAACCGTCAAGTTAAAACATTTGATTGAACGCCGATTGCTGACGCATGCTCGGCGGCTCGCTCCTGGCTTTGGACTACCACCGGATGACCCGTCTGCATTCGTTCTCCCGCGACCAGCTGCTGGCCAGCGCGCGCGGTGAACTCTTCGGCCCCAACAAGGGCCGCCTGCCCAACGATCCGATGCTGATGTTCGACCGCATCACCGACATCCGCGAGGACGGCGGCGCCCATGGCAAAGGCCTGATCCGCGCCGAGCTGGATATCACCCCGGACCTGTGGTTCTTCGGCTGCCACTTCATTGGCGACCCGGTGATGCCCGGCTGCCTGGGCCTGGATGCGATGTGGCAACTGACCGGCTTCTACCTGACCTGGCTGGGCGCCGAAGGCCGCGGCCGTGCGCTGGGCTGCGGCGAGGTCAAATTCACCGGCCAGGTGCTGCCCAGCGCCAAGCTGGTGCAGTACGAGATCGATGTCTCGCGGGTGATCAACCGCAAGCTGGTGATGGCCCAGACCGACGCCCGCATGCTGGTGGATGGCCGCGAGATCTACACCGCCAAGGACCTGCGCGTGGGTCTGTTCACCTCGACGGAGAGCTTCTGATGCGGCGTGTCGTCATCACCGGCATGGGCATCACGTCCTGCCTCGGCAACGATCTGGACACCGTTTCCAGTGCCCTGCGCGAAGGCCGTCCGGGCATCGTCGCCCTGCCCGACCACGCTGAAGCCGGCCTGCGCAGCCAGGTCGGTGGCCGCGTCGACATCGACCTGGACGCGCAGGTGGACCGCAAGCTCAAGCGTTTCATGAGCGATGCCGCCGCCTACAGCTACGTCGCCATGCGCGATGCCATCGCCGATGCCGGCCTGGAGCAGGACCAGGTCAGCAATGTGCGCACCGGGCTGATCGCCGGCTCCGGTGGCGGCTCCAGCGAATGGCAGGTGGAAGCGGCCGATCTGCTGCGCAACCGTGGCGTGCGCAAGGTCGGCCCGTACATGGTGCCGCGCACGATGTGCTCGACGGTGTCGGCCAACCTCGCCACCGCGTTCAGCATCAAGGGGCTGAGCTACTCGCTGTCGGCCGCCTGCGCCACTTCGGCGCACTGCATCGGTGCGGCCGCGGACCTGATCCGCCACGGCGCGCAGGATGTGGTGTTCGCGGGCGGCGGCGAGGACCTGCACTGGTCGATGAGCGTGATGTTCGATGCGATGGGCGCGCTGTCCACCGGCTTCAACGAAACCCCGGCCAGCGCCTCGCGTCCGTATGACGCCAGCCGCGACGGCTTCGTCATCGCCGGTGGCGCCGGCATGCTGGTGCTGGAGGACTACGACCACGCCATCGCCCGCGGCGCACGCATCTACGCCGAGCTGGTCGGTTACGGCGTCACCTCCGACGGCGCCGACATGGTCGCCCCGTCCGGCGAAGGCGCGGTGCGCTGCATGAAGATGGCGATGGAAGGCCTGGACCGTCCGATCGACTACCTCAACACCCACGGCACCTCCACGCCGCTGGGCGATGTGACCGAGCTGGGCGCGGTGCGCGAGGTGTTCGGCGAGGCGGTACCGCCGCTGTCCTCGACCAAGGCGCTGTCGGGCCACTCGCTGGGCGCGGCCAGCGTGCACGAGGCGATCTACTGCCTGCTGATGATGCGCGACGGCTTCATGGCCGGCTCGGCCAATATCGAAACGCTGGACGAGCGTGCCGCAGGCTTCCCGATCCTGCGCCAGACGCAGGACGCCCGGCTGGATACGGTGATGTCCAACAGCTTCGGCTTCGGCGGCACCAACGCCACGCTGGTGTTCGGCAGGGTGTGATGCCACGCCGGCAGTGAGGCAATGGAAAACAGCCGCGAAAGCGGCTGTTTTCTTTGGCAAACCCGGAGGCTGTGCGGTGCCTCAGCCGCCCGGCTGCGCGGTCTCGATCACCACGCCCATCTCCTTGCCGGCCTCGGCCAGGCGCACGCGCTTGCCATCACGGGTGGCGACCAGATAGTTGGCCGCGACCCAGCCACTGTGGCCACCGGCGCGCACATTGCACCACTGCAGGTCGTCCAGGCAGCGCTGCACTTCCACAGTGGTGCCCACCGGCAGCAGCGCCAGCCGCTCGGCACGCGGATCAGGCGCGCTGCGCAGGTTCAGGCCATTGCTGACCTGCGCGGCCGGCTCGTTGATGCGCGGCTGGAACCACATCACCACGCCAACGATCGCGGCGGCGACCGCGATGCGCAGCAAGGTGGCGGGAATGCCTGCCAGCGGGCCGGACCGGTTGTTCATGGTGGGCATGGACGGAGACGGGAAGCGGCAGTGTGCCAGCCGGCAGGTGGACGCAGCCAGAACAGCTTCCACCCAGTCCGGCAGCGGCGACAGCACCGGCATGCTCCCGTCATGACGCCGCACCGGTATTGGCGGCGCCATGTCCGTGGCGGCTGAAGCACGGCGTCCGTGCCGTGGGATGCAGGCTCAGGCCACCATACCGCTGTGGCGCAGCAACGCGTCGATCTGCGGATCACGGCCACGGAACGCACGGAAATTCTCCGCCGCACTGCGACTGCCACCACGCGACAGCACTTCGGCACGGAAGCGCGCGCCGGTTTCGGCCAGTTGGTCCGGAGCCTCCTCGAACGCGGCATAGGCGTCGGCGCTGAGCACTTCGGCCCATTTGTAGCTGTAGTAACCGGCCGCATAGCCCCCGGCGAAGATGTGGCTGAACTGGTGCGGGAAGCGGTTCCATGCCGGCGGCAGGTTCACCGCCACCTCGTCACGCACGCGCTCCAGCAACTGCAGCACGTTTTCCTGCTGCGGCTGGTACTGGCTGTGCAGCAGCATGTCGAACAGGCCGAACTCCAGCTGGCGCACGGTGAACATGCCGCTCTGGTAGTTCTTCGCCGCCAGCATCCGCTCGAACAGCGGCCGCGGCAGCGCGGCACCGGTGACCGCATGCGCGCTCATCGCCTCCACCTGCGGCCACTCCCAGCAGAAGTTCTCCATGAACTGGCTGGGCAGCTCCACCGCATCCCACTCCACGCCATTGATGCCCGCCACCGCCAGCTCACCGACACGGGTGAGCAGCTGGTGCAGGCCGTGGCCCATCTCGTGGAACAGGGTGATGACCTCATCGTGGCTGAAGGTGGCCGGCTGGCCGTCACCGCCGCGGCCGAAGTTGCACACCAGGTACACCAGTGGCGTCTGCACTCCCGTCGCGGTAACGCGGCGGTTGCGGCAATCGTCCATCCACGCGCCACCGCGCTTGCCCTCACGCGCGTACAGGTCCATGTAGAACTGGCCGACCAGCGCCCCATCGGCATCCACCAGCCGGTAGAAGCGCACGTCCTCATGCCACGCCGGCGCGGTGTCCGGCTGCACGGTCAGGCCGTACAGACGTTCGATCACGCCGAACAGGCCGGCCAGCACCTTCGGCTCGGTGAAGTACTGCTTCACTTCCTGCTCGGAGTAGCTGTAACGCGCCTGCTTGAGCTTCTCGCTGGCGTATGCGAGATCCCATGCCTGCAACGCGTCCAGCCCCAGTTCGTCACGGGCGAAGGCTTCCAGTTCGGCACGGTCACGCTGCGCATACGGCTTGGCGCGGACGGCCAGGTCACGCAGGAAGCCAAGCACCTGCGGCGCATCGGCGGCCATCTTGGTGGCGATGGAGTATTCGCCGTAGTTGGCGAAGCCGAGCAGCGATGCCATCTCGCTGCGCACGGCGAGGATGCGATCGATATTGCGGCTGTTGTCCAGCGTCGCTTCGCCGAATTCGGATGCGCGTACGGCGTTGGCGCGATACAGCTGTTCGCGCAGCGTGCGGTTGTCGGCATAGGTCTGCACCGGCAGGTAGCACGGCATCTGCAGGGTCAGTTTCCAGCCATCGCGGCCGTCCTTCTGTGCGGCGGCACGGGCGGTGGCGATGACATCGGCCGGCAGCCCGGCCAGCTCGCCTTCATCGTCCACATACAGCGCGAACGCGTCGGTGGCATCGAGCACGTTCTGCGAGAACTTCGCCTGCAGCCCGGACAGCTCTTCCTGCAACTGTGCAAAACGGGCCTTGCCGGTTTCATCCAGCTCGGCGCCGCCTAGGCGGAAATCACGCAGCGCGTTGTCCAGCACCTTGCGGCGCGCAGCGTCATAGCCGGCCGCCTCCGGTGTGGCGGCCAGCGCCTTGTACTGTGCGTACAGCGCCGGGTTCTGCGCCACCGCGCTGCCGAAACGGCTGATCTTCGGCAGGTTGGCGTTATAGGCCTCGCGCAGCTCCGGCGTGTTGACCACCGCCTGCAGGTGCGACACCTGGCCCCAGGAGCGGTACAGGCGCTCGCTGGCGTCATCCAGCGGTGTCACGAACGTATCCCAGCGCACCGGCGCAACGGTTTCGGCGGCTTTTACCGCAGCTTCGGCCTGCGCCAGCAGCGTGTCGATGGCCGGCGTCACATGCTCCGGACGGATCGCGTCAAAGCGTGGCAGGCCGGAAAAGTCGAGCAGGGGATTGGTGTTCATGCGTGTCCTGGAAAAAACGGTGCCGGCACGGCCGGCTTCATGAGCGATATGGCGACGCTTCCAGCCACGCACAAGGCAATGCCAGCGCGCCCTGCCCGCTGACGGCCGCGGCGATGGCGGCATCGGCGTTGACCACATCGATACCCTGCTGCACGTACCAGTCCGGGTTGTAGTAACTGTGTGCGTAGCGCTCGCCGGCATCGCACAGGATGGTGACGATGGAGCCGCTGCGGCCGGCATCACGCATCAGCCGGGCGACATGCAGCACGCCGACGAAGTTGGTGCCGGTGGAGCCACCGACGCGGCGCCCCAGCGTGGCACTGACGTGGCGCATCGCCGCCAGGCTCAGCTCGTCGGGCACCTTGACCATCGCATCGACGCTGGTCGGAATGAAGCTGCGTTCCACCCGCGGCCGGCCGATGCCTTCCACGCGCGAGCCGCCTTCGCAGGTCATGTCGCGCCAGTCGGCGCCTTGCAGGGCCGCGCAGTAGCCGTCGTAGAAGATCGACACTTCCGGATCGGCGCACAGGATCAGCGTGTCGTGGCGGCGATAGCTGGCATAGCGCCCCAGCGTGGCGGCGGTGCCGCCGGTGCCGGGACTGCAGACGATCCACTCCGGCACCGGATGCGGCTCTTCGGCCATCTGCTTGAAGATCGACTCGGCGATGTTGTTGTTGGCGCGCCAGTCGGTGGCGCGCTCGGCGTAGGTGAACTGGTCCATGAAATGGCCGCCGGTTTCGCGTGCCAGCACCTGCGAGGCGTGGTTCAGCTCGCAGGCGCGTTCGACCAGATGACAACGGCCGCCGTGGAATTCGATCGCGGCGATCTTCTCCGGCGAGGTGCTGGCCGGGATCACCGCGATGAACGGCAGGCCCAGCAGGCGCGCGAAGTAGGCTTCCGACACCGCGGTGGAGCCACTGGAGGCCTCGATCACCGGGCAGCCTTCACGCAGCCAGCCGTTGGCCAGCGCGTACAGGAACAGCGAGCGCGCCAGCCGGTGTTTGAGGCTGCCGGTGGGATGGCTGGACTCGTCCTTCAGATACACATCGATGCCGGGAAAGCCCGGCAGGTCGATCGGGATGAGGTGGGTATCGGCCGAACGGTTGTAATCGGCCTCGATCTTGCGGATGGCCGACGCCACCCATGCGCGTTGGGACATGGATCGCCACTTGGTCAGAGGAATGTCCTGATTCTACCGGCTGCGGGAAACAGCGGCCGGAGGTGGCAGGCATCACACTTGCGCGCCTTTGCAAAGCCGTACCGTTCAGTCCGCTGCATGCCCGCCGGTGGTATGGTTCAGGTCTGTTTCCGGACCCGACCCGTGCTGCGCATCCTGCTGACCCTGCTGCTGTGCCTGTCCCTGATCGCCACCGCGGTCGGTTCGGCCTGGTCTGCAACAGCGATGGCCGTGCCGATGCAGGCCATGGCCCAGGAAAGCGGTGACGGCACGCATGATTGCTGCCATCAGGACCTCGGCATGCAGTGCGATGCGGATGCTGGCGGGCAGGCACCTTCGCCCTGTGGCGACGGCAACCACTGCGACTGCAAGCAACACTGCAACATGCTGCCGGCCATGGCGATGACCCGTCTGGGCGCGCTGCGCCACAACCTGCAGCCGGTACCGTCGGTGCCCTACCGCCATGGCGTGGCACCGGGCCAGCTCAACCGGCCTCCCATCGCCTAATCTCCCGTGGCGCGTCCTGCGCCGCACGCAGACCCGTGCCATGGCCGCGCCATGGTGCTTCCCCGATCTGTTCAAGCCATGCCGTGGCGCAGCGTATCGCCCGTGCATGGCCGGGAGTTTCCAATGTCATCCGATTTCCTTTCCGACCCGCGCTCGACGCTGTCGCGACGCCGCTTCGTCCAGGGCCTGGCGCTGGGCGGGGTAGTCGCCGGTGCCGGCCTGGGACGCATTCCCAGCGCGCTGGCGTCAACTGCGGCCATGGCCGTACCGGGTACCGAGCTGCGCGGCACTGAGCTGAGCCTTGCCATCGGCCGTTCGGCGGTCAATTTCACCGGCCGCACGCGCAGCGCCATCACCGTCAATGGCTCCCTGCCGGCGCCGATCCTGCGCCTGCGCGAGGGCGATACGGTGAATCTGCGTGTGGCCAACACGCTCAGCGACGAGATCACCTCCATCCACTGGCACGGCATCCTGCTGCCGGCCAACATGGACGGCGTGCCGGGCCTGAGCTTCAACGGCATCGCGCCGGGCGAGGCCTACCACTACCGCTTCCAGCTCAAGCAGTCGGGCACCTACTGGTACCACAGCCATTCGCTGTTCCAGGAGCAGGCCGGCTTGTACGGCCCGCTGATCATCGACCCGCTGGCGCCGCCGCCCTATCACTTCGACCACGAGCACGTGGTCATGCTCTCGGACTGGACCGACATGGACGTCAATGCGCTGCACCGGCGCATGAAGAAGATGGCCATGCACGACAACACCTACCAGCGCACGGTCGGTGACTTCCTGCGCGATGCGCGCAAGGACGGCCTGCGCGAGACGCTGAGCGACCGTGGCATGTGGGGCCGCATGCGGATGACGCCCTCGGACATCTCCGACATCAACGCCCACACCTACACCTACCTGATGAACGGCACCGCGCCGGCCGGCAACTGGACCGGGCTGTTCCGCAGTGGCGAGAAGGTGCTGCTGCGCTTCATCAACGGCGCCTCGATGACCTACTTCGATGTGCGTATTCCCGGCCTGAAGATGACGGTGGTGGCCGCCGACGGCCAGTACATCCACCCGGTCAGCATCGACGAATTCCGCATCGCGCCGGCCGAGACGTTCGATGTGATCGTCGAGCCCACCGGCCAGGACGCGTTCACCGTGTTCGCCCAGGACATGGGCCGCACCGGCTATGCCTGCGGCACGCTGGCGGTGCGCCACGGCCTGCAGGCGCCGATCCCGCAGCTGGATCCGCGTCCGCTGCTGACCATGGGCGACATGGGCCATGACATGGGCGGTCACGCCGGCATGGAAGGTGGCTGCGGTGCGCACATGGGTCACGGTGGTGGTGACAAGGCACCGAAGCATCCGGACAGCGAAACCGGCAATCCGCTGGTGGACATGCAGACTGCAGCCAGCGAACCGAAGCTGGACGATCCAGGCATCGGCCTGCGCGGCAACGGCCGCAAGGTGCTGACCTACGGCGCGATGCACTCGCTGTTCGAGGACCCCGATGGCCGCGAGCCCGGTCGCGAGATCGAGCTGCACCTGACCGGGCACATGGAGAAGTTCGCCTGGAACTTCGACGGCATCCCGTTCGGCGGTGCCGAGCCGATCAGGCTGAACTACGGTGAGCGCATGCGCATCGTGCTGGTCAACGACACGATGATGCAGCACCCGATCCACCTGCACGGCGTATGGAGCGACCTGGAGAACGCCGACGGCCAGTTCCAGCTGCGCAAGCACACCATCGACATGCCGCCGGGCACCCGCCGCAGCTACCGCGTGCGTGCCGACGCGCTGGGCCGCTGGGCCTTCCACTGCCACCTGCTCTACCACATGGAAGCGGGGATGATGCGCGAAGTGAGGATCGAGGCATGAAGACGCTTTCCCGTTCCCTGCTGATCCTCGCCCTGAGCGCAACCGGCACCGCCTTCGCCCAGGATCCGCATGCCGGCCATGCCAAGCCCAAAACCAAGGCCGGCGCACACGACGCCCATGCCGGACATCACATACCGACGGCGAAGGACGACCCGCATGCGGGCCATGACATGGCGGCGATGGATCACAGCGCCCACGACTCCGATCCGCATGCTGGCCACAGCATGCCGGCGACGAAAACCGATCCCCATGCCGGTCACGACATGGGCGTAATGGGCCACAGTGCGCATGACCCGGAGCCGCATGTCGGGCACACCATGCCAGCGGCCAAGAGTGGTCCACACACCAGCCACCGCACACCCGACCTCCCCGCCAGCGCCACACCACGCGAACCGGTTCCGGCGCCTACCGCCGAGGATTTCGCCGCCGCGTTCCCGACCCTCGCGCCGCACGCGATGGAGCACGCGCCGGCCTTCAACAGCCTGGTGGTGTTCGACCATCTGGAAGCCTGGGACAACGCGCATGGCAGCGGCCAGACCTGGGGCATCGACTCGTGGTTTGGCGGTGACATCCACCGGCTGTGGCTGCGCAGTGAAGGTGAGCGCAGCGAGAGCCGCGTGCAGGACTGGTCGGCCGATGCGCTGTACGGCCGCGCGATCTCGCCGTGGTGGGACTTCGTGGCCGGCGTGCGTCACGACAACGGTCGCGACAGTCCGGATCTGACCCGCGCGGCGGTCGGCTTCCAGGGCATGGCGCCGTACAAGTTCGAGGTATCGGCGATGGCCTACCTCGGCGGCACGCGCAAGGCCGAGCTGGTCGTTGAAGCCGAGTACGACGTGCTGCTGACCAACCGGCTGATCCTGCAGCCGGTGGTCGAGGCCAACCTGGTCGCCGATGACGATCCGCAGCGCGGCGTGGGCAAGGGCCTGAGCAGCGTGGAAGCGGGCCTGCGCCTGCGCTACGAGATCACCCGACGCTTCGCGCCGTATGTGGGCTTTGTCCATGAACGCGTGTACGGCAATACCGCCGACCTGCACCGCGATGCCGGAGCAGCCGTCAGCGAGTCGCGCTGGGTTGCCGGCGTGCGCCTCTGGTTCTGATCCCCCTCGCGGACACGTCAACCGGCCTGTCCGCATGTTTCTCCTCGGGCACGGGCGCCCTTGCCCGGTGCTCTCCGCCACATCGCCACCGGGCCGGTGTGGCCCTTCGCAAGGAAACGGACACAATGAAAATCCAGTCGAAAACCTCATTCCATGCGCTGCTGCTGGCCGCCGGCACACTGCTGGTCAGCGCCTGCAACGCGACCCCGGCCGGCTCCGCTGCAGCTGCAGCTGCCACAGTGGCGCCAGCACCGGTGGCGTCCAGCGTCGCACCGGCATCGCCAGCCCTGCCGGTGGTGAAGGTGCACAAGGATCCCGACTGCGGGTGCTGCAGCGGTTGGGCCGCGCACATGCAGGCCGCCGGCTTCCCGGTGGAGATCCATGACACCCGCGACATGCTCGCGGTGAAGCAGCGCCTGGGTATCGGCGAGGGCATGTACTCCTGCCACACCGCGGAGATCGACGGCTACGTGGTCGAAGGCCACGTGCCGGTTGCCGATATCCGCAAGCTGCTGGCCGAACGCCCGAAGGCGCGCGGGCTGGTGCTGCCGGGCATGCCGGTCGGCTCGCCGGGCATGGAATCGCCGGATGGCCACCGCCAGCCGTTCACCGTGGGCCTGCTGGCTGAAGACGGCAACATCACGCCGTTTTCGCAGCATCCCTGAAACGGGCGATGACGGCGGCGGTTACGGCCGCCGTCATCCGGCTGCCTGGCGGCGCACGTAAAATGACGCTCTGTGCCGCGTGCATTCCCCCATCAAGGAGCCCCCATGAGCCTTCCATCCCTGCGTGACCAGCCCGGTGTCGCCGCCAGCGTGCCGGCGCAAACCCATGGCTTCGTCTTCAACCACACCATGCTGCGCGTGAAGGACATCGCCGCTTCGCTGGACTTCTACACCCGCGTGCTGGGTTTCTCGCTGATCGACCGGCGTGATTTCGCGGATGCCCAGTTCAGCCTGTACTTCCTGGCCTATGTGCCGGCAGGCACGCAGGTGCCGGAAGACGATGCGCAGCGTCGGCTGTGGATGGCCGGTATTCCCGGCGTGCTGGAGCTGACCCACAACCACGGCACCGAAACGCAGGACGGCCCGGTCTACCACGACGGCAACAGCGAGCCGCGCGGCTTCGGCCACATCTGCGTGTCGGTGCCGGAGCTGGAAGCGGCCTGTGCCCGGTTTGAAGAGCTGGGCATGCCGTTCCAGAAGCGCCTGAGCGATGGCCGCATGAAGAGCCTGGCCTTCATCAAGGATCCGGACGGTTACTGGGTGGAGATCATCTCCAACACCGTGCGCGCCTGAGCCGGACCGGAACCGTACAGGCAAACGCCGGCAATGCCGGCGTTTTTGCTGCCACAGATCGTCCGCGACTTTGCCTGCCGGACGTGCCGGATCACGGCAGCCGCGGCGTCAGGCGCTCCTGTTCCAGTTTCAGCGGCCTCCGTCGCAGCCCGGCAGCCAATTCCATCCATCCCGCACGACAAGCCCAGTCGCACATCGATGCCAGCAGCACCGGTGGTGGCACCTCGCCTGCGGCGATGACTTCAGCGGGCAATTCATCCGGGGCCATCATCCACGGGTGCAGCACGCGGGATCGCATACCGGCCTGCTCGGCCAGCTTGGTGGCGATACGGAAACCGCCAAGGTCGATATCGCCCCAGTGGTACAGCGCGGCTGTGGCCGGCAGTCCATCAAGCAGGCGCGCATAGGCGTTGCGCCACGCCGGTGACGGCATGCCGCCGGTGTACAGCAGCAGCACCGGTGCATCACCGCGCAGCGCCGCCGCTTCATGGAAACTGGCCAGGTTCTCGATGCTCAGCAAGGCACGCACCGCGGTGGAAATGCCGCACACCGCATCCACCGGAAAACCCAGCCAGCGCGCGGGCAGGACGTGGAAGCTGCCGTCATCGAGTGCCACCGTTCCCTGTCCGGCCAGCAACAGCGGCTGCGGCTCCCGGCGCAGTCCCAGCGCCGACCACACCTGTTCGTCCTCAAGGCCGCTGGCGGCAACTTCGCCGCTCACCAGCAGGTCCAGCCATGGCGTCAGCGCTTCCAGCCGCTTGCTGTCGGCAAACAGGCTGGCGCTGGCCTTGCGCAGGATGCGCTCACCGCGGGCATCGGCCAGCAGCGCCTGCACCGCCCGTGCCGCATCGGCGAGATCGGCGGCCACCGCCGGACCACAGCCACGCACCTTGCGGCCTGCACGCCAGGCAGCCATCACCTGCGCAATGACCGGGAAACGCGGCGCAGTGGCCGCTTTGTCGGAATTGCCGCGGGAACGGAGTGGATCGCTGCCGGGTATTGCCACAGAAGCGTCGTCGCGACTCACGTCGCTCCTGCAACACCAGGGGGCCAGCAGGGCTTCGGCGCGGGCCACGCACTGTGCGTGCAGTTCCAGGCCCAGCTCGCACGCCAACGCGGCGATGTCGCGCACGGCAAGGCGCACCAGGCGCTCACCGTCGCCACGATGACGATCACGCTCGACACGGATTGCACCGGCGCGCTCGGCCACGGCGATATGACCGTGGAAGGCATCGAAATCTTCCGCCCCACGGAGAGCCAGATACTCGGCACCATCGCGCTTGCCGGTCATCGACAGGCTCGCCGCCCGCGGATCGCCAGACAGCAGCGCCGCCTCGGCGCGCCGCAGCAGCCGTAGCAACACCCGCCGGGCCGGCGTGTCATCCGCGCGGCCCGGTACTGCGGTCATGTCGTGGCCTGCTCGCGTTCGATGCGTGCGGTCTCGGCTGCCAGCAGCTCCGGGTGCAGGTCGAACTGGTCCGACAGCAGCAGGCTGCGCGCGGCCTCGGTGACCTCGATGCGCTCGGCCTGCAACAGGTCGCCGTCGCGGAACAGCTCGATGTAACTGTCCAGAACACCGGAGAGCGTACCCTGTGCGGTGTCGGGCGCGGCCAGCATCAGCTGCAGGCCCAGCGAGCGCAGGTAGCCGGTGATCGCGCGCGCGTTCTGCGCGTCGATCTTGTCGCCGAATTCGTCCAGCAGGATCAGTCCCAG
>DDVW01000014.1:0-9646 GCA_002345545.1 Stenotrophomonas sp. UBA2302 | reverse complement strand
TCCAGCGGCGAGTTGGCCACATGGGCGGCGGCCTTGTCCTCGACCAGCGCGCGGAACGCCTCCGGCACCTGCCCGGCGCTTTCAAACAGCGTGTCCTCGCCGCCGATATCGGCCGCCCGCTGGATGAAACGGTGCAGCTCGCGGAACTCCGGCAGCACCTCGTAATAGAACTGGTAACGCTCGTTGTTGGAGAACGCCGGGCTGCCACGCAAGGTGCGGTTGAGCGTGGCGATCTGGGTCTTGAGCCGGGTGAAGTTGTCGTACAGCGTTGACGCCACGCCGGTGCGGAAGGTATCCACGGCGGTGGTATAGGCCTGCTGCGCCTCGGCCTCGTACTGCACCAGCTCGGTGTCGCGCAGCTGGGTCAGTTCGCGTTGCAGCAAGGTGCGCGCCGGCCGCCACGCATCGGCGGCGAAATCCAGCTCGATGCCATGGTCGCGCGCGTATTGCGCCAGCTCACCCCAGGCCATCGGCACCAGCTTGCCAAGCTGGGTATCACTGTCCCGGGCGCGTTCCTCGCAACGCTGTGCGCGTTCTTCCAGCGACGGATATTTTTCGTCCAGTTCCTCGCGCTGGCGTTCGACCCGGTTCGGATCGACATCCGGATCGGCAAAGGCTTCCACCGCGCGGCGTGCCACCAGCTCCTCCTGCTGGCGCAGGCCGTCGAGCAAGCCGCGAGTGCGTTCCAGATTGGACGCGGCAACCGCTTCCTGGCCGACCAGCGCGTCGGCGCGCTGTTCGCAGGCGGCCAGCTGCGCCTTCAGTGCGTGCAGCTGTTCGGACAGCCGCAGCAGGTCCGGATCCAGCGCGCTGCGACGGCTCTCCTGCGCGCTGCGATAGCGCTCGGCCACCTGGCGGTGCTCCAGCACGCGTTCGTGCAGCGCCTGCGCCACCGCATCGGCATCGGCCAGCCGCGCCAGACCACGCTGGCAGTCATCGGCACGCCGCAGCTGTGGTTCGATCTGTCGCAGCAACTGCTCGGCACGCTCGATTTCCTCGTGCAGCACACGTACCCGGGCCCGGTTGTCCGACGCGCCGATGCGCAGGTCACCGGCGGCCGGCAGCCGCAGGCGCTCGATACTGCCACCACGCGAGAGCAGGCCGTCACGGGTCAGGCCCTGACGGCTGCGCACCAGTTCGGCTTCGGTCTCCACGCAGCGCAGCTCACCCAGCTGCCGGCGCAGGAACGCCAGTGCATCGGCGTTGACGCCTTCCAGCAGCGCCGCGACGCTGCCGGCAGCCGGCGTATCGGCACCGCGCGACTGCCGCGCCTGGCTGGACAGCGCCAGCTTGACGCCATACACCGCACGCCCGCCGGTCAGGCCGCGGTACAGCTTGACCGCACGCTCCTCGTCCTGGTCGGGGATCAGCAGCGCCTCGACATTGCTGCGCAGGTAGCCCTCGATGGCGTGCTGCCAGCTGCCATCGGTGACCCGTACCAGATCACAGACCGGGCGTGCATCGATGCCGGCATCGCGCAGGTAGCTCATCAGCCGCACGGTGTCCGGATTCAGCTCGGCCTGGCCGGCGGCCAGCCGCTTCTGGTTCTGCCGCGCGGTTTCCAGCGCGTCGCGGGCCTTGTCGTGGGTGGCGTGCAGCTGCCGTGCATGCTGGTCGAGGCGTTCGCGCAAGGGCGCGGTCGTGCGCAGCGCCTGCCGCGAGCGCGCGAACAGGTCTTCCGGTGTCCACGGCAGCACCGCTTCGGCATCCAGCGCGGTCAGCTCGGCATGCCAGCCCTCCCATTCGGCGCGCGCCGCTGCCAGCACCCCGGCATCGATACCCTCCAGCTCCAGCGTGCCGAGCTGGCGCAGCTGCTCACCGACGAAGGCGAGCTCGCGCGCGAGGTCTTTCTTCAGCTGCACGAGGCGGTCGCGGTCGCGGCCGGCCAGTTCGTCCAGTTGCGCCTGCTCGCCATAGCCGGCGCTGCCCTGCAGGCGCGTATTGGCACGCGCCTGTTCCTCGCGCAGGGTGTCGCGTTCGACGCGGGTATCGGCCAACTGGCGGCGGGTGTCGGTCAACGTGTTTTCCGCATCCGCCAGTGCGCCTTCGGCCTGGTCGAGCTGCTCGCTGTACAGGTCGCGCGCGTACTCGGCAGCCAGCGCACGCGCGGACGCGGCACGGGTGGCCTGCGCGGCGATCTTCTCGTACTGGCGCTCCACGCCTTCGGCGGCGTCGATGCGCTGCTTGACCTGCTCGATCTTCTCCTTGATCAGCCGGAAGCTGTCCAGCAGCGCGCGGAAGCGGGCGATATCGGTGGGCCGGTCCTCGGCCACCAGCGTGCGCACGAACAGGTCCACGTCCTCCACCCGCTGCAAGTTCAGCGCATTGAGGAAGGCCTTGCGGTAGGCGTTGAGATCCGGCGTCACCGACGGACCGGCGCGCAGCCGCAACAGCAGGTCGCGCACGAAGCGCTCGGCGTTGGGATGCAGCTGCGGGGTTTCGCCTACTTCCTTGCAGCGGCGGGTGATGTGCTCGCGGAAGGTGGTCCACGCCAGCGGCAGTTCCTTGCCGTTGATCCGTTCGATATGTTCGTCCAGTTCCAGCGCCACGCCCGGCAGCAGGTACAGGCCGTGGGTGCGGTGCTCGGGCTCATCGACCGAGGCGCCAAGCGCGATGCCGGCGGTCAAGGGTTCACCGGTCAGCATGTTGCGGAATACCAGCGAGATATAGGTCGTCGCGGTACGGCGCTTGCGGCCTTCCTCGCCACTGCGGAACACACCCAGGCAGTAGTCGCGGATGGTGCGCGCGCGGTGGCTGCCGCCGGCCTGCGCGTTGAAGCGGATGCGGCTGCGGTCGCCGCCCAGCAGCACGATCTGCAGCGCATCGAGCAGCGCACTCTTGCCGGCGCCATTGGGCGCGATGATGGCGCTGGTGCGGTCCAGTTGCAGGCTCTGCGCCTCGAACAGGAAGAACTGGACCAGATGGACACGTTCAAGCTGCTGCATCGTCGTCCTCCGCGTCGACATCGTCCGCGTCATCGCGGTTGTGCTGGTCCAGGCGCTGCAGCCACTGCTCGCCGACGATCTCGACGATGGCCGGGCGCACGCGCAGGTGGAACGGCTGCGGGTCATCGCTTTCCGAGTCCACCAGCCGGCACACGCCCCAGCGCTTGAGCGTGCGCGCCAATGCACGCAACGCGCCGACGTCGGGCATCGAGCGGCCGGTCAACGCCTGCCAGCTTTCCTGCAGTTCGGGCAGTTCCACCACCACTTCGCCATGGTCCTCGATCAGTCCCTGGCGCATGGCTTCGTCGTAACGCTGGCGCAGCACCAGCAGCGCGAGGGTTTCCTCCAGTGTCACCGGCGCGCCTTCTCCGTGGGCCGGCAGCGCCACCAGATAGCGGTAATGCGCGTTGCGCTCCAGGCGGATGCCCAGCGGCTCCAGCGCGGCAACGAAATCGGCGTAGTGGTCTTCGACCAGATGGTAGGCCACGCGCGAGCGCGCGTCGGCGGCATACAGCACCTGTTCGGTCGCCAGCCGGTAGGCGGCACGTTCGAAATCCTGCACGGCATAGGTGCCGTTGGACATCTGGCTGAGGGTGTTCCAGCTGCGTTTCATGCGGTTTCCGGGTGTGGTGCGCCGACCCGCACGATGCGGAAGCGCGGGCCGCGCAGGTAATCGTTGGGGGTGCCATCGCCCACCTCGAGCAACTCCACGCGGAAGCCGTGCAGCAGTCGCCCGAGCGGGTCCTCGCGGCGCAGGCCGCCGATGCGGTTGCCGCGCAGGGCGAGCGTGAGCAGGGTCTGGTAGGCGCGCAGGTCCTCGATGCTGGCGATGGCCAGCTGCGCCGATTCGATCATCGCACCGTGCTGCAGGTGGCGGCCGACATAACGCGCCATGTCCTCGGCATTGACCAGCCGTGCGCGTTTCATGCGCCGCAGCAGCGACAGCCGCGCCAGCTGCTCGGGCGTGGGCGGCGTGGTGGCGTTGGCGCTGCGCGGGATCGGCGCCGGCTTGCGGTGCGGTGGGCGCAGCCGCGTCTCGTCCATCAACGGACCGGGCGCCACCGGCAGCCGCAGCGCATCTTCCGGCGCCGACAGCACGCCGCGGCAGGCGCGGCGCAGCAGCACGTCGAGCTTGTCGGGGGCACGCAGGCGGTAATCGAGAAAGGCCAGCGCACGGCGGTTGGCCTGGCGGATGTCCTCGTCCAGCCGGGTCAGGTATTCGTCGATGCGCTCCAGTTCGCGCAAACGGTTGAGGCTGCGCGACAGACGCTGTTGCGCGCGTGCCTCATCACCACCGGTGACATGCTCGCGGTACCAGCCCAGCAGCGCCTCGCGGGGCGCACCGGCATCGAGCTGCTGCACCATCGCCAGAATCGAGCTGCGGCGCGCCATCGGGTGATCGGCACGGTGCAGCTCGGCGTAGTCACCGATGAACAGCTGGCCGACATAGCGCTCGAACCACTGCCGCGCGAACTGCGCGGTGGTCTCGGCCTTGCTCAGTTCCGGCATCAGGTCGCGCACCTGCAGGCTCATCGACGCCAGCGACACCAGCAGCCGGCGCGCCTGGTCGGCGGCCTCGTCGAGGATGCCGCCGTCGATCCGGCCATCGGCCACCTTCTGCAGCTGCGACTCGATCGAGCCCATCTTGGCGCGGACGAAAGTCGGCCCCTGCTCGCTGAATTCGACCAGCGCCGACAGCAGCTCGGCCACCATGCGCGGCATGGTCACCATCTCGCGCGCACCGATGCGCTCCTGGCGCAGCCAGCCAGCGGCGCGGAAGCGGTCGTGGATGGCACTGGCACGCACGTTCAACGGTGCATCCGGCGCCTGCCCGTCCTCGTCCTCCCACGGATCATCGGCAAGCAGGTAGCGCTCCAGCGCGGCGGTGATCTCGCGCCGCTGGAAGCCATGGCTGGGCGGCACCGGTGCATCCGGGCCGAAGAATTCATCGAACAGCCGGCACAGCAGCGACCAGTAGTTCTGCCGGTTGGGCGAGGCCAGCGGACCGAAGATGCCGGCAGGCACGACCGCGAATAGAGGGGGGATGATCGCGTGGGTTGTCGAGGTCAAAACGTCGGAGTCCTGCAGCTTCCTGCCATGCGCCGCAGATTGTGGCATATCACCGCCGGCGTGGAACTTCCCCGCCAGCGGCCAGCTGCGCATACTCCATGCCCGGTGCCCGAAGGCCCGGTCGATGAACACTCCCTTCAATTCCTACACGCTGTTTTTGCAACAGCAGGCCAAGGCGTTGCGGCGTATTGCCCGTGCCACCTGCGGCGAGCATTCCCCCGACGATGTGGCACAGGAGGCCTGGCTGCTGGCTGGCCCACTGTCTGAACGCCATGGCTTTCCGCTCGACTTTCTTGACACCGGCTTCCAGGACCTGCTGCTGCGCCACCTGTATCAGGCGCTGGTGCGCTACACCGAAGTACATGTCCGTCATGGCGTGCGGCTGGATCACGCCGTTGGCGACAACATGGAAGACAACGCGACACATCCACTGATGAACCGTCTGGCCAGCGACGATGGCCGCGACCCCTTGGCCCATCTGCTCATCGGCGAGGAACAAAGCAACCTGCCCGATGTCGATGCACCACATCCCTCACTGGCCGACGCCTGGCGGGTGCTCCTTCAGGACTGCGGCCAACACATGCCAAGCGTCGCCAGGCGGCTGCTGATTTCCGATTCATGGGCCTACCGCTGTTGCGCCAGGGCACGCGATCTCGCCCGCTTGCAGCACCCCATCGCCCTTGCACCCGCGGAGGCGGGGCAACTGGGCCCATGGCGGAAACAGCGTGCATGGCGTACGCCAAGGCAACTGGAATTCGACTTCGACAGCCCGCTGCTGATATTGCACTGAAGGCACGGATGCCCCCCCCACACCGGAAAACCGCACACCTCCGGCACCGGCTCTGCCTCACCGGGAAGCCCGGGATATTCCCCGCCCACAAAAAAGTTCCGGTGTCAAGCGTTTTTTGAAAACAGCCTGATGGCCGGAAGTCTATATGGGGCGCGGGTTTAGCTCTACTTCGGGCCGCTTTGCGGGGCTGCGGCGTTGTGGGCTAGGAGCCACATAAGAGCGTCGCGGTAGAAAGCCGGAGCGTGCTGCATCGGGGACGATTGCCAGCAGACGGCGGCCGCGTTTCACCATCATAGCCCACAACGCCGCCACCCTCCAGAACGAAGAACGCGCAGCCTTGGGCTGCGCGTTCGAGGGATGGATACCACGGGAAACCGGCATCATCAGCTTGGCTTCGGCGGCGCGGCCTTGCCCGCGCCTCCCTTCCTGAATCCCCGATCCCCGGCCATGAAGGCTTCCAGCATGTGCGGAATCAGCACCGTGGCATCGACCGCCTCGCCGTAGGTCTGCGCGTGCAGCGCAGCGTAGCGGTCGAGGTCGGCTTTCAGGCTGGCCGGGCAAGCAAATGTCAGCTTCGTGGATTCCGTTTTCGGCAGCGGCCCGAGCCGCAGCTTGCGCGTCGTCATCGTGAAGTCCCCCTGTTGAAGAAAAGCGGCTGGTAGGGCCGCAGCACCAGATCGCGGTTGACGATGATGCGAACCGGCAGGCCGGGGCGCTCCGTCAAGGTGGGCTGGATGTTGAGGTTGCGCCGGGTCATCTCCTGGCCGACCTGGTTGATGCTGTCCTGCGCGCTGTCGCGCCCGGCGATGATGATGCGATTACCGTCCTGCCGGTTCTCCGGCGCAGCCAGCTCGGCGCCCACGCCCAGCAGTGTCGTCAGCGCCGCGCCAGCGAAGATGCGACCCCAATGCCAATCCACGTCATCTTCCAGTCCGGCATAACCGGCCGGGTCGGTGCCGGCCAGGTTATCGAGCGTGAGCGAAGACGTGTCAGGCAGAATGATCCGGTTCCACACCACCTGCACGCGGCTCTGCCCGTAGCTGACCTGGCTGTTGTACTTGCCCAGGATGCGCGACCCTTGCGGAATCAGCAGGAAGCGCCCGGTAGCCGTGTCATAGACCGGCTCCGTCACCGTGGCGATCACATCGCCCGGCAGATCGGACTTGATGCCTGTCACCAAAGCACCTGCGACCACGGTTCCAGCCATGACCTGATACGGCGAAGCCGGCAGGGTCAGGTTGCCGGAATTGCGGGTTTCCTTGGTTCCGGCTTTCTGGAAAGCCTCTTTCTGGTCTTGCCGGTTCTGCACGGCGGTGGGGTCGGCAGGCTGGGCCGCCGTCGAGGCCGGGCCAGCGGCCAGCGGGTCGAAGGCCGCACTGGCAGCAAAGCCCGGCGCGGCGGCCACCTGCGTTTGCGCGACCGGCGCGGCCTTCTGCGAACCCGAGCGGAAGAACACCGACGAGGCCGCCGCCGATTCGGCTTCCTTGCGTAGCGCGTCGTTCGGGTCGTGGCCGGGGGCCGCATAGGCGGCCGTCACCGGCTGCTGCGACTTCACGATGGCCGGGCCAAGATCGCCCGGCAGCGGCGGCCCCAGCTCCGGCACCGATGCCGGCAAAGGGGGCGGCAGCTTCGAGTAGTCGGCCGGCAGCGCGTCCAGTCCTTCCGACTTCGAGACACGATCGACGTTGTAAAGCTCGGTCTGCTCGCCTGCGCCGCGCCGCTGCGGTTGCAGCGACCACATCAGCGCGCCGAGCACGGCGACCGACAGGGTGCCGGCGAGGATGGCCAGCGTGCGCCGGTTCAGGCGCGTAACCGGGCGCGGCTGGGCGCGCAGCGCCACCGCCTCGGGCGCAACCTTGCCCGCCTGTGGCGTGGCGAGGTCGGGAGTGTCTTCCTGGCTCATGGTCAGTTCCTCCGCGCCACGCCGTCCGTGCGCTCTATACGCACCACGTCGCCGCCATCACCGCCCAGGCGCAGTTCGGCTGCGCCGAACAGCCGATCGACGATGTAGTACGGCGAGCGGAATCGGTAGTTCACCAGTTGCCCGTCGCCCTGCGCGCCGATGACAAACAAAGGCGGCAGCTCGCCTTGCGCGATACCGGGCGGGAACTGGATATAGACCTTCTCGCCGTCATCGAAGGCGCGCAGCGGCTTCCACGGCGGGTTGCTGCCCAACACCGCGTAGCGGAAACGGATCTTCTCCAGCGACAGGCCGGTATCGACCGGCGCGGCGGCGCTGGCCGCCTGCGCCTGGCGCTGCAAGGCCAGCATCCGGTCTTTCGGATAGTCCCAGGACACCGAAGCCATCCATGCACGCTCGGTCGAGGTCAGCTCCAGCAGGTACGTCCGGCGGCTGGTGGTGATGACCAGATTGGTTTTCAGGCCCGAGCGAATGGGCTTGACCAGCACATTGACGCGCAGCGCATCGCCGCTGCCGCTGGACGTGTCGCCCACAATCCAGCGCACGGTATCGCCAGCGGCCACCGTCACCAGTTCCTCGCCGGGCTGGAGCGAAACCACGGTCACACGCCCTGGAGCGGCATAGACCTGATAGAGCGCGCCGTCCGTGAAGGGCCATACCTGAATCGCATTGACGTAGCCCTCACGGGTCGGCGCGATGCGCGCCTCGGCATTTGCCTTCGACACGCGCACGGTTTCGTCGGCCGATTCCGGTACGGACTTGACCCCGTCCGTACCCGGCAGCGGCTTCAACTGATCCGGCAGCGCCAGCGGTTCGGGAACGGTGATGACCTCTACCGGCTTCGGCGGCTCCGGCAGCGGCTGCGCCTGCACCGGCTCATCAAGGGAGATGGATGGCGGCGGCTTACCCTGCGAGGCGCAGCCCGCGAGGGCCAGCAGGATCAACGGAAAAACGGATTTACGGAAAAGTGCATTCATGGCTTGGCTCCTTCGGAAGAATCCAGTTCGCGGCTCCACGACAGGCCATTGACGTAGATACCCAGCGGGTTCTTGCGCAGGCGCTGTTCGGTGCGCGGGGTTTGCAGGACGGTGGAAAGCACGGCGTTCCACCGCTCGGTGCCAGCGGGGGCACCGTTGACGAACCGCTGTTCCGTCCAGCGCACGTTGAAAGACGTGTCGCTGGCGCGGGTCACGCTGGTGATCTGCACCGTCACCGACTCCTTGCCTATGCGGGCGAATGGGTCGTTCTTGCTGGCGTAGTCGTTGAGCACCGCCGCACCCTTGTCGGTGGTGTAGTCGTAGGCATCCAGCCAGTTCTGCCGCACCACGATGGGGTCGATGGATAGCGAGCGCACCAGCGTCACGAAGCGCGCCAGGTGGTGCGCGATCTGCGCATCGGTGGGCCGGTACGGCGTGGCGGCTTCGCCGATGGCGCGCACCTGCCCCGACTGATCGACCTCGATGACATAAGGCGTGACGATGGATTGCGCCGAGCGCCACACCAGGCCGCCAGCCATCAGCAGTGCGAGCGTGAGGCAGCCGAAGGCCATCAGCCGCCAGTTCTTCGCCTGCACGCGGGCCGAGCCGACGCGGTCGTCCCACACCTGCGCGGCGGATTGGTACGGGGTGGCAGGCTGCGGCGTATCGGCATAGCGCACCTGCGGGCGTTTGAATCGCATGGTTTTCTCTCCTTATGAATCGGAATCACGCAGGCTCGGGCCTTGCCCCGAGCCGCCGCCGTCGCCCCCGCGCAGCGTGTGGGCGGCGGTGGTCGCGGCATGGGTGATCTGCTGGCGGCGGTGCATCCGCTTGGCCCAGGCGGGTTGCTCCTGCTTCGGCGCGCTGGCGGCGCTGTCCACGCCTTCGCCTGCGGCGGCCTGGCCGGAGCCGGCAGCGCCGGCATCCGCGCCGTTCCAGCCAG
>DDVW01000024.1:108361-108592 GCA_002345545.1 Stenotrophomonas sp. UBA2302 | reverse complement strand
CTGGCTGAAGTGGAAGTGTTTGCGCGGCTAAGCGCCAGCGGCACCACCCAGCGGCACCCCGATGATGTCGAATCGGTGCCGGTGAAGGTTTCCCTGCCCACCACCCGGACAGTGGAGATCATTCTGGGGCCGGCAGTCCCCTGAATGGGCATAGGCTGATAACTGCAGGTTATGACGTATACGGGAACACCGGCGGCAAGCCCGGTAAAATTCCCCGATGACCGAATTCAT
>DDVW01000024.1:105841-108308 GCA_002345545.1 Stenotrophomonas sp. UBA2302 | reverse complement strand
GGCAGCCGCTTCCACGCCCTCTCTTCACCCTTCCCGATGAAGCGTGGCGGCGAGCTGCACGGCGCCCGTGTCGCCTATGAGACCTGGGGCACGCTGGCGCCCGACGCCGGCAACGCCATCCTGATCGTCACCGGCCTGTCGCCCGACGCCCATGCCGCCAGCCATGCCGACAATCCCGCCATCGGCTGGTGGGAGCCGATGCTCGGCCCCGGCAAGGCCATCGACACCAACCGCTGGTTCGTGATCTGCGTGAATTCGCTGGGCAGCTGCAAGGGCTCCACCGGCCCGGCCTCCATCAACCCGGCCACCGGACAGCCGTACCGGCTGTCCTTCCCGGAACTGTCGATCGAAGACACCGCCAACGCCGCCGCCGAAGTCGTCGCCGCGCTGGGAATCGACAAGCTGGCCTGCCTGATCGGCAACTCGATGGGCGGCATGACCGCGCTGGCACTGCTGCTGCTCCACCCGGGCATCGCCAACGCGCACATCAACATCTCCGGCAGTGCCCAGGCGCTGCCGTTCTCCATCGCCATCCGCTCGCTGCAACGCGAAGCCATCCGCCTCGATCCGGCGTGGAACGGCGGCAATTACGACGAGCAGCACTATCCCGAATCGGGCATGCGCATGGCCCGCAAGCTGGGGGTGATCACCTACCGGTCGGCACTGGAGTGGGATGGTCGCTTCGGCCGCGTGCGGCTGGATTCGGACCAGAACGACGACGATCCGTTCGGTCTTGAATTCCAGGTGGAAAGCTATCTGGAAGGCCATGCGCGCCGCTTCGTCCACCGCTTCGACCCGAACTGTTACCTGTACATGGGCCGGGCGATGGACTGGTTCGACCTGGCCGAATATGGCGATGGCGACGTGATGGCCGGGCTGGCGAAGATCCGCGTCCCGTATGCGCTGGCCATCGGTGCCAATACCGACATCCTGTTCCCGGTGCAGCAACAGCAGCAGATCGCCGACGGCCTGCGTGCCGGCGGGGCCCAGGCACAGTTCACCGGCATGGATTCACCGCAGGGACATGATGCCTTCCTGGTCGATTACCAGCGCTTCAGCCCGGCCGTGCGCGACTTCCTCGACAGCCTGCCGGCCGGCTGACCGACAACCGCACGCCACCGTTCCCTACAGCCGTCCCGGCTGATCGCTGATGGTGGCCATTGCCGGTGCCCGCCAATCTGGCGCTCCCTGCCACGCTGCGATGGAACGCCATGATCCGCCTGCTGCTTGTGCTGCTGTGCGCCTGTCTGCTGCCCCTCCCTGCACAGGCGGCCGCGCCGCCACCGCTGATGCTCGCCGGACAATGGCGCGACGGACCGGAGGTGTCGCACTACTGGGTCAGCGAGAAACTCGACGGCGTGCGCGCCCGCTGGGATGGCCGGCAGCTGTGGACGCGTGCCGGCAACCGCATTCCGGCACCGCCGGCCTTCACCGAGGGCTGGCCCGCGCAGGCACTGGACGGAGAGCTGTGGATCGCCCGCAACCGCTTCGATGAGGTCAGCGCGATCATCCGCACCCGCCCGCAACACAGTGATGACTGGCGGCAGGTCCGTTTCATGGCGTTCGACCTGCCCGAACATCCCGGCCCGTTCTCGCAGCGCCTTGAGGCCTTGCAGCAGCTGATCCAACAGACCGACGCCCACCACCTCGCACTGGTGGCGCAGCAGCGGGTGGCCGATACCGCCCGCTTGCAGCAGCTGCTGCGGACGGTGGTCGCCGCGGGCGGTGAAGGCTTGATGCTGCACCACCAGGACAACCGCTACAGCGCCGGCCGCAGCCCGGGAATACTCAAGCTCAAGCCCTGGGACGATGCCGAGGCCTGGGTGGTCGGCCATGTTCCCGGCAAGGGCAAGTACACCGGCATGCTGGGCGCGCTGCTGGTGGAGCGCCACGATGGCCGCCGCTTCCGCATCGGCAGCGGGCTCAAGGATGTGGAGCGCGCCCATCCCCCCGCGATCGGCACGCAGGTGACCTACCGCTACAACGGCTTCACCGCCAACGGCCTGCCCCGCTTCGCGCGGTTCCTGCGGGTGCGCGAGGAGGCGACGCCGGACGAGCGCCGCTGAGACGGCGGTCCGCACAAAACCGGCCAGCGGGTTTCACGCAGTGGTCGCAGAAGCGCAGCCAGCGCCCCCATCGGCACGTCCTGCCCGGTACTACCCGTCACAGACAAGCCCGTACCCGCGACAGGCGCATGCCGCTCGCCCATCGCATTGCAGTCGCCCCGCTCAAACCGCTAGCAGGCGCCCCTGCTGCAAGCGGTATTCACGCTGCACCACGCCGTCGGGCAACTGGCCATGGGTGATCATCAGCAGGCTGCGTGATCCCAGTGCGGCAGCGAGATCAACCAGCAAGGCCTCCGCGGTGTCCACATCCAGGCCTTCGGTCGGCTCGTCGAGCACCATCAGCGGCGCGTCGCGCAGCAAGGCACGGGCCAAGGCCAGCCGCCGGGCCCGGCCCCCCCCCC
>DDVW01000024.1:65620-105719 GCA_002345545.1 Stenotrophomonas sp. UBA2302 | reverse complement strand
CAAGGTGCTTTTGCCGCAGCCGCTGTCACCACGGATGGCGACCCGGTCACCGGGTTGGAGCTGCAGTTCCACACCATCCAGCAGCCGCCGGGATTCTCCCGGCCATTGGAAAACCACCTGCTCGAAGCTGAGCGTGTCCGGCTGCGGCGGCAATGCCAGCGGCTGCGCCGGCTCTTCCACCGCCGGCGGCTGGTCCACGATCTGGCGCAAGCGGTCGGCGGCGACCCGCGCGGACTGCAGCGACTGCCAGGCCAGGCCACTGCCTGCGGCCACCTCCAGCAAGGCCACGGTAAGGAACAGCAGAACCGCTGCCAGCGGTGCGCTGATCTGGTCACCCTGGAACGCATGCAGCCCCAGCCACAGCATCGCCAGCAGGCCCAGTCCGGCACCGGCCGAATGCATGACGTTGCCGCCGATCAGCCGGCGCCGGCGCCGCCGGTCATGCCCGGCGACCTGCAGCGCGGCCGCATCCACCCGCGCGATCCACTCGCCCTGCGCCTGCAGCGCGGTCAGGTCGGCGACGCCTTCCAGCCCTTCGAACGCCAAGGTACGCAGCCGGGTACGCGATTGCGCACGCCCGGCCTCCCCGCGCTCGCCACCGTGTACGGCCAGCAGCGGCACGCCGATGGCGATGAGAGCGGCCACCACCAGCAGCACCACCGCGGCCGGCCAATAGATCAAGGCCGCGGCAACCACACAGGCCAGCACGATGCCGAGCAGGGCCAGCAATGGGCCGATGGCTCGCACCAGCACCCCGTCGACTTCGCCGATATCCGAAACCAGCCGCGTCAGCAGCTCGCCGGTCCGGCTGCTGCCCAGGCGTGCCGGCGCCAGCGGCAGGGCACGGCGGAAGAACCACACCCGCAGGTCGCGGGCGACACGCAGGGTCACATCATGGCCGACCAGCTTCTCGAAATAGCGCGAGGCAATCCGCGCCATGGTCAACGCCCGGATACCGGCCGACGGCGAAAAGAAATTGAAACTGGCGGCCAGACCTGCCGCCCCGGCCAGTGCGGCACCGGTCAGGAAGCCACCGGACAGCCCGAGCAGGCCGACGCCGGCCAGCATCGTGGTCAGCAACAGCACCACCGCCAGCAGCGTGCGTCCGCGGTGCCGGATGAACACCTTGCGCATCGTGTCGTTCATGCCCCGGCCTCCGGTGCCACGCCCTGCCCTGCCTGCAGGCGCACCACGGCATCGGCCCAGCGCATCGCCGCCTCGCTGTGGGTGGCCATGATCACCGTGCGTCCACGGGTATGGACTGCCAGCGCATGCAGCAGGTCCGCCTCCGTCTGTGGATCGAGGAAGGCGGTGGGCTCATCGAGCAGCAGCAGTTCCGGATCGGTCAACAGCATCCGCGCCAGCCCGATACGGCGGGCCTCGCCACCGGACAGCCCGAAGCCGCGTTCACCGATCACCGTATCCAGCCCCTGCGGCAAGTGGCGGACGAAGCGCATGACCTGCGCCGCCTCGGCGACGGCATGCAAGCGCGCCTCACTGGCGCTGGGATCGGCCAGGCGCAGGTTGTCGGCAATCGAGCCGTGGAACAGATAGGGACGCTGCCCCGCATAGCCGACCCGCACACCGTCGCGCAGCACGATTTCACCCTGGCGGGGGGGCAGCCAGCCGGCCAGCGCCTCCAACAAGGTGCTCTTGCCGCAACCACTGGGGCCTACCAGCGCCAGATGCTGGCCTTCGCTGATCTCCAGCGAGAATCCGGAAAGCACATCGTGATTTGCCCCCTGCGGCCGCAGGGTCAGGTCGCGCAGCGCCACCAGCGCTTCCTGCCGCTGGATCGGCTCGGCCGCCAGCGGTGAGGGTTTCGCGGGCGCCACCTCTGCGGCCGGGAGATCATCCCGCAGCAGGCGCTCCACTTCCGAGGCCGCCGCCAGCGCATTGGCGCGGTCGTGGTAATGCGCGGCCAGGCGCCGCAGCGGTGCATAGAATTCCGGCGCCAGCAGCAGGCAGAACACCCCCACGCCGAGGGTCGGCACCGCCTCGCGCAGCGACACCATGCCCAGATAGCTCAGCCCCAGGTACAAGGCCACCATCGCCACGCTGACCGAGGCGAAAAATTCCAGCACGGTGGACGACAGGAACGCGATGCGCAGCACCTTCATCGTGCGCAGGCGCACGCCTTCGGCGGCGGCGGCGATGCCTTGCAGCTCGACCTCGCCGCGCCCGTACAGGCGCAGCAGCCCCAGACCCTTGATGCGGTCGGCGAAGTGGCCGCTCATCCGCGCCAGTTCGCCCAGCTGCTCACGGCCGGCGGCCTCCGCGCTCCAACCGACCAGCATCATGAACACCGGCACCAGCGGTGCGGTGCAGATCAGGATCAGCGCCACCACCCAGTCCACCCAGGCCACCGCCAGCGCAATCAGCAGCGGCACCACCACCACTTCCACGCGTACCGGCTGGAATCCGGCGTAATAGCCTTCAATCGCGTCGCCATGGCTGAGCAGCAGCTCGCTCAGCTCACCGGTGCGCTGCCGGCGCAGCCACAGCGGGCCGCGGCCCAACAGCCGCCGGTAGACCTTCTCGCGCAATGCCAGCCGCGCCGCGTCGGCAACATCACCGGCCGCGCTCTGCGCCAGCCCACCCAGCAGGCTGCGTGCCAGCAGCACGGCGGCCAGCAGGCCGAATACCGCAGTGGTCTGCGCCAGTGGCCGCTGCTCGACGAAAACGCCCTGGATCAACCAGGCGATGGCTGCAGCCTGCGCGATCAGCAAGCCGCCGGAAACACACACGGCGATGACCGCCGTCCGCTGCTGCGCGCGCGCCCCCGCCGCCAGTTCCGCCAACCACTGCCGCTGCTGGCGGCGCAGCTCCCGTTGCGCCTGCACGCTATCTGCAACCTCACTCAAGACTGACAACCCGACTGGAAAGTTTCTGCCCGATTGTAAGCATCCTGCATGCCCACCCGCGGCAATCCACCTTGCCCGGTGCGTCGATCTGTCGCCTTGATCCGGATCAACGTCAGGATCAGCATCGGGATCAAGTATTCACACTGTTTTCCTCCCCCCGATCCAATGATGTCCATATTTCATGAGGTAGCCAGATCATGATCGATACGACAATCGTCGATCTGTCGCGCCTGCAATTCGCGCTGACAGTGATGTACCACTTCCTGTTCGTCCCGCTCACACTGGGCCTGTCTTTCCTGATCGCGATCATGGAAAGCGTCTACGTGATGACCGGCAAGGAGGTCTGGCGCCGCATGACCCTGTTCTGGGGCGCGCTGTTCGGCATCAACTTCGCCATGGGCGTAGGCACCGGCATCGTCATGGAATTCCAGTTCGGCATGAACTGGTCCTACTACAGCCACTACGTCGGCGACATCTTCGGTGCGCCACTGGCCATCGAAGGACTGATGGCGTTCTTCCTGGAGGCCACCTTCATCGGCCTGTTCTTCTTCGGCTGGAACCGCCTGTCCAAGGTGCAGCACCTCACCGTGACCTGGCTGATGGCACTGGGCACCAACCTGTCGGCACTGTGGATCCTGATCGCCAACGGCTGGATGCAGAACCCGGTGGGTGCGGTGTTCAATCCGGAAACGATGCGCATGGAAGTCGTGGACTTCATGGCGGTGCTGTTCAACCCGGTGGCCCAGGCCAAGTTCGTGCACACGGTATCGGCCGGCTACGTGACCGGCGCGGTGTTCGTGATGTCCATCAGCGCCTTCTACCTGCTGCGCAACCGGCACCACGACGTTGCCCGGCGCTCGTTCGCGGTGGCCGCGGCGTTCGGCCTGCTGTCCTCGATCTCGGTCGTGGTACTGGGGGATGAGAGCGGTTACGCCGCCAACGAGCACCAGAAGATGAAGCTGGCCGCCATCGAGGCGATGTGGGAAACCGAAACCGCTCCGGCCGACTTCACCGCCTTCGGCATTCCCAACCAGACGACCCACCAGAACGACTATGCGGTCAAGGTCCCGTACCTGATGGGGCTGATCGCCACCCGCTCGCTGCACCAGCCGATTCCGGGCATCCTGGAGCTGGTCGAGCGCGCCGAGCACCGCATCCGTGGCGGCCAGCTGGCCTACGCCGCCCTGGAGCGCGTCCGCGCCGACAAGAACGACAGCGAAGCCCGCGCGATGTTCGACCGGCATTGGCAGGATCTGGGCCACGCTCTGCTGCTCAAGCGCTACCGCGAGGACATCCTCAACGCCACGCCGGAGGAGATCTCGCAGGCGGCGATGGACACCGTGCCGCGGGTGGCGCCGCTGTTCTGGACCTTCCGCATCATGGCCGGCCTTGGCTTCTACCTGATCGCCTTCTTCGCGGTGGCCTTCTACTACTCCTGCCGCAACAATTTCCAGGACAAACGCACGTTCCTGAAAATCGCGCTGTGGACATTGCCACTACCGTGGATCGCCATTGAATGCGGCTGGTTCGTGGCCGAATACGGTCGCCAGCCGTGGGCCGTGGAGGGCGTGCTGCCGACGTTCTATGCCGCCTCGGGCCTGGCGCTGCACCAGATCCTCATCACCCTGACCGGCTTCGTCGCGCTCTATACGGTGCTGATGGTGATCGAGATCAAGCTGATGCTGAAGGCCATCGGCAAGGGACCGGAGCAGATCCTGCCCTCACTGCAGCCGTCCACCTCCCCCCACGTCACCGCCCCGGCCGCGGGCCAGGCATAAGGCAGGAGAACACCCATGGATTTCATTCTTCTGGACTACACCACGCTGCGCGTGATCTGGTGGCTGCTGCTGGGCGTGCTGCTGATCGGTTTTGCAGTGATGGACGGTTTCGATCTCGGGGTCGGCACGCTGCTGCCGTTCGTGGCCCGGACCGACGAGGAACGCCGGCTGGTGATCAACACCATCGGCCCGGTATGGGAAGGCAACCAGGTGTGGCTGATCCTCGGCGGTGGCGCGATTTTCGCCGCGTGGCCGCCGCTGTACGCGGTCAGCTTCTCCGGTTTCTACCTGGCGATGTTCGTGATCCTGTTCGCGCTGATCCTGCGCCCGGTGGGCTTCAAGTACCGCGGCAAGATGCCGTCGCAGACCTGGCGCAACAACTGGGACCGGGCGCTGTTCATCGGCGGCTTCGTTCCGGCCCTGATCATGGGTGTGGCGGTAGGCAACGTGCTGCTGGGCGTGCCCTATCACTTCGATGACACCCAGCGCATTTTCTACACGGGTGGCTTCTTCGGCCTGCTGACCCCGTTCGCGCTGCTGGCCGGCCTGCTCAGCGTGGCGATGCTCATCGCCCATGGCGCGGCCATGCTGGTGATCAAGACCGACGGCCCGGTGGCCGACCGCTCGGCCCGCTACGGCAGCATCGCCGCCCTGCTGAGCTTTGTGCTGTTCGCCGCCGCCGGCCTCTGGGTCGCCTTCGGCCTGCCGGGTTATGCCATCACCTCGCCGATGGCGACCGACGGCCCCAGCAATCCGCTGCTGAAAACCGTCCAGATCGGTGCGGCCGGTGGCTGGCTGCACAACTACAGCAGCATGCCGGCCACACTGCTGGCTCCGGCCGCCGGCCTGCTCGGCGCACTGGCCAGCGCCGTGCTGCTGCGCGGGCGTCACGGGATCATGGCCTTCATCGCCTCGGGGCTGTCGATCGCCGGCATCATCCTCACCGTGGGCTTTGCCTGCTTCCCGTTCCTGCTGCCCTCCTCCAGCCAGCCCGATTCCAGCCTGACGCTGTGGGACGCCTCCTCCAGCCACCTGACGCTGTGGATCATGCTGCTGGCAACGGCGATCTTCCTGCCCCTCATCCTCGCCTACACCTCCTGGGTGTACCGGGTGCTCAAGGGCAAGACGTCGCTGGACGAGATGGGCGACAACCCCAACGCCTACTGATCCGCACATTCCCACCATTCAAGGAGCCAACCATGTGGTATTTCGCCTGGATCCTCGGTGCCGGCCTGGCATCGACCGTCGCCATCCTCAACGGCATGTGGTTTGAGGCGCGCGAAGCCCGCAAGGCCGAAGCAAGCCACTGAACCCATGTGAAGGTCTTGCCATAAGCCCGGACTGCGCGTATCTTTCCGGGCTCCTTCACGGGGTGTAGCTCAGTCTGGTAGAGCGCTACGTTCGGGACGTAGAGGTCGCAGGTTCGAATCCTGTCTCCCCGACCAGAAGGTCGAAAGCCTGGAAAACGGCAACGTTGTCCAGGCTTTTTCATTGCCGGAAACAAGCGCCCGGCTTCCACCATCACGCGATCGCGCTGACGGTGACAAGGGTGAAAACAGCTTGCAGTATTGAAGGTCCACCGCTATCATAGGCGGCTCCTTCGGGGTGTAGCTCAGTCTGGTAGAGCGCTACGTTCGGGACGTAGAGGTCGCAGGTTCGAATCCTGTCTCCCCGACCAAATTGGACAAAAGCCGGCCCTCGGGTCGGCTTTTGTTTTGGGCGATTCCCATGCAATCGCCCCCTCTCCGCACTGGAGTCTGTCGTGTCCTTGTCCAACACCGCTCCACAGCGGCATTCCCTGCTAAAAGGCCGCCTGCTGGCTTTTGTCGCCATCGTCCTGGTTGCCGCCAACCTGCGCAGCGCGGTGACGTCGCTGTCGCCGTTGCTGGAGCGTCTGGGCCAGACCTTCAACTTCGGCAGCACCATGACCGGCGTGCTCGGGATGATGCCGACCGCCGCCTTTGCCGTATTCGGACTGGCCACACCACGCATCATCCGCGCGCTGGGACTGGAGCGCACCGCGATCCTGTCCATGGCATTGGCGACACTCGGCCTGCTGCTGCGCTCGGCCGCCGGCAATGTCGGCATGCTGATGCTTGGCTCGGCCATCGCGCTGGCCGGCATGGGTATGGGCAACGTGCTGGTGCCGCCGCTGGTGAAGCGGTATTTCGCCGACCGCGTCGGCACGCTCAGCACCATCTACATCACCGTGCTGCAGGCCGGGACGATGGTGCCGGCACTGCTGGCGGTGCCGCTGGCCGACCGCTTCGACTGGCGCATCTCGCTGGGCGTGTGGTCCCTGTTCACGCTCGCCGCAGTGCTGCCGTGGCTGCTGCTGTCCCGCACCCAGTCTCCTGCCGAGAGCGTGACCACCCGCACCGCAACGGGCACTGCGGGTACCGGCCGGGTGTGGAAGACCTCACTGGGCTGGGGCATGGCGTTGATGTTCGGCATGACCTCGCTGGGCACCTATTCGCTGTTCACCTGGCTGCCGAAAGTGATGGTCGACGCCGGTGCCAGTGAGTCCTTCGGCGGGGTGATGGTGGCGCTGTATTCGGCCATCGGCCTGCTGCCATCGCTGCTGGTACCGGCGATGGCGGTGCGCATGCGCAATCCGTTCCCGCTGGCAATGGGCGTTTTCATCCTGAACATGATCGCGTTCGCCGGCCTGCTGTGGGCGCCGATGGCTGCTCCCTGGCTGTGGGTGGCCATCGCCGGGCTCGGCCCGTCCACCTTCCCGCTGGGGCTGACCCTGATCAACCTGCGCACCCGCACCCAGGCCGGCTCCGCCGCCCTGTCCGGCTTCATGCAGGGCGTGGGGTACAGCGTCGCCAGTCTGGGGCCGGTGCTGTTCGGCTGGCTGCATGGTGCCAGCGGCAACTGGACCTGGTCCTTCGCCTTCCTGGGCCTGTGCTCGGCCGTGCTGCTGACCGCCGCCTGGTTCGCCTGCAAGCCGCAGCAGCTGGAAGACCATTGGCGCCAGTAACGAATCGAGAGTAACGGGAAACAGGTAAAGACCAAGGCCAATGGCGTCTGATCCGGTTTTACCCGTTACTACTTCCTCTCCACCCGTTTCCGGCGCTCAGCCCCTGACCTGGCCCTCGCCGCGAACCACGAAGCGCTCCACCGTGAGCGCCTCCAGTCCCATCGGGCCATAGGAATGCAGGCGCGTGGTGGAGATGCCGATCTCCGCACCCAGTCCCAGCTCGCCGCCATCGGAAAAGCGCGAGGAGGCATTGACCATCACCACCGCCGAACGCAGCGCGTGCATGAACTGCTCGGCATGCGCAGCAGTGCCCGTGGCAATCACCTCGGTATGGTCGGAGGTGTACTGCTGGATATGGGCGATGGCCGCCGGCAACGAATCGACCACGCGCACGGCAAGGATCAGGTCCAGGTATTCGGCGGCGTAGTCGTCTTGCGTGGCCGGCAACACGTCCGCCACCAGCGCCTGCGTGGCCGCATCACCACGCAGCTCCACGCCGCGCTGCCGCAATGCGGCAGCCGCCAACGGCAGGAAACGCGGTGCGACATCGGCATGCACCAGCAGGGTTTCCAATGAATTGCAGGCGGCCGGGCGTGACACCTTGCCGTCGACCAGCAGATCCAGCGCCAGTTGCAGATCGGCACTGTCATCGACAAACAGATGGCACACGCCCTTGTAGTGCTTGATCACCGGCACCCGCGCATGTTCGGCGACGAAGCGGATCAGCCCCTCGCCGCCGCGCGGGATGGCCAGATCGATGAGGTCGTTGAGCTGCAGCAGCTCCAGCATGGTCTCGCGGCGCAGGTCCTCGACCAGCGTCAATGCGGCATCGGCGATGCCGGCCTCGCGCAGCGCCCGCTTGAGGCTGGCGGCGATGGCGGTGTTGGAGTGGATGGCCTCCGAGCCGCCGCGCAGAATCACCCCGTTGCCGGCTTTGATGCACAGCGCCGCGGCATCGGCGGTGACGTTCGGACGCGCTTCGTAGATCATCGCGATCACCCCCAGCGGCACCCGCACCTTCTGCACGCGGATACCATTGGGACGCACGTAGTCGCGGGTGATCTCGCCCACCGGATCCGGCAGGCCCGCCACTTCACGCAGCGCATTGGCAACGCCCGCCAGACGCGACGGATTCAACGCCAACCGGTCGAGCATCGCAGTGCCCACGCCCTTGTCGTGCGCAATCTGCAGGTCGACTTCGTTGGCCGCCAGGATCACGCCGGCGTCGGCATCCAGCGCGTCCGCCATCGACATCAGCAGCGCACTGCGCGCCTGCGTGGAAAGCTGGCCCAGCTGTTGGGCGGCATCGCGGCATTGCAATGCCAGCGTGCGGATATCACTCATGACCATTCCCGTATCGGTGGAGGACGACATCACAGCACCACCATGTCGTCGCGGTGAACCACGTTGTCACCGTAGTTGTAGCCAAGGATCGATTCGATCTCACGCGTGTGGTGCTGGCTGATGCGACGGATATCCACCGCCGAGTACTGGCTTATTCCGCGGGCGATGTGCTGCCCGCCTTCACCATCGAACTGGCGCACCTCGACCATGTCGCCGCGGCGGAACTCGCCTTCGGCACCGAGTACGCCACCGGGCAATAGCGAGGCGCCCTTCTCGCGCAACGCGCGTGCGGCACCGGCATCGATCAGGATCGCCCCCGGCTCCACCGGCGCGTGGCGCAGCCAGTATTTGCGTGCGGCGATGCGCGAGCGTCCGGCATGCACGCGGGTACCCCGCAAGCGGCCCTGTGCCAGCTCTCGCACCACACTGCCATCGCGGCCGTTGAACAGGAACGTATCGATCCCTGCCGCGCCGGCCTTGGCCGCTGCCTGCAGCTTGGTGTGCATGCCGCCGGTGCCGACCGCACTGCCACTGCCGCCGGCCATCGCCATCACCTCCGGCGTCAGCGCGGTCACCTCGTTGATCGGTTGCGCGTGCGGATTGCCACGCGGATCGGCGGTGTACAGGCCGTCGATATCGGTGGCGATGAACAGCGCATCGGCATCGACCAGCGCGGCGACGATCGCGGCCAGGTTGTCGTTGTCGCCGAGCTTGAGCTCATCGACCGAGACGGTGTCGTTCTCGTTGATCACCGGCAACGTGCCCAGTGCCAGCAATTCGTTGAGCGTGGCGCGCGCGTTGAGGTAGCGGCGGCGGTTGCGCAGGTCGTCATGGGTCAGCAGCACCTGCGCCACCGGCCGTTCGAAGAAGCGCTGCCACAAGGCGATCAGCTGCGCCTGCCCCAGCGCCGCCAGCGCCTGCCGCGCGGCGATCGCCGCGCCCGCCTCGGCCCCTTTCGGCACGATGGCGCGGCCGGCCGCGACCGCTCCGGAAGACACGATCACCACTTCCCGCCCCGCCTGCACATTGGCCGACACGAACTGCGCCAGTCCTAGTGCGAAGCGCGGCGTCAGGCCACCACCGTCGGCGGCCAGCAGGCTGCTGCCGACTTTCAGCACGGCCCGCCGCCAGGGTGGCAACGGCTGTTCGGTGAAGGAAGATTGCACGGTGCTGCTCATGATGTCAGCGGGTATTCCATTCATGGACGGTGAGTTCAGAACTGTCGTGAAGGACAAGCGGATCACGCGCGACGATGGCCTCGGCCTGCTCCAGGCCGGACACGTTTTTCAGCACATAGGCACCGCCGCTGCCATCGCTGAAACCGCCGGTCAGGTGCAGTTGCCCGGCGGCAGCCAGTTCATCGAGAAACGCCAGATGGGGTGCGATGGCCGCGCTGTCGAACGAAGGCTTGCGCAGGGCCATCACCAGATACATTTTCATTCCGCTCTCCTTTGCCCATATGACAGCACGCCCGGCATGCCGGCGTCGCGTTTGCTTTCGGTTGGAACTTGCCGGCGGTGCTGTCGCAAACACGCGCAACGAGCCGCAGCAGCGGGATTCCCACCACCGGATATGCCGCAAACAGGACGGGCGCCCTGGGCGCCCGTGTGCGTATCACCCCTGCAGCGCCTGCCAGCGTGCAGTGAGCTCATCCAGCCGCAGGTCCGCCGCCGCACCGGGCGATACGCGCGCGGCGAGGCTGCCTTCGGGTGTGCGTCCCTGCCCTGCACTGTCCGATGCCTCCGCCGCAGCCTTGTAGGCATCGCGGAACGGTACCCCGGCCACGGCGGCTTCCACCGCCACGTCGGTGGCATACATGCCCGAATCGATCGCCGCGCGGATGTGGTCGTCGCGCCAGTCGAGGTTGGACAGCAGCGCCGGCAGCAGCTCCAGTGCCGCCAGGCCACGGCCGAAGCCGTGCACGATCGCACCCTTGGAGTTCTGCAGGTCGCGCTGGTAACCCGACGGCAGCGACAGCAGCTGCTCGATCTCGGTGCGCGCGGCAGCGACGCTGGCGTGGGTGGCACGCATCAGCTCGATCACGTCCGGATTGCGCTTGTTCGGCATGATCGAACTGCCGGTGGTGTACTGCGCCGGCAACGCCACGAAGGCGAATTCGCCGGTGGTGAACAGCGACAGGTCCCAGGCGATGCGGCGCAGGTCCAGGGTGGCGCCACCCAGCGCTTCCAGCGCGGCCAGCTCGAACTTGCCACGCGAGAGCTGCGCGTAGATCGGGCTGATCTGCATGCGCGAGAAATCCAGCGCCTTCGTCGTGTGCTCACGGTCCAGCGGCAGGTTGACGCCATAGCCGGCAGCGGTGCCCAGCGGATTGGTGTCGATCAGCGCGCGGGTATCGCGGGCACGCACGGCGTTGTCGATGAAGGCCTCGGCCCAGCCCGCCCACCACATGCCCGCCGAAGACACCACGGCACGCTGGATATGGGTGTAACCCGGCAATGGCTGCTGCTGTTCGGCGGCGGCGCGATCCAGCGCAACCCTGGCGACCTCGGTGCTGATCTGCGCCACGCGCTCGAGTTTCTCCTTCAGCCACAGGCGGGTGGCCACCAGGATCTGGTCGTTGCGGCTGCGGCCGGTGTGGATCTTGCGCCCGGCATCGCCAAGACGCTCGGTCAGGCGCGCCTCGATCGCCGAATGGCAATCCTCGTATTGCTCGTCCAGCACGAAGGCGCCGCTGCGGAAGTCCTCGGCCAGCACGGCCAGCTCACGCTTCAGGCCGGCCAGTTCGTCGGCCGAGAGGATACCGATATGCTGCAGGCCTTCGGCATGCGCGGTGCTGGCCTGGATGTCGTGCAGGAAAAACTCGCGGTCCAGGATGACGTCGTCACCCGCCAGGAAGGTCTGGATCTTCGCGTCAACCGCGACGCCGGGTTTCTGCCAAAGCAAATTGGTCATGTCGATCTCTCTCAGTGCAGCTATGCAGGAGCGGCGCAAGCCGCGAAGCTGGCAACCTCTCAGCCGCCGCTACCCACCAGAATCAATACGGAACCGCCATCAGCTCATCCAGCCCCAACGCGCGGTTGAGGTTCTGCAACGCCTGGGTGGCCGCGCCCTTGAGCAGGTTGTCGATGGTCGCCACCAGCACCACGCGCTTGTTGCCTGGTGCCAAAGTGAAGCCGCCGATCTGTACGCCGTGCTGGCCGGCGATGCGGCTCACCCACGGCGCCTCGTCGACGATTTCCACCAGCGGTTCATCGGCATAACGCTGCGTATACAGCGCGACGATCTCCTCGCGCTTGAGCGGCTGCTGCAGCCACAGGTTCACCGTCACGGTGATGCCGCGGAAATGCGGCGCGACATGCGGCATGAATTCCACCGGCACGCCAAGCTGCGTCCCCACCTCGCGCTCGTGCACATGGTTGGTCAGCGCGTACGGCATCAGGTTGTCGCGCAGCAGCTCGGGGTTGTTCTTGTCCGAGGGCGTGGTGCCCGCCCCCGACCAGCCGGATACGCCGAAGCAGACCGGCGGGCCGGCCAGCTGCGACAGCAATGGCGTGATCGCCAGCTGCATCGCGGTGGCATAGCAGCCCGGATTGCTGATGCGCTTCTGGCCGTCGTAACGGTTGCGGGTCAGCTCCGGCAAGCCGTAGTACCAGCTATTGTCGAAGCGGTAATCGGCCGACAGGTCGACGATCACCGTGTCCGGCCTGGCCGCATCCAGCGCCGCCACGAACGGCCCGGCCTTGCCATTGGGCAGCGCCAGGATGACCGCATCCGCGCCCTTGGCGGCAACCGCGTCGGCATCCAGGTTTTCATAGCGCAGCTCGCCACGATAGGCGTCGTTGTGATCGGCCACGCGCTGGCCAGCTAGCTCGCGCGAGGACACGAACGCAAGCTCGATGTGCGGATGCGCCGCCACCAGCCTGATCAGCTCGGTACCGGTGTAGCCGCGGGCGCCAACGATGCCCAGGGAGAATTTCTTGTCAGTCATGAGTGCGAATCCAGAAGGAACTGCAGGTGGGTTTCGCCGGCCATTCCGTATCGATGATGGAAAACACCACGGTGTCGCGACGCGACCCGTCGGCGTAACGCTTGTGGCTGCGCAGCACGCCATCCTGTTTTGCGCCAAGGCGTGCGATGGCACGGCGCGACGCCTGGTTGAACCAGCTGGCCGACGGCGCGTTCATGGGCTCACCCCTCCAGGCTCGCCTTGCGTTCGCCGCAATGCTTCACAAAGCCCTTGATACTGTCGAAGTCGTTGGCGCCGAACCAGAACACCTTCCAGTGGTCGAGCTTGTAGCAGCCATCGGATTCAGAATAGTAGAAATGGTTGACCGGGTTGCCGTTGCGCGAGCGCCAGAACAGCTGCGGGGTTTCCTCCAGCATCACGTTCCACACCGCACGGCCGAGCCCTTCGCCCTGTGCGTCGTCAAGCACCGCGAATTTGTCCAGGTACACGCCCTCGGCCTCGTCGGTGAGGATCACCGCGGTGCGGTAGTTCTCGCTGACGTAGGCGCGCAGCAGCTTGGTCTTCTGGAAATAGTCCGGCACCAGGGTGCGGCCGAAGCTGGATTCGATCAGCGTCTTCAGTCGCGCGGTATCCAACTGCTCCCATGAGGTCGCCTTGAGCACCTTCTCGCCGCGCCGTACCAGCGTGCCCGAACCCTTGTGGGTGAACAGCTCCTTGGCCAGATCGGCCGGGCGCGTGATCGATACCGAGGACTCTTCCGGCAACTTGTCCAGCAGGTCCTTGATCTGTTCGATCTTCACCCGCATGCCGCCATGGATCCACGGCTGTGCCATCAGCTGGTCGTATTCGGTGGACAGGTTGATCGAGTCGATCAGTTTGCCTTCTTCATCCAGCAGGCCACCGGTGCCGGTGAGGAAAATGATCTTGTATGGCTGTAGTTCCTGGACCAGCTCGTTGGCGGCAAAATCGGCATTGACGTTGAGGATCTGCCCGCTCGGGGTTTCACCCAGGCTGGTGATCACCGGGATCGAGCCGGCACGCAGGCTGGCCTCGATTGGCGCCAGGTTGACCCGCTTCACCTCGCCAACCAGGCCGTAGGTGTCCACGTCCAGATATTCGGCCTCGAACACGCCGCCGGTGATCGAGGTGGCACGCGCACCGTTCTGCTGCAGCGCTTCCACCAGCTTGAGGTTGGACTGCTGGAATACCTTGCGCACGATCGCCAATGCCTCCGGCGTGGTCACGCGCAGGCCGTTGACGGTCTGCTTCTCGATGCCGGCGGCCGACAGCTCGGCATCCAGCTGCGGGCCGGCGCCGTGCAGCACGATCGGGGTCAGGCCGACCTCCTGCAGGAACGACAGCGAGGAGGTCAGCGCGTCCAGATCGTCACGCAGCACCGCGCCGCCGACCTTGACCACGGCGAAGCGCTTGGCATCGAGCTGCGAGAAGCGCTTGAGGTACTGGCTGATCTCCTTCGCGCTGGCCATGCTCGAAAGCAGGCGGACGATGGTCTGGCGGGTCTGGCGGTGCGGCTGCATGGCTGGGGACATTGCTTGTATCTACGTAGCGACCGGATGGGTCACGGGAAAGAAGCCGGCGGCAGGCCGCCGGGCCACGCGCGACTCAGGCGCCGCGCTGCAGGATGCGGTGTACCGACTCGGCGTAACGCTGCAACTGCTCCAGCGTCACGAACTCGTCGGCGGTATGGGCCTGGGCGATATCGCCCGGGCCGTAGACCATCGTGGTGTAGCCACCGGCCGAGAACAGCGAGGCCTCGGTCCAGAAATCCACCGCGCTGCCGATCGGCAGGCCGAGCTCGTCGGCGATATCGCGTGCGGCCAGACGGCGCTCCTCGGCACGGGCGATGTCGCCGGACGGCAGGCTGGGGCCACGGAAGGTTTCCTCGAAATGCGCGGCCTGCGGTTCGGCAAAACCGGCGAAGGTGCCCAGCAGCGCATCGATATCCATCGACGGCAGCGGACGGAAGCCGAAGCGCAGCTCGGCCTCCGGGGCGATCATGTTGGCCTTGATGCCACCTTCGACGCGGCCGACATTGAAACGCAGGCCGGTCAGACCGCCGAAGCGCGCATGCGCCAGCGACTCGACATGATCCAGCGCCTTGCCGCCCCAGCGCATCGCCTGGTGCAGCGCGCTGGCCGACGGATCCTGCTTGCCGGAGGCATGCCCGGCACGGCCGGCGAATTTCATCAGCACCGAGCTGATCCCCCGGTGTGCGAGCACTGCCTCGCTCATCGTCGGCTCGGCGACGATCACCGCCTCATACGGGATGCCACGGGCCAGGAAGGCGGCGATACAGCGCGGATCGTTGGCTTCCTCGTCACTGGAGAACAGGAACGCCGCATCGCCATCGGTGAGGTTGGCCGCGGCCACCAATGCCGCGGCCGCGCCCTTGATGTCACAAACACCCAGGCCAACCACGCGATCCTCCAGACGGCGCATCACGTGCGGATCGGCACTCCAGTGCGGGGAATCCGGCACGGTGTCCAGATGCACGTTGAACAGGTACTTCGGCGTGCCACGCACCGCGTAGAAACTGACCGCACCGGCGCCGTGATCGATCACCTCGACGTTGAAACCCGGCAGGTTGTCACGCAGGTAATCGAAGATGCCGCCGGTGGTGATGGCACGCGGCGGATTGCGGGTGTCGAAAGACACCAGCGCTTGCAGGTGGTCCAGCGTCTGTTCAAGCATGAATCAACATTCCTGTGGAATTCCGCCGGGGCGTGGCCCGGCGCTACCGTATCGCGTCTGGAGGAGAGCCCCCTTCTTGTTGAAGGGGGCGCGCCGAAGGCGCGGGGTTAAGGTGGGATGCGTGAGCTCGCGCTCAGTCAACCCCGGTTGACTTGAGCAAAGAGCGTAGAACTCATGCCGAACAGCTTGATGAAGCCCTCGGCTTCTTCCACGCCCCAGTCGGCCGACTGCGCGTAGGTCGCGCCCTTGGCATTGAGGATGTGCGGCGACTTCACGGCCACCGCATCGACGCGGCCACCACGGGTTTCCAGCACCACTTCGCCATTGACCTTGGCCTGCGAGGACTTCAGGAACGCTTCGATGTCGGTCTTCAGCGGGTCGTGGTAGAAGCCTTCGTACACCAGCTCCACCCACTTGCGCGCCACGTCCGGCTTGAAGCGGTTCTGCTGCTTGGTCAGCACCGCGTCTTCCAGTGCGCGATGCGCGGTCAACAGCGACACCAGGCCGGGCGCTTCGAACACGATGCGGCCCTTCAGGCCGATCACGGTGTCACCGGTATAGACGCCACGACCCACGCCGTAGGAGGCGAACATCTTGTTGAGGCGGGCCAGGATCTGCTCGCCCGGCAACGCCTTGCCATCCAGCGCAACGGCTTCACCTTCGACGAACTTCAAGGTCACGGTCAGCGGCTCGACCGGCCATGCGCTGCGCGGTGCGCACCAGCCACGGGCGCCCTCGCCCGGTGCTTCCCAGCGGTCGATCTCGCCGCCGGACATGGTCAGGCCCAGCAGGTTCTCGTTGATGGTGTAGGCCTGCTGCTTGGCGCGCACACCGAAGCCGCGCTCTTCCAGATACTTCTGCTCGTAGGCGCGGGTCTGGGTGTGCTCCTTCTGGATCTCGCGGATCGGCGCGACGATCTCGTAATCGCCCAGCGCCTTCACCGCCAGGTCGAAACGCACCTGGTCGTTGCCCATGCCGGTGCAGCCGTGGGCGATGGCGTTGGTACCCAGCTCGGCCGCACGCTTGAGCGCGGCATCCACGATCAGGTAGCGGTCCGATACCAGCAGCGGATACTGGCCCTGGTAGCCCTCGCCCGCCCACACGAACGGCTTGACGAAGCCTTCCCAGATCGCAGGACCACCATCGACGGTGACGTGGCTGGCAACGCCCAGCTCGGCGGCACGCTTCTCGATGAAATCGCGCTCCTCGTCATCCACGCCGCCGGTGTCGGCGAACACGGTGTGCACGTTGTAACCGCGCTCCTGCAGGTATGGCACGCAGAAGCTGGTGTCGAGGCCGCCGGAGAAGGCGAGGACGATATCTTTCTTGCTCATGGGGTCAGGGTCCAGGTGGAATGCGGTCTGTAGCACCGGGACAGGCCCGGCAGGTTTGTGTGGGATAGCGCGGAGCGGTCAGCGGCCGGCCAGCGCGGCCATGATCGCCTTCTGCACGTGCAGACGGTTCTCGGCCTCGTTGATGGCGATGCACTGCGGCGAGTCCATCACCCCGTCGGTGGCCTTGACGTTGCGGCGCAGCGGCAGGCAGTGGCTGAACACACCGTTGTTGGTCAGTGCCATCTTGGCCTCATCGACGATGAAGTGCTGGTACTGGTCGCGGATCGGCTTCTCCGGCGCCCAATTGCCGAAGAACGGCAGCGCGCCCCAGCTCTTGGCGTAGACCACATCGGCACCGGCGTAGGCGCTGGCGATGTCGTGGCTGACCTGCAGCGAGCCGCCGCTCTCGGCGACGTTCTGTTCGGCCCAGCCCATGTAGCGCTCGTCCAGGATGTAGTCCGGGGTCGGGCACAGCAGGGTCACGTCCATGCCCATACGCGTGGCGATGGTCAGCGCCGAGTTGGCCACCGCGGTGTTCAGCGGCTTGGGGTGGTAGGTCCAAGTCAGCACGTACTTTTTGCCGCGCAGGTCGGTGGTGCCGAAGTGCTCCTGCAGCGCGAGGATGTGCGCCAGCTCCTGGCACGGGTGGGTGATGGTCTCCATGTTGATGACCGGCACCGGCGAATACCTGGCAAAGCTCTTGAGCACCTGGTCTTCGCGGTCCTTGCTCCAGTCCACGAACTTCGGGAACGCACGCACGCCGATCAGGTCGACGTAACGGCCCAGCACCTTGGCCACTTCGGCGATGTGCTCCTCGGTATCCCCGTCCATCACCGTGCCGAGGTTGAACTCGATCGGCCACGCGTCCTTGCCCGGCTGCAGTACCACCGCATGCCCGCCCAGCTGGAACGCGCCCAGCTCGAAGCTGGTGCGGGTACGCATGGACGGATTGAAGAACACCAGGGCGATCGATTTGCCCTTGAGCTCATCACCCAGCTTGTGTTGCTTGAACAACGACGCCTGGGTGAGCAATGCGTCCAGTTCGGCGCGGCTCCAGTCCTGGGTGTTCAAGAAGTGCTTCAAAGACATCGATCTTTCCTTCGCTGCGGGGAAATCCGTCGTTGCCGGCGGAGGGTGCGCGGGCGCGCCATTCATTACACTTGAAACTTTCAACGGATCGGAAACGAAAAAACCCAGCCTGGGCTGGGTTTTCCGAACAGACAGCGCGAAGCTCCGGTTACCCAGCGAAATTGTGGGGTTCCGGTCGGCGGGCACGCGACGTCATGCCGGAAGCCATCCGGGCGGCGCTGATACCAAGCTGGGAGCTGTTCGATTTCATCGAGCGAATAGTCGCATGCGTACCGCGACCACGCAAGTGCCGCGGCGCAGCAATTCAGCGATCATCCGCCGTTTCCGGGTTCAGCGAGCCGATATCGGGCGTGATCGAGACCCGCAGCTTGAGCCGGTTTCCAGGATCTTCCGGCAGCCGCGAGCGGAACTTGACGCCCTTGTAGACGTAATCCACGTCATAGGCGATTGCCCGGCGGAACTCGCGCCCGACCTCGACGATCTTGCATTCAGGCGTCAACAGGGCGGCATTCCCGCTGCCGGCGTGGGCCAGTACCGCCGCCTCGTCTTCCTCACTCCGCTCGGTGAAGATGCCGCGCACCGAATCCCAGAAACGGCGGAAGCCACCCTTGCTCTCTTCGCCCTTCACCTGCACCGGCGCCAGCGTGCGGGTGCTCACCGGCTCGCACTGCTCTTCGGTGCGCGATGCCCGCAACGTCTGGAATACCGGCTCGACGTTGAGCACCTGCGCGTAGTCATAACGCACGTTCTCGACCACCACCACCCGGTTGCGCTCGGGTGTCTCCATCACCTCCGGCTCCTGCTGCGCCCACGCCGGTGCGACGAAGAACGTCAGCAGGCAGAAAATCGGCAAAAAAGGTGCGGGATGTTTTGACACTGGCAGCGGGCAGGAAGATGTCGGTGGTGGCCGATAGTGTAGACAGCGCGGCCCGGAAGGGGCTGAACATAACCCTTCCACCCTGCGCTTGCCCAGCCGGGGGCGTGCCCCGCCGGGCCGGGCCCGCTAGAATCGCGGGGATTCGCTTCTCCCCCGGATACCCATGACCCTGCGCCTGCACAACAACCTGACGCGGCAGCTGGAGCCGTTCGCTCCGCTCGATCCTTCCGCCCCGACCATGTATGTGTGTGGTCCCACGGTCTACAACTACGTGCACATCGGCAACGCGCGCGGCCCGGTGGTGTTCGGGGTACTGGCCGACCTGCTGCGGCGCCGCTACGGCGCCCTGCGCTACGCCCGCAACATCACCGACGTGGACGACAAGATCAACGCCGCCGCCAGGGAACAGGGCGTGCCGATCTCGGCCATCACCGACCGCTTCGCCGCTGCCTATCGTGAAGACATGGCCGCACTGGGCGTGGTGCCGCCGGATATCGAGCCTGAAGCCACCGCCCACATCCCGCAGATCATCAGCATGATCGAGGGCCTGATCGACAGCGGCCACGCCTACGCCGCCGAAGGCCACGTGCTGTTTTCGGTAAGCAGCTTCAAGGACTACGGCAAGCTCTCGCGCCGCGATCCGGACGAAATGCTGGCCGGCGCCCGCGTCGACGTGGCCCCGTACAAGCGCGATCCGGGCGATTTCGTGCTGTGGAAGCCGTCCACCGACGACCTGCCCGGCTGGGAGTCGCCGTGGGGCCGTGGCCGCCCGGGCTGGCACATCGAATGCTCGGCGATGGCCGCCGCGCACCTGGGTCCGACCATCGACATCCACGCCGGCGGCGTGGACCTGCAGTTCCCGCACCACGAGAACGAGATCGCGCAGAGCGAATGCGCCCACGGCGGCAAGACCTTCGCCCGCTTCTGGCTGCACAACGGCATGCTCAACTTCGGCGGCGCCAAGATGAGCAAGTCCATCGGCAACATCGAGCGCGTGCACGATCTGGTACGCCAGCACCCGCCCGAGGCGCTGCGCTACGCGCTGCTGTCGGCGCACTACCGGCAGCCGCTGGACTGGTCGGACGCACTGATCGAGCAGTCGGTGCGCACTCTGGACCGGCTGTACGGCACCTTGCGTGATCTGGCCGATATCGAGGCCACTGCTGAAATTCCGGTGGCAGTCGAGGCTGCGCTGGACGATGACCTCAACACCCCGCTGGCACTGGCTGAAGTGGCCCGCATCGCCAGCGAAGCCCGCAAGGCCGAAACGGCCCAGGACAAGGCCCGCCTGAAGCGCGAACTGCTCGGTGCCGGCCTGGCGCTGGGCCTATTGCAGCAGGCGCCGGCCGACTGGTTCAGCCGGGGCGCTGACGCCAGCGACAATGCCCGCATCCAGGCGCTGGTCGATGAGCGTATCGCCGCCAAACAGGCGCGTGACTTCGCCCGCGCCGACGCCATCCGTGACCAGCTCGCCGCCGAGAACGTCGTGCTGGAAGACACCCCGCAAGGTGTGCGCTGGGTGCGCAAGCACGCCTGATCCACCGTGACAGGCGAGCGATGCCGCCGACCACGCCCCACTGCCAGAGACTGTTGTGACCAATTCCCCGTTCCCGCTCGAACCCACCGCCGCCGAGGCGCAGGCCGCCATTGCCGAAGAGTTCTACTTCTTCGGCGACTGGTCCGAACGCTACCAGTACCTGATCGACCTCGGCCGCAAGTTGCCCACCTTCCCGGATGCGTGGAAAACCGAAGAACACCGCCTGCACGGCTGCCAGTCGATGGTGTGGATCGTGCCCGAAGGCGATGCCGGCAAGCTGGTGTTCCACGCGATCAGTGATTCGGCCATCGTCTCGGGCCTGATCTACCTGGCGCTGCGCGTCTACTCGGGCCGTTCCGCCGCCGAAATCCTGGCCACCGAGCCGGATTACGTGGCCGCCATCGGCCTGGCCAAGCACCTCTCGCCCACCCGCAGCAACGGGCTGGCGGCGATGCTCGCCTTCATCCGCGACACCGCCCAAGCGCAGCGGTAATGGCCACCGCCGCGGACAGCAGCACCGGCGCAATCCTGCGCCAACCGGGCTTTGCCCACCTGCTGCTGTACCGCATCGCCTCGATGCTGTCCTACCAGATCGTCGCGGTCACGGTGGGCTGGCACATCTACGAAATCACCCGCAATCCGTTCTCGCTGGGGCTGATCGGGCTGGCCGAGGTGCTGCCGTTCTTCTGTGTGGCGCCGTTTGCCGGCTATCTGGTGGACCATCTGCCGCGGCGCCGGCTGGGCATGGTGGCCATTGCGGGACTGATCCTCACGGCCGTCATCCTGTGCGCGGTGGCCCTGGGCTGGCTGCCGTTCAAAGGCGTGTGGCCGATCTACGCGGCCATCGCGCTGACCGGCATGGTCCGCGCCTTCCTGTCACCGATCTACAACGCACTGTTCGCGCGGGTGCTGCAGCGCTCGCAGTTCGCACACGGCGCCGGCCTTGGCAGCGTGGTGTTCCAGGCCGGCATGGTGATCGGCCCGGCACTGGGCGGCGCGCTGGTCGGCTGGGGCAGCAAGGGCCTGGCCTATGCGGTGGCCGCGGTGATGGCCGCCATCGCCTTGGCGGCACTGGCGCGACTGAAGGTCGAGGAACCACCGCCGCCTGCCACCCGCGCCCCGATTTTTTCCAGCATCGCCGAAGGGGCGCGCTTCGTGCTCTCCAACCAGATCATGCTTGGGGCGATGGCGCTGGACATGTTCTCGGTACTGCTCGGTGGCGTGGTGGCGATGCTGCCGGCCTTCATCCACGACATCCTGCTGCACGGCCCGGAAGGACTGGGCATCCTGCGCGCGGCACCGGCACTGGGCTCGATCTGCGTGGGCCTGTGGCTGGCCCGGCATCCGCTGCATCGCAATGCCGGGCGCACACTACTGCTGGCAGTGGCCGGCTTCGGCCTGTGCGTGATCGGCTTCGGGCTGTCGCGCCACTTCTGGCTGTCGGCGATGATCCTGCTGTTCTACGGTGCCTGCGACGGGGTATCGGTGGTGGTGCGCTCCACCATCCTGCAACTGGCGACACCGGATGAGATGCGCGGCCGGGTTTCGTCGATCAACGGCATCTTCATCAGTTCCTCCAACGAGCTGGGCGCCTTCTACGGTGGCAGCATGGCGCGGCTGCTTGGCCTGGTGCCGGCGGTGGTCATCGGCGGCTTCGCGGTACTGGGGGTGGCTGGTATCACCGCCTGGAAGGCACCACTGCTGCGGCGACTGAACCTGCGCGATCTGCAATAGCCCAGGATTCCACTGCGGGCCGGACGCACCCGCCCCCCCCCCTGACCAGTGCCACGGCAAACGGACGACCACCGCCTGCGATGTTTTCGCGCGCCAGCGCCAGCGCGCGCCGCATATGGATTTCAACGCCAGACATGCCCTCTCCTGCAAACAGGAAACCCCGCCGGAGCGGGGTTTCCAAGGGGATTGCAACGGCAGCGGACTCAGTCGCCCTGCTGCTTCTGCAGGTGCTCCCAGCGCTCCTGCGCGTCGATCGTGCGCTCGGCGGTGAGGCGGGCCTCCAGCCGGTCCAGACCGATCTCTTCGCCCGTATCCACGCAATAGCCGTAATCACCGGCCTCCACGCGCTTGAGCGTGCTGTCGATCTTGCCGATCAGCTTGCGATAACGATCACGCGTACGCAGTTCCAGCGAGTTCTCGGTTTCACGGGTCGCACGCTCGGCCTCATCGCCGATATCACGTACTTCCTCGCGCAGGTTCTCGATGGTCTGCTTGGACTCTTCGACCAGATCGGCGCGCCACTCCTGCAGCCGCTGGCGGAAGTACTCCTGCTGCAACGCATTCATATATTCCTCATCGGCCGACGGCTTGTAGCCCTCCGGCAGGATCGGGCGACCGGTGGCTTCGTCGATCTTGTATTCCACCACCTTGTACTTGCTGCGCGGAGCCGGTGCGTTCGAACGCGCGGTCACCGCCACGGCGACTTTTCCGACCGGACGGACGGCGGTCGGGGCGGCGGATTTGGTGGCCGCCTTTGCGGGGGACTTCACGGATGTTTTTGCAGGGGATTTCGGTGCAGACACGGGATTCTTGGATTGCGGGGTCTTGGATGCCGGTGACGACTTGGCAGCGGCCGGCTTGGAGGCCGGTGCGGCGACCGTCTTGGCGACGTTGACCGTGACAGACTTGGCCGGAGCTGGTGCGGACACCGGCTTCGGTACGGACTTGGCCGCGGACTTGGTGGCGGCGGTTTTCACTGCCTTGGCCACGGCAGGCTTGGCAGGCTTCTTCTTGGCAACGGCTGCCGGTGCGGGCTTGGGCGTCTTCTTGACCGGCGCGGCAATTTTCTTGACGGCCTTCTTGACGATCTTTTCCACCGCCGCCTTCTTGGCAGCGGTTTTCTTGGCAGGTGCCGCTTTGGCGGCAGTCTTTTTCACTGGCGCCTTGGCAGGAGCGGCTTTCTTCGCCACCACTTTCTTCGCCACTGCCTTCTTGACAACCGCCTTCTTGGCAACTGCCTTCTTCACAGCGGCCTTCTTGACGGCTGCCTTCTTGACCGCAGGCTTGGCCGCCGGTTTCTTCACAGCCGGCTTGGACACCGCCTTGGTTACTGCAGGCTTGGCGGTTTTCTTGGCGGCCTTGACGGCCTTTTTTGCAGTTTTTTTAGCAGCCACGAAACGCTCTTCCTTGTTTCCCCCGGGGCCCGGGAAAGCGGGCCTTTATAGCCTACCCGACCAGCAGCAGCAACCACGCCAGCCCGCCCAGGATGAACGGATGTCCGGCGTATGCCCATACAGCCCGGTGGCGTCACCGGACCGTCTCGCGCAGTTCGGAACGTGACCAGCCACCTCGGTCGTGACTGGCGGGTGCCGGCGGCAGCTCTGCCTCCGGCAACACCTTCCGGGCATCGTGCGACAAAACACCCGGCAATGCCAACTGGCATATCATGGATGGGTGATCGGCCGCCTCCTCATTGCCGTACTGCGCCTGTACAAGCGCTTCATCAGCCCGCTGCTCGGGCCGCGCTGCCGTTTTGTCCCCAGCTGCTCTGAATACGGGATGGAAGCCATCCGCGTACACGGCCCGCTGCGTGGCTGCTGGCTTACGCTGCTACGGCTGGGCCGCTGCCAGCCGTTCCATCCGGGCGGCCTCGACCCGGTCCCCAAGCGCGCCGACTCCCCCTCTTGCCGTTGCACAGGAAAACACTGACATGTCCTCCACGCTCATCACCAACGCCCGCATGGTCAACGAAGGCCGCACCTTCGACGGCGACCTGCGGATCGAGAACGGTCGCATCGCGCAGATCGGCAGCGGGTTGACCGCACGCGAGGGTGAGGAAGTGGTGGATGCGGCCGGGCGCTGGCTGCTGCCGGGAATGATCGACGACCAGGTGCACTTCCGCGAACCCGGGCTGACCCACAAGGGCGACATCGCCACCGAATCGGCCGCGGCGGTGGCCGGCGGCCTGACCAGCTTCATGGACATGCCCAACACCAACCCGCCGACGCTGGACTCGGCCGCGCTTGAAGCCAAGTACGAGTCGGCCAAGGGCCGTGCCTGGGCCAACTACGGCTTCTACCACGGTGCCAGCAACGACAACCTGGAAGCGATCCGTGTACTCGACCCGAAGAAGGCGCCGGGTGTGAAGGTGTTCATGGGCGCCTCCACCGGCAACATGCTGGTGGACAACCCGGAAACCCTGGACGCGATCTTCCGCGACTGCCCGACCCCGATCATCACGCACTGCGAAGACACGCCGATGATCGATGCCAACCTGAAGGCCTTCCAGGAAAAGTACGGCGACGCGCTGACCCCGGAGATGCACCCGGACATCCGTTCGCGCGAAGCCTGCATCAAGTCGACCCGGCTGGCGATCTCGCTGGCGCGCAAGCACGGCACCCGTCTGCACGTGCTGCACATTTCCACCGCCGATGAGCTGGCGCTGTTCGAAAAGGGTCCGCTGATCCGCGCCGACGGCAGCCGCAAACAGATCACCGCCGAGACCTGCGTGCACTTCCTGCACTTCGCCCGCCCGGACTACGCGACCAAGGGCAACCTGATCAAGTGCAACCCGGCGATCAAGGACGTGGCCGACCGCGAGGCGATCACCGCCGCGCTGGCCGACGACGTGCTTGACGTGCTGGCCACCGACCACGCCCCGCACACCTGGGAAGAGAAGCAGAAGCCCTACGCACAGGCCCCTTCCGGCCTGCCGCTGGTGCAGTACGCGCTGGTCGCCGCGCTGGAGCGCGTGCACGAAGGCAAGCTGACCCGCGAGCAGGTGGTGCAGAAATTTGCCCATGCGCCGGCGCAGCTGTTCGACGTGGAGCAGCGCGGCTTCCTGCGCGAAGGCTATTTCGCCGACCTGGTGCTGGTGGAGGACGTGCCGTTCACGGTCAAGCGCGAGGACGTGCTGTCCAAGTGCGGCTGGTCGCCGTTCGAGGGCACCACCTTCCGCTCGCGCATCGCCGCCACCTGGGTCAACGGCCAACTGGTGTGGGACGGCAGCAAGCTGGTGGGCGCACCGGCCGGCCAGCGCATGACCTACGACCGCTGATGCGTTCGTCCCTCCTGCTCGGGGCGCTGCTGCTGGCCGCGCCCTTGTTTCCCACCCCGTCCGTGCACGCACAGGACGGCATTGGCGATCTGCTCGACAACCGCGTGGTGTTCCCGGCCAGCGCCTCGCAGGGCGCGATGGTGATCGGCAAGGTGCCGGCCGGCAGCAGCGTGCGCTATGCCGGCCGCGAGCTGCGGGTCAGCAACTATGGCAGCGTGGTGTTCGGCATCGGCCGCGACGAGAAAGGCCCGCTACAGGTCCAGGTGCGCCGTCCGGATGGCAGCAGCGAGACCGCCAGCATCACGGTCAGCGCGCGCGACTGGCCGGTGGAGCGGGTCAACGGCGTGCCACCGAAGACGGTGAATCCGCCACCCGCCATCGCCGAGCGGATCAAGCGCGAGCAGGCGCAGGTGACCGAATCGCGCAAGCGCGACGACGCCCGTACCGACTTCACCCAGACCTTCCTGTGGCCGGTGCAGGGTCGTATCAGCGGCCGTTTCGGCAATGCCCGCGTCTACAACGGGCAGCCCGGCAGCGGTCATTCCGGCATGGATATCGCGGTGCCAACCGGCACACCGGTGAAAGCACCAGCTGCCGGCATCGTCACCTTCGCCAACCCTGACCTGTACCTGACCGGCGGCACGCTGGTGCTCGACCACGGCTTCGGCATCAGCTCCAATTTCCTGCACCTGTCGCGGATCGACGTGAAGGTGGGCGAGCGCATCGAACAGGGGCAGACGATTGCCGCGGTCGGTGCGACGGGTCGTGCAACCGGGCCGCACCTGCACTGGGGCATGAACTGGTTCGATGTGCGTATCGATCCGCTGCTGGTATTGGAGCGCGGCAACTAGAACCCGCCGTGCCGATCCATGCCCGGCAAGGGCTTCCCCGGCAAAGCCGCAGCCGAACATGGCGCGGCTCTACCTGCAGGAGCGGCGTAAGCCGCGAAGCACGCCAATCAACCGTTCAGCACGCTCCTCATCCTTTCTTCAGACATCCCCGCCTTCGCAGGGACGGACTCATCACCCGCACACGGGAGAAGGGATTGAAGCTGCACGGCTTGTTGATGTCTCAGCCTCGCGCCGCCCACCAGCTGCGCCACAACAGACCCGCCGGGCTGGGCTGGTATTCTCCGCCCTTCAGCCGCGCCTGCAAGCGGCCACGTGCCAGTACCGAATACAGACGGCGCGGACGCGGGCCGGCCACCCTCGATGGCCAGGCTGCCTGCAAGGCTTTGTCCCACGCCTGCTCGCTGTCGAAGGCCTGCGGCACCGCCACTGCACCCGACTCCTGTACGCGCAGTGCCAGCATCTGCGTGGTCACCGCATCGACAGCGTCCGGCGATGATGGCTTGCCGTTGAACATCACGGCTTCCACCGCCACGACGGCTGCCGCGTATTGCGCCAATACTTTGCGCGCCTGCGCGGCATCCGCCACCTGCCCACGCGCATCGATCAGATCGGGCAAGGCATCGGCCAGCTGCGCCCAAGGCGCACGCACCGGCTCCAGTACCCGGCCCAGCGGATGGCGCGAGCGTTGCCCGACCCAGCTGCGCAGTTCCTCGCCCCACCAGGCCAGCTTGGCATCCTGCGGCGTGGTGTCGCCGCTGGCATTGAGCATGTCATCGAACTCCTGCAGCAGCGCGAACCACGCCACCGCACGGATACGATCGGCCTCGTCGACAAACCGCTCCACGAAGGCCCATTCCGGCCAGCGCGCACGCCATTTGTCCAGGAAGCTGTCCAGCGCACTACTCACGTCATACCTCGAATGATTGGATCAGGCCGAAGCCAGATGGGCGGTCGGCCACGCAGCGGCCTGCCAAAGTTCGTGCGGCAGCGCACAGATGCGGCTCGCCTCCCACGTGGCCGGATCATCGCCGTCCAGACGGTAACCCCACAGAGCGGCCACCGAGGGCATGCCGGCGGCCCGTGCGGCAATGATGTCGCGCTCGTCATCGCCGACATAGACACAGCTGGCCGCCGCCATGCCGATCCGCTGCGCCGCCACCTGCAACGGCAACGGATGCGGTTTGCGCTCGGCCAGCGTGTCGCCGCCGATCAGCACCGCACAGCGCTGCTCCCAGCCCAGCTGCGGCACGATCAGCCGCGCCAGATACTCGGGCTTGTTGGTGACAATGCCCCAGCGCGCGCCGGCCTGCTCCAACGCCGCAAGCATCGTCTCGATACCGTCGAACAGGCACGCGTGCTGGCCGATCAACGACTCATAGATGCCCAGGAATTCCGGAATCAGCGCATGCCGCTCGCTCTCGGCCATCTGCGGGAAGGCCACTTCCAGCATCGCCCGCGAGCCCTTGGACACCACCGCCCGCAGCTGCTCCGCATCCACCGGCGGCATCTGCCGCGCCTCGCGCATACGGTTGGCGGTGGCGACGAAATCCGGCGCGCTGTCGAGCAAGGTGCCATCCAGATCGAACAGCACTGCCGCCGGGAATGACGCGGAGGTCATGCCTGTTCCGGCTTGACCGCGTAGGCCAGGTAGTTGATGTCGGTGCGGCTGCTCAGACGGGCGCGGTTGCGCCACGGCTCGTAGGCCATGCCGCTGACGTCCTGCAGCGACAGGTCGGCCTGGCGCAGCCACGCGCCCAGCTCGGCCGGCTTGATGAATTCCTGATAGTGGTGCGTGCCCTTGGGCAACAGCCGCGCGATGTACTCGGCACCGACAATGGCCACCGCGAATGCGGCCGGGGTGCGGTTGATCGTGGACAGGAACAGTTTGCCGCCCGGACATAGCAGGCGATGGCAGGCGGCGATGATCGCGCCCGGGTCCGGCACGTGCTCGAGCATCTCCATGCAGGTCACCACGTCGAAGCTGCCCGGCTGCTCGGCGGCCAGATCCTCGGCGGCCTGCACCCGATAGTCGACCTGCACGCCCGATTCCAGGCCATGCAGTCGCGCAACCTTGACCAGTTCCGGCGCCAGGTCGATCGCGGTGACATTCGCGCCCTCTTTTGCCAGCGCTTCGCTGAGCAGGCCGCCGCCGCAACCGATGTCCAGCACCTTTGCACCGCGCAGCGGGGCGCGGTCGGACACGTATTTCAGCCGCACCGGGTTGAGCGCGTGCAGCGGCTTCTGCGGGCCATCGGCGTCCCACCAGCGGGTGGCCAGCGCGGCGAACTTGTCCAGTTCGGCCTGATCGAAATTGGTGGATGTCGGGGTTGCGGTCATTTCAATGTCCTCGTGAAGCCGCCGCGCTCAGGCGCGGATGGATCGGATGCGGTCGCGCCACTGGCGCGCATTGGCGGTGATCGCCGCAACATCCATGTCGACCAGTTGGCGCTGTACCAGCTTGGGCTGGCCGGCGATCCAGACATCGCTGACCTGGTGGCGGCCGGCGGCGTAGACCAGCTGCGACAGCACATGGTGCAACGGCTGGGTTTCCAGTGCGGACAGGTCCACGCAGGCCAGATCGGCCTGCTTGCCGACCTCGATGGAGCCGATGCGGTCGCCGAAACCCAGCGCGCGTGCGCCGCCCAGCGTGGCCGCGCGCAGCGTGGTCGCCGCATCCAGCGCGGTGGCGTCGTTGGCCACGGCCTTGGCGAGGATGGCCGCGGTGCGGTTCTCGCTGAACATGTCCAGGTCGTTGTTGCTGGCACAGCCGTCGGTACCGATGGCCAGGTTGACGCCGGCCTTCACCAGCGCGCACGCCGGGCAGAAACCCGAGGCCAGTTTCAGGTTCGATTCCGGGCAATGCACCACGCTGACGCCGCGCTCGGCGCACAGGTGGATTTCAGCCTCGGTGAGCTGGGTCATGTGCACCGCGATCAGGCGGTCGTTGACCAGCCCCAACCGGTCCAGCCGCGCCAGTGGGCGCTGGCCATGCAGCCTGATCGAATCCTCGATCTCCTGCGCGGTCTCATGCGTGTGCAGGTGTACCGGAATATCGAGCTGGTCGGACAGCATCCGCACCCGCTCGAAATTGGCATCACTCACCGTGTACGGCGCATGCGGCGCGAACGCGGTACCGATCAGCGCATCGCCACGCCACTGATCATGCAGTTCGGTGGCGCGAGCGAAGTATTCGTCGTCGCTTTTCGCCCAGGCACTGGGGAAATCGATGATCACCGAACCGACCAGCGCGCGGAAGCCGTGCTGCTTGTACACGGCGGCCTGCACATCGGCGAAGAAATAGTTCTCGTTGGCGCAGGTGGTGCCACCGCGCAGCATCTCGGCGATGGCCAGGGTGGTGCCATCGGCGACGAACTCCGGGCCGATCACCGCCGCTTCCACCGGCCAGATGTGCTCACGCAGCCAGGTCATCAGTGGCAGGTCGTCGGCGATGCCACGCAGCAACGTCATCGGGTTGTGGGTGTGCGCGTTGACCAGCCCGGGAATCAGCGCCGCTTCCGGGCGCGACACCACCGCTTTGGCATTGAATCGCCGGCGCGCTTCGGCACGCGGCAGGATCGCCACGATCACGCCATCGGTCACCGCCACGGCATGGTCTTCCAGCACCACCGCGTGCGGCTCGACCGGTACCACGTAACCGGCTTCGATCAGCAGATCACACGCCAGGGGTTGCACTTCACTCACGCTCATCACCATCACCTGCAGAGCAGTTTCCGGCAGACGCCGGATGCAAGTAGGCGCCGCGTTCCCCACACCGGCAACCGGCGGTTGCTGGTGAAGGAGGCGGCGCCCACATCGTGCTGCTTACTTGACGCGCGCGGAGTATTCGCCCGAACGCGTATCGACCTTGATGACTTCGTCCTGGTTGACGAACAGCGGCACGCGCACCACCGCACCGGTTTCCAGCGTGGCCGGCTTGCCGCCACCACCGGAGGTGTCACCGCGCACGCCCGGGTCGGTTTCGGTGATCTTCAGTTCGACGAAGTTCGGCGGCTGCACGAAGATCGGCTGGCCGTTGAACAGCGTGACCACACAGTCTTCTTCGCCCTTGAGCCACTTCTCGGCGCCGCCCATGCCGGCCTTGTCGGCCTGCACCTGCTCGAAGCTTTCCGGATCCATGAAGTGCCAGTACTCGCCGTCGCTGTACAGGTAGCGCATGTCGGTATCGACCACATCGGCCGCTTCCAGATCGTCGGTCGCCTTCATGGTGATTTCCTGCACGCGGCCGGAGCGGATCAGGCGGTACTTGACGCGGGTGAAGGCCTGGCCCTTGCCCGGCTTGACGTATTCGGTGTCGGTGATGACCGCCGGTTCGTTGTTGACCAGGATCTTCATCCCGTTCTTGACGTCATTCATGCCGTAAGTGGCCATACAGAAACTCCTGGGTAAAAGCGGAACCGCCGCGGAACGCGACCGGCTGGATTAGAATGGAGCGCCCGCCGCAAGTCCGGGCACCTGTTTCCTGACCGCCAATGATAACCGCAGCCCGCGCCCGCACTCCAGAAAAAGCCATCACTCCCCTGCCGCTTGCCCGCTGGCAGGAGCACTGGCGGCAGGCGATACGCGATCCGGCGGAACTGCTGGGCCTGCTGGGGCTGACGCCTTCGGCACTGGGAGTGTCCGCGGAGGCGCTGGCGCAGTTTCCGCTGCGGGTGCCGCACAGCTTCGTGTCGCGGATGCGCCATGGCGATGCCAGCGACCCGCTTTTGCGGCAGGTGCTGCCTGTGGATGCGGAGATGCGCATCGTTCCCGGCTTCAGCTTCGACGCGGTCGGCGATGGCCCGGCCAAGAAAGCCACCGGCGTCATCCAGAAATACCGCGGCCGCGCCCTGCTGGTCACCACCGGCAGCTGCGCGATCCACTGCCGCTACTGCTTCCGCCGTCATTTCGACTATGCCGGCGAAAATGCCGCGCGCAATGCCTGGGAAGATGCGGTCGCGGCCATTGCCGCCGATCCGGGCATCGACGAGGTCATTCTTTCCGGCGGCGACCCGCTGTCGCTGGCCACCCCGAAGCTGGCCGAGCTGACGGCGGCGCTGCACGACATTCCCCACATCAGGCGCCTGCGCATCCACAGCCGCCTGCCGGTGGTGCTGCCGCAGCGGGTCGATGATGAACTGCTGCAGTGGCTGGAAAGCCTGCCGTGGCCGGTGGCCTTCGTGATCCATGCCAACCATGCCAACGAATTCGATACCGAGGTGGATGTCGCCCTGTCCCGCCTGCGCACCAGTGGCGCGCAGCTGCTCAACCAGGCCGTGCTGCTGCGCGGGGTCAACGACGACCTGGATGCCCTGGCCGCCCTGAGCGAGCGCAGCTTCGCCGCTGGCGTGCTGCCGTACTACCTGCACCAGCTGGACCGGGTGCAGGGCGTGGCCCACTTCGAGGTCAGCGACGAGCAGGCCCTGGCATTGCATGCCGGACTGATGGCGCGGCTGTCGGGTTACCTGGTGCCGAAACTGGTGCGCGAGCTGCCCGGCGACAGCAGCAAACGCCCGCTCTGATCAATCCGGCACCACGGTCCTGGCACCTTCCAGCAGACGCACCAGATCCTCCGACTCCAGCGGACGACTGAGCCAGTAACCCTGCACCAGATCGCAGCCGCGCTGCTCGAGCAGTTCGAACTGGGCCCGCTGCTCGACCCCTTCGGCCACGACGGTGATGCCCAGCGCATGGGCCATGGCGATGATCGCCGACGTCAGCGCCAGGTCATCGGGATCGCGTTGCAGGTCGGAGATGAAGCTCTTGTCGATCTTGACCCCGTCCACCGGCACCTGCCGCAGATGGCTCAGGCCGGAGAAGCCGGTACCGAAATCATCCAGCCAGACCTTGATGCCGGTGCGATGCAGCTTTTCCAGCAGGGAGGCGGCCAGCATCTCATCGCCGATCACGGCGGTTTCGGTCAGCTCCAGATGCAGGCGTGACGCAGCCAGTCCCGAGGTGTGCAGGCAACTGGCGACCTCGCCGACCAGATCGCCATTGCGCAGCTGTCGCGGCGATACGTTGACCGAGACGAACAGTTCCTCGCCGATGATGTTGCGCGGCCACTGGCGGGCCTGATGGCAGGCCGCATGCAGCACCTTGGGGCCGAGCATCTGGATCAGGCCGCTCTGCTCGGCCACGTCGATGAAGACCGGCGGCGGGATCGCTCCCAGTACCGGATGCTCCCAGCGCAGCAGGGTTTCCACGCCGACCAGGACACGGTCGCGGGTGCGGAAAACGGGCTGGTAGACCAGCCGCAACTCACCGCGCTCCCAGGCGCCACGCAGCTCCTGCTCCAGGTGCAGGCGCCGCTCCACCGCGTGGTCCATCGCCCGGCTGTAGTAGCGGAAGCAGTTCTTGCCGGCCATCTTGGCCTGGTACATGGCGATGTCGCCGTTCTTGAGCAGCACCGTGGCGTCCCCGGCATCTTCCGGGAACAGGGTGATGCCGATCGAGCTGCCAAGGAAAATCTCGCGCCCCTGCACTTCCAGCGCCGCGGCAAGGTCCTGCACCAGCCGTTCGGCCAGCCGCGCAGCGGTGTTGCTGGCCTGGTCGCGGCCATCGCCGACGAGCAGCACGAACTCGTCGCCACCGAAGCGCGCCAGCAGGGTATCGTCATCGCCCTCCTGCTCCACCGCCACCGCGATCCGCTGTGCGAACTGCAGCAGCGCCTCGTCACCGGCCTCGTGCCCGAGGGTGTCGTTGACCCGCTTGAATTCATCGATATCGATGAACAGCAGCGCCAAGCCGCCGCCGGAGGCGCGCGCGCCCTGCAGGCGGTGATCCAGCGCCTCGCGGAACGCCAGCCGGTTGGTCAGGCCGGTCAGTGCGTCGGTATAGGCCATCTGCCGCACCTCCCGGTCATGCCGGGCAATGCTCCGGCTCATCCGTTCGAAGGTCTGCATCAACTCGCCCAGCTCACCGCCCAGCCGCATTCCCTGGGTCTCGAGCTGGTAGTCGCCCTGCTCGATCCGGCGCGCGGCATGGCCAAGCCAGCGGATCGGGCGCACCAGTGTGCGCTGCACGTACAGCCCCATCGCGCAGGCGAAGCCGACCAGCGCAAACAGCAGCAGCAGCACCCAGCCCAGCTGCCGCCGTTCGCTGTCGCGCATGCGCTGCTTGAGCAGCTGCATCGCCTCGGCCTCCTTGGCGAGCACCGGCATCAGGTTCATGCCCACCCGCACGCCGCCGATGCGCTGCCCGCCTATAACGATCGGCTGATCCACCTCCAATACCGCGGGAGAGCCCTGTACCAGCTGTTTGACCGCGTGAATCGCCCCGGGCGCCAGCGGGTCCTGCATCTGCCGCCCGTAGCCGGCCACTTCCATCGTGCCGTCGTGAATCAGCCGCCCTTCCGGGTCATGCACGAGGATGTAGCTGATCGCCTCCTGGCTCACGGTGTTGCGCACCAGCGCGCCGATCGCATCCAGGTCCGAGTAATACAGTGGGTTGACCAGCGTATCGGCCAGGGATTCAGCCAGGGATATGCCCTGGTCACGCAACCGCTGGTCGAACACCTGCGATACCACCGCACCACTGACCCGCAGTACTTCGCGCTGGTTCAACGCCTGCCGTGCCAGCAACAAGGCCACGATGGCGCCGACCACCAGCAGCGCCCTGGCCATCGCCAGCAGGAAGCGGGCCTGCAGCCCGAGACCGATCCGCTTCATTCCACCTCCAGGCGCACGCGCACCAGCCCGGCGCGCAGCCGCGCCAACCTCTGGTGGCTGGCAGGGTCGACGACATGGAAGCCGGTGGTACCGAAGAACTTGCGCAGGGCCGGTGCCGCCAAGGGGTCCCGGCTGGCTTCCAGCAACACCTCCTGCAGTCGCCGCCGTACCGGCGCGGGGAGGTCGCCCCGCACCATTTCCAGCGCCCGTGGCACCGGCTCGCTGCGGTGGATCACGCGCAGATCTCTGCGGAACGCGGGGGGCATGGCACGGACATCCTCCCAGTCAAGGCTGCTGACCGCTCCGGCATCGACCAGCCGCTTGTGCACGTAGGTGGAAATATTCAGTTCCGAGCGGGCGAACACATAACCCACCGCATCGGCGGCAGGCGTATCCAGCGGCGAGAGCAGGATTTCCGGCCGGATGCCCTGCTCCAGCAGGGTCATCGCCGGCACCAGATAGGCACTGGTGGACGCCACGCTCTGCAGCGCCAGCGTCTGCCCCTTGAGGTCTGCGAGCGTGTTGATCGGGCTGTCACGACGTACGAAAAACAGGCTCTCATAGGTACGCACGCCATTGCGCTCGGTCAGCAACAGCGGCCTCGCCCCGCTGCGCTGCTCCAGCGCCATGCCGGTGCCTGAGGTTTCAGTGACCCAGTCGACCCGACCGCGCCGCAGGTAGCTGGCCATCTGCTGCGGATCCTTGGCCATCAGGATGCGCCCCTCGGCGATGCCGACATCCCGCATCCGGGGAACGACATAGTCCAGCAGCGGCTTCAACTGCTCGTAATGGGCCTGCGGATCATCGCTGATCCGTCCCAGTACCAGCACCGAGCGCTCGACCGCCTCGCCGGCCGCCGGCATCACCGCAACAAACGCCAGTGCGGCTCCCCAGAGCCATTGCCACAGTCGCAAGACCTCAACTCCCCCAGCTGATCGCGCTCAAGCGTACCGGAAATCCGGAGGCATGAGGCTGCCTCAATTGCGCCCCTCATTGGCCAGTCTGGCCATGCGCTGGGCATCGGACAGGATGCCGCGCAAAAGGCGCACCTCGTGCTCGCTCAGTTGCGCCTTCATGAACAGCCGGCGCAGCTTGCGCATCGCCGATTCCGGAGCGCGGCCCTTGTGGAAATCGATCTGGTCCAGGGTGTCGCCCAGCTGCCCGAACAGGCCTTCCACCTGGGCATGGCTCGCCGGCATCTCATCATCATGGACCGGCGCTGCGGTCACCGGCGCCGCCTGCTCCCGCTCCAGCGCTGCCATGCGTACCTCATAGGCGAGCACCTGCACGGCCGCCGCCAGATTCAAGGAGCTGAATTCCGGATCGGAAGGAATATGCACTGCCGCATGACACAGCTGCAGCTCATCATTGGTCAGCCCGGTGCGTTCCCGCCCGAAGACGAAAGCAACCTCGGCCGGCTCGACGGCCTTGGCAACGGCACGCTGGCCACCGGCCTCCGGCAGCAGCTCCTCCAGCTGCACCCGCCGCGAGCGCGCGGTGCAGCCCAGCACCAGCCGGCAGTCGGCCACCGCTTCTGCCAGGGTGGCGAACACCGGCGCATCGCCCAGCACATCCTCCGCCCCCGCCGAGCGGCGGAAGGCCACCTCGTCCAGCGGCTTCTCGGGCGCGACCAGCACCAGCCGCGCCAGGCCCATGGTTTTCAGCGCCCGCGCAGCCGCGCCGATGTTGCCAGGATGCTGGGTGCCGACGAGGACAAAACGGATATGGGCAGAAACAGACATGGATATTTGAAAAAATCAGGAGCCAGACAGCTGTAGATGGTAAACTGCGCGACGGCCTTTGCGCCGACCCGCTCTTTTCCCCCGCCAATCCGATCTCTGCCTTCACGGGAGCCTTTCGCCATGCAGAAACCCGCCGTCACCGTCATGGTCAAGGCCGCCCGCCTCGCCGGCAACGTCCTGCTCCGCAACATCAACAAGCTTGAAGCCCTGAACGTGGTGCAGAAGAGCCGGATGGATTACGCCAGTGAAGTCGACGGCGATGCGGAAAAGGTCATCGTCAAGGAACTCAAGCGCGCCTATCCCGACTACGGCATCTTCGGTGAGGAAGGCGGCCTGCAGGGCGTCAATCGCTTCATGTGGGTGATCGACCCGCTCGATGGCACCAGCAACTACCTGCGCGGCTTCCCGCACTACTGCGTCTCCATCGCCCTGGTCGAGAACGGCGAGCCGATCGACGCGGTGATCTTCGATCCGCTGCGCAACGAGCTGTTCACCGCCAGCCGCGGCAACGGCGCCGTGCTCAACGACCGCCGTATCCGCGTGGCCGAGCGCAAGGATCTGGAAGGCACGATGATCCACACCGGCTTCGCCCCGCGCGAACGCAGCCGCGCCAGCGCCCAGCTCAAGACCGTCGACACGCTGCTGGTGCAGGCCGAGGACGTGCGCCGCACCGGCTCGGCCGCACTGGACCTGGCCTATGTCGCCTGCGGACGTGCCGACGCCTATTTCGAGGCCGGCGTGAAGGCCTGGGACATCGCCGCCGGCGTGCTGCTGGTGCGCGAGGCCGGCGGCAAGGTCTGCACCTATCGTGGTTCGACCCCGGACCGCATGGATTCGCGCGGCCCCGAGACCCAGCAGATCGTCGCCGGCAACATCAAGGTGTGCGAGGCGCTGCAGAAGGTCATCGTCAACACCGGCTACGCCGCCGAGTTCAACGCCAAGTTCTGATCCGGCCCACAACCGCCCGATCCCGTAAACGGCGCCGTGAAGGCGCCGTTTGTGTGTGTACGGCATCCATTGGAATGGTCGCAACCCCTGCGCGGCACTGGCGGATGCATCATCGCCACCCGGCAATCCCATCCGCCCATGCAGGTGGCCCGCGCCGCAGCCTCAGCCGCCGGAGGCGCCTTTCAGCTCCAGGGTGTTGCCGTCGGGATCGCGCAGGTACAGCGACGGGCCCTCGCCCTCGGCACCGAAATTGACCGTGACCGGGCCATCCACCGCCACGCCATGCGCGGCCAGATGCGCACGCAGGCATGCTTGATCGAACGGTTCGATGCGCAGGCACAGGTGGTCGACATTGCGCCCCACCCTGCCCGCGGCTATGCCACCACGGCGTCCAAGCACACCGTCCACAGCAACCAGATCGATCATCGAGGCCCCGGCGCGCAGGTGCGCCAGCCCCAGGTCATCACGCCGACGCACCACCACACAGCCCAGCACCTGTGTATAGAAGGTGATGGCACGCTCGACGTCGACCACCCGCAACACCACATGATCGATGCGCTGCACGCTGAACAGCGGCAAAGGCCCATTCCCGGCTGGCGGCCGCATGCGATGCCCTTCGTCTATCAAAACGTGATCTCGACCGACGGCACATTGCGGCGCGCCTCGCCATGGAACACCGCCTCGATGTTGTTGCCGTCCGGGTCCAGCACAAAGGCCGCGTAGTAGCCGGGGTGATACGGCCGCTCGCCGGGGGCACCGTTGTCGCGGCCGCCGTTTGCCAATGCGGCGCGATGGAAGGCCTCGACCATCGCCCGGTCGCGGGCCTGGAAGGCCAGATGCTGGCGACCGGTGAGCTGGCCCTGCGCGGCGATGCTGTCGGCGCTGGAGACGAACAGTTCGTCGGCCCAGAAGTAGTCCTCGCCGGTGCCGCCGATCGGCACTTCGAGCGTAGCCAGTACCGCAGTGTAGAAGCGCTGGCTGGCCACCAGATCCCGCACCACCAGTTGCAGGTGGTCGATCAGGCGGCCGCGATGCAGGTGTCCGGTTTCCATGGGCAACTTCCGCGTGAAGGAGGCGCCCACGGTAGCACTCCCGCCGCCATGGCCCTGTGCAGGAATACCGCTGCTGGAGTGCGGCCGGTGGCGACACCCGCGCCGCGTCAGGGCATGGCGTCCTGCAGCCTATAGGTGGTGCGGGCGCTGTAGGGTTTGCCGTTCAAGGTAGTGCGCACTTCCACGGTGTGCTCGCCCTCCTCGAGCTTCGTCGGCAGCGCCGCGCGCCACAGATGGGTGGACGGCGTGGCCTCGGGCGAGCGGTCGTAGCCGCGCAGCGACGTGGCCAGGTCGTCGGCGATGTTCTCCACCAGCAGGCGCGGATCGGGCTGCTGGACCCGCTTCATCGGCTGCCAGTCGCCGTCATCGACGCGGAATTCCACGGGCAGGCCGTCATAGCCCATGAACACGTTGGCGTACACGCCCCACGCCGGGTAGGCACCATGGCGCAGCACCTTCGGCGCATGCAGTGCGATCTGCTCCTCGGCCGGGCCACGGGCATCGCGGTACTCCACGCTGTAGCGGCCCTGCGGCTGCACGTTGAGCAGGCCGTAGCCGTTGGGTGTGCCATCGGCCATGGTGGTGTCGGGAATGCCCTGCGCATCCTTCACCCCCGACCAGAACGCGCCGCAGGCCGCGCCGACGTTGTATTCGTGCAGCGGCGTGGCGCCGTTCCAGCCACGCGACGCATCCCAGAAGGTCTGGCTCTGTTCGTGGGTGTGGCCGCTGAGGACCAGCCGGTTGGCGCGATTTTCCAGCAATGCGAACAGACGCGTGCGGTCGGCCTCACGGAAACGGCGGTCGAACAGCGGGATATGCACGCCGATCACCAGCAGCCGGTCCTCCGGCACGGTCGGCAGATAGCGTTCGAGGAAGGCGAACTGGTCCTCGCGCAGGCCGCCCACATAGGCCGGGGTCTGCCCCGGCTGGGCGATGATGTCGTCCAGCCCGATGAACACCATCGAGCGCTCCTCCCAGGCATAGGTGTCCGGCCCCAGTGCGCGGTGGTAACTGGCCAGCGAAGTGGCGTCGCTGCGTGCATCCACGTCCATGTCATGGTTGCCCGGCACATGCAGCCACGGCACGCCCAGCGAGGTCACCGCCGCCACCAGTGCCGGATACAGCGCTGGCTCATCGTTGGTGATGTCGCCCAGGGTCAGGCCGAGCCGGGCCTGATGGTTACCGCGCAACGGCGCGATGATGTCGCGCTCGAAGTACCCCACTTCCTGCGCGTTGCTGGTCTGGCTGTCGGCCATCAGCAGGGTCTGGAAGCTGGCCGGTGCATCGCCATCGGGCACCAGCGCGAACGGATGGCATTGTGCGCCGGCACTGGACTTGCGACAGCCTTTGCGTGTGCCCGGCTGCGTGCCCGCACGCCAGATGTCCGGCAGGCCGTCGGCACGTGTGGCCACCCGGTAGCCGGCCGGTTTGATCACGAACACCGGGGCCCCGGTCGAGGCCGGCAGCTGGTAACGGCCATCGGCACCGGTGCGGACGATGTACTCACCATCGGATACCGCGATGCCGGCCAGCGGCTGCTCACCGGCATCGCGCAGGCCATTGCCGTTGGCGTCGGCGAACACCGCTCCTTGCAGACAGTTGGCGGCCGCTGCCAGCGGTGCGCAGGCCAGCAACAGGCCGGCAAACAGAAAGTGGCGCACGGACAATCTCCAGCAGGACAACGGGAGCCGATTATCTCCCGGACGCGGATGAGGAATCACTCCGGCGGATTTGCACGGCAGGTGTGCACAGGCTTCCGGCCACGGGCCGCTGCCATCACCATGCGCGGGCCACACTGGATCTGATCAAAGCTCCCGCCTGCCGCTATTGCCACGCTGACCCGCGTCGCGCCGCCGGCCGTGCGGTTTGCATCCAACAAGGAGACAATAGCGGCCTTGGCGCATCTGGCGCCCGTATCCCGCACACCCGTTGCAAGGATTTCCCCATGGCTGCACGCAAGCACAAGACCTACCCGATCGAAATCCAGGCCAAGCCGGGCCAGCCGCTGGGCATGAGCCCGGCCACCTTCCTGCGCGACTACTGGCAGAAGCGCCCGCTGCTGATCCGTGGCGCGCTCCCGGACTTCCAGACGCCCGTATCGCCGGACGACCTGGCCGGCCTGGCCTGCGAGGACGGCACGCTGGCCCGCATCGTCAACCATGATCGCGCCACCGACGGCTGGACGGTGCGCACCGGCCCGTTCCAGGAGGAGGAATTCCCCGGCATGCCCGACCACGACTGGACCCTGCTGGTGCAGGACGTGGACAAGTGGGATCCGGACGTGCGTGCGCTGCTGGTCCATTTCAACTTCCTGCCACGCTGGCGCATGGATGACGTGATGATCAGCTTCGCCGCCCCCGGCGGCTCGGTCGGCGCCCA